>CAZMLE010000106.1:0-10879 GCA_964567045.1 uncultured Pirellulales bacterium | reverse complement strand
CATATGGACCGAAACTATTTAAAAAAGCTCTGTTTTGTTGCTACAGTCTCAAAATGTGGAGGGATTTAAGTATCCGCTCAAAATTGTGGTTGCTGTTGAAGATGGTATAATAACAATAGTAACGAGTTATCTTTTGAAGAAGGGAAGGAAAATATGAAAGTGTATTATGATGATGAAGTAGATGCTTTATATTTAAAGTTGGGAGATGATAAGCCGGATGGAGTTATAGAAATTTCTGAAGGTGTTAATATAGATACAACTTCGCAAGATAAGATTGTGAGTATAGAAATTCTAAACGCTTCGAAAAGGATGGATTTAAGAACCGTTCTATCTTACTCACTTGAATTTGATAAAGATTTGATAACTCAAAAATTTGCCTAACAACACGCTTAACCGGATACGTAAAATTCAGCAAGATATGTCTTTGGTTACGACAAAGACAAAACTTGCTTTCATGGATTTTTTACGGAAATCTAATCATTACTTGGGGTGTTGTGTGGATCAATATGAACAATATTAGCCACGGTCAGAGATTTTATGCTTGAAGAAATTATTGCTGCGGCGGGATCTCAGATGAAGGCGAAGCTCGCTGAAGCGCGGGCAACGTTCGAACACAAGGGAAACAAAGGTGACCAAGTCGAGACGGCATTCCGAACTTTCCTGCGGAAATAGCTTCCATTGCGTCTGGCTATTGGACAGGGCGAGGTCGTCGATCAACATAGAGCACGGTCTGGTCAGACCGACATGGTCATAGCGAACGAGGACCACCCATTTACCTTCACGCCTGACGAGCCTGGGCTGTTTTTCGTGGAGGGTGTCTGCGCTGGAGGGGAAGTCAAGTCGTTGCTTACGTCTGCACAGCTTCAGACAAGTCTGGAGAGCTCGCGCAAGTGGAAGAAGCTCCGGATCAATCCAGGCAAAGGCACAATGATTTGCACGAATGAAGCCGACCGTGATCGATTCTATGTCTGCCCACCTTACTTTCTCATTGCGATGGAATCCCAACTGAGCCTCGATGCGGTGCAGCAGAGAGTCGCGAACGAAGGAAGTTTTTGCAATGCCCCAAGGGGAAACATCCTTGACGCTGTGTTTCTACTCGACCGAGGTTGGGTCATCGATTTCGGCTCAGGAAGGGGAGTTTTTCAATACCGGTCATTACATGATGGGACTTCGCTGGAAGGTTGGCACCGGAATCGATCTGAAAAGGTGTTGTTCGATCTTCTCGCGTGGCTGCATGGGTGTATGCCGAAGATGGCCAGATGGGAATCATTACTGATGTCGTATTTGAACCCAAGTCCAGCGTCGAAATGACTTGGCTAACCACACTATGCAGCGGACGACGCTCGTGACCGGTAAGATTTGGAGCTGAGCGTGAAGCAGCGAGATGTTTCCATTTTTTAGCCGGATTCCGCGGAGAAGAAATAAAACACATCGAGCGTTGAGACTCCAAAATGGGGCTTATAGGCGGATTCCATGGAGAAGAAGCACCGCGTATCAAAAGTTGAGCGTCCAAAATGGGGCCAACGGTGTGCGGAGGATCGAGTGTTATAAGAAATGTCACCCAATGATTACTTGCTTAAAGGAAAGTGCTACAATATATTCGAAGTACAGAATTACGAAAAGTTCGCGGCGCGTTTGTAAAAAGAGGCTTTACTGTGATGTTAATTTGCCTTTGTATGGTCGTTATGGGTGCTTGGATTGCTCCTTATCCGCCAAGCACCGTTATCGCTAAGCTCACCTGGGACACAGAAGTGATTAAATGCGGAAGAGATCGGTCGGGCGATAACTGGCCTATCACCTGGGCGGATGATGACCTTCAAATAACAGCCTTCGGCGACGGCGATGGCTTTGACAAGCAAAATCCGAATTTGTCGCTGGGTTTTGCCAGGATATTGGGAGACCCTCCACACTTTCGCGGAGAAGATTTTGCCAGCGATGCAGATACACCTGAAGGAGGGGGAGCGAAAGGCATCAAGGCAAGCGGCCTACTAAAGGTAGATGGCGTTCTCTATATGTTCGTAAGAAACTATAAGCCGCCGGGTTCAGACGATTTCACCAACTCAAGATTGGCCTGGTCGAGCGATCTGGGCGCGCACTGGCATTGGGCTGAGTGGCATTTTTCCGATACCTTCGGCTGTCCGGAGTTCATCCAGTTCGGCAAAAATTACCAGGGGGCAAGGGACAATTATGTCTACATCGTCTCTCAGGCAAACGATAGCGCCTACGGCTATTCGCCCGACATTGTGCTGGCCAGAGTCCCCAAAGCAAAAGTGGCAGATAGGTCGCAATACGAATTTTTCGCCGGCCTTGACGGGCATGGCAAACCGACCTGGTCGCCTCACATAGAATTACGCAAGCCCATCTTCACCGACCCTAATGGCGTTCAACGCATAGCGATTACCTATAATACACCGCTGCGCAGATATTTTTTGACGACCTCGCACCGGCCGCAAGGCAGCAAAGCCACGCACACGGCCGCTCTGGGAGTTTTTGATGCCCCCGAGCCTTGGGGACCCTGGACAACCGTCTACTACGACGACCATTGGTCGGTAAGTGACGGCAAAGACTGCCGAACGTATCATCATAAATTGCCGACCAAATGGATGAGCAATGATGGCAAAACTATGTACCTGCTTTATTCCGGCCTTGACTGCAATTTATACGCCTTTTGCGTGAAAAAGGCCACTTTGGAAATCAGGCAGACTGCCCAGGCAGGTTCGGGCCTGGCCGGTAAATATGCCCGTGATAAAGGGATTGAAAATGATCCCGATGTAATCTTTGCGGAGGACTTCGAGGAACCGTCTCTGGATGCCGTGAAGGCGAGGTGGGAAAACGTGAGCAATATCGAGATTATGTCACTATCCGAAGATGTGCCACAAGCAAGTGCCGGCAAACGCTCACTCTTAATGGCGCATATCGGCGGAAAAGAAACGGGCGGACATTTGTACAGGCGTCTTTTGCCGGGCTACGAGCAGCTTTACTTTCGGTTTTATGTGAATTTTGATCCTGATTGTTATCCGATTCACCATTTCGTCCACGTGGGTGGCTACAATCCGCCGACGCCGTGGCCTCAAGGTGGAGCGGGAATCCGCCCTGTCGGCAACGAACGATTTACCACAGGCGTTGAGCCGTATGGTGAGAAATGGCGGTGGGATTTCTACTCGTACTGGATGGGGATGAGATCTTCACCTGATAGACAATCCTGGGGCCACGATTTTATCAACGACGAAAATCTTCGGGCGGAAAAAGGCAAATGGATTTGCGTGGAACTAATGATGAAGATGAATGACCCGGTGACAGAATGCAACGGCGAACAGGCGCTGTGGATTGACGGAAAACTATGGAGCAAAAGTGGACAGGTAATCAGTCACCTGGGCAAAGGTTTTCCCAGAGGCAAATGGGTCTGGGACAGCTTCAATCCCGACCCCGCTGGTGAGCCATTTGAAGGCTTTCAATGGCGAAATACGGAAAAGTTGAATCTGAATTTTCTGTGGCTTCTTCTTTATATCACCAAAGCGCCGCCCGGACAGGTCAGCAAGGTCTGGTTCGATGATATCGTTGTGGCGAAAAAATATATTGGCCCAATAAATGCCTCAGGTGATTGATTGATGAAAACAAATATCAAGAAATCGCTGGTATTTGTTGGACTGACCTTCTTTATCAGCTATGCCTTTATCTTTTCGTATTTTGCGTTGGGGGGAAAATGGCTTTCGTCCGGCACTATTTTTGTAGCTCCAATATATATGTTTATGCCCGCGCTCGCCGCCATCGTGGTTCAAAAACTTATCTACAAGGAACCTTTGAAAGCACCGCTGGGCATCAGTTGGAAGATAAACCGCTGGTGGCTCGTGGCGTGGCTGCTGCCTCCTGCGGCTGCCTTTGGTGCTTTAGGCATAAGCCTGCTTTTGCCGGATGTTCGCTACTCGCCGCAGATGACAGGATTGCTCGAAAGATTCAGGTCAGTGATGTCTGCCGAGCAGTTGCAGCGCGCGCAGAAGCAGATGGCCAGCTTTCCTATTCACCCCTTCTGGATAGGATTGTTTTTGGGGCTGCTCGCCGGACCCACGGTCAACGCAATCGCCGGATTTGGTGAGGAGTTGGGCTGGAGGGGGTTGCTGCAGAGGGAGCTTGGTTTTCTGGGTTTCTGGAAATCGTCAGCTCTTATCGGCGTTATCTGGGGCTTGTGGCATGCGCCAATAATTCTTCAGGGACACAACTATCCGCAGCACCGTATAGTGGGCGTGTTTATGATGACCGCGTTCTGTGTTTTGCTTGCCCCCGTCTTTAGCTATGTGCGACTAAAAGCAAAATCGGTGATTGCCGCCGCAATAATTCACGGTTCGCTCAACGCTACGGCGGGAGTGGCTATCGCTGTGATTGAAGGCGGGAGCGATTTAACCGTTGGTCTTCAAGGCTTACCGGGGTTCATTACACTTGCCGTCATAAACCTCGGCATCTTTGCCTATGAGCGATTCGTTGCCAGAGAGCCTCTGATTCCCACACAAATCGCCGATGTCACCTGTAGGTGAGCGTCCCTGAATAATAAGCAGCCGGATATTCTTACCACTTCCAATCGTCGAACCTCGCCAGGTTTGCACCGTCCGGGAGTACACCCAAAGTAATGATGGCAAAAGTGTAAACATTTGTGCCCGGCTCCAGATGACCTCCCATCGCCTTAGTCTGGTCTGAGAAGATGATGTGTGCGTGAACTCTGCCGTCGATTACATAACCGTTGACATTCAGCAGGTCCTGAGGACCTTCTGCCTTTGGGAATGCCTCCTTTACTGGGAATGTGGTGCTGTCGACGACATGCACACGGTAACTGGTGAGCGAGCCAACGCCGCTGAGGATAACTGCGTTTTTGATGTTCTCCTGTTTTACCGCCTTTTGTAGGCCGTCGAGCAAATCTGTGCCCACTTTGAGCCGGACGACGATAATTTTGCTGAAGTTACTGCCGACCGTATGAACGGTTGGTGCGGGCTCATCGGCGGCCAGTGCACTCTGTTTGCTCGCTTGCTCCGCGGGACAGCGTTGCCCGAATTGGCCGCAGCCGGAAACAGCCGGGATAACGGCCAGCGAAAGTAGTCGCGTAAGCATTCTCGTCATATAGCACCTCCCGTATCGAATTCACACCTGTTAATTGCCCAACCGACCTCCATTCTACGCATCTCAACACATTTAACAATTTATTTCAACTGTTTTTCTGTCGACGTTTAGCCGTCGCCGGCACGGCGACGGTCAACCCCGCACCAGACCCACGGCGGACTTGCCTCGGTCCTAGGCTTCGTATACAATTGCCAGCAATTCGTCGACAGTATCGTATGGGCAAAGAAAAAGGTTAGGAAAGGATCGATATTGATGGGTACGAAAAACTTGAATCGGCGGCAGTTTTTTCGCCGCGCGGGCGTAGCAGCGGTAGGCGTAGCAGCACTTGCCCGCCAGACGCACGTCGGGCTTGCTGAGACCAAAGGTAAAACAAAGGCAGGGCCGGCAGGGTCGGATCTATTCGATAAGGTCTACGGATGTTTAGCCGGTTCTCGAATAGGTTCTGCGATGGGGGCAGCCGTTGAAGGCTGGGACATGGATAGAATCGCCCGCGAGTATGGCATCTTCGATAAGTTTGTCGCCTATCATCATTACGACGTGGATTGGGACCACCCCGCCGGCAGCACGGAAGATGGGACCGAACGCCAGAAGTTAATGTGCACAGCCATCATTGAAAAGCAGGATAGAATCACCGCTGACGACCTGGTCAAGACGTGGGTGAAGGTTCTGGACCCCGAAAAGATGAAATATATGACCGAGGCGTTCGACAGGCAGCTTCTTGCCGAGGCGAAATCCGGCAAAGTGCCGCCCTGGCAGCTCGGAACACTAAGCAAATATCCTCATTTGAATACGACTGCCCGTTCGTTTCACGCGATTGCCTTGATCAACGCCTGTGACATAGACGGTGTAATAAGGGACGTCTATGAGATTGGCCGGGTATATCAGCCGCCGCACAGTGACTCGTTTGTCTGGGGCGCTGCATACAATACCGCGGTGGTGCACGCTATGAGACCGGATGCCACGGTGGCGTCTGTCATAGAAACGGCCTTAAAATATGCCACGCCTGAAATTCGCAAAGAGATTGAGCATGGGCTGGACATAGCCGCAAAATACAGTCAGCCACTTGACATGCGCAAGGAACTCAATGAGGTTTATACGGATGCGGAAAGTCCGTATTGTGCCGATAAGAGGATGAAAAGTTATCGTGCCTCCTCGATATATGAGACCGTGACCAAAGCTCTGGCGGTTTTCGCTGCGACCAAAGGCAATGTCAAAGACGCGGTTGTCCTATCGGTAAACTTTGGTCGCGACACGGATTGTCTGGCAGCTTCTGCAGGCGGCCTGACAGGCGCCTTCTCGGGCACCAAGACTATACCGGCCGAGTGGATAGAAAAGGTGGAGGAGGGGACACGGAACAATCCATACACTAATTCGCACCTGACTATCAAAGAGACAGCTCAAGGCATGTACGCGGCCCTGCAAAACAAAGTCCGCAAGATGCAGGATTATGTGACGCTGATGAAATCACAGTTTGAAGTTGGTGGTCGATAGGAGAGCAATGCTATGGCAGAATGTCAAAAGAAACCCTGTGCTTTGAGCGGAATTCAAGGCATCGGGCGACGCGACTTTATTGCTGGCATGATAGGCATAGCGGCAGGGTCTGCATTGTCATCGCAAACGTGCGCCCGCGCTGCAAAGCAGCCCTCGGGCAATACATATCGTGAGGTTCTGGAAACGCCCATTGTCGGGCGTTACCAGGTGATTGTTACCGGCGGCGGTCCAAGCGGCCTGATCGCCGCTCTGGCTTCCGCGCGAAGCGGAGCAAACACACTGCTTATTGAGCGGTACGGCTTTCTGGGCGGCAACGGAACCGCAGGACTTATGACCTGCTACAATGGCTTCCGGAATCAGCGGCCGCCCGAGCATCTCCAGACGGTTAAAGGCATCGCCGCCGAATACATCGCTGAAATTGTCCGCCTCGGCGGTATAGCGGATTCGGACAATTATGCCAAGCAGTTTCCGCACGATGTGCGTAAGGGTGACCTGCCGTACTGTATTGGCTTTGACCCGGAGGCGGCAAAGATTGCCGCTCTTAATATGGTTAAAAAAGACGGTGTGAACCTGCGTCTGCACAGTTGGGTCGTCGGTCCCATGCTCCAGGACTCACAAGTCACGGGCGTGATCGTGGAGTCCAAGTCGGGACGCCAGGGACTTGCCGCCGATATTGTAATTGATGCCACCGGTGATGGTGACGTTGCCGCACAAGCCGGCGCTCCTTTTATGAGCCCGGCGGAAAAAGGCGACCGTATGGGAATGAGTCTGATGTATCGCCTCGGAGGGCTGCCGGCTAACATAGAGGGATCCTACGGAGGAATTCGTATCGGCGATCGGGTTGTAAAGTGGGGCCCGGGCTTCGGCGGCGATGGGCTCGATGTTGAGAATCTGACACGAGCCGAGGTCGGGACACGCCTGAATCTCTGGGACGAAGTCCAGGACCTGCGAAAAAAGCCGGGAATGGAATCAGTATACCTGCTGGAGACTGCTACGGGCATCGGCGTCCGCGAGACTCGGCGTGTCCTGGGCGAATACGTCGTTACCGAGCAGGATGCAATTAAGGGCACGCGGTTCCCCGATGTTATTGCGATCAGCTCCAATCCAATGCCGAGCTACCATGGCAAGCGATTTTTCTTCGACCACGAGGGCTTTGACATCCCTTATCGTTCGCTGGTGCCAAAGAAAGTTGAAGGCTTGGTATTGACCGGGCGGTGCATCTCATCTGAGCAAGCGCCGTTTCAGTCTGCTCGGTCTATGGCCCCTGCGATGGCTATCGGACATGCTTCTGGCTGCGCCGCGGCGCTGGCGGCCAAAGGCAACATCCCGCCGCGAAAACTGGACGTTAAAGTTCTGCAAAATCTGCTGCTCAGCCAGAAAGCCGAACTACGTATGCCCGCAAAGTAGCCAGAACCGTTCGAATCACATTGAGGAAGAAAGATTATGGATACACGCAAAGAAATCACCCGTCGTCAGTTTCTCGGCCAAGTCATTGCCGGCACGGGCGCGGCCTTTGCGCTGCCGCAGCTTGCAGCGGAACCCGAGAAGGAAGCCGGTACGTCAATTCCATCAGGGTCAGTCGGTGCACTACCCAAGAGGGTGCTCGGGCGCACCAAAGAGAAGGTCACAATACTTGGGCTGGGCACAGCACCCGTGGGCGAAGGTCCCATCCCTGTTGAGGAAGGCATCCGGATTTTCAGTGAAGCCATCGACCTGGGCGTCACCTATATCGATACCGCAAGAATATACGGCGAAGCTGAAGAAATCTTGGGGCACGTAATCCCAAGACGGCGGGACAAGCTCTTTGTTGCGACAAAGGTCTCAACCGATAGCGCAGCCCAGGCCGAGCGCTCTCTGACTGAATCGCTGCGCGTCCTGAAGACCGATCACCTTGATCTGGTGCACATCCACAGTATCGGCAGCAAGAATATAGACAAAGTCCTAAGTAAGGACGGTGTCCTGGAGTACCTACTGAAGCAAAAGGAGACCGGCAAGCTCCGCTTCATCGGGATATCGGGGCACAATAGGCCGGCTAATTTTGTCCGCATGATTCAGACCGACCAGATCGACGTGGTGATGTGCGTGATGAATTACGCGGACAGAAATATATATGGCTTTGAAGATAAGGTTTTGCCCGAGGCACGAAAACGCAACGTCGGCTGCGTAGCAATGAAGGTCTATGCGGGCATCAAGGGCGGCTTTCCCAATCATCCGCGAGGCTACGTTGGCTGTGCTACCGAACCTGCCTATCTGGCACAGGCTCTTGCATACGCACTGGACCTGCCGGGCGTTAGCGTGGCCGTCGTCGGCCCATATACGGTCCAACAAGCCATGCAGAACGTGGAGTTTGCCCAAAAGTACGCTCCGCTCTCACAGGAGCAGCGCACGGCGCTCTTAGAATATGGCAAAAAATTAGCGTCAAGTCTCGGCCCGCGCTATGGGTCAGTGACATAGACATGGGAGTGTCTGTCGCCTGTGTCCAGGAAGGAGACGAGTCTTTGCGTCCCAATAGTACAATTAACGAGTGTACCGGCAGCAGTGGACAGTTGGCTAACAAGTCATTCCAGCGGATGCCTGATATAGCCGCCGCACAGTTCAAGTGTTGGACCTCTCCGTCTTGCAGCGGAATTCCACAGCGAAGAAATATGACACTTCGACCATTGAATATCCAAAATGGGTCGTCACGAGCAAATAAAATATTGACATAAGGCAGATAATGAAGAAGATGATTTTGAATAATGAAGAAAAGGATATTTTGGATTCGCATGAGCGGGGGGATGGGAACCTGTTAAGAATACAAAACGGGAAATTAGAAAACTTCAGAAGTATGCTCGAAATACACTGCAGAAAGATAAGAGGATAAAATGATAATGCCTATTCATCCTGCTGATCCTTTCACACCACAAGCCGAAAAACGCTGGAAGATGATTCCTCAATGGGCACAGGAAAAGATTTTAGCGAATGTGTTTTGCGGAAAATGCGGAGGCTCAGTTCCAATCGTCTTGGAAAAAGCAGAAATGAGGAACAAAGACCTGATCCTCACGGGAACATGCAAGAACTGCGGAAAGAAAATTTGCCGGGTAGTTGAACCAGAAAAAGAATAAAGAATAATGCTCGAGTTGGCGGGCGGAGATTGCAATTTTGTCGAGATGGTCCGGTTATTTTCCCAGATGACGGCAGATGTCTTTGCGGTGAGCTACCCTGACAATAAAAACAAGCAGCATTTTTTCTCTAATTGTATATACAATCCTGTAATTGCCCGAACGGATACGGTATAATTCTTTGTAGGCCTGTAATTTTTTGCAGCCCTGCGGCCGTGCATTTTCGGCAAGAGCCCTGATATTGTTAATAATCTGACGCTGTACGCGTTTATCCTGTTTGCGGATAAACTTGGCGGCTTCCTCTGCCACCTTAACCTGATACATCCCTGACTATACTCCTAATTCCTTTGCCAGAATTTTGAGGCCAATAAATCTGCCTTTTTTAATGGCTGCTTTGGCCGCCTGAACGTCAATTTGATCCTCCAATGCCTCCAGTATCTCTACGTCCTCAATAGGAACAAGAGCAAAGGCGGCTTTATTGTTCTTTTTGATATAAATCCGCTCATCGCCATACATTACACGATTGGCTATGTTCGTGAAATCTTGTCTTGCCTTTGTCATACTCACTTTGGTCATAGCAGCCTTCCTTTCCTGTTTATATTATCGCACATAGTTGGCCTAAGCTCAAGAGAAAAGTTAAAATGTTTGCAAGATTTATAAAGTTTGTAAGAATTAAGCATTGCAGGCCGCTTATTACCAGTCAAACTCTGCGATGATGGCGGTGTGGTCGCTCGGCTTTTCACCGGCGCGGGGTTCTTTATCTATGTAACAGGCTGAGCATTTTTCAGCCAGAGGTTTTGTAGCCATAATGTGGTCTAATCGCCAGCCGAGGTTACGCTTGAATGAGTTCGGCAATCGGTAGTCCCAGAACGTGTACTGGCCAGCCTGACTACAGTGCATCCTGAATAGATCGACAAATCCCCACTTCATTACTGCTTCAAGCGCCTTGTGAACTTCCGGGCGGAAACACACGTGGCCTAATAAAGCCTCAGGGTCATATACGTCTATCGCCTGCGGCGCTACGTTGAAGTCGCCGACCCAAAGAACCGGGTCTTTTGGCTGAAAATTCTTTTTGAAAAAGGCCAGCAGCCGATCGAACCACGCTAATTTGTACTGGAACTTCTCAGAGTCGGGCGAATAACCCTGCGGCACGTAAGTATTGACAATGGCGATGCCGCTAA
>CAZMLE010000105.1:0-10883 GCA_964567045.1 uncultured Pirellulales bacterium | reverse complement strand
GGAAGTATCGGCTTATACTGAACAATCACTTTGAACTTTTCACACACCCTCTTAGTAATTCTATTTGGGAGGCGCTAACCGTGAAATCAAAGCACTCACTGATAATTTCAGTGGTGTTGTGGGCATTCGTTTGCACAGCTTCAGGTAAGATCATCTATGTCGACGATGACGCCACAGGGACCAATGACGGCACAAGCTGGGCGAATGCCTACAAATACGTCCAGGATGCTTTGGCCGACGCCAATGACGGTGAAAAGCCGGTCGAAATCCGCGTGGCTCAAGGCATCTACAAGCCAGACCAGGGTGCGAACCAGACGCCCGGTGACCGGAAAGCCACATTCCAGACCATCGATGGTGTTGTAATCAAAGGTGGCTACGCCGGTTTTGGCGAGCCATACCCGGATGCTCGTGATATTCGGACACATGAAACTATCTTAAGCGGGGACTTGGCTGGCAATGACGTTGATGTGAATGACCCTCGTAAGTTGTTGGGCGAGGCGAGTCGGGCAGAAAACAGCTACCACGTGGTAACCATTAATCGCATCGTCACGATGGCCACGATAGACGGCCTCCGGATAACTGCTGGCAATGCCAATGGTTCAGATCTGTGCGCTGATTTCGACCCGGATGGATTGGGAGGTGGAATTCACAACGCCTCCTGTAGCGTGACAGTGGTCAAATGTACCTTGAGTCGTAACAGTGCAAAGTGCGGTGCTGGAGGGGTCTACAACCACGGGAGCCGCGCGACGTTTCATTTCTGCACCTTCAGCGAAAACTCCACCACCTTTTATGGTGGCGGTATGTACAATCGAACCAGCAGCATCAAAATGGTCGACTGCAATTTCCACAACAACTCGGCTGGCCAAGACGGTGGCGGAATGTCTAACATCTGGTACACCAGTGTTGAATTGGTCAACTGCCTCTTTAGTGGGAACTCGGCAGAAAACGGGGGTGGAATTGATAACTTAGGAAGCACTATCACACTGGCAAACTGCGTCCTTAGCCAAAACACAGCAGGTAAGTGCGGCGGCGGCATGTACAACTTTGGAGACGACAGTAGCGCTACGCTGAGCAGTTGCACATTTGCTGGTAATTCGGCGGAAAAGGGCAGCGCCATAGCTTGTAGCCATCTAGAGTTTTATCGTACTCAACTCGTGCATTGTATTCTGTGGGATGGGGGGTACGAGATATGGAACGAAGACGGGTCAAAGGTGGAAATCAGTTTCAGCAACGTCCAGGGCGGCGACGGAGCAGTTTATGACCCGTGCGAGAGCACTTTGTGGAAGCAGGGCAATATCGATGCAGACCCCTGTTTTGCCGACCCTGGCTATTGGGACCCGAACGGCACGCCAGACGATCCAAATGATGATTTCTGGCTTGACGGCGATTATCATTTAAAATCCCAGGCAGGCAGGTGGGATCGAACGACTCAAAGCTGGGTGAAAGACGATGTCACAAGCCCGTGTATTGATGCAGGTGATCCGATGTCCCCGATTGGTCTTGAACCTTTTCCTAACGGCGGCATCATCAACATAGGCGCCTACGGCGGGACAGCCGAGGCCAGCAAGTCTCACTTTGGTAAACCTGTTTGCGAGACTATCGTCGCCGGCGACATAAACGGCGACTGCAAAGTTGATCTGATAGATTTTGCGATTATGGCATTGCATTGGCTGGAAGAACCGTTAGCCCAACCCTGGCAGGAAAATCCGAAGCGCTAAACCCGAAATGCGAATCAAACCTGTCCTGAGCAAAGTCGAAGGATCCGAATGACAAAAATCCAAGGTCCTGGATAGACTGTTTCGATCATTTGGATTTCGAATTTTGATATTGTTTCGTATTTCGATACTTAATATTCCAGCTTACTTTTTCATCTATGACATCCGATTCAGCTAAAATCCTGTTAATCGGCTTGCCGGGCTGCGGCAAAACGACAGCCCTGATGGAAATCTTGGATTCGCTGGATTGCAAAAAGGCGGCGGGTTTTTATACGCAGGAGATTCGCCAGGGCGATAAACGCAGAGGATTTAGCTGGACCCGGCTGAACGGAACCAGTGGAATCCTCGCCCACGTTGATATTAAAGGGCGGTTCAAAATCGGTAAATATGGCGTGGATGTTGCGGGCTTTGAAGAATCTGTCGTGCCGGTCTTAGATATTGAGCAGAACGATGCAGAATTATTTGTTATAGACGAGATTGGCAAGATGGAGTGCCTGTCGGGGAAATTTGTCGCCGCAGTTCGTCGACTTTTTTCATCCGATAGGTTGGTATTGGCTACTGTGGCGCAAAAGGGCAGCGGCCTAATTTCGCAGGTCAAGCAGATGCCGGGCTCGAGACTGTTCAATTTGACACGCCAAAATCGTGACAAAACGATAGCTGACATCCTGCAAATTCTGTCGTTTCTAAAGAAAACTTCCGCCGGAAGGCGTCCTGCGGACTAACAAAGGCGGCGATGGAAAAGCAGTCTTTTCAGGTTGCTGGTGTAGATGGTTGCAGAGCCGGCTGGTTCGTTGTAGTTGCGCAAGCCCCGAAGCAAAAGGTCTTGCAGCTAAAAGACTTTTGCGTGGCCAAGACTTTTGCCGATGTGCTTTCAAAAACCGCGGACTGCGAATTGGTTTGCGTTGATATTCCTATTGGTTTGAGCGATGGTACCAAGCCGCGCGAATGTGATGTCGCAGCACGCAAGATTCTCGGTGGCCAACGGGCCAGCAGTGTATTCCCCGCGCCAATAAGGCCTTGCCTGACGACTACAGATTATGAAACAGCGTGTAAAACTTCTCTAAAACATTCCGGCAAGAAACTAAGCAAACAAAGTTTTGCTTTGCTCGAAAAAATTCGGCAGGTAGACGATTTGATGACACCAACACTTCAGCGACGGGTCCGTGAGATTCATCCGGAGATTTCATTTTGGGCACTGGCTGGTGGCAGGCCAGCAAAGTACAGTAAGAAAAAGCGGGACGGGCGAAATGAACGCGTAGCACTGTTATCAGTGATATTTTCGGACTTAGAGCAGTTTGTGGTCCAAGCCCGGCAGCCGGGGAAAGTGGCACCCGATGATATTCTGGATGCGGTTGCTGCTGCCTGGACAGCGAGTCAGGCCGTTATCGTAAAAGTCAAGACCTTGCCGGAGAATCCTGAATTTGACAGCAGGGGCTTGAAAATGGAAATTCTTTATCCGGCAGCTATAATGGATAGTTGAATATTCGCAAGAGGCCAAGATATTGTCACGAGTGGTTGGGTAGAAAATGGATACAATAGTGACTCTTCCTAAGCCGGATCTCAAAGGCTCGATACCGCTTGAGCAGACTGTCGCTGCTCGGCGGTCGCGGCGGGAGTTCTCCTCAAAACCCCTCACATTGGAGCAGATCGGGCAGTTGGCCTGGGCGGCGCAGGGCCAGGACGCTCGCAGCAGGTATCGCACCGTACCATCCGCTGGAGCAACCTACCCGCTGGAGCTTTTCGTAGTGACCGAGCAAGGCTTTTTTCACTATTTGCCTGGCAAACATTCTCTGCAGAGGCTCACCGACCAGGACCTGCGTGCCCGGCTTGCCGCTGCTGCCTGGGGACAGGAATTCATCGCGGCTGCCCCGGTGACACTGGTTTTTGCTGCGGAGTTTGCCAGGACAACAGGCCGCTATGGTGAGCGCGGCATTCGCTATGTTTATATGGAGGCTGGGCATGCGGCTCAGAATGTCCACTTGCAGGCGGAGGCTTTAGGACTTGGTTCTGTCGCCGTGGGGGCTTTTGATGATGCCTCTGTCGGCAAAGTCCTTGAGCTGCCGAGTCACCTCGAACCACTTTACATGGTGCCGGTCGGCTATTGTCGGCGGTAACCGCGAGGTAGGGGCGTCGATGTCACTGGATTGGGCTGATAAAACCGCACAGCCACTTTTGGACAGAGGGCTGCTGTCCGCCAAAGGCGGAGGCATCTGTTTGATTCTGGGGGCGGTTGATACAGGCAAAACTACGCTGGCTATTGCTCTGGCAAAGCGGTTGGCAGCCCGGCAGCCGGTCGGCATTATCGATGCCGATGTCGGCCAGTCCCATATCGGGCCGCCCGCGACAGTCGGCTGGGCCGTTATCGACAATCCCCAGATTGAACTGTCGCAGCTTCCCGTCGCAGGCATCGCTTTCGTCGGGGACGTGACACCGGTTGGCCATCTGCTGCAGATGACCGCAGGGATTGCGCAGGGCGCTGCGGCATTGTCCACAGTCACAAAGCTAATCATAATCGATACGCCCGGCCTTATACGCGGCCCGGCGGCAGCGGCTCTGTGGTGGACGGTGTACCAGATAATAAAGCCGGCATTGATTCTGGCCGTGCAGCGCAGCGACGAATTAAGTGACATCCTTGTCGGCCTGAAGACTTTTAGCTGCCGGCTTGAGCAGATTCGCTGTCCCTTAGATATACCAGTCAAGTCCCCGCCAGAGAGGCGCCGCTATCGGCAGAGCCAATTCAACAGATACTTTCGTGATTCCCGTCTTCATAATATCAACATGAGTGAAGTGGCGGTTCAGAGTAACCGAGGTTTGAGCCGCGAGAGCATGCTTTCGCGTTTAGTTGGCCTGAGAGACGAAAAAGACGCAGATGTAGCTATCGGCGTAATAACCGATGTGCAGCAGGATGGCAAAATTATAGTAGTTAAGGCACCGCCTCTGGATGTCGGGCAAATTCGTTGCCTTGTAATCGGTGACATTACCGCGGATATTGCTGGTGCCGCGGGGTAAGCTGTATGGAGACCGTTTGTATTGATGGCGGCACGGGCGAAGGGGGAGGCCAGATACTGCGCACAAGCCTGGCGTTATCCTGCATAACCGGCAAAGCCCTGCACATCGACAATATCCGCGCCGCCCGGCGCAATCCCGGTCTGGCAAAGCAGCATCTGGTTTGTGTTGAAGCTGTTCGCCAGATCTGCGATGCAAAATGCCGGGGAGCTACGTTAGGCTCAACAGTGTTGGATTTTCAACCGGGCTCTATCCGAAGCGGCGATTATCATTTCGATATTGGTTCGGCTGGTTCTGCATCGCTGGTAATTCAAACCGTTTTGCCCGCTTTGTTTTTGGCCGGGCAACCGTCCACAGTTACCGTCAGCGGCGGCACTCATAATCCAATGGCGCCGCCGGTTGATTTTCTTTGCGAGACTTTTTTGCCGGCTATTGCCACCGCCGGTTTCCAGGCCAATTGTAGGTTGATAAAGCCCGGCTTTTTTCCAGCCGGCGGCGGCAAAATAGCAATTAATATTCAGCCGTGGGAGCAAAATGTTAGACGGACAATCAACCTTTGCGAATCGCTGGAGCAACCGCAAATCTACGCCCGAATTTACACGGCCAGACTTCCCGCCCATATCGCCGAGCGGCAGAAGAGGCTGTTGTCGGAAAGCGGACTGGACTTGCAGGATATCGAGCATGTCGAGGTCACCGACTCTGTCGGAGCAGGGAATTGTGTGATGATTCGGCTTTGCGGCAGCAGCCGAACAACGGTCTTTACCGCCTTTGGAATGAAAGGCAAGCCTTCCGAGCAAGTAGTTGGCGAAGTTGTTGCTCAGGCCAAAGATTTCTTAGCCAGTGGAGCAGAGATTGATCGTTTTTTAGCCGACCAGCTTCTGATTTATATGGCGCTGGCAAAGAGTGGCTGCTACACAACCAACGAACTTTCTGCCCACCTTCGAACGAATATGGAAATAGTGCAAAAGTTTTTGCCTGCTGATTTTAATGTACAACGTCAAGGGCAAATATACAGGATTTCATTTGGTTGTTAAAGAAGGAGAACAATCATGAACAGCTTGTCGCGAAGAGAGTTTCTGCGGAACGGGCTGGCTGCCGGAGCGGTCGCATCGCTGATCGGGCCGGCGGCGTGCGTGACGACGAGCGGCCAGCAACTCAAGCCTGTCGGTCGGCCCAACATCGTTTTCATTCTATCTGACGACTACGGCCTCGATGGCGTGGGATGCTACGGCTCGGACCGCCACAAGGGGCGAACCCCCAATCTGGACGCTCTGGCCGACGGCGGCATCCGGTTCGAGCTATGCTATTCGACCCCGCTGTGTGGACCGACGCGTTGCCAGATTATGTCCGGCCGCTACCCCTTCCGGACGGGCGGCCTGACAAATCCCACCGCGGGGCAGCCCGTGCCGCAAGATGAATACCCGCTTGCGCGGGTGCTCAAGGAAGCGGGTTACGACACCTGCCAGGTCGGCAAGTGGCGGCAGATGGGGGCGACGCCCGCCGACTGGGGCTTCGAGGAGTATATTACTGATCCCACCGCGGGCGGCTGGTACTGGCAAAAAAGTTACACCAAGAACGGACAGCTCGTTGAAACAGACAAGGAGATCTACTACCCCGATGTCACGCACGACTTCGCGGTCGATTTCCTGCGACGGCACGCGCCAACCGGCTCAGCGTCAGCCAAGCCATTCTTCCTCTATTACCCTTCACATTTGGTCCATGGCCCCATCCTGCGCACGCCCGACAGCAAGGGCGATGGGCAAGACAAGGACACGCTCTACAACGATAACGTTGCCTACCTGGATAAGCAGGTGGGTGCGCTGGTGGCGGAAGTGGACCGGCTGGGCCTGCGCCAGAACACGCTGATTGTTTTCTCCGGCGACAACGGCACGGCGGGGCAGTCGGGCACCATCGGCGGTCGGCTGATCAACGGGCACAAGGGCACGATGATGGAAGGCGGCTCACGGGTGCCGCTGATTGCCAACTGGAAGGGCGTCGCGCCAGCTGGACGCGTGCTCAAAGACCTGGTGGATTTCAGCGATCTTTTGCCGACGTTCGCAGAAGTTGCGGGGGCGAAGCTGCCAGCGACGATCACGTATGATGGTCGCAGTTTCACGCCTCAACTGCGCGGTAAAAAGGGCAACCCTCGCGAGTGGATATTCGTACAGCTCGGCCGCAACTGGTATGTCCGAGATGCCGGATGGAAGCTGAACCAAGCCGGCGAGTTATTCGATATGAAGGATGTGCCTTTCGTGGAGAAGCTCACCCCGGCCGATTCCGGGGATAAGGCCGCGGTGGCTGCCCGCAAGCGGCTGCAGGCGGTGCTGGATAAGCTCAATCCGGCCGGCGGCAAGACGATTTCCGCCGAGCAGCAATCCGCGGAGCGGGATCGCGCACGCAAGCGGGCTGAGCGCGAGAAACAAGGCCAAAAGAAGAAAAAAGCCGCTCGTCAGGCCAAGGTATGACGCCTACTCCGCCGAATCGGCTGCGAAGGCTGGAACCGACTGCCGGCGAGGCAGCCCGGACAGGCGTACCCCGCGTCTTCCTGCCGGAAGACAGGAGCGGGGGCTGTGGACCCAGCGGTGAAAAGCCTGGCTCTGTACGCAACAGTCAAAAATCAAGCCCTGCTCAAGGAAAAGTCTTGCCATATTGGCCGGCGGAAGTTAGAGTTTGCACGACTTATAGTCTTACGAAGGAGCAGGATGCAAATGCACAGCCAATGTAGGTTGCGAACCTTAATCGATCTTTTCCACCAAACCGTGGGAAGGGTTGAACTGCTGGAGAAGGTATGCTTGGAAATCGTCAGAACCGAACGAGAGGAAAAGCTGACCTTTGGCCAGTTAAAAACGAAGGCACAGGATTTTGCACTGTGGCTTGTTCAAGCGGCGGACATAAAGATAAAAGACAAAGTCGCGGTGCTGGGCAAAAATCGCATAGACTGGGACGTGGCTCTTTGGGGCATCGTGCTTGCCGGCGCGGTGCCGGTGCTGATTGATCCGGAAAGGCTGGTCGAGGCGGTTAAGAATCACGTCACACATACGGACTGTCGCGCGGTTGTTATGGCGGACGATTATCAGGATGCCGATGCCCGGCAGGACTTGCGAGACTTTGGGCGTGGAAGCGCCCTGGGCTTTGTTGAGATGACGCGAGTTCCCGTCCTCGACGCCTCACAAGATGCCAGCCAATTGCTGGCCGAGATTGCTCCGCAGATTCAGGCTGATGATACCGCCATAATTCTGTGCACGTCCGGCACTACCGGCGACCCGCGAGAGGTGGAGCTAACTCACGCCAATCTGATCGCCAACGTCGAGGGTTCGGTCGAGAAGGTAAGAATCACCGACGAAGATAGACTTGGGCACATACTTCCGCCGCATCACTCTTTTGGCCTCACTGTCGGGAAATTTTTGCCTTTTTGTGTTGGCGCAGCCAATATCTACACTAACAAATACCGCCAGATTTCCGAGCTAATGAGGGACAGGAAGATAAGCATTTTCGTTGCGGTGCCGGCTCTTTATACAGTCCTGGCCAAAAACATCGAGGAGGGTCTTGCCAGACGGAAAAAGAAGAACCTATTGCTGTGGTTTTTCGACCGCTGCGCACCGAACTTGGTTGGCAAAAGTGTTGTGAGGAAGCTCGGCTGGGACAGGCTCCGGTTTTTCCTTTCCGGCTCAGCGCCGGTGCCGAAGTGGGTGCTGGATGTGTTCTGGAGAAGAGGCTTGCTATTGTACGAAGGCTACGGCACGACTGAGAATTCGCCTGTTTATGGATTTAATGAAAGTCCGCGAAGATTAGGTTCTGTAGGAAAGCC
Organism: uncultured Pirellulales bacterium; assembly: GCA_964567045.1. GTDB lineage: Bacteria > Planctomycetota > Phycisphaerae > Sedimentisphaerales > Anaerobacaceae > JAFNGF01. Next base: position 2,354 of record CAZMLE010000105.1, on the reverse strand, counting down.
AATTTCTACATTAACTGTCCAGATCGTCAACGAGAGAAATCAGATTTTGCCGCCCGGCGAAAAGGGCGAAATTTGTCTGGGCGGCCCCTGTATTATGAAGGGCTACTATAAGAATGCCCGCGCTACCGAGGCGGTTATCCGGATGGATGACAAAGGCATCCGCTGGCTGCATACCGGCGATTTGGGCTACCTCGATGGTGACGGAAACCTTTATATTACCGGGCGGAAAAAATATTTGATCGTCCTGCCCGGTGGAAAAAAGGTGAACCCCGAATTGGTCGAGGCGGCGCTTTTGCAGGCTCACTTTGTGAAGGAGGTGCTGGTAGTTCCCGGCTACCAGGTGGATTCGACCGGCATTATCCAGGAAGCCATAAAGGCAATTGTGCAGCCGGCCTGGGAAGCCATAGAGACGCACACGAATCTTTCCTACGCCGATCTGGTCGAGCAGCCGCAAATGCTGAAAGCACTCGTCTGGAAAAGCATCAATGAGTGCCAGAAAAACAGCCGGCAATTATCTGGCTTTGAAAAGGTCTCGTCACAGCATCTGGAAATAAGAATAGACGAATTTCAGAAGACTTCCACCGGCAAGATCAAGCGCGAAGCCTATATTAAGGTATGAAAGGAGGATTGCCAACATGTTACAAAACCGAGAAGCTTCAATCGAGGGCGGCAGTAAAGATATAGTCAGTCGTCGCAAGTTCATTGCCGGCGCAGGTGCCGCCGCTCTGTCGTTTACGTTCGTAAAGCCGGAACTGGTGCGTGGCTCCCGTGCCAACTCCAAAATTGACCTGGCATTGCTTGGCTGCGGAGGCCGCGGAATCTGGATTATGGACTTATTTAAGCAGCATGGTGGATACAACATTGTGGCTGGTGCCGATTACTTCCAGGACCGCGTCGACCAGTTCGGCGGTAAATTCGGCATAGATAAGGCTCGTCTTTACACAGGCTTGTTGGGTTACCGCAGACTGCTGGAGGCCAAAGTGGACGCGGTGGCAATCGAAAGCCCGCCGTACTTTCATCCGGAACAGGCTGCCGCAGCGGTCGATGCCGGCTGTCACGTCTATGTCGCCAAGCCGCTGGCGGTGGATGTCCCCGGCTGTCACAGTATCGCCGAAAGCGGCAAAAAGGCCACCACCAAAAAGCTCTGCTTCCTTATTGATTTTCAAACCCGTGCCGACCCATTCTACATGGAGGCCCTCAAGCGTGTCCGCGAGGGTGCTCTCGGCGAGTTTGCCTTCGGCGAGGCTATCTATCACGCCGATTGCCCGTTTAAGCGGATGTATGATTCTTGGCGGGCCGACCCGGACGGCGCCGAGAGTCGCTTGCGGGCGTGGGGCCTGGACCGGGTGCTCTCCGGTGACATCATTACCGAGCAGAACATCCATACGCTGGACGTTATGAGCTGGATTATGGACGCCGAACCTCTCTGGGCCGTAGGAACGGGCGGGCGAACCGTCCGGCCGGTCGGCACGTGCTGGGACCACTTTGCGGGGCTGTTTGAATATCCAAACCACGTGGGCATTACCTTTAGCTCCAGACAGATCGAAGGCCACGGCACTCAGCCTGAGGGCATCAGAAATCGGATGTTCGGCTCAAAAGGCGTGCTGGAGACCGAATACGGCGGACAGGTAATTATTCGCGGCGAAAACTTCTACCGCGGGGGCAGAAGCCCGGAAATATATCGAGAAGGAGCGGTCGCCAATATCGCGACATTCTACAACGATATCACGGGCGGCAATTTCAAGAACCCAACGGTCCAGCCAAGTGTCCGCAGCAATCTGATCACCATTCTTGGCCGAACCGCTGCCTACGAACGCCGTAAAGTTACCTGGGACGAGATTGTCAATAGCAAGGAGAAACTGGACGCCAACCTGAAAAGTTTGAAGACATAATCGGGGAGAATTTGTGATATGGAACATTCACGCATAACTCGGCGCCAGATGCTGGCCGGCGCCGCTGGTGCTATCGCCGGCTTGGCGGTGACTACTTCGTGTGCGCCCTTTGTCGGGTGCGAACGGGCAAAGGCCTGCGCCGGCGGCTTCAAGCTCGCTGTCTGCGATTGGACAATCGACAAAACGAGCAATCCGGCTTCGCTGGAAATGGCCAAACGGATTGGTCTCGATGGCGTCCAGGTGGACTGCGGAAGTGGCCAGGATACTCTGCCTTTGTTTGACGCGAGCCTGCAAAAGCAATTCCTGGCGGAAGCCGAAAAGCGGCAGATGCAGATAGCATCGCTGGCGCTGGGGACTCTCAATGGCGTTCCTTACAAAAGCGACCCGCGGGCGGAGCGCTGGCTTGGCCAGTGCATCGATGTCTGCAAGGTGCTGGGCGTAAAAGTCGTGCTTGTGCCGTTC
>CAZMLE010000104.1:0-11130 GCA_964567045.1 uncultured Pirellulales bacterium | reverse complement strand
GGGCTATGCGGATGTCTGCTTTGGATACGATATCTATGGCTTTCGCTGCGTCAGATCCGCCTGTGGCGGACCGCCCGGCGGGGTCCCAAATGCCCCTTCACCATAATCAATCTTGGAGGAAGATAAGAACTTGATGCACGACCGATACGTATTCATTTACGGTAGTGTCTCGACTCGTCTCGGTGGCTCGTCTCTGCGAAGCGCTTCGCCGAAGCAGGAAGCGCCGAGCCGTAGCCGGGAGCCTATGATCGAGGGTTCCCGCCCGGCGGGGTCCCAAATAGACCGCACTTCGGGAGACAGGATATGACAGCTCGCTGCGCTGGCCGCGGGGCAGCCGCTCATACGGAAAACCCACTATTGGCAGCCCTGAAGGAGAATCTACAGAGTGTTATCTACGGTAAGAGTGAGTGTATCGATGTAATGATTATCTCCCTATTAGCGGGTGGGTCTGTTTTGATTGAAGATGTACCCGGCGTGGGCAAGACGACTCTGGCGAAGGCATTGGCTAAAAGCGTTGACGCCAAGTTTCGCCGAATACAATTCACGCCCGACCTATTGCCTGCGGACATCCTGGGCTCTTCTATCTACAACCCAGTTAGTGGAGACTTTAGGTTCGATCCCGGCCCCATCTTCTGCAATATCTTACTTGCCGACGAGATCAACCGTGCTTCGCCCAGAACTCAGTCGGCTCTGCTGGAGGCAATGAATGAGAATCAGGCGACGATTGAAGGTGAGCGTCGTCCGCTGCCGAAACCGTTTATGGTGATTGCCACGGAGAACCCTATCGAGTTCCACGGCACCTATCCGTTGCCCGAAGCTCAACTGGACCGTTTCCTGGTGCGACTTGCCATAGGTTATCCGACAGCCCAAGTCGAGGTCGACATTCTCAACTCGCATGCCAACAGCGAGCCACTCGATAGGATTCAGCCGGTACTTGAGCTTGAACAACTCCGACTGATCCAGCAAGAGGTAGCCAACGTTCACGTGGATGATAGTATTCTGACGTATATCGTTGAAATCATCCATGCTACCCGCCACGACAATCGGCTCGAGCTGGGTGTCAGCCCCCGCGGAACGTTGATGCTAACTCAGGCGGCCCGCGCCCGCGCATACTTCCAAAAGCGCGATTTTGTCATTCCTGATGATGTGTTGTGGCTGGTTCCTTACGTATTGCCACATCGCGTTCTTTTGACCTCTAAGACGCACCATAGCGGCGCTACCGCGGAGCAGATTATTATGGAGATTGTCAGCCATATCAAAGTACCGGTTTGAGCAGGCCTCTGCCACAATGCGTAGAACCGATGGGAGATTACGTTTTGGCTTGACTGATGCCGGCAGTGTGGTGCTTCGCGGGACCGCCTTTGTCGCTCTGGCCGCTCTGTTCGTTCCTGCCTTCGGGGCACTTTCGGCTTTGGTCTCGGTAGTCCTGATGGCTTTGCTTGTCGGCTTTGTTGTGCGGCCCAAAATCCAGCTAAGCGGCGGTCTGCCTGATTCTGTTATGGCAGGCCAGACAGTCCCACTGAGATATGCGCTTAAGAACGTCGGACGCAGACCCTCCTATGATCTCGGCTTGAGCTTTGGCGCGCTGCCTGAGGCGATTGAGCAGATTGGAGGCGGACCCATAGTTTCGCGCTTGGGGCCCGGTGACACTATCGAGGTGACCATTGCGATACGACCTAAGCACCGCGGCTGCTATCGAATCAAGCAGCCGATTTGCCAATCCGTCTTTCCCTTCAAGCTGTTTAGTTTCGGTAGGTCGCGTGATGATGAGGAAATCCTCATCGTTCTTCCCGCCTTTTCTGAACTGCAAATCCCCCTGAGACGCCCCCCAAATCCGTCGCCCGTGGCCTGTCGCCCGAGCGAGGAGGGACGAGAGACGAGCAACGAGCGACGAGGGACGAGAGGGGCTTGCCCTGAATACCTGGGGAACCGGCCTTTCTTGCCGGGCGATTCCCCGCGCAGAATTGATGCCCGCGCCTGGGCTCGCTTATCGGTGCCGGCTACCAAGGAATACGACGACGATTTCGACCCCGATTTTGTCGGGGCGCTGGTGTTAGACACCGCCGTATCCGACGCCCGTGGCCCGACGCCCGTGGCCCGTGACCCGAGCGAGGAGGGACGAGCGACGAGCGACGAGAGGGAGGCCGCCATCTCTCTTTGTGCTTCTGTGGCTTATACAATCAATAGAGATTGTCTTATTGATTTCTTGCTCGTCGGCCGGGATTTGCATCAGTTTACCGGCTGGCCTCCCGATAAATCGGGACTGCGCCTCAAAAAAATACATGAAATTCTGGCGGGTCTCGAACCATTCCCCGCCTGCGCGGGGACAGCCCCCGCGTACGCGGGGGGAAGGCAGGGGTATTCCGCGGATCAGATAGCGCCGATATTGGAAGATCGGTTCTATGAGATATCTGAGGTCTTTTTCATTCTGCTGAAATGGGACGCGGCATATCGGCAATTGCTGGAACTGGCCGAGGCGGCTGGCTGCCGCACAAGAGTATTACTAATAGGCCAGTCCAGCCGGATGCATGTAGATAAGGACAGTATGAACGGGACGGGAGACATCCAGTTTCTGTCGTCTGACGAGATCTTGGCGGGGAGAATAAAGCGCTTGTGAAGACGCAAAAGGCCATTGCTATCATCATGATTATAGCAAGCTCGGTGCTAACCGCGCGAGTCTGCGGGGATATTGCATATCCGGCTATCCTTTGTATGCTGGGCCTCTTGGGTCTGCGGCGGCGATTTACCTGGGATATAAAGCCAGAAAGACAGGTTGTCACGTCATTTCTTTTGCTTGTCCTGGCGATTATCTTTGCACTTCACGCGGCCTATACCAGCTCGACCACCCGCGCAGCTCCTGAACAAGCGGCGGCCGTCGCCTGGCAAACAGTAACCCGCTACTTCCTGGCTTCGATGATCCTGGTACTGTTTCTGGGATCGCCGCAGCGGCTTCCGTCTTCGCTCGGATTGTTTCACGTAGCCACTGTGATCTCCGCTGGACAAGGCCTCCTACTTGATAGTATGTACGTTGCGTTTCGCCTGTCGGAGCTACTCGCGGTCATTCTTGCTGTGCTTTATGTAGCGGCTGCCGGTGAATCGACCCCCGCTTGGGTCCGTCTCCCGTCGGCCGTGACCCGTGACCCGAGCGACGAGCCACGAGCGACGAGCCCCACGTTCCGTCGGCTTGCTGTTGGCCTAATACTGGCGGTTGCTTTAAATTGCGGCTGGATCGCAGGTTCCGTGCTCTATCGCCACGTGGAGGTTCTCAACTACCTTCCGGTTTGGTTGGGTAGAGCCCGTGTCGCCGAAAGTACAGTAGACGGCATGTCACATGTCGGGTTCTCCACCAGCGGCAGACTGTCGAGCGTGCTGTTAATCAAGGGCGATCAGGATACAACGCCCGCGCTGGCTATCAAATGCGACGACTGCCCGGGCTACTTGCGGGCCAGAGCATTTGAGGTCTACCGTCAATCCGAATGGTACGATTTGTCATACCGAGAAGCAGTCTTTCCCGAACGGAACAGGTTGTTCGGCATGTATTTCGTGGGCAGGGCGAATATCTTTCGGCTAGACCAGACCGATGCATCCGGGTGTAAGCACATGTCTATCCGGCATGAATCGCAATTGGCCGATGCCGTGTTCACGACTCTGGGAACATCCTTTCTTGAGGCGCCGCTCAATTTGCTGTTACTCGACGACAACGATATTATTTATGCTCCAAATTCGCGCAGTGGCTTGAACTACCGGATTGGCTACGCAAAATCAGCTTATCAAAAGGCCCCCGCTGGTGTTCACCGTCTCCGGATGCTGGACATCCCCGGAGAGCTTGACCCGCGCATATATCAACTGGCGAGCAGGATTTTCGCCGGCTGTAGTACAACAAGTGAGAAAATCGATGCCGTCATCAACTACTTTCACACCAACCATACGTACGCGCTCGGCTTAGATATCCCGCCTGCCCGGGACAAGCTGACCCACTTTTTGCTGGAGGAATCCACTGGTTATTGTGAGTATTTTGCTTCCGGGGCTGCGATTCTGTTACGTCTTGCCGGCGTGCCAACTCGCTACATTACCGGTTTCCTGGTCACTGAGAAAGACGCCCTGAGCGAATCATGGGTCGCCCGGAATATGGACGCCCATGCCTGGGCTGAAGCCTGGGATAGTGAGCGAAATCGGTGGGTTATTGTTGAAGCTACGATACAGGAGGATTGGGCGGGGGCGTCGGCGGCTGAACAGTTCGGACGCTTGGGTGGAGGTATGGGCAATACTCTTGGTCAACTCCTGGAGGCCTTGTATCGGTATGGCCTTTTCGGCCTGTTGGGGTGGCTATTTAAGTACCATAACCTCCTTGCCAGTCTACTTGCGTTAACGGCCCTCTTTGGGGGCACACTGTGGTTGGCTTTGTCCCGACGCTACTACAGGAGGAGATCGCAACGCGAGATAGAATCAAGGGCGACGGGAAACCCAGAGCTTGTGACCCTGCACAAGATGCTTGCCAGGATGGATCGTAAGGTCAAGGCTGCAGGGCTGTGGCGACATCTCAGTGAGACACTGCACGCTTTCTCTGGCCGGCTCCGAGATCGAGACTCGGGCGACGGGTTATGGACAAGAATATCAGACTGGTATCTCGAATACGCTAATCTCCGCTACCGCAGAACAATCAGCTCTGAACGCTTGCAGAAGCTCCACAACTCGCTTGAGGCCTGCAAAAAACTATGAGGACCCCCGCTCCTGTCGGTGGCATGGCCATCCTGGCCGTGTCTTCACGGGCTGGAAGCCCGTGCCACAGGAAGACGCGGGGGTGCAAAGCTCAGAAGTCTGGACAAGCGGCAGGCAGAATAATAGAATGTTGGCACAATGAGAATATCCTTACATTTTCTATCGTACATTCTTGGGGCGCTGGCATTACTGTTGGCGTGCCCGTTTTTGGCCGCGCAAGAGGGACGCCGCTCCGCGCAAAACCAAATAGGCAAGCAGAACGCTGTCCCGACCGGGTCGGGATTCAAAGCCCATCTTGTAGACCGGCTACCGATGGGGTATAAAGTCGGTGTTGTTGACATTGACCGAGATGGCAAACTCGATATCATCGGGCTGGCAACGGAGCCTTCCTGCCTTGTGTGGTATAAGAATCCCAGTTGGGAAAAGTACGTTCTGAATTTGAAAGCCAAAGAATATGTCGACTTAGCTCCGTACGATATCGATAGAGATGGACGAACTGACATCGCCATCGCACACGAGTTTGGCATGAGCAGAACTGTTTCGGGCGGCCTTCTGCATTGGCTGAGGCGCCCAGACGATCCCACGCAAGAATGGCCCATGTATGTTATAGGTGCTGAGCCGACCTCACATCGGATTAGGTGGGCAGATATTGATGGCGACGGGCGCAAGGAGCTATTGAATGCACCGATTATGGGCCGCAGCGCAAGGGCGCCACTCTGGGATGTTGGTGTGAACCTCATCTGGTATGAAATACCTGAGCCACCCACCACAGGACCTTGGACGCCCCACATCATTGATAATCAACTGACTGTCGTTCATGGTATTTCCGTTGTCAGCTGGGACAACGACAACTGTGACGATGTTCTTGTGGCCAGCTTCGAAGGCATTCATCTCTATCAACCCCAAAAGGAAAGAGATAAGATTTCGTGGAGAAAGACAAAAATAGGGTCTGGCGAGCAGATCAACCCGAATAAACGCGGCTCCAGTGAGATTGATCTTGGAACGATTGGCTCTAAAAACACCCGCTTTCTGGCCGCCATTGAGCCTTGGCATGGCAACAACGTGGTGGTTTATACACCGGATTCGGGACCAGAATCTTCGTGGCAGCGGTCTGTGATAGACACGACCTTTAATGAAGGGCATGCCTTGATTTGTGCTGACCTTGACGCAGACGGGGATGACGAGATCATTGCCGGCTATCGTGGCAAAGGATACGGCCTCTATATCTACGACTGTCCGGATTCGAGGGGCAAAAGATGGGAACGTATTGCCCTGGACGAAGGGGACATGGCAGCATCCGGCGTTGCGATTGCTGACATTAATGGTGACGGTCGGCTCGACATAATTTGTGTTGGGACGGCCACGTCGAATATCAAGTGGTATGAGAATTTAGGGAGGGTTCCTCGAGAGAATCGACTTTCAGCGCTGAAGTAAGATTCACTTCTCCTGCACCCATTCAATGATCGAAATCACAGCGTTGGAAACATCTTTAGTGTTGCGGGCTTCGACGAGTATCCTGGCGTCCCCTGAATCTTCAGGCGTGATATGTTGCTCAAGCCAACGACCTTCCTGAAAATTCTCGATGACGCCGAGCGAATGCCCACGCACGGTCACCGTCTGCCTGCGGCCGCCCTGAAAGTTGTCCGGATCAATAACGTATACACGTACAGTGCCTTTTGTGCCTTTTGGTACAGTAAGTTCGATTCGCAGATCCTGGTCGTCGGCTCGGCAATGATACACCGGGAGATTCCACCCATCCCAGCTATATCCGGATTTGGCCTCTGCGGCAAAGCCTGGCTCTGCATAGATGACTTCCTGCTGCGGACGGCCACACAGCATCAGTAGGCGAACTCCGCGATTCTTTAAGGTCTCGGCGGTAGGTAATTGCTCTTTGTCCGGCCAAAAAGGTATCTCCGGCGCCGGCGCGCGATCTACGGCAGCAGGCATAGGCGAAAGCGGCGCATGCGGCTCAACCTGATACCAGTACACCATGCTGGATAACTGCAGTGTGCTGCCTGGCTTGCTGAAGTCTCTGCGGAATATCGGATCTTCCTTAGCTCCGAAACCAATCGCTACACGTAATGATTTCTCAAAGCCGATAGCATCGTTGACGAAGAACCGATAGCCGAATGCCCCTTTCATAAATGGAAAGTATCCAGTCAGTGGAAACATGCTTTCGGTTTCCGGAAAACCCCAACTGAACCCGAAAGAGTCCTCCAGACCTTGAAACTCAACTGACGGCGTTTTTTCGCCGTCGATAAAGAATTTTTCATTCTCATCTACCGGATAGCCAGACCGGCCCGGTCGGCGGATTGTCACGTTCCAACCGACAAATTTGCCCCTGCCTTTCGCCTCCAATGCTATATAATCCTGCTGGCCAAGCAATAAGGCTTCCTGCTTCCAGTGGGCGTGGAAGTAGCCAACATCTTCCGGGAGCTTGTCCACCCTGCGGTACATCACGTAGCTGTAGCAGGGCATAATCTTCCAAAGCTCCTCGCCTGGCTCGACAGGTCCATCGTAGACCAACTCGATTTTCCCGGACTCGCGAAAAGGCATCTGAAAATAGGAATTGAAACCTCGCCGCTTATTCACAATGGCAGTATTGACTTCATCTCGCAAGCCCGCTGGGTCACAGAAGAAATCGACCAGTGGACATTCGACGCTCGGGGAAGTCTCGCCGTCCCAGTAGACCTTCACAAGCACATCACGATTCATTTTTAGCACCTGCGGCATAGCAAAATGGATCATGGTGATGATTGCCGGCCCTTTTACGTCGGCTACTACCACCCGTTTAGAAGACTGAAACCGAGCGTTAAGTGGGGTCTCGATCCACAAGGCATTTTCCGCTGCTGTTCGTCCTGGAATAAGCCGGGGCAGATCATCAAAGGTTGAAGGCTGCGCTATTACCGGCGTCACTGCCAAGACAGTCGCTAACAGTTGTGCTGTGAAGTGCGGTGTCATCAGTCACCTCCACTATTCTTGTGCGTTTTTGGTTGCCGTGCCCCAAACACTTTTAACTGTAAGTTCTTTATGTTCGGAACGTGATAGAGGCCGGCTTACTTGATTTTGTAACTGATCGACATACCATCGTTTTTCTCCATAGATGCTCGAATAACAACTGTGTCGTAGTTGGTGTTATTTTGTATGTAATCAAGAAAATCCTGCATTGCTTTGGCAGAACGGATAACATTGTCAGCAACGATCACAGAGCCAGGTTTTAATTTTGGCTCGATCAGTTTGAGATATTTAAGATAATCCTCCTTTCGCGCATCCAGAAAAGCAAAGTCGAACTGGCCCTCCAGTTGCGCCAGTGTCTTGCGAGCATCCCCTTCTATGCAGGTAACAATATTCTGCAAGCCAACCTTCTGCACATTTTCTCTGCATTCTTTCACCATTTTGGGATCGATTTCCAGCGTGTAGAGATGCCCACCAGTTCTTTCGAAAGCGATTGCCATGTTGATGGCACCGAAGCCAGTGGCTGATCCAACTTCGATACCTCGTTTAGCATTCGAGCTTTGGACAAGGATTCGCAGCATCATCGCATCGCCGACCGTGGTGTTCAGCGAAAGCCGCGGAAAGCTCCTTATAAACTGTTCGCGGAACTCTTGACTTGTTCTGTCCTGGTTAGCTGAATAAGCCAGAAGTGCATTAAAACCAGCCAGACTGCCACAGAATACGAGAATTGATTGTATGAACCGTTTCATAATGACCCCCTTACATATCTTCAAGATGCAACTGCTTTAGTATCCGTCACCCTTTTTGTCTTGATCACCAGTTTCTTGCTCCGGCCTAAGATCGGGTCTATAAGGTTTGCCAGGTGAGACAAGACGCATATCAAAAAGGATGGTCTTGGGAATCTGGTCAGAAGACTTGAAAAACCTTTCGTGGATCTGTTGGCCAGCCAGAATTGGTAAGGCTCTGACCACTACTTCTGCCGTAAAATATCCTGTCTGACTCTGCCATTCAAGCTCTAACGGTGCTTCACCTCTATACTCATCATTAACCTCAACCCTCGCCCCAGGTGGCTCTGAAACAACCTTAGTAATGTAGGTTTTTCGTGGAGGTTCCTTCTTGGAGCTGCCAAAGTCAAAGAGGATGGTCTTGGGCATGGGGTCAGCCCAATTGCGCACATGTGGACTGTCCTCGCCTCTAAACCACTTTGTCTGTAACTGTCTATTGTTACCGGTTGCTGTGATTGTATGATTTCTGGTAAAGAATCTCTCCGGCGCCCAGCCCTCCCACTCAATCTGCAGTGGCGCATCGCCGACATAGTCGCTATCAACTTCAATGCGAGCCCCAGGTGGGATCGAAATGACGCTCGTGCTATACATTTGTCTTTCTGCGCACCCAGAGGCTATGGCTCCAACAAACATCACAGGGAACAGCCAGGAAACATTTGTTCGCGGATTGTTATCTCTACTTTGTTGATCTGCGACAGGCTGGCTTATATGAAGAATCGATTTAGCCATTCAGCATACCTTCTTCAACACATTACGATTGCTTTACGGAGCACCTATCTCCAAAGGTCAATCCGCCGTACGTCTGGCGGATCAACTTTTGATTTGACTCCTGGACAAATATAATCATTCACGGCGTGCAAATCAAGGGAAAAACCAAGAATACGCTTACCGAGGGCTGGTTCTATAGAAAAGCCCGAAGATCAAAATGTGTTTTAGCTTCTTTATCTTGGCGAAAAACAAAATAAAGCGATGCTAAATTATGGTGAATATATCTGTCGAAATCACGGTTACGCTTGTGCCCATAACGGAGTATATTCTCGTAAATCCTTATAGCATCCTCAAACCTGCCTTGGTATATGGCTTCTTCGGCCCGACGTATCGCTGTTGTCGGATGTTTTTTCTTCTTTCCATAAGGCCACTGGCCTTTTTGAACAAATAGCTTGGGATCAAAAGCTGTTGTGGCTTTGCCCTGCCATATAGGATTATCGTCTGAAAAGCCGGGCATAAAGGGCCGGGCAATATCCTTCCAATTAATGCCTTTCCCGAAACGTCCGCTGTCGAACACAGTAAGGATGAGTTTTCTAACAAGCCTTTCTATTAAATCTGCTTTTTCCTCACATTCCGTTAACAACTTTTTCTGAAGAGACCGCAATTCTTCTCTCTCATCCTGGCTAACCTCATTCTGGCGAAAATAATACATAAAATAATTTACCGTGTGAAAATCTGGAATTTCCACTGGGTTCCCGCAGAGCGGGGTCCCTCCTGATTCTGCTGCAAGCCGAGAGAGCCGATTGTAATGCTGTTGGTAAACTTGCTCTTCGCTACAGCAGTGTTCGATAAGTCTTACGAGGTCAGCTACAACACTATCTAAGAATTGGCATCTTGACAGATTTAGGCGGTGTGCAGCTTCCTCCCAATCCGCAATTGTTAAGGAATTATCAAAGAAGATGGTATTATTGAAATGGACCTCATGATGAACTAACCCAACATCGTGATTTTTGCGCATTTCCGCAATTATTTGGGCATGATGTCGGCGCACCCACGAGAGCGCCTTTTGAAACGCCCTCCACATTTCTTCTTTTGAAATAACGACCCCAATTTCATCTAACATCTGATAAAATCTGGCGTCTAATCCATCTGCGAATCTTGAATCGTCGGGATGCTCTACGCCCCAGATAGAAAAAGCTATCGGCTCGCCTTTGTATAAAAGCTCGTGGTCCTGGTATATCCCCACACCGATAGGTACCATTACCGCCCGGCCCTGTGATAATGCGTATTGCGAAAGGAAAACCTCGTTTATTACACTGCGGAATCTTTTCGCCCTATAAGGCTCACCCACATCATACCTGAAGTCTTCGGTTGTCCCATCAGGATTTGTGTTTGGAATCAAATAGGCAATATTACCTCCACCGAGCACACGGATATGGCGGATTTCGCCTTTTTTGATCCTTAAAATCCTATCGGTTATGCCTTTAATCTTAATAGAGCGAACCCACCGGCTATTCACCTTAAAGTAGTCTTTGGGATCCAATTTGATTATCACGCTCGTCAGTTTAGAAATATCACCAAAACGTTCCAGGTAAATAACTCTACGAATCTCCTGAAGATATTTGCGGGGCAGTTTATCTTCTACATGAACAAAAAGCCCCCAATATGGAGAAACAATTCCTGCTCTTTCATTTTGTACCTTAAAACCTTTTAGACTTCTGATGCACGATTTGATTTTCTTCAGGGTGATTTTAGAAGAGATATTTCTTAACACTTTCAGATTGCCAAGGGGTGAACTTGCCACTTTATGTGATTCTCCGACCTTATCGCAAGCAACTTGTGGCATAAAGTATCGGCTCAAACTTTGCCAGGTCTTTTATTGGAACGGCCCCCCATGTTGTATTTAAATGTCCGAGCATTTTGCGGTTGTTTAAGTTTCGAGAATATGCAACCAGCGCCTTGG
>CAZMLE010000103.1:0-11274 GCA_964567045.1 uncultured Pirellulales bacterium | reverse complement strand
ACGTAACCTTGCTTATAGTACTGCCAGGCAGCCAGGAGACCTATAGGCGGAACCATCAGAGCTAAGCTTGTACCCTGAGCCTGATGCTGCGACAGCCCGAATAAAAAGACCAGAGCGGGTATTATTACGATACCACCACCAAGACCAAACATTCCGCTAAAAACACCGGTCAAAAGACCCAAAAGCACATACAAGATTATGTTCATACCTATTCAACCTATCTATTCTATGTGAATTAGCAGAGCATATACTAATTGCCGAACAGCTCGGCAAATGTCTTGTTTATGTCGGCGCTTTCGCACAGAACCTGGCCGACCAGAAGCGCCCTTATGCCGGCAGCTATCAACTTTTCCACATCGGCTCGTGATTTTATCCCGCTTTCAGCGACAAGTTCGGTTCTATCGTCCAGAAGCCCCGATAATCGGCTGCTTGTATTTAAATCCACCTCCATTGTAGATAAATCCCGGTTATTGATTCCCAGCACACTGTATCCTTTTTTCGGAAAGCCGATCAGACTGCGGACTTTCAATAAGGTGTCAGCCTGGTGGACTTCCAGAAGCACCGTTAGCGTCAGTTCTGCGGCGGCAATCATCATGTCCATCAGTTCGCCGGGCTTAAGGGCCTCGGCTATCAGCAGTATCGCATCCGCGCTGGCGGCTCGCGACTCGTAAACCTGCCAGATGTCGACGATAAAATCTTTTCGCAAAACAGGCAGGTTGACTGCTTGCCTTATCTGGCTTACGTACTCAAGCCGACCTTGAAAATATTTTTCATCGGTCAGAACACTGATAGAGTCGGCGCCGCACTTTTCATAAATCTGAGCAATCGCCACAGGGTCAAAGTCACGCCGAATAAGTCCTGCCGATGGCGAGGCTTTTTTTATCTCCGCTATTACATTTATGCCGCGACGGTTGGGCTTGGTCACCGCTTTGTAAAAATTGCGACACTTGGGCATCGAGCGAACTTGTTCTTTGAGTTGGTCCAGACTCTTCTGAGCCTGCCTGTGATTCACTTCCAGCCTCTTGTCAGCGATGATCTGGTCTAACATGTTCGCCAAAGCGGTCTACCCCGCGACCTTAACGTAACCCATACGCAGTTGGTTGAGCGTATTCGTCAGAACTTCCTTTTCTTCTTCGGTCAGGTTGCCTTTGGTTTTCTCCTCGATCATTTCGAGCATATCGATATTGTATCTTGCCAGCTCCAGGTCCGGCTCCCTTTTCTGGTCGCTCTGGACTTGCAGCAGACCTAAGGCAAATAAAGCCTGGGTAGCAAGCATACTTATCAAGGCAACAAAATCTCCCTCGGGTAAAGGGCCGCGTCTGGCCTTTTGCGCTCCAGCTTTTTTCTTCTCGGTTTCTTCCTGAGCTGCTAATACCTCTTTTTCGCGCTGAGCTTCTTTTTTCCAATCCTCATCCACTACGATCTTCTTTTCCTGCTCTTTTTCCTGATCAGCCATAATTCCCAAACCCCGATAAAACGCACCATTGATCATTTGCGATACTTTTTCATATCTCTGTCGATGTCCCGCTTCTGGTCTCTTTCAGTGATTGCCTGTCGCTTGTCATATTTTCTTTTGCCTGTGGCAAGTGCCATTTCTATTTTCGCCAGGCCCCTGTTGTTGAAATATATGCGCAGCGGCACAAGTGTAAACCCCCGCTGCTGGAGCTTGGTTGTTATCCTGCGGATCTCTACCTTGTGCAGAAGTAGTTTTCTATTTCTGGCCGGCTCATGGCCGCCTTGCCCGGCCTGCTGATACGGAGCTATTTTAGCGCCGATCAGCCAGCACTGCCCGTCTCTTATCCTGCCGTATGAGCCATCAAGGTCCGCCTGGGCGGCCCGCAGCGATTTCACCTCGGTGCCCAGCAGAGAAACACCAGCCTCGAACTTCTCAAGAAGCTCAAAATTTCGATAAGCCTTTTTGTTAACCGCCCTGGGAGCTTGCTCGTCTTTACGCTTAGAGGATTTTGCCGCCATTTGCGTTATGATAGCCACGGCAGCAGTTTATTGCAAGAATGTAACTTGCCCGATTATAAATTCTCAGCGCGGCGCAGGGATCTGTTTGGCCCTGGGTTTTACCCGGAATTCTCACTTTATGAACCGGATCGTCAAGGGATAGCGATAGTGGAAACCATTGTTGGCCTTAACCGCCGCAATCAGGAGAAAGACCACGTCGACGATGTATACCGCCACCAACAGAGGAATACCGATGCAAACAAAGCATAACAGCGCGGCTACAAATCCGTATATCGACATAGATATCTGGAAGTTTACCGCCTCTCTACCCTGTTCATCAACGAATGGAAAATTATCTTTCTTGACCTGCCAGATAACTAATGGTGCCACGATGTTGCCAACTATGGGTACGAGAAGACCAGCAAGTCCCGATAAATGGCAGAACATTGCCCACATGCGGGCGTCTTTGTTAATTTCCTTGCTCCCGGCGCTTGGTGGAGCAGCTTCGACTTGAACTTGTTCCGGCTCGGGCGTTTGGTTTGTTTCTGTCATGGTCAGGCTCCTTTGTGTAACAGTAAAATATTCGGGACAGACGAATCGTTTTTAGCAGAGAACATTTCAGTTGTCAAGGGTAAAAATGTACACCCAGAGCCTGGTTCCTCCGGTGGGTCAAATTGTGCGTTGAGTCAGTGTTCTACGTTTAGCCATCGCCGGCACGGCGATGACAAAAGGCAGTTGCCAAAAGCCTCAGGCAGTAATAATATATTCCGCACGAAAACCGAGGTCTTGTTTGGTTATTGGATACTCCGAGCCGCTCATGACCGTGTCAGAAAATATTGTTCCAGCAGTGGTCCTGACTATCTTGGCGGGACTTTCGACCGGCATAGGCAGCGCCATCGCTTACCTGATCCGCAAGCCAAAGATAGTCTATCTTTCCTTCTCGTTGGGCCTATCAGCCGGCGTGATGATATACGTATCTTTTATGGAGCTTCTGCCCACGGCTCTGCATGGCGTCGGCAAATTCTGGGGTATTACTGCCTTTTTTCTCGGCATAGCTGTCATCGGCCTGATAGACATGCTGATACCTAGCCGGGAAAATCCACATGAGTACCAGGGACTCGACGCTCCTACTGCTGCCCGGCAAGACGGCTACCTTATGAGAGCTGGCATGCTGACCGCGTTAGCCATCGGCATTCATAACTTGCCCGAAGGCCTGGCTACTTTTGCGACAGCGCTAAATGACGTAAGGCTCGGCTTATTCATCGCCATAGCTATTGCCCTGCACAACATTCCGGAAGGAATCGCGGTGTCTGTACCCATCTTTTATGCCACATCGAACAGGAACAAAGCGTTCCTTTACTCATTTTTGTCGGGACTCTCCGAGCCTGCTGGTGCCGTAATCGCTTATCTGGCGCTGCTTCCATTTTTAACGCCGGCTGTTCTGGCAGCGACTTTGGCCTTTGTCGCAGGAGTGATGATATACATATCTTTGGACGAACTACTGCCGATGGCACACCGCTACGGCTATGGACACGTTGTCATTTGGGGCGTAGTTCTTGGGATGCTGATAATGGCCATGAGTTTGATTCTGCTGTGAGACGCCCAATTTAGGTGCGACGAATTTCAGTCATGAGATTCTGAAAGGACTGTGTTATGAAAAGGTTCAAAATCGTCGTGATAGTTCTTGTTTGCTGGATTTTACATTTAGGTAGTAATCTGGCCGGGCCCCAGACACCAAATATAGTGCCCAGCCAGCATAGGCTTAATGTTGTTGTGGACGCCCGGCTTGAGCTTTTAGCAGTAGTACAATTATTGAGCAATTACGGTGAACGCCTCGGATTGATCACTCGATACGATTTCCCATATAAGCGCGATGTTGTAGAGTACTTTTCACCATATAAAAATCATCGTGCAGTGCAATTGTTCACAGAGATGAGCAAGAGCGGCTTCAGCTTCGATGCCCCTCCTGCGGTTATGCTTTATCTTTCAGACCCGCCGGACCCGAATACACAGTTGCCTTTCACTGACTATCTAAATAGAAGAGCCGGAGGCGAGAAACGTCTGAACCAGTTTGTTAGCTCGCTTCGTGACTTTGCTAAGCAGACGCAATTTGAATCGTTTTTAAAATCGCACCAAGAAACCTATCGACAGATTGTTGTCAATGCACGCACGAAGACGGAAAGTATCGATTATATTGGGACATTAGAGAGTTACTATGGCATGAAACATCACACCTACAATATTATGCTTGTTCCCTTATTTGTCGGCGGCTTTGGTCACCGTGTAGAAAGGGCCGACGGCGCCTGTGACATCTATAATATTTGTGGGCCAATAAATGTAGAGAATGATTTGCCCGTATTTGGCACTGTAGAGAGCTTTAGAGACCTTGCCTGGCATGAATTCGGCCACTCTTTTGTTGTCCCTACAATGAATAAGCTTCACAGCAGCATCGCCAAGTATTCGTCTCTTTACACGCCTATCTCGGATAAAATGAAGAAACAGGCTTACGGAACCTGGGAAGTATGTGTTAATGAGCACCTCGTACGAGCAGTGGCCGCAAGACTTGCTTATCACCAGATAGGCAAGGAAGCGGCGGAAAAAACCCTTCTATATGAGAAGACAAGAGGATTTTTCTATGTCGAGGCTCTATGCAAGCGACTCGAGAAATATGAGAACGAGCGTAACAAATATCGAACATTTGCGGATTTTTCTCCGGAGCTGGCTGACGTCTTCAAAGGACTGTTGGAAAAGAAATTGGGCAGCGAGTTTTACTCTGTCCCATTCAGCGGGACCATAAACGCCGTCGTTTTGGACAAGCAGTCTGTAATCCTAATCGTACCTACCAATGAAAGCAGCAAGACCTTGCAGGACAGAATCCACGCCTACGTCACGGCGATTCGTGACAAATTCTTCAAGGATTCGCCCATATTGACCGATAAAGAGGCTGTCAAAAAGGACCTGTCAAGTAATTCCTTAGTAGTTTACGGCACACCGGCAGGAAACATCTGGCTTGCAAAACATATTATTGAGCTGCCCGTTCGTATTGCAGCCGATCAGATTACGGCAGAGACTACTTATCCAGGTGAGCACTTGCGGTTTATTTCAGCCTGGCCGAATCCGCAGAACCCTAAAAAAGGAATTGTGATTTATACAGCCCAGCAAGCTGAGGATGTGCATGAGATCAATTCTGTTTTTCACGGGCCTACGGACTACGTGATCGCAAAAGGGAGACAGATTCTGAAATCCGCAGACTATAATAGACAAAATCGGCCCTGGACTTTCAAATAACAAAATATAGAACAGAAAACATCAGGCGTATTATCTCGCCGTTGTTCGAATTTCCCGGCAAAATTTGCCCATTAACTCCATTGCTCTATCGGTTTTCTCAGGCGAGCCATCCATCTTGGCATAGGCGTCAACCAGTTCGAGAAGATCTTGTGCCGGCTCGACCGCGCCGTAATGATGGGCAACGTTGGCAATGACAGCGTCAAGGCCGTACTCCATTGCCCTGGCGACATAAGCCCTGCAGACACCTATTTTCCGGCCTGGCAAATCGGCAGCACAGTTGCTTACACCGAGGACACAGTGCACGCTCTGCATCTCCGGGTCGGTCCTTATCCTCGTTATTGTTTCAAATGTTCGGTAAGTGTAGCCTGACACGTCCGGCTGCATAGGCATGTCAATCGCCAGCGGAAAAACCATCGGATCGAAGAAAATCTCCTCGCTCTTGAAGCCGTATTGCCCAACCGCCACATGGAAAATCTGCCTTGCCAGCTCGTGCATCTCGGCAACCGAATTTGAGACGCCCAGACCAGCAGAGGCCTTTTCGCTGAGCAAAAGCCCGACGAAGGCAAAGTGAAAATCCTTCTTAAGCGGCAGGATGTTATCCACCGTATAAATCTTTACCGAATTTACAAGCGGTGGCTTGACGCGCTCAGCAGTATTGTACCACTCTTTTACACCGGCTATCAGAACACCATCGTTGCTGCTGTCGATACAAACCGGCACGCCCCCGCCCCATTTTCGAACCAGCGTGACATACTCGCGCATCATATCAATAGCAACCTGGGGCTCGTCTTCGCCAAACGCGTCAAGATTAACCGCTATATAATTCGCGCCATCGCTGGCCTGCAATTCAATCAAGGCCCTGATATAGTCCAACTGCTTGCTGGGGGCGCAATATGCATCCGCGCCCGGCTTGCTCAACTCCCTCATCATCCTGCCCGTTTCCACGATAGAGGCGTGGAGCGATTCGCCAATAGTGATTAGCTGCCGTTTCATAGTGCTGATTGTACAAGGACCCAAGTTTTATAGCAACCGCCGACCAAGTCGGTAGCAAGATCCAGCCCGCTACCGGCAGGCTTCTGTTTTCTATCCCATGCGCACCAAGTAACTGCGATGTGGATAACCTGTTGATAACTCAGGCCCTATCTGTAAAGATTGCTCTCAATTGTGCCGGATATGCTTTCGCAAGAGTGCAGGGTGTTCTTTCGCCCGCACGGACTGTAAGTAAGAAGTCCACACGAACAGCTTGTAACTGCCTTTGCAAAAAGAGGTTACGTCAACCATACCGCAGGTTGACAATGCTAAAGCCGAATCCTCAGTTCGAAAGAGACCGGATGCCCAAATTTGCCGAAACCTACAACATTTTATCGAAAAATCCGACTGTTGTGGATAATGTGTAGAAAACCTCACCTGAATGTATAAATAGATTCAATTCTGCCGCAGCAGGCAAGAGCGCCCGAATCGGCCGCAACCACAAACGCTCCGAAATATTCGCTGCTTCTGGCCTGTCTACTCAAACTGCCTGGCAATTCATCTTATGACTACGGCCACAGGGCTTGCTGAAGCCACTGATCTGCGAGGATAGCGAAGTCTCTGAAGTTAATCCTCCTGGAGTTGACCGGCTCGGCGGCATACAATTCAGCCGGCGACTGCAACGGATAATACACGTCCACCTTGGGTAAGGTTCCTCGGTTCATAACGGTTTTGACCTCGGCCTGTGAGAGAGCATAGTCGTAAATCCGCACCTCATCGACCAAACCGTCCCAGCCCTGGTTTGCGGCTGTATCTTTGCCAGCCCTTCCAACTAATAACTTCGTGTAGCCGGTCAGAACACCCCCTCGGATCGGCTGATTCGCAAACGAACTGTCTAACACGCCATTGATGTACAATTTCAATGGTTCGCCGCTCTTCCAGGCCATCGCCAGGTGTTGCCAGTCAGTGGTCTGAACAGTGCCGGCACTTTCGATCTCATATAAGCCTTCGGTTGAGGTGATCCCACATTTGATCACGTCATCCCTGCCGCTTACAGAACCTGCCTCGTCATAACGCATATCCCGGTTGTCCGTGCCGTCAGGGTCAGTGCAGATAAGGAAGCCGCGATCGGTATTAGTCACGTTAGACTTGATCCAGACTGAAAACGTCACGGCATCCAGACCGTTGAGATAACCTCCGGCATCGACATCGTTGACCTCGTTACCAAGACCGTTAAAGCTCAGGCAGTAGCCTGTGCCGCCGTAGCCAGGGCTTCTCCAAGTCGCGCCTGAGATGACACCATCGTGACCTTTGCCGCTGCCATCAGCCGCTATGGCGCCGGAACCGCCATCAAAGGCCCAGTACACAAGCAGTTCACTTAACTTGGTGTGATCACTCTGCAGCCAGTCGTTGGCCATTATCTCAAGGTCTGCCGCGTCAACTACACAGTCATCGGTAAGGTCGCCTTCCAGCCCCGTCACTTTATCGAGAATACATCTTGGGGGGTACAGCCGGACGTCATCGAAGTACATCGTACCTGCACCGCCGGGCCGGGGATGGGCTTTATCACCGAAACCAATAGCCATCTTGTCCACATCGCTCAGGACCACGCCCTGGCCGCTGAACTCTTTCAGGTCGATATTCCATTCCGTCGAGGTATTGATGAGCGTCGCGTTGGGGT
The DNA here is from genome assembly GCA_964567045.1 of uncultured Pirellulales bacterium. Lineage (GTDB taxonomy): Bacteria > Planctomycetota > Phycisphaerae > Sedimentisphaerales > Anaerobacaceae > JAFNGF01. The sequence goes on along the minus strand of CAZMLE010000103.1, from coordinate 3,383 downwards.
CCTCGTGATAGACTATGCCGGTTTTGCCGTTACTGTTCGAGATGGCCACATACATGGGCTCAGCTTCATTACTGGTTACGCCGATGTCCCGGTCCATCCACTGCGCGCCAACGGTAGTGCTGGGAAAACTCACATTGGAGAACTGTGCCGTGCACTTTTGGTTGACGTTATGGCTGGTTGCGCCCAGGCCTACGTACATGGGTATATCCATGGTCACCGTTGCAACCGTAGCCAACAGCGTCCAATTGACACCATCCGCAGAATAGTAGCCCCTTATAAGTCCGCCCAGAGTCCGTTCTATCTTGACCCATTGAGGTGCGACAATCCCCGCTTGCTGGCTGGCCGTCCCAGCAGCAGCACCCGCCGTGTTGCGATACTGCATCACGACCCCACTACCGGGCGTGACACAAACCATCACGTGTGCAGAATTCGGGTCGAGCGTGTCACGAATCATCACGCCGGCCTTGGCGGAACTATCCGTGTTGCTCACGCTCAGCACCTTCGCCACAACGGTGCTGGCGCCGCTAACTTCCTTGAATGCAAAGTGGAACTGGTCGAAGCCGCCAGATATATCCGCTCCACCGCCAGTCATCGTGTATGTGCCTGTCGGCCCTTCCACAAAACTGCCAAAATACGCCGGATAGCCTCTGAACCAAAGCGATAGGGCTTTAACTGCCTGCTCCGTCCAATCCCTGCCACACTTCAAGTCATCAATATCAGCCAGGGCTTGCGAGTAGTTTGCCTGGCCGGAGTTGTCGTACAGGAAGGGCATCGCCTGATAACCACCGTGAACAATACTTCGCTCAGCGAACGGAGGCTCTGCATGTCCAACAACAGAACCATTCGTCGGGTCTTGCCATCCGTCCATCCACGTATCAAATATCCGGTCAGGCGAAAGGTCGTTGTAGTCTTCAAAGTCGTCAATCAATATATAGCCGGCTACCATAAAGCTCCAAACCGTGCCTTTGCTGATAGTCGCGTCTGGTGCCACCTCATCTATGCACCAGTAGTATGTCTTTCCCAGCGTCAGTGTTAACGGGCCATAGCTTGTCGCTGTCTGGTTAGCTTTGAATGCGGAGCGGTTATTTACATCCTCGAAATTGTCTCCCAAGTAGATGTTATGCGAAGCAGTGTTACTTCCCGGCGACCAGCCGAGAGTAGGCGTATGCACCACTTCTTTGGCGCCATTGGCCGGGTTGGGCCGATCGGCCATTTGCGGAGGTGTGGGCGTTTTTTCCATCACCTGTTTAATCTCATCCGCCGTCAGCGCCCGCTTGAACAAATAGAGCTCATCCATAAGCCCCGTGAAGGGTCTTGCATTGTCGATGTTATATCCCACGCGAGCGCCGCTGCCCCAATTGCCGGCTATATTCTGCGGGTTTGCAACATTTTGCTCTCCGACCACTTGCCCGTTGATATACAGGATCGCCTTACCGGTCGCTTTGTCGTATGTACCCGCATAGTGAAGCCATTGGTCCCAAGTTACAGAGCCGGCGCTCATATCGAAGATTACAACGCTGCCGGCAGCGCGGAGCAGCCATCTGAATACGCCGCTACTGCGAAGCTCAGGGTGAATAACCCAGGTCGCATCAGATGCCCTGGCATTGAATATGGCGTGATGCCCGCCCGTATTCTGACATTTTGCCCAGGCGGCAAGTGTGATAGCAGCGGTTGGAATGTCATCGGCGGGGATACTGGGGCCGTTCAAATCGAGGTAGCTTTGGCCTGCCAGCCCACTAATACCCTTGAATTGGGCAGCCCCATTGCACTTGCCCTCAGCAAACGCAGTGACGTCGCCGTGCACAACACCGTCATGGCCTTTTCCGGATTGGTCGGCGACAATAGCTCCAACCTGGTCAAAGGTATAGTATATGACCAGGGACGGATCGTTAGCAAGGTCAGCTAACGTATTACTAACCAAGCCCATCACCGGCACAACAGAAAATATTAGGGGAATCAATCTTCTACACATAATAGTCCTCCTTCAAATGGGGTCAGCCGCAACAATTTGCCTGTCTATTTCGACCGCGTGCATCAAAAATAGAACCTTCGCTGATTAAAGTACATTTTTATACCACATCTAACCCCTCACTGCAAGGAAAATTGTTCGCCCAAATCGTGCTCCCAGGCAAACACCTGAAATAGACTTGGGCGTAGGACGTTTTGCTGGTAAAATGCCTGGTCAACCGGGCAGCGACCGGCGCCAACAGGTAATGGCTGAGCCGGTCGGTAGGCCCTTAAACCAGTGTGGGAAAACAGTTTGTTTCAGGAGGTACTGTTATGGGATTTTTGTGCAGGTTTCCGTGGTGGCCTATGGGGCCAATGGTGGGTGCAGGGGTATTGTTGGTGCTATTGGCAATCGCGGGAGTGATTTTTTCGCTGGTTATGCTCGTTGACTGTCTAAAGCGACCTGCGTCACAATTTGTATACCCTCTTACAAAAAACGGTGAATACGACAGGCTGATATGGGCGGTTGCGATAGTCGTATCGTTCTGGTTCTATTTCATCGGTGCGATAGTGTATTTCTTCGTTGTAAAAAACGCCAGGCCGCAAGGCAGCGCGTAGGGACACGGACGACAGAAGACAGACTACGGACAAGAATATTTGGCCCCACAATTCATTGCGGGGTCTCGCCCAGAATGAGTGCGCATACAAAACGAGGAACAAACAAGGATGGTTGGAGTTACCTCTAAGCCGAACACCCAAGAGAAGCTGGAGCTGCTCAGTGCCGATGCCCAGTATGATCTGGCCTGTGCGTGCGGCTGTAGCAAAAATGAGCATCGCAGGCGAAGCGACCAGGGCAAATGGATATATCCGGTAACACTTCCAAATGGCGGCAAGAGCACATTATTTAAGACGCTACTCTCAAATGTATGCAGCAACGACTGCAAATACTGCCCGCTGCGAGAAGATATGGACATTCGCCGATGTAGTTTAGGGCCGGACGAGACAGCGAGAGTATTTCTGGATTATTATCATCAGCGGAAGGTTTTTGGGCTATTTTTGAGTTCGGGCGTTTTGGGCTCGCCCGACATGACTATGGACAGGCTCAACGCAACCGCACATATTTTACGAAAAAAGTACCGGTTCAAAGGCTACATCCACCTGAAGGTCATTCCGGGCGCCAGCGATGCAGCGATAGAACAGGCGATTTCACTGGCCAGTGCGGTGTCGCTGAATATCGAAACGCCGGGCGAAAAGTATCTGGCAAAGCTGTCGGGCAAGAAAAAATATATTCCCGACATAATCGAGCCTATGAAGCTCATCAGCAGACTTACCGCCGCCGGGGCAAAATACGAGCGGACAAAGCAAACAACGCAATTCATCGTGGGGGCGGCCGGCGAATCGGATGCAGAAATCGTAAAGTACGTTTGGGCTTTGTA
>CAZMLE010000102.1:0-11672 GCA_964567045.1 uncultured Pirellulales bacterium | reverse complement strand
TTTCTTTTTTGGCACAACCACCATGCGCCACTAAGCCAAAAATGCAAAGCGAGGAGAGAAGCAAAACTTTCTTCGAGCGATTCCCTCGGCTCCGCTCGGGACAAGATTTATGTCTGTTCGCCGCCATTTTTGCTCCCTACTTGTTTTACACTTTATATGTCGGATATATCAGATTTAGAGGTTAAACTCTCTACCGTTCGCTGCGCCCGGTTCCACTCCACAATTGATTGCTGCCTTCGGGATGGTCGGCTATTGTCTTGCCGCCGGAGTCAAGCACGTATCCAAGGTCTTTCAGCGATATATGTTCGGCGTGCCCATCCACAAAAGAAACATTTGCCTTTCCGCTATGCCTGGCCTCAGCCGGGGAATGTTGTTGCTCGATAACTGGTCCTATATCTGTGAAGCCAAATTCCGTAGCTCCTTTACTACGAGCTATCTTTGGCGGATCCAACGTATAGGAATGCAGCCCGTGTAGAATATCCGGTGGGCCGGTCTGGCCACGAGCGCCGCGGCTGTCGGCTATGATAACAGTCTCACTCGGCCGCTCAATATTTGCTATATAGACCGGAAAATTCTGGAAGTGTCCTCCGTCCGCGGTCAATCTCGGATTGCCAAGATATTGATAGTTGTATCCGTATGAGCCGTTTCGGATGTCCCGCTTGTCGAAATCAGGGTAGTTGAACGAAGGGCACGTGAAATAATCATTGGTCATAATCAGCGTATCGCTGTCATCGAAGTAGCCTTTATTTTTGATACTCTCAAGATAAGGCGTCGGGTCGATTACCGGCCCTATGCCGTGGTCAAAGAACCAATGCCACCTCGGATTCTTCCGGCCGTATTCGTTGACGTAACCGTCAGGGTCCGCGGGCTTAGCTCTCCTCATCCGATAGGGTGGAAAGCCACCATCCTGTTCAAGAGCATATATATATCCTGCCGTCGAAATCCGCCTTGCGTTGCCCATGCAAATAGTGGAACGTGCCGCTTCACGAGCTCTACCCAGCGCTGGCATGAGTATCCCCATCAGCAAAGCGATGATAGAGATTACCACTAATAGCTCGATCAAGGTAAATCCGCCATACGTCTGGCGGATAAAGCCAACTCTCAACCGACTATCTTTTCCCATTTGCATTCACCTCTGCGATTAACTACTTTGGCCGAGGCATAGAACTTGGCCATTTTCAAGGCTTACTACTATACGGCCATCACACTTGATTGCTACATCAAAATCGTGGGGCGAGCCCGCTCTACTTGTCTTTCTCTTTGGTTCATGGGCACTCCTGTTTTGTTCGGGCCGCGTCAAGAAGTCAGAGGATGCTTCGCCTATCGACTCAGCACGGAGTGTGTTCTCTGTTGGCTGTCCTCTTCTATCCTACGTCCACCGGCTGATCCTATTCTTTTGGCTCGTCGGGAAGATGCTTGAGATTCTTCACGTACCGCTTGAGATCGAACGGTTTCTTGTATTTGAGGATATTGTATATTTCCACACATACCGCTTGGGCTATATAAATCTTTGCGTCTTCCTCAGAAATTCCTTGCGATATGAGGCGATTCAGCGTCTCTTTTACTTCTGAAGGATCGTCCGCTTCGAGCTGGTTCTTAACCACCTCCAGCAGTGCAGCCTTCAGGTAGGGATTGTGCTGTTGATCTTGTTGTTCTGGCAATACCATCTTGTTTCTGCCGCTGACAATTGTCAATCGGCCAGGCCGTTCTGAGCGCAGCGAAGAATCTCGCCTCGTTGGCCGGATGCTTCGCCTTGGGGCTCAGCATGACCAGAGCGGTCATTTCTGTAGTATTCTAACGATTATCGCAGCGACAATCAAAGAGTTTTTTCTGAGATAGACCGCATGACCGCGTGAGCTAAAGGTCATTTCACCCGTCTATGCTTGTCTGCAAATTGGCAGGGTCTTGCTGGTAAAAGCGTTTCAATTCTTCATACAGGTCAGGATGGAGGCTTTGCAGTTCCTTCGGTCTCTCGAAAAAAAACTCCGTGGCAACGGCAAAGAACTCGGCAGGATTTGTGGCGCCATACTCGTCTAACAGAGTGTCACGGCGGCAGCTAACGTCACGCCGGAGCTTCTGGTAGTCTTTCTGTAAAACGCGGGCCCAGGTAATATAGTGACAGCGCCGTTGAAGGACCGGGGTGCTGTCGCGTTTGCCGCCGGAATCATCAAGCTGGTGGGCGAATTCGTGCAGGACAATATTGTGCCCATCGTGAATATCAGCGGCACAGCGGCGGACATCGTCCCACGACAGCACGACTGCGCCGCGATGCCAGGACTCACCTAAACGGATGTCAGGCCCTTCCACCAGAAGATTGCCTACCAAGTGTTGAGTGCTCTGGACCAGGTACGATTGAGGATAAACGAGTATGGAATACAGCCCTGGATAATAATCTGTTTTGCGGTGGAGCAACAGGATGCAGGCCTGCGCTGCAATGGTGACCTTTATTTCGTCGGTAATCTGCAGGCCGGCACAACCTTCAAAATTCTTCTCTGCCATAAAGATCAGAATATGCCGCTGCAGCTCCTTTTTGTCCTCCGGCGGCAGTCGCCTGTACAATGGTACGTTCCCTTCGACGATTGCCAGCCACTGGTTGTGGAACCGCCGGTTGGCAAGCCGACTTCGTCGCCATTTCTTGAGTCCGAACATTCGCCGCCGCCCTTTATGCCGTAAAAGTCATTGGAGGATTTGTCATGCTGAGCCCAAAGGCGAAGCATCTCTCTATCGCAGGCCAGATTCTTCCCCTTCGAATTCGCTCAGGGCTAAAGGCTTGGCGGAGTTTACCCTGAGCGCAGCGAAGGGCTCAGAATGACAGCGGGGCCTATGTCGGATCAACCAGCATAGGCCCCGAAATAGTGTCAGGGTTTAGCCCCCCCTCTTGTCTTCGACAAGAAGACGCGGGGGCAGGTGATTACGGCCACAATTTCTCCTCGAGCCACGAATCTGCCAGCTTGGCAAAATCCTTGAAGTTAATCACATTGTCCTGATGCAAATCAGCCGGTATCGAGAACGTCGATGTATAGCCGGCAAGCCACGCAATCTGAGTGTCAGACAACGCCCGATTGTAGATGTAGACCTCATCAACGCGACCGGGGAAGTAGTTCTCATTGTCGTCACGCTTGCCCATGTGGATATTGTCAGGACTGTTAAGAACCCTGGTGCTATCGCTGCCGATCAGCCGGCCGTCGCCGTACCACTTTATTGTCGTGCCATCATACGAGGCTGCCAGGTGGTGCCAATCTAAATTCATCGGCGTTATGTTCCGCTCCCAGCCGTAGACGTGAATACCATAGCCGCGATTGCCGCCCATGTTGACAAGCTCGATATCGAAGTGTCCGTTGTCACCGGCTGGACCGGTGAAGCCAAAGATGTTGATCCAGTCGGGCAGGGCCGCAGATGAGGCACTGGACTTGGCCCAGCCGGCTATCGTCCGCGGAGCAGCGCCGCTGATACCGACAGTACCAACATCCACCATATCATCGATGCCGTCCAGCAGAATCGCCTGGCCTACCTTACCTGTGGTATAGGTCGGCAAACTAATGGTGGTGCCGTTGTGGCCGCCAACAACATCGTTGGCGTTGCCGTTGAATGGATACTGCGCTACTAGACCCGCTGTACCGGGATTGACCGGCGTAATCTGGAAGCCACTATCGAGCCACAGATTGGCCAGTATATCCACGTCAGCCGCGTCAACAATGCAGTTGCCGCTTAAGTCGGCGGCCGGCTTACCCATCGAAGGAATGCATCTGCTCGGATACACCCGGATATCATCGATGTATATGGTGCCCGTACCGCCAGCCGTGGGACTAGTCCGGTTACCAAGACCAATATACATCTTCTTGACGGCAGTTAGATTCACGCCCGCAGCGCTGAATTGTGTCAGGTCAATGTTCCACTCTTGCCAGGCGCGTCCCTGGAGCGCCTCCGGATCGGGGTGGTTGACCACCTTAATGTGGCCGGCATTATCTTCCAGCGCCACATAGAGTTGTTCAGCCGCGTTGGCGGGATCACCATAGAACCAGAGCGTTAGTCCTTTCACATTTCCCTTGGTCCAATCCTGCGGCAAGGCCCACTCTCGCTGGGTCTCCGAGTAACGGGCTTTGCCGGTTGCACCGCTGTTGTCGTAACCTAACGGCATCGACTGGCTACCACTATGAACGATAGTTTGCTCGGCAAACGGCGCCTGAGCGTAACCCACGGTTGAGCCGGTGCCGTTGCCGGGATAGCCTGGCGCCGGTTCGGAGTATCCCCATCCGTCCTTCCAGGTCTGGAAGATTCTGCTGCCAACATCGTCGGTGTAGCGCTCAAAATCATCCGGAATGAGATAGTTGGCCACTGTAAAGGTCCATACCCTGCCCGTGCTGAGCGTCGCGTCGGTGTTGTACTCATCGATTCGCCAGTAGTAAGTCTGGCCCCACTGAAGGGCTTCGGGCGGAGTATAGCTGGCAGCAACTTTTCGGCCCCGATATACGCCTGTCGTATCGGATTTATCAGTATCTCTAACGACAATTTTATCGGTCCCTAAGTACACATCGTGCTGAGCAGCCTTATCTCCAGCCTTCCAGCTTAGAGGCACCGCTGCATCAATGTCGGGCATATATCCGTCAGCCGGACTTGGGCCCCACGCAAGCAGCGGGTCGCCTCTCATCGTTTTGGGAAGATCGGCCTGCGACATGGCGTAATTGTAGATTCGGAAATCATCAAGTGTCCCATTGAAGTATCCATCGGCGACATACTGCGACCTGCCGAGCCAGTTGCTGCTGGTCTGTCCGAGATCGCTCGGAACAACCGCCGTGGAACCGCTCGCAGCAACCACACCGTCGAGGTAGATCTGCATATTTCCAGGTCTTATTACCACGGCGATATGGTGCCAGCCGGTGGCAAGTGTGCTGCTCGCATCTATCAGAGACTCGCCTCCTCCCCCGGTCTGAATTGCCACTCGCATCGGCCCCCCTGTACCGGTGCGGGGACAAAGGAATATATACGTAGGTGTCCCACTACCGAAATCGAAGATGCGCTGCCAGGCTCCACCAAGATTGGAGAAATTCACCCAGGTCGTGAAGGTAGCGCTCCTAAGCGAGCTGATAAGCAGACCTATGGGCAAAGTCACATAACCATCGACGCCCTTGAGTTTCAGTGCGCCGCCGTCGTAGCCGTCTACCCATGCTGTACCGCCGTAAATGCTGCCGTGATTGCCCTTGCCTGACCAGTCGATAGCGGCGGCACCCTGGCCTTCGTCAAACTTCCACCAGCCGACAAGGTTAGGGTCGGTGACGGTTATAACAGGCATAGTGCTGAAACGCCACACGTTGCCCGTGCGCTTGGTGCCGGCTTGCTCGACCTCATCGATTCGCCAGTAATATGTGGTTCCCAACTGCAGGGGCCCTGGCTCAAAGGTTGTGGTTTTCTGATTAATTTTGAACGTGCCGCCGGTGCCGTTAGTCACGTCCGCTTCAACTGTGCCGAAATACACATCGTGGGATGCTGCAGTCGAACCTGCCGTCCAGCTAAGGTCAGCGTCGGTGCTTATATACCTGGCCCCATCGGCTGGGTCAGGGTTGTAGGCAGCTAAAGGCGCAGCCGTAAAGCTCCAAACATCGCCCGTGTGGATCGTTACGCCGTCGGCTTCCACCTCATCGACCCGCCAATAGTAAGTGGTCCCAGGAGTAAGGCCAGGCCCGTGCCAGTACATCGCCCAGGTCTGCTGGCCTTTGAACTCGGCTGCCCCCGGCGTCGGATTAGTGCCGAAGTACACATTGTGATATTTAGCAGTCGTCCCGACGCCCCACTGAAGTAAAGGCGTGGTTACCGCTGGGGCACCATTAGGCGGGCTGGGGGTATGAGCCTTTCTCGGACCTCCTAATTTGAAGTTGTTCATGATGTCCGCCGGTTTGAGCACCCCATCGTGAATACGGACTTCCGCAATTGAGCCGGTGAAATTGAATGCACTATCCGCAGCAGCGCCGGTGCCGTCTGCCTGTGCAGCCACCCTGATTGGAGTGCCGCCGTAGGTGTTCAGCACGATCGGGTTTCTGACGCTCTCCTCTACGCCGTTGACGTAGACGCGGGCAGCGGTGCCGTCATACGTATAGGCCAGATGCCACCACGTGTTGGCGGCAGGGGCCGGTGAGTGACTGCCCCACCAGCCCATGTCTGGTGCGTCCCAGTGACCTACGGCGCCCCAGGTGCCGTGGTTACCATAGTTAAAGGACATATTGGTGCCGGCAGGGCCGCCGCGATGGCTCCATGAAACCATCGTTTCTTCCCCCGGTATGGCCGGGTTATACGCCCAGACTTCAATTGAGCGGGTGCCCGCACCTTCGATGCCAGGTATGGACGTCGGCCCTTCAAACCAGCTACCGCCGTCGAACGTCACGCATTTCAGGCCGCCCATTGTCTCGACGACGGGCGTACCAGAAGCAGTAAAGGCCCCCAGCGTTCCGCGGTTAGGCCAGGTTGTTACTGCAGAGCCATACGCCAGGTCTTCGGCTCGTAAATCAACCAATAGTTTTTCAGCAACAATAAGGTCGGCCTGGGCGAGCGGACCCGGCAGACCCAGCAGCAGAACAAGCGGAATTAGATAAATCAGTTTTTTGTACATAACCGTCCTCCCGATAAAATTAAGAACTTCAATTCTTTTATCTCGTGAAGCGCCTCTTGTATGTCGCTCCGCACTTCACGAATCACCTGGCTATATTCTGCCAGATTTGGCCGTGCCAGTTCAAGTTTTTTTTGCGTTTTTTAACCATTTTATACAGATTAGTGAAAATAAGCGTAAATCGATGTTGCCTTCTCTTTCGAAATGCAGATAATTGACCGGCAAGATACGGTGCCCCCGATGCATCGGGGTTTCATTGTGTGTGATTTAGAAGGAAGGCGAGGCATGTCGAGACAAAAACTGAGGTTATCCCCCGACTTGATCGCGGGTTTGACGGTCTGCATGTTGACCATTTTTTTGCCCCAGAGAGCGCAGTCGAGGGATGCGGCCTCTGCGGCAAAGAAAAAGGAGGTAAAACAGGAAATGAACGTTGAGGTCAAACCGTTCGGCGAGATACCTGGCGGCCAAAAAGTGGACCTTTACAGCCTGACCAATTCCGGTGGACTAAAGGCAGAAATAATGACGTACGGTGCGATTGTCGTGTCCCTGCAAGTGCCGGATCGCGGAGGCAAAACTGATGACATTGTGCTCGGATACGGCAATCTCACAGACTATCTGGCCAACAATCCGTATTTCGGGGCAATTGTCGGCAGATACGGAAACAGGATTGGCAAGGGCAAATTTGCGCTCGACGGGGTGCAATACACTCTGGCTGCCAACAACGGCGAAAACCACCTCCACGGGGGCATCAAAGGATTCGATAAGGTTGTGTGGAAAGCTGAGCCTATCAAACAAAGGGATGGTGTGGGCGTAAAGCTGATGTACCTAAGCAAAGATGGAGAAGAAGGCTATCCAGGCAGTCTTAACTGCACCGTCACCTACACTTTAACTGAGCGAAATGAGCTTAAGATCGAGTACTTGGCCACAACGGATAAACCTACCGTTGTGAACCTCACGCATCATGGCTATTTCAACCTGACTGGATGCCAGCGGGACATACTGGGACACGAGTTAATGCTCAATGCCGACCGGTTTACGCCTGTAGATGCAGGATTGATTCCGACCGGCGAGCTACGCCCGGTCAAGGGCACCGTAATGGACTTTACCAGGCCTACACCAATCGGCGCTAGAATCGATGGTGACTATGAGCAACTGAAGTTCGGCGGCGGTTACGATCACAACTGGGTATTGAACGGGGGCGGCCGATCTCTCACGCTCGCGGCCAGAGTGTACGAGCCGACCACAGGCCGTGTGATGGAAGTTCTGACCACTGAGCCTGGGATTCAATTTTATTCGGGCAATTTTCTGGATGGGACAATTACGGGTAAGAACGGCATCGTATACAAGCACCGTTACGGATTCTGCCTTGAGACGCAACATTATCCGGATTCGCCCAATAAGCCAAGCTTCCCCTCGACCGTGTTGCGGCCGGGCGAAAAGTACCAGACAACGACAATCTACCGATTTCAACAAGAAAGGCGGCCCGCCTGAGGTAGGTCGGGGCGATAGACAGGGTAATTTTGTGGGTTCCCGCCCGGCGGGGTCCCTCAAGCATTTACAAGGAACGGATTCATGCAAATGCCACAAATACTGATAGGACAATCGGCACTCGGAGCACTGGATTGGATTGCAATAGTCGCATACTTTGGCGTCCTTGTGGGCATTGCCTGGTGGGTGATTCTCAAGGGTAAAGACACCGCCGATGACTATTTCCTGGCTGGACGAAACCTGGGCTGGTTTGTGGTGGGGGCATCTATCTTCGCCTCAAACATCGGCTCGGAGCACTTAGTTGGTCTTGCCGGGTCCGGCTGCACCGATGGAGTAGCAATGGCCCACTACGAGCTGCACGCCTGGTGCCTATTAGTGCTTGCGTGGGTGATGGTTCCATTCTACATGCGCTCCAGAGTCTTCACGATGCCCGAGTTCTTGGAGAGGCGTTTCTCGCCCACCGCACGCTGGGTTCTATCGCTCATATCGCTGGTAGCTTATGTCTTGACCAAGATTGCGGTGGGGATATTTGCCGGCGGAATAGTCTTCAGCGTCCTGCTGCCGGACGTTAGCTTTTTAGGACTGGACAGCTTCTGGATAGGCTCGGTTCTAGTAGTGGTTCTGACAGGAATCTATACCATTTTGGGCGGCCTTCGCACGGTTGCATACGCCGATGCCTTGCAGACGATTGTTCTTGTATTCGGCTCAGCCTTACTAACTATCTTTGGCCTGCGCGCCCTGGGCGGCTGGGGCCAGTTGCGCCAGGTTTGTGGCGGCGAGATGTTCAATCTCTGGAAACCGCTGGTGCCTGCGAACATGGCCGGCACGTGGGCGCCTGTACGTGAAACAGGTCGTGTGGCCTGGTATTTCAATGATAATTATCCCTGGCTGGGAATGCTGTTCTGTGCGCCGATCATCGGCTTGTGGTACTGGTGCACCGACCAGTACATCGTCCAGAGAGCTTTGGGCGCACCGGATGAGCGCCAGGCGCGACGCGGCTCTATATGTGCAGGCTTTCTTAAATTGCTGCCTGTGTTCTTATTCATTATTCCGGGCATGATATGCTTTGCCTTAGCTAAGAGCGGCCAAATCCAAACGATTCAGCAGACGCTGTTGGACGGGCAGGGACAGCCGATCCGCGATCAATGCCAGAAGGCCTTCCCATTGTTAGTGGCGACGGTTTTGCCGGCCGGCATCCGTGGGATAGTGGTGGCAGGGTTGCTGGCGGCGCTGATGAGCTCTCTGGCGGGTTGCTTTAACGCATCATCAACATTATTTACGATGGATTTCTACAGCAAATTCCGGCCGCAAGCTTCCCAGCACCAGTTGGTCTGGATGGGGCGAATCGCAACAACCGTTATGGTGGTAATAGGACTATTGTGGATACCTGTGATTCGGGGCGGCAAGGGACTATATGATTACCTTCAGACCATACAGGGATACCTCGCGCCGCCGATTTTCGTCGTATTTTTCTTAGGCGTATTTATGAAACGTCTCAACAGCAAAGGATGCCTGGCGGCGCTGATTGTCGGCTTTGCGATGGGCCTGCTGCGTCTGGCTATCGATACACCCGTCAAGCTAAAGTATATCCCTTCCTATGCCCAGGGGTCATTCTTCTGGATTATGAATAACATATTCTTTCAGTACTACAGCCTGCTTATTTTCATAGTGTGCGTGGTGGTAATGATCGTGGTTAGTTACGCAACCGCTGCGCCATCGTACCAGAAAATCCAGGGGCTGACCTATGGAACCCGCACCGCCGAAGACCGGACAAAATCGCGGGCGAGCTGGACATACACAGATCTGATTGCCTCAGGGGTCGTCCTGGCAATTATCGCAGCGGCTTACCTGTACTTTACAGGATAATTGGGAGATAGTTACGGCATGAAATGCACGATAGGTCTCGATTACGGGACTAACTCCGTACGGTGTGTGATCGTGGACACCGCCAACGGTCAGGAGGTGGCAACCTCCGTATATGAATACCAGAGCGGCGAGGCAGGGATTGTTTTGGATCTGGCCGACCACAACCTGGCACGGCAGGACCCGTCAGAATACATCAAGGGCCTGGAAGTTACTGTGACAAAGGCATTGGCTCAGGCAAAAAAGGCAGATCCAAAATTCGACCCGGGGCAAATTGTGGGTATCGGCGTGGATACCACCGGCTCAACGCCGCTTCCGGTGGATAAGAACGGTACTCCACTGGCAATGCTTACGGGGGAACCCCGCCATAGTGATGGCGGGGTTAACCGGTTAGCCCCGCAATACATTGCGGGGTTATCCCAGGATAATCCCAACGCGATGGCCTGGCTGTGGAAAGACCATACTGCACACGCTGAGGCAGCCGAGATCACGGAACTCGCTAAAAAAGAGTGTCCGCAATACCTGACTAAATGCGGCGGCACATACTCTTCGGAATGGTTCTTCAGCAAGATTCTACACTGTCTGCGGGTCGATCCCAGGGTTTTTGACGCGGCTTATACCTGGGTGGAGCACGCTGACTGGCTGCCTGCGGTGCTGACCGGGACAGAGGCGCCGCAGAAGCTGTTAAGATGCCGGTGTGCCGCGGGCCATAAGGCGATGTTCAACGATGACTGGGGCGGCTACCCGGATGCCCAGTTCTTGGGCAAGCTTGACCCGAAACTCGGCAAGCTCCGCCAGACACTCAGCGAGAAGACTTATGCGGTAGATAAGGCCGCCGGGCAGCTCACTGAGCAGTGGGCGGAGAAACTCGGTCTTCCCGCAGGCATACCCGTAGCGATGGGCGCATTTGACGCCCACTTGGGCGCCGTCGGGGCCGGGATTAAACAAGGTGTGCTGGTCAAGATAATCGGCACCAGCACTTGCGACATGGTCGTCGCACAGGCTGGCAAGAAGCTGCTGGATATTCCCGGCATTTGTGGCATCGTCGGCGGCTCCATCCTGCCGGGATATTACGGTCTGGAAGCGGGCCAATCTGCGGTGGGCGACATATTCAATTGGTTTGTAAACTACATCCAGCCCGGCGGTGAACAAGCAGGCTCGCACGAGGCTCTAACCGAAAGGGCAGCCAAGCTTAAGCCCGGGCAGTCGGGTCTTTTGGCGCTGGATTGGAATAACGGCAATCGCACCATCTTAGTTGACCAGAGGCTGACGGGGCTGCTTCTGGGTCAGACTCTCCATACCAAGCCGGAAGAAATCTACCGCGCCCTCATCGAGGCGACAGCTTTCGGCGCGCTGACGATTATCAACCGCTTCGAGGAGTACGGCGTGAAAATCAGCGAAATCGTCAATTGCGGAGGCATCGCCGAGAAGAACGCATTGCTGATGCAGATTTATGCTGATGTCACCGGGCGTCAGATGAAGCTCTCTCGCTCGGCGCAGACGTGCGCTCTGGGCTCGGCTATTGCCGCGGCGGTCGTCGGCGGAGCGCACAGCAGCTTTGCCAAGGCCCAGTCAGCCATGTGCGGCATCAAGGAGACCACCTTTGCACCCATTCCGCAGCACCACAAGGTCTATCAGCGCTTATACAGGCTCTACAAGCAACTGCATGACGGCTTCGGATTGGCAGGGCATGCTGTGCCTATGGGCAATGTGATGAAGGAAC
>CAZMLE010000101.1:0-11811 GCA_964567045.1 uncultured Pirellulales bacterium | reverse complement strand
CAAGCTGCTCCATCACTGCTGCATTACCCATGATTCACACCCCGTGAACGGTTACTGGAATACAACGACTGCCAAGGTGGTAAGCATGGCGACGTCGCTTACAGGTACAGAGATAGTTATTGTAGAGAAAACCAAGTTGGCCGTTAGCTACTTTGGCGCCAAAAAGCGATTGGATAGATTGTGTCAGCGCTACAACATTGCCATGGCTGTCAACGGTACAGAGATGCGTTGTCTCGCCTGGCTCTTCTGGTGGCATGGGCTTGCAGCCCATGAAATCACGGGCAAGATGCCCGTGCCACTCGCTGGTATTCTCACTGCAATCGGCCTGGATACGCTTGGCGATTTCAGATGCACGTTCGTCGCTTAAGAGCCACTTGAGCAGCGAAGGTGTCAAATCTCGCGGATGTACGACAAAGCGATCGCGCTGGCGGAAAACGGCGTACGTCACTTCAGCCAGAACCTCATACCATCTATCAATTTGGAGCGTTAAGTCGTGAGAAGGGAACTGTTCGAGAATCTTTAGCCCTAAGAGCACCTGCAGTCCTCCTCCGGGGGGAGGAACGCTAACAACCTGATAGTCCCGGTACGTAACGGCAAGGGCATCACGTTCAACCGGAACCTTATAGTCTGCCAGGTCTTTTTCTGTGATGAGCCCGTCGTTCCGTGTCATGTCTTCAGCAATGGCACGGGCAATCTGGCCTTGATAGAAGTCCTCCGCGCCGAGCTCCGCCAAACGGCGAAGGGTCGCCGCCAACTCCTTCTGCCGGAAAATGTCACCGATCTGAAACGGGCGACCGTCCTTCAGAAGCAACCTGGCGGTGGCAGGAGATGCCAGCAGGTCCTTCTGACACCACTTTGTCTGGCGCCGTTGCAGCCTGGTGATCGCGTAGCCGTCTTCAGCAAGCCGAATTGCAGGTTCCATCACCTTCGCAGGCGGCAATACCCCATAACGTTTCCGGGCAAATTCCAGGGTGGCCGGTGTGGATGGAATGGTGCACGCGCGATAACCCTTTTGCTGCTCCTTACTGGAGACTCGCCCTGTCGAGACCGCCGCAGGCGCCTGAGAATAACCATCGACAACCAGCGTCTTGCCGTTAGCAAAACGGATTAGCAGCGTCGTTTGTCCCCCCAGGCCGGAACTGCTCGGCTCACAAACAGCTAAGGCCCAGGCAGCCGCCACTGCCGCATCGATAGCATTGCCCCCAGCTCGTAAAATCTCTATAGCAGCTTCACTGGCTGAGGGGAAGGCGGTAGTAACCATGCCACCAGTACCCCTGGCCTGCTTGTGTCCGGTTTTGATTTTCAATTCCGATGTTGCCACTGTGGTCACGCCACCCAATGCAAAACCGAATATCGGCATCGGTATTATCAGGCGCCATATTGCCAAACCCAAAATGAGAGAATTATGAGAAAGACAGGGTTTTTTAGAAAAATTTGCCTGCCGTAACCTCTTCGTGCTATTTGACTTAATTCTCATCATCTGATATTCTTTTGCAGAAACGAAGGAAAGCAGAATATGTTAGCCAGGCTTCACAGTGTTACGCTTGAAGGAATCGAAGGCATAATCTGTGAGGTTGAGGTTGACGTTGCGCGGGGCGGGCTCGAAAAGTCTATCATCGTTGGACTGCCCGATGCGGCGGTAAAAGAAAGCACTGAAAGGGTCAAAAGCGCAATTATCAACTGCGGCTACAAATATCCCAGAACCCAGTCTGTAATAAACCTGGCTCCAGCGGATGTGAAAAAAGCCGGTCCTGCCTTCGATTTGCCAATCGCTCTGGGAATGCTCATCGGCCAGGGCGTTTTGGTCGGCTCACCCGTCAAAGATTTTATTGTTGTCGGCGAACTCGCACTGGATGGCCGAGTCAGACCCGTCAACGGCGTATTAAGTATGGCGATGACCGCTGCCGCAAACGGTTTCAGTCGAATGCTCGCCCCTTTAGAGAACGCTAAAGAAGCTGCTGTGGTTGCGGCTCTGGAAGTATATGGCGTCGGCTCGCTCGCTCAGGCGGTGGGCTTTCTCTCCGGACAATTGCCTCTTGAGACCACGATCGTCAACATCGAGGAGCTTTTCAATGAAGCGTCCGGCTACGAGGTTGATTTTGCAGACGTCAAAGGCCAGGAGAGCGTCAAACGAGCGATGACAGTCGCTGCCGCTGGCGGACACAACATTATGATGATTGGTCCGCCGGGGGCAGGAAAGACGATGTTGGCCCAAAGATTGGCGACTATTATGCCGCCTTTGAGCCTTGAAGAATCGCTCCAGACCACGCGGGTATATTCCTCGGTGGGCCTGCTGGGCAAAAACAAGGCGCTTTTGGCCACACGTCCGGTGCGGATGCCCCATCATTCAGCCAGCGGCCCTGCGCTGGTCGGCGGAGGGACGGTGCCTCGGCCAGGCGAGTTATCCCTGAGCCATTTCGGAATACTGTTTCTGGATGAATTTGTTGAATTTCCGCGGCACGTTCTCGAAATGATTCGTCAGCCGTTAGAGGACGGCTTTGTCACTGTCTCCCGTGCCAAAGGCAGTATCCGCTTTCCTGCGCAATTTATTCTTGTAGCCGCGATGAATCCCTGCCCTTGCGGATATTTCGGCACGGATTCGAGAAGGTGCAGGTGCACGCCCGGCCAGATAGAACGATACGTGTCGAAGATATCCGGCCCGTTGGTAGATAGAATTGACATTCACATTGAAGTGCCCGCGATAAGTTTCAGCAGGCTCCGCTCCAGGTCGGACCAGCTTGGGTCAGCGACGATGCGGCAGGATGTCACCAGAGCCAGAGACGTTCAGGCGAAGCGCTTTGGCAACGGCAGTCCCGAAAGGGTCGGGATGACCAATGCCAGGATGACCCACAAGCAGATTGAGAGGTTCTGCAAATTGGATTCTGCCGGCGAACTGATGCTCAAGCAGGCGATGACCGAATTTGGCCTTTCTGCCCGCGCCCACGATAAAATCTGCAAGGTCGCCCGGACAATCGCTGACCTTGCCGGCATGGAGAATATCGCGCCCGAGCACATCGCCGAAGCTATAAGCTATAGAAAATTGGACCGGAAATTATGATTTGATATGAGGTTTGTCCAACTTAGTGAAGATATCAAAGGCACAACTGAAGGAGCTGACCGATAGCCGGTCGTGGGAGCGGGGTATAGATTATCACCAGCAGGGCAGAGTAATTTCACTGCTGGAAGACAAAAATACGCTGATCGCTAAGGTTGCCGGTACGCACGATTACAATGTAAAGCTGCGGGTAAAAAATGACGAGCTTGACGGTTCGTGCGATTGCCCGATGGGAGATGCCGGGGTATTTTGCAAACATTGCGTAGCCGTGGGCCTGACGTATCTGCAGGGCGGCGTAGGTTCTACAACCGAAACGCCTTCCGGGCAAAGGGTAAAAACCAAAAAATCCAAGCCAGCCGTTACGCTCGATGATGTACGAGAGTATTTATCAGCCCAGGTAACCTCCGCGCTGGTTGAGATCATCGTAGAGCAGATGATGGAAGACGAGAAACTGCGTGACCGACTGATGTTCAAGGCCGCCCGCTCCAAGCAAAAAGGCCCCGATTTGGAATTCTTTAAGCAAACGATCAATCAAGCCACCAATACGCGGGGTTTTGTAGATTACGAGGCTGCTTACGGTTTTGCCGGAAGAATAGGCAATGTAGTTGGTTGCATAGATGAGCTGCTGGCAGATGGCTTTGCTCAGGAAGTTGTTGAGCTAACAGAACATGCACTTGGCCGAGTTGAGAAGGCTCTGAGCGAGATGGACGACTCCGATGGATATATGACTCCTATTTTGGAACGCTTACAGGAAATCCATCATCGAGCATGTGTGAAAGCCAAGCCCGACCCTGAAGCTCTGGCTAAACGCTTGTTCAGATGGGAACTTACCACAGATTGGGACACTTTTCGCGAAGCAGCGGAGACTTATGCCGATGTTCTGGGCGAAAAAGGTTTGGCGGTTTACCGTAGCCTCGCCGAGGCTGAATGGCAGAAGGTCCCGCAGCTCAAGCCCAGTCAGACAGAGGCAGCTTACGACCACCGCCGGTACCGGCTGGCGTCGATTATGGAGGCTCTGGCTTACGTTGATGACGACGTCGAAGCGATTGTGGCCGTCAAGAGCAGGAACCTTTCCAGCGCGTATCGCTTCTTGGAGATTGCTCAGACGTACAAAGATGCCGGAGAATCAGACAAGGCCCTGGAGTGGGCTGAAAAGGGATTGCAGGCCTTTCCTGAAAATACTGACAGCCGATTGCGAGAATTTCTTGCCGACCAATATCATCAGCGAAAACGCCACGCCGAGGCAATGCAGCTTATCTGGGCAAATTTTGCTGAGCATCCGCATCTTGAAAACTACAAGCAGCTTAAAGAACACGCAGACCGTGCCAAGGAATGGCCCAAGTGGCGGCAGCAAGCGATTGAATATATTCGAAAGACGATCGCCCACGAAAAGAAAGGCCGAACCCAAGCAGACCGACGCTGGTATGGGGCTACGGACCATTCCACGCTCGTTGAAATATTCATCTGGGAAAAGGATGTCGAGGCCGCCTGGCACGAGGCCCGGACGGGAGGCTGCAGCGACGACCTCTGGATGCAGTTGGCACAGTTGCGAGAAAAGGATCATCCGGCGGATGCCATAGGCGTTTACCAGGCCCACGTTGATCCACTTGTTCAGCGAACCAGCAATAATGCTTACGCGGAGGCGGTACGCCTGATTAAGAAGATCGGGGAGCTTGCCAAAGGCCTGGGCAAGGAAGAGGAATTTGCCGAATACGTGTCTTCTTTGAGGACTAAATTCAAAGCCAAACGGAATTTCATGAAGTTGTTAGACAGGCTGCGATAGAAGAGCCGATCGGGGCTGCGGATTTCGTCGGGCGTAGTGCATGAAGCGTATTGCAAAAAGGAAAAAACGCACTGCCCACTGCGCACTACGCAATACGAACATCCTATATCGAGCGTCATGATGCCGAGACGCCTGTTTTTATAGGTCGATTGCATCCGGCGGGCAAGAAGCGACTTGTTTTTACTGAATCTGGCCTAAGCTTGTGCCGATACATCAGTTAAGGCTCTGGAATTCTGTATTGATTTCAAAAGAAAAAGGAGATTTGCGATGGCCATTCAGAATTGGTCTGAGGATATTGTTCTGGTTGACTTGCCTCAGGAACCAGAAATGGGCGACGAGCTCAAGACCATAACCGAGGTTGTCCGTGACAGGGGTGACTGTGACGTCGTGGTTGATTTCTCCAGCGTTGATATTGTGACTTCTTCGAGCCTCTCGAAGCTGCTGAAGTTGCGTAAGCTCCTTGGAGACTGTGGGCATAGGCTGGTTTTGTGCAGTGTTGCTCCGGCAACAAGGGGGATTTTCACGGTAACCGGTCTTGACGGAATATTTGAAGTTGCTGATGACAAGTTTGTTGCCTTAGCAACTCTGCAAATGGTAGGTTGACCGGTGGGCGGCATAAAGAATGTAGAATTCAGAATGAAGAATTGAGAATTGGACTTTCTCCATTCTTAATTCTCAATTCTAAATTCCATAGGCGGGGTTTTGACGCTGAACAATAAGCTTGACGGCCAGCTTACATTCCAGAAAATATGTCGATATGTGGTGCCTGCTGGCTGGGCCTTGTGACTGGCGTGGCCAAATGAGACCCCCAAATGTAGGATACAACTAAATGGACAACGAAGTTCTGCAGCGAGTCCAGCAACTCGTAGGTTATGAATTTAAGAGTAGCAATCTGTTAGAAAAGGCACTAAGTCACTCCTCGGCCGCTGACAATCGTCTGCTCAGTAATGAAAGAATGGAGTTTCTGGGTGACTCTGTTTTAGCTGTAGTTATTTGTCAAACAATTTTCGAGCGGTTCCCCGACTACCTGGAAGGCGAGCTGACGAAGATGAAAAGCATGCTGGTTTCCCGCGGTACGTGCGCTCGTGTTGTCAGGCAGCTCGGCCTACACAAGTTCTTAAAGGTCGGCAAGGGGATGGCCTCCAGCCGGGCCTTGTCAGGTTCTTTGGCCGCCAGCCTCCTGGAAGCCATTATCGCTGCAGTCTATCTTGATGGCGGTTTTGACGCCGCCCACAGCTTCATTTTAAGAGTTTTTAGCTCACTAATAGACCAAGCCGATGCAGAACAGGCCCAGGGTAACTACAAATCCATGCTGCAGCAGCACGCTCAGGAGAAATTCAATGTCACGCCCGTTTATGTACTACTGGATGAGCAGGGCCCCGACCATAACAAATGTTTTGAGTCAGCAGTAGTCATCGCAGAGCGTCACTTCTCCAGCGCCTGGGGGACAAACAAGAAAGAAGCTGAGCAAAAAGCCGCTTTTAATGCCCTGGTTGAATTAGGTCTGATTGAACAGTCCGTGCAGGGTAATGATGATTGAAAAGCAGGCAAGCTCAAATTAACACAGGCCAGAGTCACTCCGTAATTAGCCACGCCAGAGCATGCAGAGCTAACGCCGTTACAATAATAAAAACGATGATTGAGCCGAACAGGACCAATGCTTCTTTGGCGAATTTATCTGCGGTAATCGTCTGCACTTTTGTGGCTTTATAAACGACCGCTATCGCCGCCGCTAATGGCAGCAGCCACAACATAGATTGGGCAGTTGTGCCGATATTTTCCGGTGCGGTAAAGCTCGCCATAATACAGGCTGCTATAAGTGACATTTTAGCCTCCGGCAGGCTCGGTTCCGCGCAGATGAGCCAGGTAAATCGCGTTAACAATGCACAAAAGGTTAAGCAGCCCCGAGGTCATTGTATATATCTGTCCAATTTCGTTTGGCCAGCCGTGGACGGGATAAGCCGTGTAAACGTTTAGCTCATTCGCTTCTTTCAGCTCGCTCCATTCTTCCTTAATTATGTACGAGCGATTGTTGCTGTGTATCAGCCATTCATTGGGTTTCTGTCCGATCGAAATCGTAGCATCTTGACCAGGGGGGATCCCTTTATTTCTAAATTCTTGCCGTAGACCATCCGGGAGGATATCGCTGTCTAAGTCGTTTTGAAACTCCAAAGCGATGTTAAATAGTAGCCTACCGGCGCCGTGACAGCCCGGGATTAGCACGACAGGCGGATTCATAATTTGTGCAGCTTTGACATATAGTGCTGCCGGCCCGTTGAAGTCGATTACGCCAATTGAGCCTATGTATAAGCCTGTGCACAAGGTTAGGGTAATCGTGACGAATATAATTATCGCCCGTTTTTTTTCGCCAAGCAGAAAGTAGCCCGCACCCGGCAGGAGCCAGCTTGCAACTGCCACCACCAGTAAAAAAGGAGTCGGGTAGCTTTTTTGCCGGTGCTGTGCCATTATGACGGCTCCTCCGGTTCTGGCTGGGCATCGGCATTTGCCGGCTCTGAGCTCTCTTCGGCGGGACGGAATTTCATGCGTTTTACTATGTTTTCAGGATTGAAGTGTATCACCGCCAGAGTTTGGTTCTGAACATGCTCTTGTCTGTATGCCTGTGTAGCCCTGATTTTTTCGTAGGCCTGTTGGCTGAGGCGATTAACTGAGATATTCTTGATCACGTAAAAGCTTAAGTGCGGCTTAAATTCAATAGATATAGGCAAGGTCTGGACTGTGTTACTGTCTTGGGGCACAAGCGAATAAAGCTGGCCTATAAAGTGGCTTTCTATTCTGGCTTCCCTGACGAATACTTGGTCCTCCGGACTGCCGCTACTTTGCACGACTAACGTTTCCAGCGAGGCATTCGGGATTCTCCGTAGGTTGGTCAGACTTTCCAGCCTGAACATATTAGGCTCACTTTTATAAAGGTCATTGAATTTATTTAGTGCGATGTCCCAGCTACTCTCAGCCACTAACTTAACAAACTCTTCGGCCTTACTTTTGGTGGTATCCATCGCCGCAAGTCTCTTTACGTCTTCGGCCACTTTTTCCCTTACCGAATAGACAGGAGGGGTGTTCGCGTCCTGCTTGTCTTGTTCGGAGGGTGTTTCGTTGGGCTGAGTTTTTTTCTGCTCAAGCTCAAGTGCGCTTTTGCTGAAGGTGTAATCTATACTATTTGGCTCGGAGGTCTTTTCAGCCTTTACGACCCTTACCATCGTCATTATCTGTCCTGATAGGTCTCGGGCTGGCCCGATATTTTCGTATATCTTAGGCTTTTGGATATCGAGGAACTCGGCTGCCCCAGGATCCAGATTGCCGACCGTAAAGACAATCTGGGTCAATGGCACCGGCCTGTATCCGTAGCCCGTCACGAACAGTCTGCCAAGGTATTGGTCCATCTGCATATCGCTGTGACTGAGCAGGCCCGTTTGCCCCGAGTATATCTTGACGTTGTACTTTTTGCCAAACTGTTCCGCGGCAGCCTTATAATCGCCGGCCTTTTGCTTTAACTGTTCGGGGCTGAGCTTGTCAGTGTCACTATCTATATCCTGTAAACCTGCCTCGGTAAGTGTTTTTGCCTCGCGGAGAATACTCTCTGCTTTTGAATCAATTTTTCCCTGGAGAAGCTGCTCTGAGATAGTGCTGGCCACCTCTGCGTAGCTCTTGACCCGTTCAACCTGTGGCGAATTCGGGTCGTTTGGATCCGATGGAAGGGATTTAGTAAATTCTTTGGTATGTTTTCGGTAATATTCTTCCGTCTCCTGGGGCGTAGGCGGCGTTACTATCGACGAAACATCATCCAGTTTGAGGGCGACATATTCCATCTGGACCCGGTCGGGCAGTCTATATCCAAAGCCGTAAGGGTTCTGTTCATTTACGTCGCCGGCGAAGAATTTTTTGTACTTGTTGAAATGCTCCAGCAACTCCTGCTCGCCTGTCTGGTCTTGAGATTGGACAAATGCAGTTGAGTTAAATCTTACAAATTCTACGTCAACAGTTTCGTTCTGCCAACTGGCCAGATGGCTTAACTGCGAGTTAGTGACATCTTCGGTAGAGCAGATTAACCCGGCGTACTGCCATACTGCCAGCAGTTTGCCGACTGTTTCCAGTAGCTGTTTTTCTGGAATCCCTCGCTGCTTTATCAACGACCCGATAAACTGCGAGTATGTTAAGCCGTTAAATGCCTGTGGTATTATTCTTCCAAGCAGTCTGCCCACATCCTCGTTGGAAATTCTAATCCCTGCCAGTTCTGCCTCCTTTTTTAGCAGTATCCAGTACATATCGCTTGGCATCGAGCGTTTGTAAATGCTTCTGAGCTGCTCGTCACTGATTCTGTAGCCGTTGGCTCTTATCATTTGTTTGAGATAATTGATCACTGCCGGTGTGAGTCTGGTTTCTGAAAAAAGCAGTTCCTCCAGCAAAATTCCCTGCAGATCCTGTGATCTGAGCAGTTCCTCCATCCGGAGCATTCGCAGGACATCAAGCTCGTTCCGGGCACTAATCAGCTCGTAGTTGGTTATTTTCTTGTTGTCCCCGAAATAAGCTACGGCCTTGTATCCGACCGTCCTTCCTGGGCTAAGAAGGTACGTTAATGCACTACCGCCTATAAAGCCGATTAGTGTGCCGATGACCACGATGGCCATCACCTTTGACTGATTTTTGCGAAGCCATTTGACTAAGTTCATAGACTATACTCCAAATTTCTTCGCAATTGTAAATTGACAATTGTAAATTGACAATTGAAAATTGAAAATCGAAAATGGACGAAGAAAAGGCATATCCGAAATCTGCTCAAGCCTGGAGGCGTGCCGAAAGGTTTCTGGCTGGCGGCGTGAATTCGCCGGTTCGAGCTTTCGGCGGCGTGGATATCAAGCCGCTGTTTATTGAGCGCGCATCTGGCTCAAAAATCTATGATATAGACGGCAACGAGTACATCGACTATGTAGGTTCCTGGGGACCGATGATACTCGGGCACGCGCATCCAAAAGTATTACAAGCTATCCAGACAGCGGCAAAAAATGGCACGTCCTTCGGAGCACCGACACTGGCTGAAACTGCTCTGGCTGAAAAGATAGTTCGCGCCTTTGATTCGATTGAGAAGGTGCGCCTCGTAAGCAGCGGCACCGAGGCGGTAATGACGGCCATCCGCCTGGCCCGGGCATATACCAAAAGGGATTTGATAATCAAAATGGCCGGCTGTTATCACGGTCACAGCGACTGCCTGCTGGTTGCGGCTGGTTCCGGCGTCGCTGAAACCGGCATCTGCTCTAAACTGAGGCGCGCCCGTCAGCAAGCGGCTTCAAGCCCTGGCGTGCCCGATTCGGTTGCCAGGCTGACCATCGTGCTGCCTTATAATGACATCGATGCGGCAAAAACTGCCTTTGACAAGCACAAACACAAAATCGCAGCGGTGCTGATTGAGCCTGTTGCTGCCAATATGGGCGTCGTGCCGCCGGTCGCCGGTTATCTTGCGACTCTTCGACATTTGTGCGACCGCGACGGTGCCATTTTGGTATTTGATGAGGTAATAACAGGCTTTCGCGTAGCATACGGCGGAGCACAGGAGCTTTTCGGCATAAAAGCCGATATTACCTGTCTGGGCAAAATAATAGGTGGCGGCCTGCCGCTGGCGGCACTCGGAGCCAGAGCCGATATTATGGATATGCTGGCTCCAACCGGGCCGGTTTATCAGGCAGGGACTTTATCCGGCAATCCAATCGCCACCGCCGCTGCAAATGCGACCCTTGATATTTTGGAAGAAAGACCCTATCAGAGGCTCGAATCACGTGCGGCTGCGCTGGAAGCCGGCTTGGCAGATGCCGCTAAGGAGACGGGTGTCACCGTCACAATTAATCGTGTTGGCTCGATTATGAGCTGTTTCTTCACTGACCGGCCGGTGCGAAATTTCGCCGACGTTCAGTCAATAAATATAAAACAATTCAAGAAATTCTTTGCCCGCATGCTGAATCAGGGCATTTATCTTGCCCCCAGCGCATACGAGGCAATGTTTGTGTCACTGGCTCATACGCAAGAGGACATAGACAAGACCATAGCAGCGGCCAAAAAAAGTCTCCGTAAGATCAAACGTTAGTTAAATATTTAGCCCCACAATTTATTGCGGGGTCCGTCGGGGGTGACAATATGGCGAATTTCTCTCGGATAATTTTAGTGCCGGTAATCTGTGGTATTTGCGCAGCGGAGCGCCCGCTGCCGGACATCGTGGGAGTGACACATGTGGCCGGCAGATACTATTTGACCGACAAGGATTTCCTCAACGAAGGCGCCGACCAGATTCTGACTCTGGGCTCACGGGTGATTAAGGTCTGGTTCTATGGCAAAAGACACGAGGGGCCGGCATCCGTTTATCCTTACAACTCGAATTGGCCGGAGGTCAAAACCTTGGTTGAGGCCGCCCAGACACCGTATTTCAGGCAGCTCTTTAACAAGCCTTTCACCACCTACATTTTGGTAGTCACGGCACTGGGACGCCCGGATGGTTATTGGCGCACCGGAATCACCGAGCAGCAAAAAGTTGATGAGCAAAAGCAATTCTATGAGCTGGCCAAATATTTTCTGACAGCCTACAAAGGCATGGGTAAGACCTTTGTTCTGCAGCACTGGGAGGGCGATTGGATGATTAGGGGTAGCGTTGATCCCAAGGCTGAGCCTACACCTATGGCGATAAAGAGCATGATCCAATGGCTTAACGCCCGCCAGGCCGGGGTGAATCAGGCCAGGGCCGAGGTAGGCACCGTCCCTTCGGCACACTCAGGGCAAGCTCTGAGCGCACCGAAGGATCAGGATGGCGTCCGTGTCTATCACGCTACCGAGGTGAATCGCGTCGTAGATTCAATGAAGGCTGGTGTGGCTAATATGGTTAATCGCGTCCTGCCGCACACTAATCTGGATTTGGTGTCTTATACCAATTCAAGATATTAATTGCCGATAGCCGATAGGTATTCCAGAGAAG
>CAZMLE010000100.1:0-11891 GCA_964567045.1 uncultured Pirellulales bacterium | reverse complement strand
TTTGCTAATGCCAAAAATCTGTTGACCGGCTCCGGTTCATAGGAGGGCACAGAGAACACAGAGGCAAAAAGAGAATCAGACACGGATTTACGCTGATTCACACGGCGGGCAGAGAACTGCTGGCAGAAGACGGAGGACAGACGATGGAAGACGGACGGCAGAAGGCAGGATTGACGAGGTAAAAACAAAAAGCCTGTCCCCAGATTTCCTCACGCGGTGCCGTACCTAACATGAAAACTGAGCGCCGAGCAGTAGCGCGTACGCTCAGCCTGGTCGTTGGACGATCTTCTTCTGTTGCTGTGACATTGATGCGCGTGCTTTCTTGAAGAAATCAGGGTCTTTGTTGTAGTTCATCTCAAGCCAATTCACAAATCCAGGGGTGTACTGAGGGGACCCGAAAGCTGGTTTGTAGTAGAATTTGACCTGCTTGTCCGTGCCGTGTACCCGCCTCACGGCAAAAACATCATATGAGTTTATGGGAGCCACTCCTTTAAGCCTCTTGTTAAGTTCGGTGACAACATTCATCTGTCGATAGGGATGCGTCTTGTTGGGGTCGACGATACGATATCCGGGAGCAGTAGGATCTTCAACTATTCGTATTGGTGTTGCTTGAAGAGAATCTGATTCCCGCACTTCGGGGGGAAGAACATTGATGCTTGATCCAACTGGCGACTGGACAACCTTTCGCACACCATCGACCCATTCTTTTCGGATTTCCCTTAACCTCTGCTCAATTGCGTGGGCTATGTCCTCGGTATTTCCGGGCTCGCTTTTAGCCCCATGCCTGAAGTATATTGTCCCTCTACTGAAAGCTGTTTTTTGCTCTTTTTCCGAAACAGCATACGTTCCCGGCTTTGTAAACACCATCGGGACTTTTGCAGGGCCAATATCGAGTGCTGCTACTGTGTGAACGCCCTTTTTAAGTTCTATTATTTCGACATCAGAGAAATGTGTTTCGGTATATGAGTAGATTTTATCTGCAACTACGGCTTGATCCACTTTGAGAAGGTCTGATATGTGCGAATCAGCTGGCGTGCCGTTGTTGTTCAGTCCGATAAGAATAAGCCCTCCTCCAGAGTTTGCCATCGCTACTATATCTTTCAGGATTTCGCACCAATCGGCTTTGGAAGATGGGTCAAAGGTTTGTTTGAAATCGACATGCTTTGACTCACGCTTCGCTTGAATTGCTTTTTCCAGTTGCCTTTTCATCTTCTATTTCGCCTAACGTCCTGGTGCATGCGCCTATTAGACCGACCCACCAGAAACCGCGCGGTGGGCCGGGGCCGCAAAACGCCTTAACCAACCGGCATTCGTGCCCGTCCCTATTATGCCGCAATGTTAGAAAATGCCACTAATCCTCATTCAATACACCATGCTTTCTCAAACTTCGAAGCAACGAAGACGTTCTAGTCTTTAAGTCTGCATGGATTTGTTTTAAAGAAGTAGCGTAATGTGCGACTTGTTGCTGCCTCATGATAACCTCTTGCTTATGTTTCTCACTATGAGTTTCATTAGCCAAGAGTACGGCTTGCTCAAGTCGGTTAACCAACTCATTATTCATTCTGAAAGTATCAACTAGACTTTTAGCAAGCGCGTAGGTAGAGATAATCTGTTTTCGTAGATCAACGTCAGTGATTTGGCCAATGAGATGGGCGTTTGATGTATAGACTGTAAAGTAATCTTGTGTGACAGCCCAATAAGCTTCGAAACCTTGGCCATCTTGCAGGGTTTCGACTATCTTGCCGACACGCTCTGTATATATCTCCCAAAGCGTTTCTATTTCATCGTGTAGCCCCTGTAGGACACCTTGTATGAGCAGGGAGTGTTCGTCGCGCCTTTTGCGTTCAGTCAACTTGTGGGCAAAGACAACGCCGATAAGCGTACACGCGCCGCCAAGAAGAGCTGCCAGAAATTCAGAAAGTGCCATTATTGTTTTCCATCCCCAACTATGTATTATATGGTTCCATATAAGACGCGTCTCAAAGCATGTCAGCCGGGCTACGAACAGACCAACCGCCGCGCTGCAGCATGTGGGTGTAGAGCAAATGTTAAAAGTCCGCGGTTTCATATATTATTGCCGGGATTGTCGGGAAAGGCAAGGGAAAAAACAGAAATCAGAAGGCAGAAGGCAGAGGACAGTAGCTTGACCGTAAGGGGATACGTCTATGAGAGCGACAGAGCATAAGGGCATTCGATTTGCTATTGACCGGCGCGGGTGACACAGGTATAAGAATACAAAACCAGATTCGTGTTGGGGAGCAAACTATGTCTTATAGAAGAAATTGCACAGCGGTCAAGGTGGTCTTTTTGCTGAGCGTGCTTTTTGGCTTAGCGGTGTTTCTGGATTTATGCCCTTGCCAGAATGTTGCGGCAGCCGGTGTAGGCCAGGCAGCAGAAAACGCCTTGCAGTTGCGGGTCGTGACTTTCAATATTCTGCACGGCAACGCACACAAAGATAACGAAAACCGCTGGGAAAACCGACGCGAACTGGTCGTGAACATCCTGCGCGAAAATCAGCCCGATATCGTTGGATTGCAAGAAGCCCTGCGCTTTCAGCTCGATCAGCTCCGGCAAGGACTTGGCCAATACGGACAGATCGGAGTAGGCCGTGATGACGGCAAAACCGAAGGTGAGTACTGCGCAATTCTATACTGCCTTGACCGCTTCGATGTGGATGAATCGGGCACTTTCTGGCTCTCGGATACACCTGAGGCGCCTGGCTCAATCACCTGGGGCAACGCCTGCACCCGAATCTGCACCTGGGCAAGATTTATCGAAAAGAAATCACGCCTGGCTTTTTACGCCTTCAACCTTCACCTGGACCATGTTTCCCAGCCTTCCAGAGAAAAAAGTGCGGTGCTTTTGGCCAAGCGTATCGCCGGCAGAAAACGGCCTGATCCTTTCATCGTGACCGGCGATTTCAATGCCGGCGAAGACAATCCCGTCATCTTGTACCTAAAGGGTAAGGCTGCTCTTGACAAAGACAATGCAGGCCCGGCTCCAAATCCGGTTCTTATGGCCGATACGTTCCGCGTGCTGCATCCGGACGACAAAGAGGTTGGGACATACAATGAATTGCAGGGCACGCGCAGCGGCCCAAAGATCGATTACATATTTGCGTCAGGCGATTTAGAAGTCCTGCAGGCTGAGATACTTCGCACGCAGTACGGAGGCCGTTGGCCCTCCGACCACTTCCCGGTTACGGCTACGCTTAGCCTGGGTCTTGCCGGCCGCAGCCGGCAGAAGTGATCCGGGCTTTCATCGCAGCACGCTGATCGCACGCCTTTCCTCGAACATATCGCGATAAAGAGCAGGATGATAGAGTTTGAACTCCAAAGTTTTTATATATTCTTCCGGGCCGTAATGGCGAACGTTCTCGATAAGGGCGGATATTTGCCGTTGCGAACGAAAAGATTCAATTGCCGCCAGCTTATTGTCCAGATACGACTGCGGCGCACGCATACGCAGGGTCGGCGGCGCAGCAAAATCGCAATAAACCGCGTAGGCGTGGGCGTATGGTACGCTGGCCAAGGGCTTGCCCAACTCGGGCCAGATGTTGCCGGCGGCGTGGAATAAACTAATAAGAAATTCCTCATAGACGATACGGTGATCGGGGTGCAAATCATTCCAGGTGGGCAGAAAGCACTGGGTGGGCCTTACGCTGCGAAGATGGTAAGTGAAACTATTCTGCAGCCCCGTAAAACTGCAAATTGCCGGAGCGTCACCTGGTTTGGCCGGCCTTCTGCCGCGATAATCATTTAATTGGCAGTCAGGAAAGTCAAGCCGAACGATGTTCTCCTTCGGCACGCCCAGGCTCTGGTAGCATTAAAAACTCTCACCGCATCTGGTCTGGATAATGGCATCTTTCTCTTCGAGGCTGCAATAGCCCATGCTGCCGTCGGTAACGATTAGCACATGCACGGGCACATTTTCTCTCTTGGCTAACTGTATAAGCAGCCCCGCACCCAGAACTGCATCGTCATCGTGGGGACTTACCACTAAAAAGCGTTCCTTTTTGCCCTGCCAGTGTCGCGACACGCCGGCCAGCGTTGTGCCTACGCGCCTTTCATTTCCTACCAGACGTACGAATTCAAATCCTTGTTCTTGCATTTGATTTGTGCGTTAGTTTGTCAGGCCTGCGATTGCTGCAACCACACTCTTGCAAATGGGCTGATGCGGCAACTCCGAACATGGTATATTTATGCCGGCCGTCAGCCATCTGGGCAACCGCTGGCATAGATATCAGTCTTTCTCTTTCCACAATTTGGTCTGAAGAGCCAAATCTGGCTCTCTTTCCTTAGCCTTATCAGAACTATTGTTCTGGCGCATGTGCTTTTTCTCAACCGATGTAAGGTGCAGCGGAAATATTTTGGCGGCGTCGATATCACGAATGCTCTGTATGTTCCCCAAAAAGCGGGAAACGTAATAGCCTTTGTACATCGTTACATCGATGTTCTCTATCTTTTCTTGAGCCATTTTGGCGTATTCAGGATCGATATCTATTCCCACAAAATGGCGCCCCAACGTCTTTGCCGCGATTGCCGTTGTGCCTGTCCCTAAGAACGGGTCCAGTACGACGTCACCCGGGTCTGTGCTCATTAACACAATGCGTTCTAAGAGGGGTATGGGTAATTGGCAGGGGTGCTCATCGCGTCGGACGCTGTGTCTTATTCGATGGATGTCCGTCCAAACGTCGCTAATTAATGCCCCAAAAGAGTGCATCTGGTCTTTTTTTCCTCCATAGTCCTTTGCATAACTGCCACAGACACGGCAACGTCTATGGGGGGAGCGGATCTCATAGAACTTAAAACCCTTCGGTTTCTTTGTATAGAACAATATGCCGTAGTGGGAAGGTAAAAGTGTTTTGCCAAGGGGATTGCTCATTGCATCCCAGGCTATCCAGTGCCGAAAATAGGCAATGTCATTCAAAATGCCGGCGAAGTACGTCAGCCATTTGGGGATGTTATGTACAAATATCGAGCCGGTGGGTTTAGCTATTCGTACCAACTCGTGGAGCCAGCTTCTGCACCAATCCAGATATTGCTCACCTGGTTTTTGGTCTTTATAAGACGCGTACTTTTTCTCAAGATTAAAAGGCGGGTCCGCAAAGCATACGTCCACGCTGTTGTCTTCGATGTTGGACATGACCTTGAGGCAATCGCCGATTGTTACTGTGTCTATATAATCTGCCAACATAGCAACCATCCCTCTCGGACTAATGCGGCGGATTCTTGAACAACTCCGCCGGGACGTACTGACAAATTATCGCCTCGAACTGGTTGAGTGTCCTCATGTAGGAAACCATCACCATGACGTAAGCATTTTATTCAATAGAAATAAGTGCTTTTCCAACAATGTGTTGCGACTACCCGACGCCGGGTCATGCGGTAGAGTCAATTTGTCAGCCCTGCGATTGCTGCGCCAATCAGCGTAGCATTGTCGATATTTATGGTCTGGTAAAATACGTTTTTCTTCTCCACGAGATATTGCTTCAGGTAATACTCAACCCTCTGCCTCAGTGACGTCAGGTGGTAGAAAGTCGTGCCTTCCGCCACAATGCAGATTGGGCGAGTCGGATTCTTGCCTTTGCCGCTCTTTAGGGCCACGCTCGATAGGTTTATCGCTGTCAGCTTAGCCGCCCGCTCGATCATCCTGTCGATGAGCAAGTAAAGTGCCACGCCATCTTCTTCATCGGCATCCGCTATAGCCGCCGAAAGCGGACTGTCACCAGCTTGTGGATTATACATAAAGTCACTTGTCTGCTTTGTGCTCAGCTCCTTTATGCCGGCCAGTTTCTCGGCCACCGCACCGCTGAATAACTTGGCCTTTGCTGCCGCGTGAATCGTCCAAAGGCATATCGGTCCGAAGTACGCCCCCGATATCATCTTCTCAAATACATTCACCCCCGGATTGACCAATGACTTATCGAACTTCTTATCAATCGCTCCTTGCGGCGCCTTGCCGAATCCGCCGGACTCCACGTTGACGATCTGACTCCTGGTGAGATCCAAATCTTCGGCCTTGGTTATGTTCTTATTCTGCTCGATGTAGCTGCAGTTCGTCCCCGCACCCAAGACAAAGCCAATGTAGCTGTCGAAACTCCTTCGGCTCGGGTCGGCTCTGCCGGCCAAAAGTGTTGCCACCGTGTCGTTCAGCAGGACCATTTTTTTCTTTTGGCCAAGTCCCGCCCGGCTTATAGCAAGATTCAGGTTCTTGCCTACCATCTGGCCCTCAACCTCCGGTGCCTGAATTTCCTTGGAGAAGTACAGCACCCGCCCATCCTTGCTCGCGGACATCTCTATCGGATATGAGAAGCAAAAGCCGACACGGTCACTCTTTTTTACTACATGCTCCATATAGCCGGCCATCGTGTTGAAGAATTCCTCCTTGCCGATCTTGCCCGTCAACCCAGGCATCTTAAACAGCTTGAAATCCTCGATGCTTGGTTTTCCGTCATCTCCAAAGACAACCGTCGCAACGCGAAAATTCGTCCCGCCGGCATCCATCACTATGACGGGCTTATTTGGCGGTATCTCAGCCTCAGTTTCTATGTAAGTCGGCAGCATTGCCAGAGAGCTTTTCACCCCGGCAAGGCCTTTGGCCATCTCTCCAAGAAAAACCCGACAAACCTGGTCGATATTTATGTCTGCCGAGTCCATGCCGTTTTTTTTCAGGAAGTCTTTAACCTTGCTGCTGCTCTTCACAACTTAACCTCCTAACTTGGTCAATCAGGATAACCATCAGGATACTGGTTGTGCCACTGCCAGGCGGTGGCAACTATTTGTTCCAAATCGGGCAACTGCGGCCTCCAGCCCAGCTCATTTTTTGCCTTTGTCGCATAAGAGGTCAATACCGGCGGATCGCCGGGCCGACGGTCCGCATCTGTAACCTTGAAATCCTTGCCTGAGACTTTCTTAACGGCGGCGATTACCTCTCTGACCGAATAGCCTCTGCCACTGCCTAAGTTGTACGCCAGCTCCCAGTGCCGGTCCAATTGCTTTAGTGCCAGTAGATGAGCTCGGCATAAGTCCTCGATGTGGATGTAGTCACGAATACAGGTTCCATCCGGCGTAGGATAATCGGTGCCATAGACTTTGATTTGGTCGCGTTTTCCCATTGCCGCCTGGATGGTCAGCGGAATCAGATGCGATTCGGGCCGATGGTCCTCACCAAGCCGGCATTTATTGCCTGCACCAGCGGCGTTGAAATACCTGAGCGATACATACCGCAGCCTGCGTGTTTGACTCTGGTGGTGACACATCCTTTCCACAGCGTGTTTTGTTTCGCCATAGGGATTGATTGGGCTTTTAGGCGAATCTTCGGTAACGGGCACCTTGGCGGGCATGCCGTACACGGCCGCGGAGCTGCTAAAAACGAATTTCTCCACGCCGGCCGCTTCCATCGCCCAAAGCAGATTTTGTGTGTTGCAGACATTATTTTGATAGTATTTAAGCGGCGTCTGCACCGACTCGGCAACTTCAATCAGAGCGGCAAAGTGCATAACCGCTTCAATTTTGTATTCTTTTAGCGTTTTGACAAGTAATTCGTGGTC
This sequence comes from uncultured Pirellulales bacterium, assembly GCA_964567045.1. Classification (GTDB taxonomy): domain Bacteria; phylum Planctomycetota; class Phycisphaerae; order Sedimentisphaerales; family Anaerobacaceae; genus JAFNGF01. The sequence continues at coordinate 4,339 of CAZMLE010000100.1, read as the reverse complement.
GGCTAAGTCTCCTTTTATGAAATCGGCCTGCCGGACCGCCGACCAATGGCCCCTGCTGAGATTGTCAAAAACAACCGGCTCGTGTCCCTCGGCAGCCAGCATTGCCGTCATATTGCTTCCGATATATCCTGCTCCGCCGCAAACTAATATTGTCATAACACCTCTTTTTGATGTATGAAGATTATATCTGTCGTATCCGAGGCCCCAACTATTAAAACCACTCTAAATCGTAAATGGTTCACCATCGTTTACAATATTAACATTTTCAAAAAGCTCCAAATAACTTCTTGGCTCAAAAGTGTGAATCGGAACTAAGGACTTAGGGTTCAATGCCTTTGCAAAACGCTGCAGGTCATTTACTACGGCATGTCCGCTTGTATGCACCTGTTCTATTACTAATCCTTTGGCTTTACAATAGTCCCTGAACTCTTCCGTCAGATACCCTTCCCACATTGAATAGATTATTTTTGCTCCTTCGGGAGCGTTGATATTCTTGATAATGTTTGGGAATATCGAATTATCTCTTGCCAGCATAAGTATTGGATTATTTCTCTCGTTTATCTCATCTATGGTGATTTTGCGATTGTTGTAAGTATAAAGTAGGTCCTTAAAACCGGCCTCAGCAAGTTTAAGTGCATGGTATCTGAAAAATTTGATTCTGATTTTTCCCCAATCAAACTGAGGGATTCTTTTAGACACTTTTTCAAGCCTTTGTAATATAAAAGCAGTGTAAATATCTATTACGAAAGTAGTATCTGTCTTTAAACAGGCTCGATATGCTGAAACCAATCGGTCGATATTCTGAGATGATGTAAACAAAAATGTTATGCTATTCTGTTCTTTCAGTATTTCCGCAATTCTGGATTCAACCTCATTTTCATTTTTATATGCTAGTTCATTCCTACCTAACATTGAACCTTCCATCAAAAGGCAGTCAATGTTGTTTGGCGGTGTTTTTATCATTCTTTCGAGCAAAACAGCCTTTCTGCCGTGACATCTGAAGTCCCCGGAATAAAAAACTCTTTTATCTTCTGCTTCAATTAGAAACGCAAAGGCATCAAAGGCGGAATGGTCAACGAGATGCGGTGTTATTTTGAGATCTTTTATATGAAAGACGGATTTGTGTTTTATTATCTGACTATTTGGGAGTTGAATATTCCTGTTTAAGAATATATTCATTACATCAAGAAGCTTTTTTGCCCCCTGGCTGATATAGACAGGTATCTCGTTATTTACAAAATTCAATAAACCATAATGGTCGAGGTGAGAATGAGATATCAAAATAGCATCAATTTGCTGCTTTTCATTTCTATATAAGCCTTTGACGTCGGGCAAAATCTTTTTCTCTTTTAGTTCTTCAATTGATTTGCCGGCAATACTATTGGAATCAAAAGGCTCTTTATTCTGATTAACGAGGGGCATACCTAAGTCTATTAGTATTCTTGACCTATTGGTTATTAACTCTACACAACTTCCCCCTATTTCTTTTGACCCTCTATGAATTATTGCCTTCATTCTAATCTTCTTGAGTCATATACTATCTCAGGTCTGCCTTCGACCTTATCGTCTTTGACTTTTATTTCAAAGAGGATTAGATCAAATAAATCATTTTTCCGGATTAAGGGTACTATTCCTTTTATCTCATTATTTCCCATTAACCCGGGATGGAATTTCTCAGCAACGCAATAGACTACAATTTTACTTTTAACTATCTCTCCTTTGTTCCTGTTTTTTAAAAAAGAATCTGCAAGATGTTCTTTGAAGAGATGACAATAGATACCATAATCTATAGCTTGGATCAGGAGATCTAAGGGGCAGTTTGAACCAGCTTTTAATTCAACTACAGATAGTTGATTAAATTTGTTGACGGTTAATATATCTATCCATAATTTCCGGGTAATCCGATTCTTTTCACTTATTTTCTTCCTGAAAACATTGGCTGGAAATTGTCTTATGAATTTATTAGAACCAGAAAACTCAGTTTCAAAAACATGAGACAAATTCTCAGATATGTATTGTTCTAAAAGGGATTCTGGAAGCAGTTTAGTTCCACGAGGTGTGAAATCTTGTGAATAAGTAATATATTCACTATTTTTGCCAATATTTTTTTGTATATCTTCAACTTTTTCTTTAATTTCATCAACATTTTTGATAAAAAAGCCTATATTTTTGAAAAATTGGAATTTTGACAAAAAGTGTAGCCGTAACCCTATTGTTAACCCAATCGGTTTATTAACATCAATAGTATCCAAATGTATAATGTTTTCTTTGTGTTCTTTATAAAGTCCTTCATTCAGCAAATAGCTTACAGCCCATATATCTAAATTATATTTAGCATCTAGCTTGTCCCTATAACATACATGGAGTCCATCAATTTTTTCTTCAAAATTTATACTGGATGGGTATTTCTTCATTACCATGCTCTCCGTTTATGTGCCGACCTTGATTAGAGAAGCTGTCCGCATTTTCTATTCTGTATTGCTGAGCCATAGATATTGCTTCCGATATATCCTGCTCCACCACAGACCAGTATTCTCATTTCTCGTCGCTCGTCGCTTGTGACTCGTCGCTCGTTCCCGACACGAGAAACGAGCGCCGGGCCAGTATATGTTTTTGTATGCGGTTTAGAATTTCGGTAGATAGCATGGTGTCCTTACCCAAATCGATCCAAGTCATACTTTTGGCTTGTTCAGGACCAAGACTCAGCCTTCTCACCGGCGCGCCGGGGCTGCCGGCAGGTCCATTCTCAGGCAAGCTCAGTTTCTGTATCCGGACATCACAGCGAATAAACACTCTGTCGCCCTGCGGCTGTACACGCACTTCTGCGTTTCTTCGAATACTATGCAGATTCGCTAAAGCCGCATTAAAAGGCCCGACATTGTCACTCCGCCAGAATTCGAAGAATTGTGCCCCTGACAATGGCCTTGTTCTTATAAGCCCACTGTCAAGGTCAGCCTTCTCGATAGTAAAGTGCATCGCAGTCAGCACGTCCTCGGCAACGTGCATCGCCTGAGGCTTGTCTATATTAGTGACACAGACTTGTTCAACCTCAACACGCCGGTCCTGGCGCGCCGGCGTTGTGGCACATCCCGCACACAGGCTAAGGCCAACACAGCCGGCCAACAGAAATACTCTATAGCTTGTCATTCTTGAGAATTGTAAATCGCAGATTGACAATTGCAAATTGAAAATTCTCAGTGTACAAGCGGCTGGAACCATCTCGGCCTATCGGGCCGCTGGGGTGAACCGAGTAATTCTCGCCAGGCCTCGTCAGTAAGCCTGTCACTCATTGGATGCTTGAACTCATAGTACGACAGGACCGGGCCAGCCGCCAAAAAGATTGACCCGTCAGGCAAAGGACAGGCCACGATAATCAGGTCCACATAGCCTACCCCTTCCTCAAGGACTTTCCCTTCGGCGGTGTGCGTGTGAACATCCGCTGCCAGTGTTGTCTTGAGACCTTTTTCGCCAACACCGATGATAGCCCACTCCAGCCCTTTGGCAAACGATTTAATGTAGTTCTGGTCTTCATCCGACAGCGCTTGGTTGGTGAGCTCCTTATTGGTGATTTCAATCAATCGGCTAAGTATTTGCTCGAGACTTGTCAGCCGCTCAGCCGCCTGAGCCGAAAGCACATCAAGGTTACTTAAGCCTTGCCTGGTCATGCGGGTCAGCACCAGCAGCCGCCCGTAAAATTCCGGCACAGGCTCAACATACCCGAGCGGAGGAGGAGGCAGGACGCCGCCGGGCGGCGTGTAGCTCTGTTTGGCGTAAAGAATGGTATCGTGCCGAAGCTGCGTCCACGATGCCAGAGCCGCGTTAAGCTCCTTCTTCTGCCACGCCCCGGTCCGCATAAAGTTTGGATATCCATCGGGCAGCTCGTCGATTAACGCCCGCAGTGAATACAGCCAGCCCCAGTACAGATTCCGGTTCCAGTCAGAGACGTCGAACGCATCGAATTGGTCCTTAAGTTCGTTGAATCGCAGCCAATAATCAACGTAGTCGGTGTCGCCTTCTTCTATCAGAATTGCCCTGGCCCGGTCTGAGCCTAAGATGGCCATAACGTCCAGGCCGCGAGGATAGCACCGCCCAAGACCCAGGCCCGTATTTCCTGTCGTGAAGGGCAGAGGATCCACAGCCCCATTGTACGGCCCCACTTCCGGGAACACCAAGTGCTGGAACATATACGAATCCGGGATGAAACGCTGGCCCATAAAGCGCATGCCTTTGGTCTTATCCAGCACGTCATCGAGAGTCTCGGGCGTGATGGGCGGCGTAACATAAACGTAACCGTTCACGGGTATTTTGAGCTATTGGGTGACGCACCCAACATCAGAAC
>CAZMLE010000099.1:0-11997 GCA_964567045.1 uncultured Pirellulales bacterium | reverse complement strand
TACTGTTTTAGAAATTTCTCTAAAACCTGTTTTCGCATTGCGATACTCTCCGCCCAAAGATGAAGCAGACCGGTTCCTTTTCGCGTCAAACCATAATTTCTTTCCACCGGTGTTGCTTTCATCAGGGACGACCCCCCTATGAAATAGCCGTTATTTCATATGTTCCCTTTTCCGATTTCCATTCCCGGCAAATCAGATTTTTGGACTCCAGATCTTTCAACATTCCTGCTATCTCTTCAACATCATATGGTAGAGTATCTGCTAATTTGGTTTGCAACATAGTCCCCCCATTTTGGCGAACCATAGCAAGAATCTCAGTCTGTATGGGGTCGAGTTCACGGCGCTCTGTACGGCTTAAACCATCAGATTGCCTGCCGCGAAAATATGAAAGCAAAGCAACAACTACAACGATCAGCAATACCCCGCCAAGTATCAACCATATCCCAAAGCCAGAATCCAAGCCGTATCCATGATGGTTCATAGCTACTATCTTCATTTATTTTCCTTTCCTGTTAAACCTGTATAATATGAATCTGAGAATGCGATCTTGCCGTTCTTGAAATGTTGTCTATATTGTTTTAGGAATTTCTCTAAAACCTGTTTTCGCAATTCAATGCTCTCTGCCCAAAGATGAAGCAGGCCGATTCCTTTTTGCGTCAAACCATAATTTCTTTTTGCCGGTCCAGTTCCCTTGGTGTCCCACTTCGATGCTACAAATCCTTCTTTTTCCAGATAGCGAAGAGTCCTGTACACCATCGCGGTGTCGGGCTTGGCTTTAGGAAACCCGAAATTGTCTAATTTTGTCATTAACTCGTATCCGTAGGAATCACCTTGCGATAAAAAAAACAATAAACACGGTTCAACAAAGCGGGTCATCTTTCCGCTCGGGCATTCGCATTTCTTTATTTTGTATTTTTTTGCAAGTCGGCTGCCTTCAAACATATTAGCTGCCTTTCGATAAAATACATCTATATGTAATTTACATATATGCGAGTATAACCTTTTTGTTCTTTATTCCCAAACATAATTTGCATTTTGACTGCTCTTTGCAGAGCAAACCTGCAATATGCATGGGAAATGCGGTTTTTGGTTAAGGCCGTTTATCTCTGTTGAGGAAACTGCACAACCAGCCAAACAAAAAGCCCAGCGACAAAACGCAGGGCTTTAATCCGCCACAAGCAGATAAATATCAAGAACAGTTAAACCAACCCTTTGACTTTGCTCAGGGCAGGCGAGCATCGAGAAAAGATTTTGCTTGTTTTTTAGCCGTTTTTGGGTATAATATGTATCGAACTAACAAGCCAAAGGCTTATGAGTCGATGAGAAGATGGGTAAATGAAAAACTGCATAAACGCATTCACCAAATCCGTGTTCATCTGTGGAATCCGTGGTTAATGCTAAGAAGGCAGCGATCATTTTTACTAAATTATGCAAAACAAAGCCAATTTCCAAAAAGCCGAAATGAACGTAAGCTCCATTTTTACAAAGGATTATGAAAATAAATGCCTTCGCGGATCACCCGGAAAACAAAGCCAAACAAAGCCAATTTTTATTTGAGTTCTTTGACTTTTTGCCAGAGCAGTTCAGTCAGTTCTTTTATACCGGACCCGGTTACTGCTGAGATGGCGTGAATCGGCTGCGGAAGCTTTTTTCGAAGCTCTTTGACAATTTCATGATGCGGGTCGAGGTCAATTTTGTTGGCCACGATTACTTCTTCTTTTTCTGCCAGGGCCTTGCTATAGAGCGCCAGTTCCTGGCGTATCCGGTGATAATTTTCAGCCGGGTTGGAGCCATCTATGGGCATTATGTCCAGGATGTGCACTAAAATTGTCGTCCTTTCTATGTGTCTTAAGAATTCGTGCCCAAGACCTGCTCCTTTATGGGCACCTTCGATCAGGCCTGGGATGTCGGCCATAACGAACCGGCGGTAGTCGCTTAGTTCGACGATGCCGAGCACCGGCTCGACGGTGGTGAATGGATAATCGGCGATTTTTGGCCTGGCAGCAGAACAGCGGGAAATAAGCGTGCTCTTGCCGGCATTAGGCATACCGACCAGCCCAACGTCGGCGATGAGCTTTAGTTCCAGCCGAATATTTCGCTCCTGGCCTTTTTTGCCGGGCTCGGCATATCTGGGAGTCTGGTTGATTGGACCGGCAAAGGCCTTATTACCTTTTCCGCCTCTTCCGCCCAGACAGACGCGAACCTTCATTCCGACTTCGTTTAGGTCTTTCAGCAGCAGATTCAAATCGGTGTCGTAGATGAGTGTGCCGGGCGGGACCTTGATTACCTGGTCCTTGCCGTCTGCCCCATGCCTGTTGTTTCCTGAGCCGGGCCATCCGTCTTCGGCACGCCAGTGGTGTCTGCCGGCAAAATCCAGCAGCGTATCAAGATTCTCCACTGTCTGGAAATAGACGTCGCCGCCTTTTCCGCCGTCTCCGCCGTCAGGCCCACCTTTGGGGACGCACTTTTCATGCCGGAAACTGACGCAGCCGTTGCCGCCATCTCCTGCCTTGACCCAGATTTTTGCCTCATCTATGAACATTACAGGCGTATTTTACACTTTCACCCGCATAAAAAAAGGATGGCGTAAAACCATCCCTTTGCAGTAAGCGGATCGTAATTCAAGTATTTATCAGACCACGTGAATTTTTCGGCCCTGGAAGCGCACCGTGCCGTCTGTGGTGGCGAACAAGGTAAAGTCTCTGCCTACACCGACATTGTGGCCGGCGAAAAACTTGCTTCCGCACTGCCGGACAAGGATTGAACCGGCTATCACTTGCTGGCCCCCAAACATCTTTACGCCTCTATATTGGGCATTACTGTCCCGCCCGTTGCGGGTAGAACCTTGTCCTTTTTTATGTGCCATAATTGCGTACCTCTGTTATCGGCAAAAAACCTCATTTCCTGAAACAGCGTGATTATAACCAGCCTTTATAGAATTGTCCAGCAGTTTTTCCGCTCTGATTTGAAAAACCATTCAGAGATTTATGGCTGTCCATTTGACAATTTGCACCGGCTGCATTTTAATTATTACCCAGAACAAGTGCAACTTGGCCGCAGGCGTGCACGAGGATGTGTTACGTCAAAGCGGGAAAAAGGCCGTGAACAATGCGCGCACGGGCTTTTGAATCTCTCCGACTTGCATATCCTCCTACAGTGTTCTGCGTCTGCGCAGCCAGCCGACGAAGCCTATGCTAATTCTGGCAAGTATAAACGGACCAAAAACCGGCACAAAACCAGAACCGCCTCATTTTTACAAGCAAGGTATACCAAAACTAAGAAAATCAACCCCTACTGCTGGGACTCACTCAAGCTGCAAACTTGTATATTCGCCAAGGCCTATAGCCGTTACACCTTTCAAATAGTATATCCTTATATCGGATTAGAATAGTTGCCGAGCCTTTGCTAGGAGGCTCCTCAAACCTGAAATGTACTTCTTTCGGTTGAAGCTCATTTACTGAACCCGATACTATGTCTATAACAAGGCCGATAACGCCACCAATCAATATGTTACCCCAGACCCAATTGTTGAGCTTGGGTTGGAGCTGTTGCTGCTGCTGTTTGGAGCCGGGGTATTCAGCAACCAGCGTGTGTGCTGTTTTTCTTTCTAAAACTATAGAACCTGGTGTAGTAATAGAAGTACCGGTATCCGCGGTGATCCTCGCTCCTGCAGGTGTAGAGCTTATTGGGATTTTTTGTGTGCTTCCCGACATAATTGTGCAGCAACCTGAGCCGCTTAACATAAGGACACTGCACAAGAGTAGAACCACTATTGCTTCCTTGCGTTTCATTTTGGTTTCCTTTCAAAAAATTATTTACCTTTCACCTGTTCTACAAACACTATTTTGGTGTCATGTCCAGTACTGATCCGGCAGTTGCCCGACGAATTTTGAATTTCCAGTTTCGCTCCGCCCCTGGCGGACTGACGCTTATGGTGTCTGCAGCACGGCCTTGATTTCATCCGCCGACATCAGGCCGATACTGGCCAGTTTTATCATGCCTTGCGAATCTATCAAGAAATTCGTCGGAGTATATTCTACCGAGTCAAATGGGCTCGGCATCGGCCCAGGCTGTGCTATGACGATGTAGTTGATTTTCTGCTGCGCTGCAAACTTCTTCACTAGGTCAGGTGCTTCATTTGATATGGCAAGTATTGCGAGGCTGTCCTGCCCGATAGTATTTCGCAGCTCCATAAGGTGCGGTATCTCCAATCGACATGCGCCGCAGTAGGTCGCCCAGAAGGTTATTATCACGTACTTGCCGCGGTAATTGCTTAGTTTATGCTCTTTTCCGGTGATGTCGATAAGGGTGAACTCCGGCGCCAGCTTACCCTGCCACTGCTTAAAAGCGACGGTCCATGTCTTTGCATCCTGGATGATCTGACTTAAGCTCTTTTCAGCAACCGGCTGCGGTTTCACCGGCCCGGGCAGACCAGTACCTTCGGGCTTGTTCGGTTCAGCCGGCTTTCTTTTGCATCCTGCGGAGATTATCATAGCCGGGATTATTAAACCTAAGAAAATCGCTTTTATGCTCGGGACAATATGTTTTCTATGTTCAGCCATTTTGTAATCCTCCCTGAAATTAATGGTTTCTTGAGTCACTATACCGCAGTCCGGTTCCCGCGTAAAGGCTAAATTGACAAATTTTTGCTCCGACCGGACCACAAAAACCATCTTTTTGACCTGCCGCTGTGGCAGTGGTATAATTGCCCTACCGCTATCCATTGACTTTGTTTTTGTTGATATTGAGGAGTTGACAGATGAGTAACAAGCGAATCGGTTCCAGAGAGTCAGTAATTTTCACCCTTTCTGTGGTCTTGCTTATGGCCGGCGCAGGCACAGGCTGGGCTGATGTCAGGCTGCCGGCTGTGATTGGCGACAACATGGTTCTGCAGCGCGGGCAAAAAGTGCCCATCTGGGGTTGGGCACAGCCGGGCGAAGAGATTACGGTCGCGGTTAGCTGGCATAATATGCGCTGGGCGGCAGCCGCCGACAAGGACGGCAAGTGGCGATTTGAAATGACGCCGCCCCCCTTCTTGCTTTCGCAAGAAAGCAGGGGGGCAGGCGGGCCTTACGAGATGACTATCAGCGGCAAAAATTCCATAACGATCAAGAATATCCTTGTGGGCGAGGTCTGGGTCTGTTCCGGCCAATCGAACATGCAGTGGGCGGTCAGGCAATCCGCCAACGCCGAGCAGGAAATCGCTGCCGCGAACTATCCGAATATCAGGCTCTTTAGTGTTCAGCGTAAGGTAGCGGAGCAGCCGCAGAGTGATTGTGTCGGCAGTTGGCAGCAGTGTACTCCGGAGACGGTTGGGGACTTTTCCGCGGTCGCCTACTATTTTGGCAGAGACTTGCACAAAGAGCTTAACGTTCCGATAGGCTTGATTCACACCTCCTGGGGCGGCACGCCCGCTGAGGCGTGGACCAGCCGGCAGGCACTGGAGGCGGAGCAGGATTTTACCCCCATTCTGCAGCGGTATGATGACGCGGTTGCGAAATATCCGCAGGCAAAGGAGGAATATGAGCAAAAATTGGCCCAGTGGCAGGAGGCGGTCGAGAAAGCAAAGGCTGAAGGTGGCAGGCCGCCGAACAGGCCCGGCGAACCGTTTGGGCCGGGGCATCCGCACTGCCCGGCAGGTTTGTATAACGCAATGATCGCTCCGTTGACTCCGTATGGCATTGCCGGAGCGATATGGTATCAGGGCGAATCCAACGCCGGGCGGGCATATCAATATCGCAAACTTTTGCCGACTATGATCAACAACTGGCGCAAAGATTGGGGCCGAGGAAATTTTGCCTTCCTTATCGTGCAGTTGGCCAACTTTATGGCAACCAAGCCGGAACCTGGTGACAGTGAGTGGGCCGAGCTGCGCGAAGCGCAGCTACTGACGTTAGCTTTGCCCAATACTGGTATGGCCGTGACCATAGATATTGGAGAGGCCAACGACATACATCCGAAAAATAAGCAGGATGTCGGCAAGCGTCTGGCGTTATGGGCGTTGGCGAAGACTTACGGCAAGAACCTCGTTTATTCGGGCCCCATCTACAAATCGATGAAGGTCGGCGGGAACAAGATTATTCTGGAGTTCAATCACGTTGGCGGCGGTCTGGTCGCCGGCGGAGGTGAACCATTGAAGGGTTTTGCCGTTGCTGGTACGGACCGCAAATTTGTCTGGGCCGACGCGCAGATCGATGGCAACAGCGTGGTGGTCAGCAGCGATAAGGTAGCTGAGCCTGTCGCCGTGCGTTACGCCTGGGCGGACAATCCTGTATGTAACCTTTATAATAAGGAAGGTCTGCCGGCTGGCCCATTCCGCACGGATGATTGGCCAGGTATTACAGTTGAAAAAAAATAGCAGCCACCGGCTGAGGCGAAACTACCAATTCTCGCTGGCTGGATATTGCCGAATCGGCGCCGGTAAAAGTGACGCCGGACGTACCCTTGTCCGCAGCCCTTAAACAGATGCAGCAACACAATATCGAACTGGTGCCGGTTGATATACTATTTAGACACGGGCTATGCAAACTGCACTATTGGCGGATAACATTAACTTTCCTCACGATCTGGACTTGCTGCTTGTCCTCGGAATCGCGGTCTTTGGTGGAACGGTTGGGGCCAAGGTATTTCAGAGACTGAAAATACCTCAGGTTGTTGGCTACATTGTTATCGGAATTCTGATTGGCGGCTCAGTCTTCAATCTGGTGGACAGACAGGTAATCCGGTCTTTTTTGCCATTCAACTTTTTCGCACTTGGCATAATCGGCTTTATGATTGGGGGCGAACTCAAGCACGAGCTTTTCAAGAAGTACGGCAGACAATTCACCACTATTCTTTTTGCTGAGGGGCTCTTCGCTTTTTTGATTGTCGCTGTTCTGACAACCTTGGTGGCGGCTCTGTTCACGGGCAATTGGCACAGCTCGCTGGCATTTGGTCTTGTGTTGGGGGCAATTTCGTCCGCCACTGCTCCTGCCGCTACAGTGGCTGTGCTCTGGGAGTATAAAACCAGAGGCATCCTTACCCGAACGATATTGGGGATTGTATCGTTAGACGACGGCTTGGCCTTGTTCCTTTACGGTTTTGCCAGCAGTGTTTCGGGCAGGCTGCTGGGCAACGGACAAAGTGGGTTAGTAAGCAGCCTTATCCTACCTGTCTGGGAAATCGTGGGGGCATCGTGGTGGGCCTTGGGGCAGGACTGTTGCTTATCTTTGTTCTGAAGTACACCAATGACCAGGCCAAAATTCTGGCGTTCAGTATAGCATCGATTCTGCTGGTTATAGGTGGCTCCATGACTTTGAAAGTGGAGCCGATTCTTGCAGCGATGGTTTTCGGTGCTCTGTTATCTAATCTTCGACCGAGGCGAAGCAAGGCGGTTTTTGAGCTTGTGCAGTCATTCTCGTCGCCGGTATATGTTTTGTTTTTCGTCCTTGCGGGAGCCAGACTTCAAATGGCCAATATTCCGATGTGGGTCCTTGTCATGGCGCTGGTATACGTTCTTGGCAGGAGCCTGGGGAAAATAACCGGCAGCTGGTTCGGAGCCTATGTCTCGAATTCACCGAGCACCGTACGCAAGTATCTTGGAATTTGCTTGTTCAGCCAGGCAGGGGTGGCGATCGGTTTATCAATTCTGGCCAGCGAACAGTTGGGCGGCTCCTTCGGCGAGGCCATCCTGTTGATTATCACTTCCACGACCTTCTTGCTTGAGATTATAGGTCCACCGCTGGTTAAAGTCGGGGTTACTAAGGCCGGCGAAGCAGGGCTTAATGTAACCGAGCAGGACCTTATTCAGACCTACCGCGTCGTCAACGTACTGGACACAAAAACACCTGTTATTTCACCTGGTACGCCATTACGTGAAGTTATCACGGTAGTCAGCGGCACCGACAAGTTTTACTACCCCGTCGTCAATAATGCTGGCGAATTGATAGGTGCCATCACGTTGGACGGTATCAGAAATACCCTTTCCACACAGGAACAAAACGGCTGGCTGGTGGCGCTTGATATCATGGAGCCTATTATTACAAAGGTGACGCCGGATATGCAGTTGTCAGAAGCACTGGAAGAGGCGAACAAACTGGCTGTAGAATATATACCGGCTGTAGTTTCGCAGCAGGATAACAGATTTGTGGGCCTTTTGGACTGCCGGGCGGTACGCCGGCAACTTTCGGCAGAAGTGTTGGCACGACGGCAAAAAGCCGATAGTATAGATAGCGGATGACATTTGCTGCGCAACGGCCCACATCTGCGAAAATCGTAAGTGGAAGTGCTATGGCCCTTGAAGATGCCAGCAGTATGATTTGCCTTTAGGTTTGATATGGTGAAATTTTGAAGCAGGCGTCTTTCGGCAAAAAGAAAAGGCTGGTCAATAACAGGCAATTCAAGGCTGTGCTGGACCGCAATATCAGCATCAGTAACGGACTGCTGGTACTTTACATGGCAGAAAATAATCTCGATTATCCCAGACTGGGTATTTCTGTCGGCAAGTCTTGCGGCTGTGCGGTCGTGCGTAACCGCGTCAAAAGGCTGTTGCGGGAGGCCTTTCGGCAACACCAAGGGCAGATTCCAGCAGGCTTTGATTATTTACTTATGATCTCCCCTCGATGGTCGAGGATTCCCGCTTCGCGGGGTTCCAAAAAAGCAGATGGGTCCGCCGATTCCAAAGGGGCCATGCGGCGAATAACTTTTGAACAGGTTAGAACCTCGTTTTTGACTTTGGTAGACGAACTCCGCAAGAGACGGCAAAAGACTCGGATATAAAATGGCCGATAAAGAATTAATGTCGATAGGCGCAGCGGCAAAAAAGGCTGGTGTTTCCCGCCAATCTTTGCAATATTACCTTATGGTTGGCCTGCTGGAGCCTGCCGAAGTTACACCGACGGGAAGACGCCTGTTTGACGAGAAGAGCATCGAGCGAATCAGGCTGATAAACAGACTCAACCGGAGTGGTTATCCTTTGCGTGCCATAAGGGAGTTGTTTATGCAGGGCCGCGCCGAACCTTCGGGAACGCTCGGGGCCAATTTGAAAGGAACGCAAAAGTGACTGATTATGAAACCATCCAAGGGAGACGCAACCTTCTCGTAGGCGTCTTTGTGATAGTAGGCTTGGCTGCGCTGGTATGGCTGGTATTTAAGTTCGGCGATTTACCAATAAAAGTCAGTGAAATCCGCTCTTTCGAAGTGATCGTTCAATTTCCGACCGCCAAGGGAGTTGAGAAGAATACGCCGGTTGAATTCTGCGGCTATCAGATCGGCACAGTAACACGCGTTATGGCTCCTGAAAGGCTCCAAGATGTGAAAACCGGCCTGGTGTATCATCAGACCAAAGTTATCCTTAGCATCGACAAGAAATATATCGATATCCCCTCCAGCGTAGCTGTGAAGTTGGTGACGCGGAGTCTGGCAAGCAGTATTATCGAGCTGGTAATTGACCCTACCTTACCCGCTAAACCGCTCGACCCCAACCGGCCTGAAACAAAATTCTTAGTGGGCGGAATCCTGCTTCAGGGTTCGACCGGCATGACTAGCGAGTTTTTCCCCGCTGAAAGTCAAAAGAAATTCGAGGAGCTTATCGACAGCTTCGATAGCCTAGTTAAGAACGCCAATGATATTCTCGGCGACCAGAGCACCAAGCAAAACTTCAAGTTGATTTTGGCTAACCTGTCCGAGGCAACAAAGCAGGCCACCGAAACGCTAAAGCAAGTCCAGGAATTTTCTGCCGCTGGCACCACGACTTTGAAAAATGCCGATGTAGGGGTCAACAAGGTTGTTATTGCCCTGGTTGATACGACCGAACAGTTAAGCAAAACTGTCTCTCAGTCGCGGATACTTTTGGAGAAGATAAGCCAGGGCCAGGGAACAGCCAGCAAGCTCCTCAACGATGGCCGGCTGTACGAGAGTCTGCTCGAAAGCACCGAACAATTGCAGGCCTTATTGGCTGAGCTAAAGTCACTTGTCGCTCAGGTCAAGGAGAAAGGCCTGCGGTCCATATATTAGCGTGCAGCGTAAAGGGTTTAGCGTTCAGTCTATACGCTGTACACTAAACGCTCGTTCAATGGTGAGGTTTGAATGGTTGATAATCGCAGTTCTTTGCCCAAGAAAATGTCGACAAACTTTGGAAAGATCTACGCTGGCCAGAAGCCTGCTTTCGTCAGTCGAGCCAGCGGGCGGGTTGAATTGATCGGCGGCCACACCGATTATAACGAGGGTTTCGTTATTGCCGCTGCAATAGATAGCTCCTGCTGGGTAGCGGCCTCACCGCGAGACGATAACATAATTTGCCTCTATTCAGAATGGGCCAGACAGAAACACCAGTTTGAGCCGTCGCCCACTCTGGAGCCTGCGCAGGACTGCCAGTGGGCAAACTACGGCAGAGGCGTGGCAGCTTATCTGTGCCAGGAAGGTTTAGACGTGAAAGGTGCAAATTTGTACATTGCCAGTGACGTGCCAGTCGGCGCGGGCTTAAGTAGTTCAGCCGCTCTGGAAGTATCCCTGGCAAAGGCAATGATTTATCTTTCTGAAGCCGGTTGGCAAATACAACCGAAAAGGTTGGCTCAAATATGCCAGAAGGCCGAAAACGTCTACGCAAAAAGTCCGTGCGGCATCCTGGATCAAATCACCGCTATAACAGCAACAAAAGATCACGTCATCCTGCTTGACTGTCGCGACGTCAGCGTCAGGCTTCTTCCCTTTGACAGTAACACCTGCTCCATAATGATTTTCAACAGCATGGTCAAACACGAAATTGGCGGCGGTGAATATGGCAAGCGCCGCCGGCAGTGTGAGCAGGCTTGCGCTGTCATAGCTAAAAAGTACCCTCAGGTTAAGGCACTTCGCGATGCGGACCAAGCCATGCTGGATTCGGTCAAAAACCGACTGGACAATGTCCAGTTTTTGCGCGCCAGCCACGTGATAGGAGAAAACACCCGCGTATTGGCCGCGGCGGAAGCTCTCAAGCAAAATGACATAGAAAAACTGGGCCGGCTTATGAACGAATCTCATTACTCGGCCAGAGATTTGTATCAGATATCGTGCGAGCAGACGGATTTCCTGGCAGAGCAAATTTGGCAATCGGACGGTGCTTACGGCGCCAGGCTTTGCGGGGGCGGCTTTGGCGGCTCGGTGGTGGCGCTGGTCCAGCCTGATGCAGCGGCAAAAATAACTAAAAAGGTGCGAAAGGCCTACAAAGACAGATTCAATCTGAATTCTGACGTTTATCTGGCCAAGCCCTGGCAGGGCACAGAAATTATAGACCCCGCTCTGTTAAATTGCCTAAAGTGTTGAGTGACTAAAGTGCCTAAAATTATAACTTTCAACTTTAGGTCACTTTAGGCACTTTACCTCACCCGGGTTTATCACCGGGTCACATTTTCCTAGCGTTTTTCGCCGCCGGTTTTCGTTGTGGTTTCAGCATCGGTTTTGCGTGTTATATTTAGCCCGCCCCCGCTGCGGCCCGTAGTCTGCCGGGACGAGCAAATCATTGGCCGGTTGTCCATTATATATGGTGAATAGCGTTTCGTAACTTGTTATCGTTTGTCACAATGTTTCCCACTGCACCTGCTATGACCGCGTGTCTAAAATCATAAGCATCGCTTTCCTTGGGGATGGCGCCATTAGCCACTTGTTTATACTTACTATGCAGAATATAGCCAACAGCGAGTCGGATTGTCGGTAATTTGATGAGTCCTGTGAGACCTCGCGCCATGATTTCGGTTAACTCCCGGTTATCTCTTATAAGTCTCTCAGCGAGCTTTTCGGCATAACCTCCAGGCTCCCGGAAGCTACGAAATTTCTGCTCGCATCGTTTTTTCTGGGAAGCTTTTGTTTCTGGTTTGGGTCTAAATCGATCAGAAACACTCAATACATTTTTTAGGAACGTGTTCTTTTGGTGGTTCCCTTTCTCTATTAAGTCCTTCACATAACGCCGGTAATTCTAATTGTCGCCCAACGGTAAGAATAATTGTCGCTGATCAGTGGTTTATGAAAATGCTATTTTACGCC
>CAZMLE010000098.1:0-12151 GCA_964567045.1 uncultured Pirellulales bacterium | reverse complement strand
TAGTACCTCCATATCTATTTTGTTTTTGTTCCATACGGACCGAATCTCATGCGACCGGTTGACAATACACTATGACACCATCTCGATCTATCAAATGTAGATTCTCGCCTCAATTTCAAGGCCTGTCAATAAAAATTCGTAGTTTCTCAACAGCCCCGCTGTCCCTATTTTTATAGTCCCCGCGAGACTATCGTAGCGATTCCGAGTCCTTCCGTCTGGGGCCAGCAACCTCTAAACCTTACTTTTTTCGGCCTTGCCGTACTTGATAAGTTTCAGCGACCCATCCTGTACAATTCCAATCCCAGGGGCGTAGTATTTATACTCCTTATTGCCAGGCTCCAATGGGGTTGTCTCTTCCACCTTCAGACAATTCTTGAGTTCTCCCGCTGGCGGCCTTATGGTCTCGCCCAAGCTCACGATTTCAGCCCGATCCATGGCCACGCCGGGAGCGATTTCCTGGTAGTACCTTGCTTTCAACAAGGGCAGCCCCGGCATCATAAGGCCGTACTTGGCGCCATTCACACCCGCGAGCCAAGCGCCTTCGTGACTGACGACCTTGTCGTTCTTGTAGATGTCCACCTCTTCGCCGAAGTAATACACGCTGTTGGTCCGCTTGCTAATGGCGAAGAAATTCCTGGAAACCTCTGCCAACTTACCCCCTTTTGTTTCTCGCTCCTCGACTACCCGCGTCTGCACGCCATCCACTTCTTTTACCTCATCGAGGACAGTTATGGTAACTTGTTCCTTGCCCCCTGCGAGGACGAGATAGTAACCAGGTTCTAAGATAAAGTAAGGATTGCGGCCGGTAGGAGATAACTCTGCTTTATCCATAGAAAAATCTGCTGTCCAGGACCCATTCTCCTGCTTTTGTTCATTAGCCCGCAGGTCGCCAAATAATACGAGAGGTCCCAATGCTATAACCAACCGAAGCCATAGAAACTTGCTCATGACAATCCTCCCTACTCAATCGCCATACGTTACTTGACACAGCTACTTGCATGGTCAATAACATTTTACCTGACACACCAACAGAATACCACGATATTACAAAACCTAAAATGAGAGTGCGATGAGAAAACCCGGGTTTTTGAGTCTTTTTCTTCGTTAGAAGTCCGCAGTCTGAAGTACTGCTGCGGGGATTGTCGGGAAAAGCAACAGGAATTTGTGAGTTTCTATCCACTACTCGTTCTGAGCAGACGCAATGCCTTGACCACCTCCATCGCCCACAGCGGAAGCGATGAAACGCCAACCACCAAAAACCAATCAAAATACCCTAACGGCTCTGTCCTGAATATCCTCTGCAGAAACGGCACGTAGACAACCATCATTTGTACAAAAAATGATGTCACGGTCGCCAGGATCAGCTTTTTGTTGGTGAGTATTCCTATCTTAAATAAAGACTCGGTCATACTGCGGCAGTTAAAGGCGTGAAACAACTGACTACAGGCAAGAACTACAAACGCCGCTGTCCGCGCTCGTCCTATGCCCTCTTTCTCCACGAATAAAACAAAGCCAAAAGCCACAAGAGTACATAGGGCAATAAAGGCCCCTTGCCATAACATAAGAAATGCCCTGCCCTTGGTGATAACACCTTCATCCGTCGGGCGGGGAGGCTGCTTCATTATATTCGGGTCAACAGGATCAACCCCTAAAGCCAGTGCGGGTAGGCCGTCAGTCACCAGATTAATCCACAGAATTTGAATGGGTAGCAGCGGCACCGGCAAGCCCACCAGCGAAGAAACAAACATAACCAGGATTTCGCCGGCGTTGCAGGAAAGCAGATAATGAACAAACTTTTTGATATTATCATATATGCCCCTACCCTCCTCGATCGCAGCTACGATGGAAACAAAGTTGTCATCCGTGATGACCATATCTGCGACCTCTTTAGTGACATCGGTGCCGGTTATTCCCATCGCCACGCCGATATCCGCCTCTTTTAGAGCCGGCGCGTCGTTTACGCCGTCGCCGGTCATTGCGACAATTTCTTTTTGCTGGCGCAGCGCCCGCACAATCCTTAACTTGTGCTCCGGCGAAACACGAGCATAAACGGAAATCCTCTTTACCTTGTCCTGGAGTTCATCATCGCTGGTTCTATCCAACTCTTCGCCCGTTGACGCCAGCGAGTCTTCCTTGAAGAAACCCAATCCCTTGGCTATGGCAACTGCCGTATTTTTATGGTCACCGGTAATCATAATGGTTTTGATGCCGGCTTCTGTACATTCGCCCATTACATTCTTGACTTCTTCTCTGGGCGGGTCGGTCATAGCCAGCAGGCCAACAAAAGTAAGATCGTTCTCAATTAAAGCGGCTTCATATTTGTCAGGAATTCTATCCAGAATTCGGTATCCGACCGCAAGCACTCGCATCCCGCCGCAAGCCAATTCATCGTTGACAGAAAGGATTTTTTCTCTGTCCTGGGCGGTTAATAACCTGACGGCGCCTTTCTGCTGTATCTGCGTGCAATCATTCAAAAGCACATCGGGGGCGCCTTTAACAAAAGCGGTAAGGCCGCTTTTATCTTTGCGGACAATAGTCATCTTCTTTCTTTCAGAATCGAAAGGGATTTCCTGCACAAAGGCATACATCTCCTCCAGCTCGTTTTTCCAAAGGTTACGCTTTCCCGCACAGGTAAGAATCGCCGCCTCTGTTGGGTCGCCGTGTATCCTGTAGCCATTATCGGTTTTCACTAACTGTGCTCCATTGCAGAGAACGCCGCACAGCAAGGTTTTGCCCAAATCAGGATAATCGCCGGCATCGATCGGGCTATCATTAAGTAAGAATTCCCCCCTGGGTTCGTATCCCACGCCGGTTACTTTGAACAAGTGGCCGCCTGAGAAAACTGCCTGCACCGTCATCTCATTTTTGGTCAACGTGCCGGTTTTATCCGAGCATATAACCGTCGCACAACCCAGGGTTTCAACCGAAGGCAGCTTCCTTATAAGCGCGTGACGGGCAGCCATCCTTTTGACGCCCAAAGCTAAGGCAATAGTAACAACGGCCGGCAATCCCTCCGGTATAGCTGCGACAGCCAGGCTCACGGCCGTAAGAAATGTGTCCATGACTTTTCCGCCGCGAACTAACTCCAGCAAAAATACCGCTGCAACAAGAACAAAACATAGATACACAATCCATTTACCGAACTGTTCCAGTTTTTTCTGTAAAGGGGTGGCTTCGCGCTCGATTTCCTGCACCATCTCCGCTATTTTGCCGAGCTCCGTTTGCATTCCGGTTTCAGCCACAATTGCTTTTGCTTTGCCGGATGCAACGGATGTCCCCATATAGACCATGTTGGCCCTATCTGCCAAAGGGGTGTCTTTCTCGCTCAGTGCAAAGACGGTTTTTGCAACGGGCGTAGATTCACCAGTAAGACTGGCCTCCGCAGCGGCGAAGTTTGAAGTAAGCCACGCAATTCGGCTGTCAGCCGGCACGTTGTCACCAGCCTCCAGCTCAATGATGTCCCCCGGCACTAATTCAAAGGATGATACAACTTGCCCGTGACCGTCCCGGATGACTTTAGATGTCGGGCTGGAAAGTTTTCTAAGCGCTGCCAACGCCTTTTCCGCGCGATATTCCTGAATAAATCCAAGAACGGCATTTAGGATAACGATCGCAATTATCGCAAGCGCATCTACCCACTCCTGCAGAAAACCGGAGACAATAGCTGCACCAATCAGCACCCAGATAATAAAATCTCGAAATTGGCTCAGAAAGATACTTAAGGGCGAAGACCCCTTCTTCTCCTCCAACTGGTTGGGACCATATTTGGCCAACCGTGCCGCCGCTTCCGCCGAGGACAATCCGGAAGACAAGTTACCATCAAGAGAGGCAACAACTTGCTCAACGCTTTCTTGCCACCATCGTCTCATTTAGCTACCCTTTAACAGTCTAGGGGGTAAGCGGTCGACCGTTTCACCGCTTAGCGTTCCACAATCGCAAGCTAATATAACGGCTGCCCTTGACAAAATAAACTTTTCTTCCCGGCCTATCCAGCAGGTTTGCTCCGCCCGGCGTTCAAGATTTCTATGCCTTTACCATAGCACCGGTGGGCCTCGATGAGGTAAACTGCCTCAAAGACTTACAGCGGCAATCAAACAGGCAACTTCTATCAAGTCCGTAACACATTACGCATCGCTCCTATCGTTGAGGTTGGCCTACATCTTTCATTTTGACGCGAAATCCTTTATATTTACTTGCCGTGTCAGCACAAGTACCGATAGAAAGTGAATCGGAGATGAAGCCCAAAAGAGTTTTACCGCCCACTTACTTATTTGTATCCATAGGTACAATGGCAGCCCTACACTTCCTGTTCCCATCGAAGAGAATCATTCTTTTCCCCTTCAATGTTCTGGGAGGTATTCCTTTAGCATTAGGAATCGCTTTCAACGTTATTGCCAATAGGGCGTTTAAGAAGAACAAGACAACCGTCAAACCCTTCGAAAAATCAACGGCCTTGATCACCGGCGGGGTATTCCGCGTTAGCAGGCATCCAATGTATCTTGGATTTGTGTTGATTCTTGCCGGTGTCGCAATATTGATGGGGTCTTTGACGCCGTATTTGGTCATCGTTGCTTTTGCTATACTGATGGATGCAATTTTCATTAGGGCCGAAGAAGAAATGCTTGAAGAGACGTTTGGTGACGCTTGGCTGAAGTACAAGAAAAGGGTACGCCGGTGGATATAAGATTTGACCGGGCTGAGCCAGCCAGTTCAATAGACAGTAAAAGTGTACGCCTTTTCGCCTGAAATTTGAACAACTTGACTATGGGTGCTCAAACCGTACATATCAAGAGCTTTGGGTGTCAGATGAATAAGCTCGACTCAGCTCTGGTGACTTCTGCGCTCAGAGCCGCGGGCTTCAGTTTTACTGATAACGCCAACGAAGCGGACGTTGTTTTGATAAACACCTGCTCTGTCCGCGATCACGCCGAACAGAGGGTTATTTCGCACTTAGGACACCTCAAGCACCTCAAAAAAAGTCGCCCGGGCTTGATGGTGGGCGTAATCGGATGTATGGCACAACGACTGGGCGGAAAATTATTTGAGCACGAGGCTGTCGATTTAGTCTGCGGGCCGGCACAAATACCGCAGATACCGCAGCTTCTGGCCGACGCCCTGCAAGAAAAGAAAAAGACCCTGGCGATAACAGAAAAAATTCGACAGAAAAAACCTGAAGACCAAAACCTTGCTCTGGAAGAATTTGAATCTGCCTATGGTATCGAAGACAAACAACTGCCGGGACAGGCTTATGTCCGCGTGATGCACGGCTGTGATAGGTTCTGTTCATACTGCGTTGTGCCTTTCGTGCGGGGTCCGGAAGTTTGTCGGCCGCCGGCGGCCATTATCGAGCAAATAAAAAAACTGGCCCACGCAGGCGTAAAACAGGTGACGCTGCTCGGTCAGACAGTGAATTCGTATAAATATACCGCGGGCGAAAAAACCTATTGCCTGGCCAACCTGCTGGCGATGGCAAGTGACATCGACGGCATCGAATGGATTAAGTTCGTCACCAATTATCCAGCCGAAGAGTTTCTGGACGAGATTTTGGAGGCTATGGCTGATTCGCCAAAGGTATGTCATTACCTGCATATACCTGCCCAAAGCGGCTCAGACAAAATCCTGCGAGCGATGAACCGCCATTACACGGGAGCCCAATATCTGGAGCTTCTCGATAAGGTAAGAGCTATCGTGCCGGACATCACCGTTGCGGGCGATTTTATAGTGGGCTTTCCAGGCGAAACCGAAGAAGACTTTCAGGCAACGGTAGAGCTGGTCAAAAAAGCTAAATATAAAAATTGCTTTATTTTCAAATACTCGCCCCGGCCGGGCACAACCGCCGATAAAAAATTGCTGGACAACATCCCCGCCGAAGTAAAACAAAAACGCAACACCGAACTGCTCGCCGTGCAGGAAAGAATAAGCGATGAATTGAGTCGTGATTTTGTAGGCAGACAGGTGGAAGTCCTGGTCGAAGGCTTAAGTAAAAAGGCGCACTTAAATCTCGCCCAGGGTGGCAGCGAGCCGCAACTGGTCGCTCGGACCGCCAAAGATTGGATAGTCGTATTCAATGGGCCTGCCTCCCTGGCTGGCAAGTTTGCAAAGGTAAAAATAACAAAGACAAGTCCGTTGACATTGTTTGGCGAACTAACTTGAATGATGACTGCGATATGGCAAAGCTAAGAGACAAAAAGGGATTTATCTGCGATATGGACGGCGTTATCTACCACGGCGACAGGCTGGTGGATGGCGCAAAAGATTTCGTCGATTGGCTCAAAAAAGAGGGCAAAAAATTTCTCTTTCTCACCAACAGCAGCGCGAAGTCACCTAAAGAGCTGAAATTCAAGCTCTCGCACTTCGGCATCGAAGTGGATGAGGAGCATTTTATAACCTCCGCGCAGGCCACCGCCAGTTTCCTGGCCAGCCAGAACCCGAACGTCGGCGTGTACGTTATCGGCGAGTCAGGGCTTGTAAACGCCCTGCACGATGCCGGCTTTTATATCGACCATATCAACCCCGAGTATGTCGTGGTGGGCGAAACGCGGACCTACAACTTCGAGCAGATAGAACTTGCCGTGCAATTAGTGCTCAAGGGAGCAAAGCTAATAGGGACAAACTCCGATCTAACCGGACCCTCCGAGAGAGGAGTAGCGCCGGCGTGCAGAGCGCTCATTGCCCCGATCGAAATGACCACAGGAAGAAAAGCGTATTTTATCGGTAAACCTAATCCGCTCATAATGCGGCACGCCCTAAAAAGACTCGACTGCGCCCCGCAAGATACCGTCATTATCGGCGACCGCATGGACACCGACATCATCGCCGGCATAGAATCCGAGATAGAAACTGCGCTGGTGCTGAGCGGAATTACAAAAAAAGAGGACCTGGCGTTATTCCCCTACCGCCCCGACCACATCCTGGAACGGGCAGCAGACATTCTAAATATTTAGCCCCCAGTTTTACTGGGGGTTGTCAAACGATTGCTTTTGTTGCTCCGGTTGTAAAGCCGCCATCCACCAGGATTATTTGGCCGGTGACATACTGCGACGCATCCGAAGCCAAAAAGACCACCGTGCCGTCAAGGTCGTGCGGCTGGCCGGGACGACCTAACGGGATTCGGCTGGTGATGTAATCGACCCACTGCTTGTTCTCGTATAGCACCGTGTTTAGTGCCGTTTTGAACCAGCCTGGGGCAAGGACATTTACCGTGATTCCGTATCTGCCCAATTCGACCGCCAGGCCTCTGGTCATTGCCAGAACTCCTCCTCGGCCAGCAGTATAAGGTACAATTCCCTCCATGCCGAAAACGCACGTGCACGAGCCGATATTTATTATCCGCCCGTACCTTCGCTTTATCATCTCTTTGGCTACCGCTTGAGCACAGAAAAAACTGCCCTTTAGATTGGTATCCAAGACATTCTCCCAATCCTGCCTGGTGACTTCGGTGCTTGGCTTACGGATATTTAAGCCAGCATTATTAACCAGAATATCAATCTTGCCATATTCGTTTATGGCCTCGCGAACCATATTGTCAATGTCACTCTGGCAAAGCACGTCCAACTTAATGGGCAACGCTTTTCTGCCGAGGGCCTCTATTTCCTGCTTGAATTCCGTCAGCCTGGCTAAATCTCTGCTTGTTATCACCAAATCAGCGCCAGCCTTGGCAAGTGCCCTGGCGAAATACTGGCCCAGCCCACGACTTGTGCCTGTAACAATCGCAACCTTACCGGAAAGATCAAAAAGCTCTTGCATGTGACTTCCTCGCACTCTACGGTTGCAATACAATTTTCAATAGATTCTCTTCGGCTTTTAGCAGCCGTTCAAAAGCGCGTGGTCCTTCACGCAACGGTAAAACATCGCTGATAAGCGGCTGCACGTTGATTTTGCCCGACGCCACCAAATCAATCCCATCGCGGAATTCGCCGCAACTGGCATACGAGCCGGTGAAGGTAAGCTCTCTGGCAACTAACTCCTGCAAGTTAAACTCGGCCATTTTCTGCAAATTCCCGACAGCGACCAAATGTCCGCCCGTCTTCAGCACCGAGATAGCACCAGCGAAAGTCTCGGCAAAGCCGACGACTTCAAACGCGACATCCGCCCCCCTGCTATTTGTTCCTTTCAGTACTGTCTCCGTTAGACTCACCTTAGCTGGGTTGACAACAACGTCTGCCCCAAGCGTCCGCGCGATATCCAGGCGAAATTCGTTGATGTCGCAAACAATTATCCTGGCCCCTTTGAGTTTGCAGGCCTGCAGAACAAAAAGCCCAATAGTGCCGGCTCCAATAATCACAACGCTGTCGCCAGCGGCTATCGGTGCTCGGTTGGCGGCGTGCATACCAATCGACACCGGCTCTAAAAGAGCCGCCTGGACGAATGACATGTTATCTGGAATCCCGGCGACTATCCACCAGGGCACGGCAACGTATTCGGCAAATGCCCCGTGCCTTTTGAACTCCGGCACCGATACCCCTAACACCTGCCGACTCACGCAGCGATTATATTTGCCCTGCCGGCAGGGCTCGCATTTATTACAGTACACAGTCGAATCAAAACAAACTCTATCGCCTTTGCGAAAATCTTTGACATTTTTGCCGGTGCCCTGGACGACGCCGGCTGCCTCGTGGCCCATAATAAGCGGCGGAATTCTTCTGCCGGTCTTGCCGGTAAAGCCCTGGACGTCCGAGCCGCAGATGCCGCAGGCCTTAACGCGAACCAAGATATCATCATCACCGACTTGTGGGTCGGCAAAATCCATATATTCCAGACAATAACGTTTTGTGTGAAGTAGCACCTTCAACTTCGCACCTATTTAGGAGCAATTAGAGGAATCACCGCCGCTGGAATCTGAAAGATGCAGAAATAGCCAAAGACCAAAGAGGCAACAAGCAGACCAACGGCAAAGAACCAGTTTGGTCTGAGGATTTCGGCGGCATCTTTCGAAAGCAGTCTGGGCATCACCCAAAACAAACCTATTGCGACCCAGATTGCCTGAAAGGGCGTCAAAAGCAGCCCATCAAGAATCGCCGAGAACTGAACCAGAGCGACCGGCTGCTTTTTGAAGTAAAATACCAAAATCATATTGGTACACATAAAGAAAAGAAGAAAGAATCTAAACTGTGTTTTCCAGGCAAACCTTTTATCAAATCCTGGAAAGCAGATTCTAAAAGAGTCTGCCAATAACCGCGGCCAGCCTGCAAGCTGGCTAATCTGTGTGGCAACAAGCGCCGCGGCTCCTGCAAGCAGAAACAAAAAGCCGCCCACAGGTCCCCATCGTAATGAAAAGAGCCTGGAAAGCTCAAATGCGACCTTTTCGCCCTGCGGGGCTATCTGAGCAGGCCGCAATACTCCGGCGCCGGCGATCAAAAAAGAGCTCGTAACGACGATTCCGATTACCGTCGCAAAAGTCGCATCGGTGTAAAGGACCCGGCACCAGCCCTTTATCTTTTCCGCAGTGTCACGCGTCATACTTTTGAGCATCGATACATCTGCTGCTTTGCCATAGCCTCTGCCTGCGGCTGCGCCGTAGCCGGCCCCGATGACCCAGTAGGTGTACCAAACCTGGCTGGCAAAACCGCCTGCGCCCCAGCCGGCAAGAGGCAATAGCTCCTTCCACGGGTTTGGGTTCACGCCTTTAACAGCAAGCGCCCACTTCGGGACCTCCGGCACCTGAAAAGTAAGACCGCGGAGGAATTCCGAAAGGCCGGGAAAAACGTGCACAGCAACGTATATGACACCGAGAACAACAATAAGAACAAAGATGCTCATCACTATTTGCAGGACGCCATACACGCCGGACCACACCACGGTTAGCGCAAAAAACGCAACAAGCCAGCCGCTCAGGGTCGCCCCGATTGGAATGATAGCGTTCACAAAGGCGCCGGCAACAGTAGCAAGGGCGCCTATCGAAAAGGTCGCACCTATGAGCTGGGCCGCCAGCACAACCCAGACCGCCCAGTGACGTGGGCCGGGGATACGGTCGAACATATCAACCATACCTTCGCCGGTGCAGACGGTATAGTGACCGCCGCTCATACCGATCCAGTATTTCAAGAATATGACTACTACGACCATCCACAGGACGACTGAGCCGAGGATTGCGCCGGTGCGTGTAGCGAGGATTACTTCGCCTGAGCCGATGTATCCTGCCGCCCAGACAATACCGGGGCCTACCATAACTAGAAGCCCAAGACCGGTGGGCGGCGTTTTGATTTGCATATCGCTATTTGCGGTTCCTTCCATAGGCTTTGACTCCGTTTTGGCAACTTAGTTGCCGCAACACTTGCGGTTTGCAGTAGGTTACTGACTGGCAGCAGTCCTGTCCACACTTTTTTGTCCCCCGCCGCAGGCCGGTTTCTTCGACACAGACGCCGTTCTGAGCGAAGCGAAGAATCTGCCGGGCGATGCCCAGATGCTTCGCCTTTCGGCCAAGCCATTACAAAACAGTGTGAATCCGTGTAAATCAGTGTCTGATATGACGGCTCGATTGCAGCCGCGAGAGGTCCTCGCCAGGCGTGGGCTTACGAAATACGAACAAGTGCTCGTGCATTATAAGATAGAATCTGTCAGCGCGGGCTTTCAGCCGCCAGTGCTGCGTGAATTTGCAGTGATGCTGAACCTTGATAATATCCTCTTTGAGGATAAAGCCGACCTTTAGAAACCGCTGCATAACATTGTATGCCAGAGGGACAAAGTGCTTTGCCTTGCGGGTGTCGCCTATGAGGATTGCGCAGTATTTATCAGATTGCAGAACCCGGAATAACTCTTTGGCGATTTTCTCAATTTCATCGCAGAACTTCGGCAGACTGCCGATGTTGGAAAGGTCGCCCGGAATCTTGCCGGCGGAGTATTTTATTATGTTCATATATGGCGGATGAGTCAGCACAAGGTCGAATGAATTATCCTGGAGAAATGACAAATCGCGGGCATCGCCCACCATTACTTTTTGCTCGCTCGGCGGATGATGCTTAAATCGCAGCGCTGTTTTTGCCAGTTCGGCAGCCTCCGGATTTATATCCATACCCAGGGCATTTCGGGCCAGGAGCTTTGCCTCGATAAGAGTCGTCCCGGCCCCCACCATCGGGTCAAGGATTGTATCGCCTTTTTCGCTGTACATCTCGATTATGTTGCGCGGAATCTGCGGTGCAAAATTGCCGCGATATTTTGGACTGTGCGTCGCCCAACTACCACGCTGGGGAAAAGACCAAACGGTAGTCCACTCCGCTCCGCGATAGGGTACTTCAGATTCAGCAAAGTCAAAATGTCGCTGGACAGCCCGGGGCATCAGCTCTGACTCATACAATCACAATGTATGCGCTTTGATTCTTCACTACCTAGGCGGGATCGTAGCAACACCTCGGGGTCTGTCAACTACTTAAAGGTAGCAATCTTGATCTTTTTAGGAGAAAATTTTAGAAGAAGACTGAGAACTTAGTCTGGTGAGCAACAAAAAGGCATGACTCTAAAAACAAGAGCCCCTTATGGCCCCTTCTACGGCAACGCTCAACGCCATCTCAGAGGAACCTTCATTTCCGATTCAATTGCCCTGAGCCTAAAAAGATTCGAGTGATACTCCGAAACGTGGTGGTAACTTAGGAAACGTACAAAAGACCGGATTGGCTCGAAAGCAGTGAGCGCAACAGTCTGCTGAAACTGTCGCTGGCGGGTTTCGTCAGCCACAATCACCATATCGGCCCTGAAATCCTGAAGCTCGATAAATTTTACTAAAGAACTCCTCATGTCAGTCGAGTGTTCTACTTCAAACAGCGATGAGGGCATTTTTCTCGAATTGAACCATATAACGTCTATGGTCCTAGCGCAGTTTGTAATATTCGAATAGCAAAAAGGATATATTCTCGTAAGAGTAGCAAGACTACCAAGATTTTCTCTGCCCAGGAACATCTTGTTTCTGTCTTGCGCCGGGACAAAAGTCTCGTACTTTTGCAGATTTCCGATTTCTACAACTAATCCTTGAAAGTATGCGTGGGAGAAATCTCTCTGGGCCGGGCTTTCGGTCTTGGCCGGCACCATTTCAGGCGGCAATTTGTCTCGCCAGGATTTTAACGCCCAAAGCCCGGGCCTTATTTTGAAAAAGAACCTTTCATCTTGAACGATTCGTCTCATGCTGGCAAACGGTGTCTTCGTTTTCCACTCTACGCCC
>CAZMLE010000097.1:0-12242 GCA_964567045.1 uncultured Pirellulales bacterium | reverse complement strand
TTTCGGGGGATAGTATCCCCTAAATGTGTGTCCAAGAAAACCCTGGGGCGGGGGATGTTCGCCAAACCATATGACATTCAAGAATTACAAAATGCCATTGAAGAGCTGACACAAGAAAAGAAAACATTTTTAAAGAATAAGAAACAACCTTCACATGATATAAAGATATTGATTGTCGATGATGAAAGAGATTTCTTACGCATATTAGGTTCACAATTAAAGGCAAGTGGCTATGATGTGGCTTTCGCAATGGATGGTCTCTCTGCAATTGCCGTTGCGAAGGAGGAAAAACCAGACCTGATTATTCTCGACATTGGCTTACCTGCCGGTGACGGATTTTATGTTATGCATCAACTGTCCGCACTCGCTCAAACTGCTTTCATACCTGTAATAATAATCACCGGTCAAGATGATTCAGTCGCCAAGAAACGGTCACTCAAAGCTGGTGCAAAGGCCTTCCTGCAGAAACCTATCAATAAAGATGAGCTTTTAGATGTTATTGAAAAAGTGTTAGCCGACTAGAAAGAGTACTGAAGAATTATTGAAACATGTATAGGGAAAAAAGCCAAGTTTTACTGTTCGAACCAGATGAGATGATGCAGAATTTAGCTAACTACATCTCATCAGTAGAGAGAGTACGCCTTAATATAACTGACGACATAGATATGAGAATAGCCAGGATGCTGGCTGAATATATAGCAAAACGGTTCTGTCTTGTTGCGATCAGAGAGATGGAAAACCACATTGTAGTAGCTATGGCAAATCCTCTCGATGTGATAGCGCGGGATACAGTTAGAATAAAGCTTAACCGCGAAATTACAGTTGTCGTGAGCTCGAAGGAAGAAATTCTTAATGCCATAGAAGCGATTTATCATGACCTGGATATGGAAGAGCAACACTTGCATAGTCTGACAAAACTCGGCGCCGGTCTTGAAGAAAGGCAAAACCTGCCAAAAGACAATGCCATAGAACATATTAGCAGCGAGGCAGAGGCAATGAAATCGCCTGTTATTCAGTTTGTTGATTTAATGTTAAAACGGGCGGTCAAAAGTCGAGCAAGCGATATACATATCGAACCTCAGGCGAATTCAATGATTATTCGCATGCGAATTGATGGTGCGCTTCGGAAAACAGCAGCACCTTCAGAGGAGATACAAGCCGCAGTAGTCACCAGGATAAAAGTTTTATCTAACATGAATATTGCCGAACACAGGTTGCCCCAGGATGGAAGATTCAAAGTAAAAGTGCAGGATAGAGAGATAGATATAAGGGTCGCAACAATCCCGGCAAAATACGGGGAAAAAGTCGTCATGAGACTCCTGGATCCGACAGCGGTAAAACTCGACATAAATCAACTTGGATTTGAATCTAAACTTCTTGAAGAATTTACAAGTGCATTGTCCCAGCCACACGGTATTATAATTGTTACCGGGCCTACCGGCAGCGGCAAAAGTACCACATTATACTCAGCATTGAATTACCTCAAAAATCCAAAGAAAAATATTACTACTGTCGAAGACCCTATTGAGTACACCCTGCCCGAGATTAACCAAATCCAGGTAAAGCCGGAAATCGGGCTTAATTTTGTTTCAAGCCTGCGTGCCATCTTGAGACAAGACCCTGATATTATCCTAATAGGTGAAATTAGAGATAAAGAGACAGTTGATATTGCTATACAAGCATCTTTAACAGGCCACCTGGTTTTAAGCACGTTTCATACAAATGATGCACCAGGCACGATAACAAGATTGGTGTATATGGGTGCAGAGCCGTATTTGCTGTCTTCCTCATTGAATCTAATCATTGCTCAACGACTTATAAGGAAAATTTGTGAGCATTGCAAAGAGCAAATTGAGCTTCCTGAAAAAGTTCTAAAACAATTAAAGATTACACCTGAACAAACCAAGAATGCCGTATTTTATCAAGGCAGAGGCTGCAAAACTTGTGAGGGGACAGGCTACTTAGGCAGATTACCAATATTCGAGTTTCTGCCTTTAGATGATGATATAAGGAGACAGCTGCTTACGGGGACAGACGAGTCACAAATAAGAGCCTTGGCTCGTGAAAAGGGTTACTGCGGATTATTTGAGAATGGAATCAGTAAAATATTACAGGGCCTCACTACTGTCGAAGAAGTACTTAGCGTGGTACACACAAAAGGTATGAATGTTTAAGAACTTCTGAGAGTTACCTGAGACAAAAGGTCATAAAAGTTAATAATTAAGCTGGTACGAAGAAAAAAATTGTCATTGTTGATGATGAGCCCGATATTCTCAAGGTTACATCGATTGGGCTAAAGAAACTCGGTTACAATGTTCTAACGGCGGTTGATGGGAAAGAAGCACTTGATACAATGCGCAGTGAAAATCCCGATTTGGTGCTGCTTGACTTAGTCATGCCGTTTATGAATGGGGCTGAAGTTTGTGAACAAATTAAAAACGACAAAACGTTAAAACACATACCGATTATTTTGTTCACTGCCAGTGGTAGTGGTGCTATGACCGCTGAGAAAATCAAAAAGATTGGGGCTGACGACTACATAGTCAAGCCATTTGAGCCGGAAGAGTTAACGGGCAAGGTTGAAGAGATTTTAGCTCAAGGAGCAAATTTATGAAGAAAATATTAGTTGTCGATGATGAAAAAGATGTGCTGTTCATGCTTGAGAAAAGATTAACAGCTGAGGGATACTCCGTTATTACCACAACTAATGGCACGAACGCTATAGCTTTAGCAAAATCGCAACACCCTGACATTATTATACTTGATATAGTAATGCCGGGGATGGACGGCGGGGAAGTGGCGGCAAAGTTGAGGGAGCATCCCTTAACCAGAAGTATTCCCGTGATATTCTTAACCGTTCTACTCTCAAAAGAAGAGGAACATCAAGAAAACCACATGATTGGCAGCAATATCACTTTGGCGAAACCCTTTGATACAGAAGAATTACTGGCTCAAATAAACGGGCTTCTATGTAATGTGACGACCTCATAAGCGTATTCCCTGCTGGTTTTGATTGCATATTTTCCAAATTGCGCTTATTGAACAAGAAAGATTATCCAAGGATAATTTCAATCAGAAGAAGTGGAAGAAGATAAGTGAAGATGCCGGATTTGGCTGCCGCGAGAGGATACTGAGGGCGACCGTATTGTAGCCGGCTACCAATGGTTTGACAAATCAGACGACATTTTAAGGTTAATAGCTGTAATTGAAGAGCTTCTGTCTGTTCTTGCTGCAAAAGCATAAGTCAAAAAAAGCTAAAAAGGAGTTGGACTGGTGAATAGGAACATTACCGTTCTAATAATTGACGATGAAAAAGATATTAGGACAATATTGGAATATGAGTTGAAATTGGATGGGTTTAATGTGTATTCGGCAGCTAATGGGCAAGCAGGGCTAAAGATAGCCATGGAGAAAAAGCCCGATGTGATTCTGTTGGATTGGGTAATGCCTAAAATGAATGGGTTGAAAGTTCTCTCCAAGCTTAGACAGGATGAAAAGACAAAGGACATAATTGTACTCATGTTAACAGCTAAAAACATGATGGATGACGTAGAAACAGCGCTTGCCAACGGTGCCGATGACTATATCCCAAAGCCTTTCGAAGGAGCTGAGTTGGGGCCAAGAATCATGAGTATACTTGAAGTATTGAGAGAGCGAAAAGGTACTACATAGTATCGGTTTATCCCTTAGGATGAGGTGAAATCTTAGGTTTTTGCCCCTGAGGCACCTGGTCCAGATGTATATGACAGTAAGTCTCATGGTTATAGATACTTAAGATATGCGTGCAGTGCGGAAACGTGCATTTCCTGCCCTCAGCCGAAGTTTTTAGCATTTTTCCCATCGTTACTCCTATAGGTAAATCACCAAACAAAAAAGCCGTAAAGATTAATTGTCTTCGTCTGCGGCCTAAAGATTTTCTAATCTATTTATACCACATTATTGGGCTTTGTCAAGCAATCTCTTATTATAATAACCTCAAGGAACTGGGACCCACACAAACGGCGACGGGCATTTTCATTGATTATGGATTATTGATGATTGATTATTGGGTGGTTGGAAGCGAAAATGACGAGGTAGGCGGGCAAGATTTTGGATTTTAGGGTAAATACGGAGGCAGATTATGACAGAACAGGAACAACAAGGACAAGGTGGGGGCATAACGCCGGCGGTGCTCAGGAGCGCGATGAAGGCGTTCAAGAAGCGGCTCAAACTCACTGCGCTGGATGACGATTCGCACCTTGGACGCGGGGCGCTTTCGGGCGGGCATACGGGCGTTTTTGCGATACGGCCACCCAGCCAGTTTTCTCGCGAGGTGTGGGAGGAATTGTGCCGGCAGGGCAAACTGCGCGACAGCGGGCACGGAATATATGAACTGGCGAAAGGAGAACAGGGCAGGTTTTGAATTCCGCCACAGGTGGACAAGTGCGGATGGCGAATTTCATTGAGATTGCTTTGCTGCGCTCGCAATGACCCTTCTTCGCCCTGCGTTCTACGGATTGTGTGATTAACGTCTCGGTCGTGGTCGGCGGCGCCGAGAAGCAAAACGCGACCTTTTGCCGGCAGTTGAAAACCTGCCTCTGTGCAATCCTAATAGGGGTTTTGGCGTATCATGTTTGGTATAGGTAAAGCCGGGACATTCCACGGGAGTAAATTGGCATCCGATGAATTTTTCAATCAGCCGAAGCTGCCTGTGCTCATCATGGGCGACAAAGGTAATCGCGTCTCCTGTGGCTTCAGCCCGGCCGGTACGGCCAATGCGATGAATATAGTCTTCGGGAATGGCTGGGACATCGAAATTGATGACATGTGAAATACCCGTAACATCGATGCCGCGACCGGCGATATCGGTTGCAACCATGATTTGGTATTTTCCCGCTTTGAAGCCATCCATTGCTCGCTCTCGCTGTGCCTGGTTGCGGCCTGAATGTATGGCCACCGATACAAGGCCGGCTTGTTCAAGTCGCCGGTTAATCTTATCCGCTCCCCGCTTTGTGCGTGAGAAGACCAGCACGGTGAACATCTGCCCGCCCCGGAGCAGGTGCAACAGAAGGTCAATTTTCTGCTCCTTGGGGACAAGATAGATATTTTGTGTAATTGTTTCGATGGGAATGTGCTGTTGGCCAATCTGGAACATGATGGGGGATTTCTGAACGCTTGCGGTGAGTGCTCTTACTTCCGGCGATATCGTGGCTGAAAAGAGCATAGTCTGGCGTTTTTTGGGCAAAGCGGCGATGATTTTTTGCACGTCCATAATGAAACCCATATCGAACATCCGGTCGGCTTCATCGAGGACGAGCACTTCAATCGATGTCAGGTCGATGGTGCGTCGCTGCATGTGATCGAGGAGCCGTCCTGGTGTTGCAACAACAATGTCAACGCCATTACGAAGCGCGGTAAACTGCCCTTTGATATTCACGCCGCCATAAACGGTCAGCGTTCGCAAATGCAGAAATCGGCCATAGCGGAGTATGAACTTTTCAATTTGCAGCGCCAGCTCGCGAGTTGGGGTAAGGATAAGCGATCTGACAACTCGCCTTTTGGTCGACGGTTCGTGGGAGAGCCGGTTCAAAATGGGGAGAACAAAAGCGGCGGTTTTGCCTGTGCCACTCTGGGCGCAGCCTATAATATCTCTGCCGGCAATCGCAGCCGGAATGACCTGGGACTGAATTTCGGTGGGAGCGGTGTACCCGGTGGCAAGAATGCCCTTCACCAGCGGGTCGGAAAGACCAAGTGTTTTAAATGGCATCAGACAATCCTAAAGAATATTAACCTGATTATTGCTTCCGCCAGACGGAAGGCGGACAAGTATTGTTTTGTTCGAATTGTTCGATAAACTTGCTGCCGTTGCGGATGTAGACGAGCGTAGCGACCAGGGCGGCGGCCTTCTTTTTTTGAAGGTTCCTTTGCTCGGTGAATGAATGGGGTTTGTTATCCCAATAGGCGTCAACCAACTTTGGGAGCAGGTACTTTCGACAGGTATCCGGCTCGTTACTCATCAGGTGGATTATACAGACTGACATATCTTTTTCCAAGCAAGGAAATATCAGAAATCGAAAGTGGCTGGGGGCGGGGTGAGTATCTGGATTGCCTCGCGTCGCTGCGCGGCGCTCGCAATGACGAGGAATGTAGCCCCCGCCCACAGACCCTATTCTGGGGCGGGCAAGAAGGGCTGCGCAGGGCAAACGGCGGCGACATCGACGGTGATGGCGAACTCACCGCTCTCGATATAGATCACATCATTGCATAGAGATTGCTTCGGCCTTCGGCCTCGCAATGACAACCCCGCAATCCTCCTACGGCGGTTCTACGATAAATTGCGGTGATAAATATGGATTACGTGTCAAGCACGGAATGACAGGGGGTGCCCACGCGGGAATGGCAATCCCCAATAACCCCCGACTACGACGTTCGGGGGCAGGGAAAACCCCCAAATAAGCTTGTCTGAGGACAGTCAAGATTTGGGGGCTAAACGCCGGGCTAATATCTGTCGATCGGCAAAGAAATACTGCCCTGCGGGTCGCGCAGGTTAATGTATTTGGCGCCATTTAGCAGCGAGCCGCGTTGCTTGTAATAGTTGTAGAGCTTGGCCAGCTTCTCCTCGTCCTTCGCCTCAAAATACTGCGCCCATGTACCTACCTCGGCGCCCCAGATGATCTCGGTACTATCCTTTGCATACAGGACAATGTGTGGGAAGCGTTTGTCTTGTCGGCCCTTGAAGTTACCCACATTGATGCTGTCGATTTCGCCAAGCAGAGGTTTGCCTGGCGTGACAAGTTTATCCATTCGGTCGAGCCGGACCAATATGGCTATTGTTTCAGCCAGGTCGTCACGCTGCCAGACTTGGCCGACCGCCGGTATGCTCATTATCGGCGACAAACCTCGTACAGTCACGATGGGCAGATTCGGCATCGGCACAAAATCGAGCACTACCCGCTCGGCGTCAACGTAGAATTTACGTAGACCCACTTTGACCAGGGCAATCGGCTTTCGATAATCAGCGTGAATAAGAATTCTATCTGGGGCCGCCTGCACTCTGACATTCACCAGCCAAGCGAGTTTCTGCTGGAGATTGGCTTGAACCAAACGGGCGGTATTTTCATCAAGTTTTCGACCTTGGATACCGGCGGCGGCAGCAGAACAGATTTTCTCTTTGAGCGGTTGGTTAAGCCAGGCCGGCGGACTAACTAATTCAATAGCGGTGACTTTGGCAGAGACCGCCTTGTGTACATATTTATCTAAGAATACCAGGCCAGCCCCGGCCGCCCCAAGGACAGAAATCACCGCTAATACCTTGAGAACGCTCCTGCGACCCACGCTGCTGGAATCAGCGCTACGCTTTTTGTCTTTTTTGAAGGAGCCTGCCTTAAAGGATATTCTGCCGGTCTTACTTTCTGTTTTTTTTCTTCTGACGGCCATACGAATAAGCCAACTCTACGATTTTCACGCACAATTCGCTCATGGAAAGTCCTGCTTTGGCCGCTGCTTTGGGAAGAAGTGAGTGGGTTGTAAATCCCGGAATAGTGTTAACTTCCAGAGCATACGGGATGTCGTCTTCGCCCAAGATGAGATCGACTCTGGCAAAGTGTCGGCAGCCCAAGGCGGCAGAACAACCCAGCGCTGCCGTTTTGATCTTTGCCGCAACGGCGGCATCGTCAATGGTATCGAATAAATACTCTGTTCGCTCATCGATGTATTTTGCCTGATAATCATAGAAGCCGGTCTTACTTCTTATCTCCACAATCGGCAGTGCCCGGTCTTCTAAAATGCCGACAGTTACTTCTCTGCCGGGAATGAATTTTTCAATCATACAGTCGCCGAATTCTATGTAAGTCTTTTGCGCGACGGCGACCGCTTGGCCAGTGCCGGTGACAATGCTAATGCCGACACTGCTTCCCTGCCTTATCGGTTTTACCACGTATTTGTCCCCCAGGGACTGCAACTGCTGTTCAAGCTGCTTGATGCCAACGCCGGGGCTGAATTCAACTGCCGGCGGAACGTTAATCCCGGCCTGGGCAAAGACTTTTTTGCTGGCCATCTTGTCGAACGCTAATCTGCTGGCCTTTGGGCTGCTGCCTGTGTAGATAAGTCCTCTTCCTTCCAGAAGCTGCTGGAGCTGGCCGTCTTCGCCGAATTTACCGTGCAGGGCAAGAAAAAACACGTCGCGGTCACTACTATCCAGTACATCCAGTCTGTTCGGCTGGATGTCAGCAGTTACTACATTTAGTCCGGCCTCTTCCAGCGCCTGGGCGATGCAGGTACCGCTTTGAATACTGATATCGCGTTCTTCGCTAATACCCCCCATAAGCACAGCGACTGTTAATCTGTTATTTTCTATTTTCAATTTGCTCTCCGAGGACTTTTGGGCCCCGAGCAACGAGTCATCCCCGTTTCGCGGGGACAGGCTTGCCCCTGCGGAAGCAGGGGGACGAGAGACGAGATCACTTCCAGACCTCGATTTCCAGCTCCAGCTCGACATCAAACTGTTCCCTGACCCTTTCTCTTATGGCGTCTATTAGCCTGGTGACATCACGGCTTCTGCAGCCCTTGCCCGCGACTATGAAATTCGCGTGCTTTTCACTCACGGTGGCTCCGCCAATCTGCAGTCCTTTAAGGCCGGCCCTGTCAATCAGAGCGCCGGCGGAAACTCCTCGGGGGTTCTTGAATATGCAGCCGCAATTTCTTGTGTTCAAAGGCTGGCTATTCTTTTTATGAATCCATATCTCCTTGACCGTTCGCATAATCTGCTCGGGGTCGGCGCTGGCCAGTTTAAGCTCAGCGTTCAAGATAAATTTGGCGGCGATGTTGGTGCTGCGATAGTCAAATATCAGCTCGGGTTTTTTCTTGTCAAAAATGTTGCCGTGACTATCCATCAGCGTGACAGATTCTGCAGCGGCGCCGATATCTCCGAAGTTGCCGCCCGCATTCATTCTGACTGCTCCGCCGACAGAGCCTGGTATGCCTGTTAGAGCCTCTATGCCTGAAAGCCCTTTCTGCACGCAGGTCAAAACCAGCTTGCTCAATTCTGCACCTGCCCAGGCGGTAAGCTCTTCGTCCTTGAATTGTGTCTGCGTGAACTGGTCTGCTTCAAGTTTTACTACTGCTGCTCTGACGCCGTCATCGCTGATTAGCAGATTGGAGCCAAAGCCCAGCACGTAAATTGGTAAGTGGTTTTCGCTGCATCGGCGGGCTAATTCCTGAAGCTGCTCGACGGTCTTAGGCCTGATGAAATAGTCGGCCGGCCCTCCCAAACCGTACCACGTGTGCTGAGCTAATGGATGATTAGTTTCAACTATTTCCTCTAAGCCGGTGAATATATTCATCTGCTACCTTCCAGATATCGCCTGCGCCCATCGTAATCACCAGATCGCCGGCGGCTACATTTGCCTGCAGATAGTCGCAAATTGCCCCGAAGTCGTCGATAAATACGGCGTCTGTGCCGTTAGCCCGCATCTTATCGACCAGCATCTGGGCGTTGACTTCTTTTTTGCTCTGCTGCGAGTCGCGGACAAAGTAAATCTCCGGCACTATTGTTACGTCGGCAAGCTTAAAACTTTCGGCAAAATCATCAAGCAAAAATCTCGTCCTGCTGTATTGATGGGGCTGGAAAATGCACCAAATCCGCTTAGGCTGATACCTCTGGCGTATCGCCTCAAGGCTCGCCTTTATCTCAGTTGGGTGGTGAGCATAATCATCGAGGACTGTGACCCGGCGGATCTGGCCCTTCAGCATCAGCCGGCGATCGACCCCGGTGAAGCTGGAAAGTCTGGCAAGCACCTGCTGGCAAGATACGCCCACATTGACCGCCATAGCAAGCACTGCCAGCGCATTGGCGACGTTGTGCCTGCCCGGAAGCGAGATACTGGTTGGCCCCAGCAGTTCGCCGTTATGATAGACGTCAAAGCTATAAAGGCCGTCATGCAGAACGAGATGCTGAGCATAGAAATTACAACCTGCATCAAGCCCGAATGTGAAAAAACTTCGAACTTCGAATTTGGAATTTAGAATTTTTCCAGCTATTTTTGCGACATTTTTGTCATGGCCATTCCCAATTAGCACGCCGTCCGGTTTTACGCCCAGGGCAAATTCAGTAAATGCTCCCACTATCTCATCTTCGTCCTTATAGTAGTCCAGGTGGTCTTCTTCTATGTTGAGTATGCAGGCGATTTTAGGCCGTAGGTTCAAAAAGCTATGGTCGTATTCGCAGGCCTCGGCGACGAAATACTCACTATCTCCCACGCCGGAAGAGCTGCCCAATTGGCTGACTTCGGCACCGACAATAAAGTTCACGTCGATGCCCACTTGTCTTAGCAGGTAGCTGAGCCAGCCGCTGGTCGTGCTCTTTCCGTGAGTGCCGGCTATCGCTATGCCCTTATAGCAGTTCATTAGCTGGCCCAACATCTGGGCGTATTTATAGATTTTGCATCCCCTTGCCTGCGCCAGTTTCAATTCGGGATTATCCGGTTTTATGGCTGCCGAAATGACGACCGCATCCATTTCAGAGTTGAGGTTGTCGGGGCTGTGGCCGATCTTTATATCGGCCCCCAACTGGACCAGCTTGGCTGTTACGGCAGTTGCGGTTTGGTCTGAGCCGGTCACAATGGCATTATTCTTGATTAGTAGCCGCGCCAGTCCACTCATTCCGATACCGCCTGCGCCGATAAAGTGGAATCTTTTGCCCGCTAAGTTCAGGCCGGTGCTGAAATTTACCACCTCATATCTGTGCACAGCTTTTACACCTCTTTTGTCATCGCCCCCGCTGCTTCGCGTTTGCCCGCCGCCCCGACTCGCGTCGGGAGACGCGGGGGCAGGCGAAGCAAACCGGCGGGGGGAATCCAGGTTATTACAGGCTTGTATATTCGGCTTGCTCATAGGCACAAGCAGTGTAGCACAGAAAAGATGCAAAAAAAAGAAAAAAGCCCGACAGTTGACCGGTAAGACAGCTTGACCGACGTGGATACCGCACCGCCGCTGGTGGATTGCCGGCCAAATGGTCATAAAGTACAATACGCTAAGTTCGGCGCCCGATTTTCTCTCAGAGCTGCCTCTGACGGGCTGGCAACCTATTCGTGGACATTAAGCAGCAATATTGGAAACCAAATCATGTGTAAAAGAGCCAGCTTCTTCATTGTAATTACCGCTCTTTCGGTAATCCTGGGCATGGCAAACTCACTCTGGGCGGATCTGGCTGCAGACCAGGTCCAGGTTCTCAGTCCGGATGGCAACGTACAATTGAAATTTCTTCTGGATAAGGGTCGCTTAGACTATACCGTAACGTTCAAAAACAAGG
Source organism: uncultured Pirellulales bacterium (assembly GCA_964567045.1). Classification (GTDB taxonomy): domain Bacteria; phylum Planctomycetota; class Phycisphaerae; order Sedimentisphaerales; family Anaerobacaceae; genus JAFNGF01. The sequence continues at coordinate 955 of CAZMLE010000097.1, read as the reverse complement.
CGGTGATTGAGAGATCGCGCGTGCAGTTCAGTGTGGACGGTGCCGATCTCACGCAAGGGCTGGAGCTTGGCAGGGTAGAGCAATACAAGGTGAAAGAGACCTACCCTTGGCGCGGCGTACACTCCCAAGCTGTTAATAACTGTAACGGCGCAAGAATCTCCCTCAAGCATAGCAAAAGCAATACCAGCTACACTCTGGATGCTCGGTCATTCAACGATGCCGTTGCATTTCGCTACATTATTCCTGGCGGTGAGAGCGTAAGAGTGCCGGACGAGGCCACAACATTCGTCATTCCGGCCGGCAGTACCGTCTGGTATCACGACCTGGAGGGTCACTATGAAGGAGTGCACGACAAGAATGACGTAGGCGACATCCGGGCCGGTCAGTGGGTCGCACCGCCCATGACGTTCAAGCTGCCGGGCGGCGCCGGCTACTCCTCGATTACCGAGGCGGCGCTGGTAAACTACAGCGGCATGGCGCTACAGTGCGATGGAAATCGCGGATTCAACCTTGTTCTCGGTCACAAGCATCACGTTTCCTACCCATACAGGCTGCGGTATAAAGACGAGATTGAGCGTGTGTCCAAGCCGGCGGCCATTTCCGGAACGATCACCTCGCCCTGGAGGGCCGTGATGATTGGAGCGGATCTAAATACGCTGGTGAACTGCGATGTGGTTCATAATCTTTGTCCGCCGCCGGACCCGAATCTTTTCCCCGAGGGGATCAACGCCGACTGGCTTAAGCCGGGACGGGCGGTGTGGCGTTACCTGGACGGCGGCGGAAGCTCATTGGAGGATATGAAGGAATTCTCACGCCTGGCCGGCCAACTGGGTTTCGAGTATCACGTGATCGAGGGCTTCTGGTCCAGGTGGAGCGATGACCAGATAAAAGACCTGGTGGATTATTCGCGGCAGCAGGGAGTCGGCCTATGGTTCTGGAGGCACTCCAGAGAGCT
>CAZMLE010000096.1:0-12262 GCA_964567045.1 uncultured Pirellulales bacterium | reverse complement strand
CAGACTTCGAGCGCATCGCGAAATACGAGCTGGGCGAGCAATGCTATGCCTCGCCAGCGATCAGCAACGGCCAGGTCTTTCTGCGAGGCTTCAAGCACCTCTTTTGCATCGGCCGGAGTGCCAATTGAAAGCGGCTGAGCGGGTACATACGGGCGCAAAGCAGGCCGATGGCGCCGCGCCTCTCACCACCGATCAACTCGTACATGCACCACACCTTCAAATCGGCCTGCGATTGTCAATCGCCAACAGGACCGCTGCGAACAGCGAGCCACGGGCTTCAACTTCCCCGCTCCGTCCGTCGTCAAGGGCGGCTCTAACCCCAATGCATCAGCAATAGTCTGCCGAATCCGTGGGCTTGGACATGGCTACGCGGAGGCGTTGCTCGTAAACGAAGGCCTGTGTCTGCCGCAATCCCAGCTCTACTCGAAAATGAGCGTGCCGAACTTGTCAAACTCGTGAAAACTGGATCCGACCCGAGCCCAGTCCCAGCTCGTGTTCTTGCCGTCATCGTAATCAACGCGATAGAAGTTGGCTCGCCACCGCGTTCCGGGCTGTGGGGGAACCTTTTGCAAGGGTTTGAGCAAGTCGTGGGGAACAAACACCTCGGCTTTCCAACCCGTCACGCGGGCACCCGACTGCTTTACACCGCCCATGACCGATGTGGCCTTCTGGGTCTTGCGTTTCCCTTCGTAGTGCCAGGGCCGCCAGCCGAGAAACTCACCGCCGAAATTGGGGATGAGAATCGGCAGCTCGAAACCCAGCGGCGAAATCTCGTATTCGAAGTAAACCGGGTACCGCTCGTCCGGCCACAAGAAGAATTCAAACACGTCTTCCTTCCACAGGTCGAGGAAGTCCTCGTTCATCGTGGCAGTGACCGTGCGATCCTCGGCCTCCATGAGTACGTACAATCCGGTCCGAGAGTAGAGCATCCTGACCCGCGTCTGGTACCCATGACCGTCGGCGGCGCGCAAGTGAAGCGGCTCCCAAGTGGTCTTGTTCCAGGCCGACGCGTCGCCCCTGCCGCTTATGACGAAATCTTCCGTCTGCCGAATCCGCAGCACTTTGGCAGCCGGTTCTTCTCGGGCCACCTGCTGCGTGAATACCCACGAACCCCAGCCAGCCACCACGGTCAGAACCGGCCCCACAAATACACGCATCTTCATGATGATTCCTCCTTTTCGCTTGACGGTGACGATAACGAGAACAAGGCCATCCTATGCCCTATCCCCCCGGAAAACTCCGTCTTGCTTGTTATCGAAGGATTTACTTGAAGTTGCCACATTACAATTAATTGTACCATTCTAGCGGCGTGAATAGTATAGGCAACCGTGCCTGACTCATAGGCACCACCGAATCCCCTCCATCCTCCGCGAACACGCTGCCAAAGATTAACCACGCTTATCAACGGGCTTTAAGGCTCCGCCGACCCGTCGCTCGTCAGGGGCGGCACCACAAAAATATTTATCATCGGCAGCTTGTACATCTAAGCAATTCGCTTCCCAGGAAAACTGTGGACGTTTTTCCCCCTATTATACCGAAATCAGTTTATCTCTGCTCTCATAGACTTTGAGGATGGCATTGGCGATATCATCCATATCCTCTTTGCTTCCCAGCAGAGGGCCTGAAGCCCAAATCATCACCATCTCCTGACAAACCTGGTCGCAGTTGGGACACCTATTCTCCTGGCGGTACCTTTGCAGTCTCTCTTTAGAAAACATTTTCTGATAGACCCTTGAGTTCAATATGTGCTCTACCCAGGGTTCCCTGTGTAATCCTTGCCCGATATATCCATCGAGACTGACACCTTCGGCACGGAGGGCCTTGAGAAACTTGCTGCGATCCGCATCGTTGAAGTATTCTTTTCGATACGTCATGGCATAGATGTAAAAAGAGCCACTGGCTGTGCCCTCGTACAGTTTTTGGGGAACGATGCCCGGAACATTTTTGATCCTGGAGGTCAGATAGGCAGCGTTTTCGTTGCGTCGGGCGAAGCGCTCTTCCACGCCAGGCAACTGGCCAAGTAAGACAGCCGCTTCAAACTCATTCATCCGGTATTTAGGTCCCGCTATTTCGGTGCGTCCTCGCCGCGATGTCCCGTGGTTATGGACGGTATAACATTTGTCCATAAGTTCTTCATCATTTCCGATTATTCCTCCGCCTTCTCCACAGGCAATTGTCTTGCTCGACTGAAAGCTGAAACACCCAACATCGCCAATGGTTCCCAACTTCTTACCTTTATACTCTGCCAGGTGTGCCTGCGCCGCATCTTCGATCACCCTCAAATTGTGCTTTTGGGCGATCTCTATGATCCTGTCCATCTGGCAAGGTTGGCCCATTATGTGCACGGGCATAATCGCTTTGGTGTTCTCGGTGATTCTCCTCTCGACGTCTTCGGGATCAAGTTGATAAGATTCCCGATCCAAATCAGCCAGAACAGGCAGAGCCCTCGCCGACAAAATGGAAGCGATAGTTCCCGGATCGGTATAGGGTGAGGTGATGACTTCATCGCCGGGGCCAATTCCAAGCGCTTCCACACAAGTGTGCAATGCCTGCGTGCCGGAGCCGGTAGCAACGCAGAATTTCGTCCCCATCAACTGGGCAAACTTCTTTTCAAATGTGGGGACAGTACCCGACTCGGACTGGATTCTACACCATATCCTGCTCTTTGTGGTCTTGACTACCGAGTCCACGACATTTTCATCCCAGTACGGCCAGTTGGGCCAGCTCTTGTTCTTTCTGACCGGCTCGCCGCCCAGGATTGCCAGCTTACTTGCTTTGTTAGTTATGTTTCCGTATGCCGGAATTGTTCTTGAGGCAACGGCGGCCAGAGAGCCTGCCGACGCCGCTGCTATGAATTGTCGTCTGGTTAAATCGTTCGTATTCATTTCCAGACCCTTTCATTTGGCGTTTTTTGCAAACATGATATCAGGCACAAAATTTCATTGTAACCTTCCGCCCTGCTTGATGTTAGCGGAAAAAGTGGCACGGGCACGGAATTGTGCTTTTATCCGGCCTGTCATTCCGCACCCATTCGGCTGAACTCAGGGCAGGTTTCTGAACGTAGTTGAAGCCGCAAGCCTGTTTAGGATTTCGGGCTTAGTGCTTCGAGCTTCCGGCCAGAGCCCGGCGTTTTGGCTTTGATTGGCTTTGTTTTTCATTAACCGCCCAGTTCGCAAAGAACACGGAGAAATAGGATAGAGAGCGTATTTCTTTATTGAACAATCACTTACACAAATATTTTTCATCTCTGCGTACTCAGCGTTCTCCGCGGTAAAAATGTAAATTGGCTTTGTTTGGCTTTGTTTTTGCCGAGCTTAGAGACACAGACATTTTCATATACCTTTGTATTATAAGGGCTTACAGACATTCCGTCTTTTCGGAAATTGGCTTTGTTTTGCATAATACACTCAAAATGGTCGTCGGTTTTTCCGCTGACCAGCCTGTATTTGGCATCAACCGCAGAGATCGCCAAGACCGCGGAGAAGATAGAGATTGTATTTCTTTGCTGTGCCATGAGTTACACGCTTTTTTCTCTGCGGGTTCTGCGTTCTCCGTGGTGAGAAACATGGATTTGGGAGCCGCCATGAGAAAAGCCTTCTGATTTGCGATACCCGCCTTGCCGGGATCCATCTACGATTTACTCTTTACGATTTGCTACGAACAATGAACCATGAACTTTCTTATATTGTGATTCTAATCCATTATTTAAGGCCATATTATACCCAGAAATGACTTGGCCGTAAAGGAAATTCTTACATTAGGCACGGATTTACCCCGTGAGATACCGGCTGCGCCTGTCTCACGGGGTGAACGCTGATTTACCCGGATTGAGGTTGGCCACGAAGGTACTGAGAAATGGAGGATTCTTGATTGTGGATGTTTTATACTTGTCGTCATCTCGACCGAAGGACCGGTCGTGTCGGGCCGTAGCGGAGAGATCTGGTCTCGAACGGAAAGCAATTATCGTCCGCAGGCAGACGTCTCGACAGTCAAGTAGGACGGGCATCCCGAGACGTCGGGGAGTGCCCATGCGGCTCCGTTTGCCTTACATCAGCTGGATGGGAAAACAAATTGCCCGGCCTACCACATAGATCACGACGCCGTTACACTGCGCGTTCTCTGGGACAGAGGAAGATCAGTTCGCCAGACCTCTGGCTCACCGTAGAATGGCCATACTGAGTATGGCCCATGTAGGTAGTCAGCTGCCAGACCCCATTTGGACTGGACGACGAGCGCGCCGCCCTCCTCGCTCACTTTGTGGACGAACCCAACGTGCATTATCGCTCCCTCACGTCGATAGATAACGATATCTCCTATCCTCGCGTTGCCATCAACTCTATAGTATTCGTCATCCTCAAGGATCTTAACGACGTAACTGGCATCGACTATCATGTTTCTTGCGCCGAACACCTTTCCCACACAGTTGTAGCAAGGCGTGTGTGGGTTAACCATCTTAAAATGGGCGTCTACCTTCGACCACTTCAGAAATTCCCGTTGAGACGAATCTCGAATCATCTCCCCAATGATCTTCGGGTCACCGCGATATTGGCAAATAGGGTTGCAAATGTCCTTGGGATTGTTTGATTCGATGATATGCCCGTCATCAGATGTATGGACGTGCCGAATTGGCCGGCCTTTGCCTGTTTGCAGATGGCACATTACCTTAGCTCCGACCAGACACCGCATGAAGAGTGCAATTGAGATAGTATGACATTCTGTTTCTACCCATAGATGTACCTCAACGCTCTATTGATTGCGTCTTGCCGACGGCCAGTATCATAAAAGAAATACCTATCATCGCGGTCTTCCTGCTCGGTCAATATCTTGAGCGCATGGGTCGCGAAATGGGATGCCCAGCCCGTCGGGAGCTCTCTTTCATGCCGCGCCGTGTAGGACAGAAGGTAGCTCAAGGATTCGCGGAACTTGACAGCTCCAAAGACATAGAATGCCACGCATGCAACGAACTGCTCAGGTCCCGGCTCGATACCAACATGGGTACATATTTGAAGAAGGTCTTTCGGTAGCGTCGAGCCCTGTCTGCGGGCTTCCTCCAAGAACCCAGAGTCCTCGATTGCTGCCTTGACGACCACTGGGCCGCTGGCTAGGACCACAGAAAATGACATCGGACTCGCTAGAATGCGCTCTTCCAGATTCCTGAGATCGTGCTTGCTACTCGCCAGTTGCAAGTGTGGCCTTGGCATAGCTATTCTTTTGATGACTCTTGAAGGCCCGACCGAAAATGAAGGAGGAAACTCGCGTTCAAGGTAGTTCTCCACCTGTTGCTCTTCGCCGCGCTCCTTAAGCATACTTTCCGCCTTCGGCCAATTCGTCAATACATCAGTACACTTAGTTTTCTGGGCAAACTCGAGGCCTAGCATCTTGGCTGCGTGCGCCAAACCGTAACCATAGCCAAGCGCGAAATACCGTTGAGCTATTGCTTTTCCTGAATACGTCGTTTGGTTTGGTTCTCTTAGAACAGGCATTGCATCACCGAGTGCGCTTAGGCACCTTGCGTCTCTTCTTAGCCTTCTTCTTGTCTTCCGGAGCAGGGAATCGCTTTTCAAGGAGGTGTAGATCCATCAGCGTACCTTGGAGTCGTCGTACAATCGCCTCCAATTCATCGGGCGATGTCTGGAAAACGAACTCTTTGGCCGGGCCAGAGTCCACCGTAAGATGTACTGAGATCACAGGTACTTGGTCGACTATTTTTGGCTTGTACTCCTCCGGACGCATTCCGAGTCTAAAGTAAGGTTCGATTACTGGGCGCAACTCCACCGTAGTCCCGATAGACCGCAGTGAGGGAAGCACACCGCCGGAATATGCCCGGGCTAGTGCAATCTTGCTGTACTCGGGGAATAACTCACTCTTTGCATGAGCGATTACCTGGGCGACTGCCTTTGCTTCGTCTGCTTGGATAACAGCCAGGTCTCTCAGGTCTTCAGCAAGGTCATCAGGGCTATCCATTTGAAATTCGTCCCTAGTCAACTGCTTCGCCAAAAACCTAAGTGCACGAAATGCGCAGTCTACATGAGGACGAACCTGCTTCGTGTCTTGGGTCAACCTTTGAAGGATTTCCTCATCCTGCATTGGATCAAAAGTCCTGGTTGAATCCAGTATCGCTTTGTAGAAATGCCCTCTATTTTCTGGGGAAAGCCTCAGAAGGTCTCGCAAGTCCCTAACAAAAACCTTGTTTTCTTCCCGATTGGGATCGAAATCCGCAAAAAAACGTGTTTTCATGGATGCTTCTCCAACAATCACAGGCCTCGGATACTTACCTGTTGGCAATATACATACTGTTCCCGATTCTGACAAGAGCAATTATACCATACGTGAGAACCTACGCAAATAGCTAATATCGGCATTTCTGCGGGTGACTATTTCACAAAAATGAAACCCGGGGACACCATACTTATTTCTCCCTTTCATTGAGGTCCTTTCGTATCTCGCATAGGTCTCTGCCAACAGATGCGTCAGAAGTGCCTCGTTCGGCATCCGTGAGGTTTAGATTACCACAATCCAGTTTGTTTGTCATGTATTATTTAAGAAATCCGAAGCACTAAATCCTAAATCCGAGACAATATCGAATCTCAAAAATCTCAATTTTCAAAGCAAAGAGAACTGACAGAACAGCATGGGCTGTGTAGAATACCCTGGCGTAACCGTATACGAGTATCAGTCACGGGAAAATACATTGGTACGAAATCAATGATGTCCGTTTGGCTTGTTTTATTAATCCTCCATATCTTCTGCCCTGCCGGTCAAGGCGTATTGACCGCAGAGAACGCTGAGGTCGCAGAGGGCAAAATAAAAACAAAAATCTCAGCGCTCTCTGCGGCCTCGGCGGTAAGGAACAGTGTGCTCAAAGGAGGCTGTGCGAAGGTAAATATCACCCCTCCATTGGGGATTCCGCTGATCGGCTCGTATGGTAAGCCGAGCGACGATATTCTCGATGAGCTTTATGCCAAAGCGCTGGTTCTTAATGATGGGAGCACCACTTTAGCAATTGTCTCTGTGGACTTATTATATACGCCTCTGGAAGAGATTACCAATCCGGTACGAGAGATTATCAAAGAAAAGCTCGGCATCCCGGAACAAAATGTCCTTATCTGCGCCACGCATACTCACTCCGGGCCGGAGGTCTTCGCCAGATCAAAAGTGCCACGCGAAGGCCGGGTCCCGGCCTCCCAGATCGACCAATCCTATCTTGCGACACTGATAAAAAAGATCGCAAGTTCAGTGCTTATCGCTCATAAGAAAATGGCGGCAGTAAGAATCGGTGCGGCAAAAGGCCAGATTCCAGAAATTGTCTACAATCGAAGGGCAAAAACCAAAGGCGGTTCCGTGAAAATGGCATTTACGCTTCCGCCCGATGAGCGCGAATTGGTTTTTGGTCCTATTGATCCTGAGGTTTGGGTGCTCAGGGTTGAAGATACAAACGGCCAAATTGTCGGCTCAATCGTCAATTTCGCCTGTCATCCTGTCTGCATTTATCCATCTTTGAGTACCTCAATATCGGCTGATTATCCCGCATACGCCACGCAGGTTGTGGAAAAGATCGAGGGTGGAACTTGTCTTTTCGCGTTGGGGACAGCCGGCAATATAGTTCCCATAAAGCGAGGGCTAAAGCCTTGTCAGCAAATTGGTAAGGCCCTCGGTGCAGAGGCCTTAAGAAGACTCCAGCTCGTTTCTACCTCTGGCGATGTTACCTTAAAGGCAATTAGAAAAGAGATTAAACTTCCCACAAAGAAAGCTCCGTCAGAAGATAAGACCGCAAAGAACAGTAAAACCACAGACTACGTAAATACTGAGATTCAAGTCTTGAAACTTGGCGATATTTATATTTTGGGACTCTCTGGAGAGATTTTGGTGGAAGTAGGTCTTGAAATCAAAAAACGAGCGGGCTTGGAAAATCTTTTTGTTGTCTCGCTCAGCAATGACGCAATCGGCTATGTCTGCCACGAACGGGCCTATGAAGAAGGAGGATATGAGCCGGGCTCGGCAACCAATCTGGCAAAAGGCTCTGGAGAAATTATGATAAAAGAGGCGTTGGACCTCATCAGCCAAATCAAACCAAAACCCTAATTGCTTCGGAACGGCCCCTGAATGCTGATCAGGTCGGCTCGAGTATGGCTGTTCCCTCGGCCTGGCTCGGGACGGGCTTCGGTGATCCTCGAGAGGGTGTAAACAGTGCCGTCCTTTCCGACAGCAATCGAGTTGACGTATGCCGGCCTCTGGCCATTTTCAAAAAAGATCGGGCCATGGTCAGTGTACTTAGCGGCTTTATCCGCCATACGTTGGGCGGATGAAATGTCGTATGTGACAAGGTGGAGGTTTTCAATCCCTTTTGACTCGCCCATCGCGGTCTTGCTTTTGCCCGCAACTCTTCTGCCCTCGACATACACGGGTCCGCCGGTCAGATAATGGATGGTTCGTCCATCCGGGCCCAGGGCAAAGCCCAGATAGCCGTAGCTGAACTGGTCAAACATTCCGCTTCGCTTGGAAGGCAAAGAAGTCATCCGATCAAGAACTTCCACTTGGGGGGTCCGGGGATCGAAGCGGAAAAGATAGCCGGAATTCCCATGCACGCCGTAGACGACTTTTTCCGGCTCACACCATAGGGTCTGCCTCCAATTATACCCCATGTGGCCGGGCGAGGTCGGATCATAGAGGCCGAAGTAGTCCTTCCTCATATCGTCGCCTGGAACGGCCTCGATGCAGTCGCGGTCATATCTATAACGAAGGATATCACCGTCACCGGTCGTGAAATAGCATGAGCCGTCGCCTGGGTCGACTACGAGGGAGCGGCAGAGAGTGCGGTAGTTCTCGCCCTTGCCGTTTTCGCCTTGCCGTGAGATCGGCCCAAGGTCCTTCAGCTCCTTCGCGGCGAGGTCATAGCGGAGAAAAAAGCCGGTCGGCCAGGTCAGGCCGTAGAGACGACCGCGGCGAGTGTCCATGGTCATGGAGAGAATGCCCTCGCCGTGCGGGGCCTTGGCTAAGTCCTCGAACTTGCGGGTCGCCATGTCGAAGGCCAGAAAATGACCGCCCGGGTAGGGCTTATAGCCCTGCGGCGGTATGCCAATCTTTTCCATCCCCTCGATGATGCTGTAATAGCCGACGTGTGTCGCAAAATAGAGCCTGCCGTCGCGCTCCACAAAGTTCACATGAACCTTGCCCTGCACAATCGTCCGGGAGTCTTTTTCGCCGCACGCTTCTGTGATATCGCCAAGATGCTCAATTTTGTCGGTAGCCGGATCGTAGCAGAACATCTGTGCGCCAACTTCATAGGACTCGGACGACAGGGCGTAATAAATCTTGCCGTCGCCGCCGGTACCCATCCCGTTATAGGAATCATGTGCCTGTGCGAAGCCGGAATTGTGGGCCCTTGCGACGAGTCCCTGCGGCCTGGAGCTCGGCCTACTGCCGAGTCCAACCAGCTCGTGTACTTTACCCACGATGTGCTCCTCGACGGACGGCGCGAATGGCGTCGCCGTAGTGCCGTAGTATAGGATCGCTCCGCGAGCCTCGTAGCCGCCTTCCCGGAGCACTCGCTCTGAAGGCACATAGCCAAACACATCGTTACAGTACCCAGCCACCCAGACGGCTGGGCCGGCCAGCCCGCCAGACGTATGGCGGGCTAGTTCCGCCTTCAAACGAAGCGAATAGTCCACGACCACTTCACCGGCTAACCCTATCATCGTCAAGTCATCGCCGAATTGAGCGACTTGCACCAGATACGGATATGTCGTGCGAATCCCGCCCTTTTCTTCCAGCTCTCGGAGCATATCCTCGGCATGCCGGCGTTCATACTTGTCAGCAGATTGCGCTTGTTGGCGGAGGTGGTCGCGGCTGGGCGGTTCAGCCAGCTCCAGGGTCACCTCTTCCAGGGCAAGGCGTAGCGGGCCCCGCAAGGGACGCGGCCGTGCCAGCAGGGCCGCCTCGACGCCGTTAGCTAAGGCTCGCCCATGCTGCTTGGCCCATTCAAGGGTGCGCCGTGGGGATGGGTTTTGGTCGCCGCCGCACCCAATCATGAACATCGCCGCCACACCCGGATGCGCCTCCTCCAAATACTGTTGAGCAAAGCCGGCGTAATCGCCGCAGAACTCGTAGAAGTCCAGAGTCGTGTTGTGGCATGCGTAGCCGAATAAAAGCGCCCGCAACTGCCCATTGGGGTCGTCAACTCGCAGGACAGGAACGTCGTGATCCACGGGACCATCGGCATTGGGGGCGATGGTGTAGCCGCGCTCGGTCTCCAATCGCCGGTTCATAGCGAAGCCCGCTCGCGCGTGCATATAGGATAGTTGCGCCGGGGCGAGGTCTTCTATGGCGCGACCTACAAGCTCGATGAGCTTGCCTCGCAACTCGTCACTGTATTGCTTACTCAGTTCGATTTGCTCCGGCGGCAGATCGGATGTTTGCGTGGCCCTCCAGGTCCTTAACTCCGGCCCGCTATGCGTGTGAGAGGCATTGAGCAGCAGGCCCTGCGGGCGAAGCGCAAATCGCCGGCTGAGTTCCGTTTCCACCTGGTCTCGAAACTCCCGCGGGAAGCCGATCAGGTCCGCGGTAACAATAACCAGACGAGTGCCCTCGATGTCTTCCAGGACAAGCGCTTTAGCGTACAGATCATGGACCTTTCCCTCCGAGGGTTTCGTCCGCGCTGCGTACCCTGCCATCCACATTGACTGCTCCGGAGTGACTACTACCCTGGCCAGTCCCGCCTTCCACGTTGCCTGCGTCTGGGACACCGCCGCGTGGGAACCCGCCTGCGGAAGAACGAAAGTGCCAAAGGCACAAAGTAACAAAGTGGCTAAGTGCCTCTGTACCCGTATCCCCACGTGCCTGGACTGTACGTGCATCATAATCTCCTTAATATCTTTCTTTTGAGCGGTCTATATGGTATTATAATGCCATCGGTTAGGTGAATGAAGTTCAAATTAATTCATAAATCTCTTGCCAGATGAAGGGAGTTAGAAATGAACAAAAACAATTTAACCCGACGAGAGTTCCTGGCTACTGCATCGAGCAGTACTATCGCTGCCGTAGTTTCAGGAGCAATTCCTGCCCGTGCAAACATAAGCAAGAAAGCAGGTAAACCGGCGATCCTCGGCGGTAAGCCTGTCAGAGCCAGACCATTCCCGAGTTGGCCGGTCTGGGACAGAGCTGCTGAGGAGCGTGTCTTATCCATACTGCGCAGCGGCAATTGGTGGAGGGGCAGCGGCAAAACCGTCTCTGAATTTGAAGAGAAGTACGCCCAATTAATGGGGGCGAAGCGCTGCGTCTGCACGGTAAACGGCACCAATGCTCTCCTTACCGCTCTGCACGTGCTTGATATTGGCGTAGGAGACGAAGTCATCGTCTCTCCTTACACATTTATTGCCACTTATAATGTGGTTATTAACTCCTGCGCCCTGCCGGTTTTTGCAGATACCGACCCTGAAACCTTTCAGATAAACCCGGACAAAATAGAAGAAAGAATCAACGAAAATACGGCGGCGATTCTTCCAGTCCATATTTTGGGTCTGCCGGCAAATATGGATAAGATCAATGCCATTGCCAAGAAGCACAACCTTAAAGTCATCGAGGACGCCTGTCAGGCGTGGCTGGCTGAATGGAGGGGCAAAAAGGTCGGCACGCTGGGAGACTTAGGCTGCTTCAGCTTCCAGAACTCCAAACACTTGGCCTGCGGCGAAGGTGGTGCAGTCATTGGAAACGATGACCAAATAATGGACCGATGCTTCTCTTACCACAACTGCGGCAGACCATACGGCAGTGTAAAAGCTACCAGCGGCTACCCCATCGTAGGCACCAATCGCAGAATGACGGAATACCAGGCGGCGATACTCCTTTCCCAGATGCAGCGCCTCGAAAAAGATACGGTAAGGCGTACTGAGAACGCCAGCTATTTGACCTCGCGCATCAAAGACATTCCGGGCATTGTTCCGCACAGACTATATGAAGGCGTAACCAGAGCCGCATACCATCTATATCCGTTCCGGTATAAAAAGGAGCAGTTCAACGACCTGCCGAGAAGCAGATTTCTCGCCGCCCTGGAAGCGGAAGGCATTCCCTGCTCCGGCGGATACGGTCCCCAATACAGAGATGGCTTGATTGAAGCTGCTTTGAATTCCAAGAATTTCAAAAGAGGTTTTTCCAAAGAGAGGCTGGCCAGATACCGTGAGGAGCTTCACTATCCTGATAACGAGCAGCTTTGTGAAGAAGCAGTATGGTTCACTCAGAATTTGCTTCTTGGAACCAGAAGCGACAT
>CAZMLE010000095.1:0-12366 GCA_964567045.1 uncultured Pirellulales bacterium | reverse complement strand
AACGAGCCTGTATTATAACCTAACCGGGAGGCTCCGGTTTCATAGCTTATCTGTGCCGCTCCTTCGACTCTGCTCAGGACGGCGTCTGTGGCAAATAAAAATCAGTGTCAATCTGTGTAAATCAGTGTCAAAAACTTTTGTGCTTTTTCGTGGCTATATCTGGCTGTGCAATCCGTGCCCAAACCCCAAGCAGATAATTCCCTATACCTCCCAATTTAACAAAATGTTAATTTGAAAAAAGTGATAAGTTTTTGTCAATTTCTCGTCAAAACGCGTGCGTTTTTGCAGATTTCCTGTTATTTCCTGCGCATTTTTGATGCTTTTTTAACCCATTTTTCTTGCCTATTTTGCCCAAACTCTACAAAATGACCTGCGAAGCCACGTTTTACTGCAAAAATGAACATCACCTCGGGAAAATAACCAAAATATGCCAGTTTTATTAAATTCCGGATAATTCCAGTTTTAAATCGTGTTAATCTGGGTTGATAGAATTAGGGCAAGGCTAAATCCTTTTCGATCACGTTTTTTTAGACGCGGATTTATCCGCCAGACGTACGGCGGATTTACACGGATTCGCACTGTTTTGTAATGGCTCGGCCATCCCTGATCGGGACTGGTAATTTTCTCGCCGTGCTAATCTGTGTTAATCTGTGTCGAACAAGCCTTTTGCTGCTGAGTTTTCTTGAACTGCACGAGTTTTTTGGCCAGGTTTTTATCTGTCAGGGCCAGGATTTGTACCGCGAACAGGGCGGCATTTTTGGCGCCTGCTGTTCCGATAGCCATCGTTGCTACCGGCACGCCAGGCGGCATTTGTATCGTACTCAACAGGGCATCAATTCCTTCTAATCCGCCGGCGGAGATTAAGGGCACTCCAATAACCGGCAGGCAGGTGCGTGCCGCCAGTGCGCCTGCCAGGTGGGCAGCCATGCCAGCGGCGGCAATAATAACCTTTATGCCGTTCTTGGCGGCGTTTTCAGCAAATTCGGCGGCAATTTGCGGCGTCCGGTGGGCTGAAATAATCCGCACCACTGGCTTTATGCCGAAGTCCAAAAGCGTGTCAATACAGCCTTGCATCACCTCTAAATCGCTATCCGAGCCTGCTATCACCGCTACGGGGCAAATTCGTGCCTCGTCGCTCGTGCCTCGTGTCTCGTTTTTTCCAGATAGCATTTGTTTTTTCTTCATAAACGCTTACAATGTTCTGCGCCGTTGGAATATCTGCTAATAATAGTGGCTTAACGCCACGAATGCAAGGGTTTCCCGCTTCGCGGGGACCCAAGTGATAGGTGGCGTAAATGCAAGCGCGGAAACCAGTCGTCGCCGGTCAGTTTTATCCCGTCCAGCACAGTGCCTGTATAGACCAAATCAAGCAGTGCCTGCAGGCCCCGCGTCTTCCTGGCGGAATCCAGCAGCGGGGGGAATCGCTGCCTGAAACGATAGTAGCTGGCATTGTTCCGCACGCCGGCTGGACGTTCAGCGGGGACCTAGCGGCGCTGGTTTTCTCAGCTATAAAAAAGCGACATAAAAAAGTGGATACTTTTGTAGTATTTGGCGCCGCCCACGGCTACTTCGGAGAATCGTCGGCTCTTTATGACAAAGGCAGTTGGATGACACCGCTCGGCGAAGTTGGAGTTGATGAGGAGTTGGCTGAAGCCGTGCTGAGCACTGGCGCGGCCGTAAGTGACCGCGGTGCTCACGGTTCCGAGCACAGTATCGAGGTGCAGGTCCCATTCATACAATATCTCTTTGCCGGTGCAAAAATACTGCCCATCATTGTCCCGCCGACAGAGCAGGCGGTGTCACTGGGCACAGAGGTTGGTGACATTATCGGTCGAGAGCACAGCAAAAAAATTGTTTGCATCGGCTCGACCGATTTGACTCATTACGGCCCGCGTTACGGCTTTGTGCCGATGGGGACAGGCAGCGAGGCTTTGGCCTGGGCCGGCACGGTCAATGATCAGCGGTTTATTGATTTAGCTTTGAAGCTTCAGCCGCGAGAATTGCTGGCCAGTGCTGCGGAGAATTGCAACGCCTGTGGACCCGGCGCAGCAGCGGCAGCGATCGCGGCAGCGAAACAACTCGGCAAAACCGAGGGGCTCTTGCTTGCGCATACAAATAGTAGTGATGTGATGCTTCGAGAAATGGGAACGATCAGCCTTGATAGTGTCGGCTACGCAGCAATAGTTTTTTAAGCGGAAATTCTGGCTAAATTTGCTTGACAGGTGTGTGCCATTGGGTTAGATAGACGCAGCGTCGATTAGGGGGCGCCAAGAGGTACATTAGATTGACTTAAGGAGAGCAAAATGGCTGAGCGAACAAAATTTACTTTAGACGAGAGCAGGATACCCACTCAATGGTACAACATCCAGGCGGATTTGCCGCAGCCTCTGCCGCCTGTCTTGCACCCCGGCACCGGCAAGCCGATAGGGCCACAGGACCTGGCTCCTCTATTTCCTATGGAACTAATCAAGCAGGAGGTGAGCACGCAGCGCTGGATCGACATCCCAGATGAGGTTCGTGACATCTATCGTCTATGGAGGCCGACAAATCTATTTCGCGCGTACAGATTGGAGAAGGCTCTGGATACACCGGCTAAGATTTTCTACAAATATGAGGGGACGAGTCCGCCGGGCAGTCACAAGCCCAATACCGCTGTGGCTCAGGTCTACTACAATAAAAAAGAGGGCATCAAGCGCATTGCTACCGAGACCGGAGCCGGACAGTGGGGAAGCGCCCTTGCCTTCGCGGGCGCGTGCTTCGGCGTTGAGATTAAGGTCTACATGGTTGCGGTGAGCTATCACCAGAAGCCGTATCGCCGCATAATGATGCAGACCTGGGGCGCAAAGTGCGTGCCCAGCCCCAGCCGCGATACTAAAGTAGGCCGAGAGATACTGGCAAGAGACCCCAATTGTCCCGGAAGCTTGGGCATGGCTATCAGCGAGGCGGTGGAGGACGCGGTCTCTCGCGATGATACCCACTACTCTTTGGGCAGCGTGCTCAACCACGTGTTGCTGCATCAGACGGTCGTCGGCCTGGAGGCAAAAGAGCAGATGGAAATGGCGGGCGTCTACCCCGACATTATCGTGGGCTGTATCGGCGGCGGGTCGAATTTTGCCGGCATGTTTCTGCCATTCATAAGGGATAAAATTGACGGGACAAAGCCGGATCTTCGCATTATCAACGTTGAGCCGGAAAGCTGTCCCACGGTAACCAAAGGTCCTTACGCCTATGACTTCGGCGATGAAGCCAAGCTGACGCCGTTGATCAAGATGTATACTCTTGGACATGGTTTTATTCCGCCGCCGGTTCATGCGGGCGGCCTGCGCTATCACGGCATGGCTCCGATAATATGCCATCTACACAGGCTCGGGCTGGTCGAGGCCAGAGCTGTGCACCAGATTGCCACCTTTAAAGCCGGTGTAACCTTTGCCCGCGCTGAGGGCATTATCAGTGCTCCGGAGACAAACCATTGTATCAAAGTAGCGATAGACGAAGCCCTTAAGTGCAGGGAGTCCGGGGAGTCAAAAATCATACTTATTGCTCACAGCGGCCACGGACATGTTGACATGGCGGCTTATGATGCTTATTTTAGTGGCAAGTTAGAGGATTACGAATATCCCGAGGCCAAGATAAAGGAGGCGCTGGCGGACCTGCCGAAAGTGCCTGCCTAAAGTAGAGACTGGAGGCGAAAAGAACAACCCCGCCATGGTGATGGCGGGGTTAACCGGTTAGCCCTGCCACCAGGTGGCAGGGTTTAAGAAATGGTGACACATTTTTAAGGAGAAACTGTTATGAAGCAAGGAGTTTTATTGACTGCTGTAGTGTTGTTAGCGGCAACTGGTGGCTTGGCCACTGGCGTAGCGCAAGCCCAGGAAGGTGACCTGCACGGGTCGATCGATGTAACCTATCAAACTAAGTATGTTTGGCGAGGCTTTACTGTCTACGGTTCCAAAAGTGCTATCCAGCCGGCTGTTGACCTGAGCTTGTTTGGTACAGGCTTTGGAATAAGCGCCATGGGTCATAGGGCTAACTCGTCTGGATACGAAAACAGCGAGCGGTGGGACTACACTCTGTACTACCAGAACAGGATGTTTGGCGAGGAATCTTACGCCACTAACTACAGGCTCGGTTGGGTCTATTATAACTACCCAGACCACCCCACAGAGGGAACCATGCTGAAGGGTCCCAATGCCGCTCTTCAGGAACTACAGGCCGTCCTTTCCTGGCCCAAGATTTGTCCCGCAGGCGTGATTCCGACCTATGTTCTGGTCAAGATGTGGCCGTCCGAAAGCGGTTCCTATTCTGGAGCCAGGTCTTCTTTGGTTCCGGCGCCTGGATTTGGTGGAACAGCTTCCGGTTTTGCACACATTTTCATGCTTGATTATGGTTTGCCTGTAAAGGGTCTGGTACCTGAAATACCGGAACATGTCCTGAATCTGCACACGGAATTGGTGTACAATGATGGCGTCGGGCCGGCTGGCCAGGATGTGGACCACGATTGGTCAAATGCTGTATTCGGTGTCTCCACAGATATTGACCTCGACAAGAATCTCACGTTCACTCCGGGGCTCTATTACCAGATAAGCATGGATAAGTCCGTCAACGACAATGACGAGTTCTGGTCGACCTTCGGGTTGAAGTACAAATTCTAAGGCCAGTCCAGGCGCGCCGGGATCCGCAACAAAAAAAGGCTGTCCCCGCGGAAGCAGGGGCGGCCTTTTTGTTTTGCCGGCACTGTTTAGCCGTCGCCGGACCCCCGCCTGCGCGGGGGCAAGCTTGCCCCTGCGAAAGCAGGGGGCGAGCTCAGTCGAACCGTACAGCGGCGGATCCCCGACAAGTCGGGGCTAATCCCACATAGCGTTGATTAGCAAAACTATCTCGTTGACGAGCACCTGTCCACCATGCGGCCCGACGATGTACTTGTCCGCGCTGTAGCCGCCGCCCTGGATTGCCCTTTCGCTGGGTAGATACCCGGAATGCTGGCAACAGAGCTGTACGATAAACGTCAGTACCGCCTTACTGCGGGCTTTCATTCGGATGCCGTAGTCCAGGTACAATTCGAATGGGTTAGTAGCCAGACCCACGTCCCCCAGCCGGATCACGTGGACCTCAGCCGGTTTGACTGCGTCGCCGGTGTAGAACGGCAAATCGGGCGGCTCCTTGGTGGGCAAATTAATGTTTGCGCTTTTATGGGTAAAGACGATTTTGTTCTTGACGTAATATTTGGCGTACGGGAACACCTCATCAACCGCATCGGCAATCCGGCGGGCGATTTCCTGGCGTCGTGAAATTCCTTTTCTTTGGCCCATGATGTCTTCAGCCAGTTTTGCCCACAATAGATGCGGCGACTGGTCGCCTGCCGCGCCGCATTGCGGAAAGATAAATGTTTCCTTGCCGTACCTTGCTCGGATTTCTTGCCGGACTTCGTGCCAGAAGTCGGCGGAGACCTTGAGCAGTTGCTCGGTCTCCTGGGCGGGACAGGCCACATTTATCACGATCCCGGTTAGCTTTTCGTCTTTGTCCCAGAAGAACAGCATTCCCTGTCCGTGATCTTCGTAGCCCTCGATGTGGGAGAAATTCTCCTGGTTTGTATTGCCATACATAACTGCCCGACCGTCGAAATAGTACGCCCGGCGATTGAAGCCCACCAGCGAATGTCCCAGAGCCCAGCTTACCCCTGCCGGCTTGCGGCTTTGCCAGGCCTGCACCGCAATATCGGCCAGACGTTCCAGCAGGAAATCAGCGTAGTGGGACGCCTTCATGACCCCTTCGTCTTTGCTCACGTCATATAGACCATAGAAAGCCCCATCTAAGACTCCCGGACCCGTATGGGTGTGGGTTGCATTTAGAAATAACTTGCTCACATCGAAATCGGCGATACGGGGCTGCACCAATTTCTGTAGCCTCTGTTGTATTTCCTTTCGGGTCCACAGCAGGTCGCACGAGATCATAATCGCCTGCTCTTTACTTCCATTTTCCTGCTTGGTGTCCAGAGCCAGTGCGGTCGCGGTCAGCGGATCCAAAACGCCCTGCGAGATCCGCTTGCTCATCTGTCCCACGAGATTCACCGGCCTATCCGGAGTAATATCCGCCGACGCCCAGCCCACATAAAGCGGATATTCGTTGGCGTTGGTGACCAAGTTCGCACTGCTGAGCACCATCAACACGCTAAGCAATGTAAACACCATGTTCGTCAGCCTCATAAATTGTGTTTGGCCCGGCGTCAGGTTGTTTCTTTGGGCGTCGCCGTACCGGCCCCTGCCTGCGCAGGGGCAAGCTTGTCCCCGCGAAAGCGGGGAGCTAAACGCGTCAACAGGATGATTTCTTTTTTCAGGATATGGGCGTGCTGGCTCTCCGGATATTTTCCCAGCGACTCGTTCTCAAGACACAGGTCGCCGCAGTAGTTAGCCTTGCGGAGAATCGCAACCACCTTGCCGAAGTCGATGTCACCCTCATATATGGGACAGGCATACTCGTCGTATTTGAAGCCCATCGGGCGACGCACATCTTTCTTGTCGTCAGGATAACGTATGCTCTTGCAATGAGTGTGGAAAACTCTGGGCGCAAAGCGCTCGAAAATCTCGTAAAGCTCATTCAGCGGATGCCCGTACCAATAGAAGTTGGCCGTATCGAGCGTCAGGCCCAGGTGCCCCGACTGGTCGGGGACTCCGTCAAAGAGCTGCTGGAGGAATTCAGGGCCGTTAGTGATACTGCCGTGATTTTCAATCCCGTAATTGATTCGTGTGCCTTCGACGATTTCGCACAGCTTTGTGCACGCTTTTATCGCAAAGGGCAAGAATTCTTCACGCTTCATCCGGCGTGGCACAACATCAATCCGAATGATCGGGACATCCAGACTTACAGCGGCGGCGACCAGTTTCTTTGTCCAGTCGAGTTCTTCTGCCAGCCGCTCGTCAAGCTGGTTGTGCATCAGGAATGCTGTGATGACCAGCCCGTTTTTGCTCAGGTCATCTTTGAGTGTTGCGATGCCTGAAGGCGCGGCCAGGCTGTATTTTTTCTGTCCGCCATCGGCGGATTCGAGGTTCGGGCAACCGAGTTCCGGATTGACTTCCACTTCCACGCCGGTGACGCCCAGCTCTTTCATAGCCGACCAACTATCTCCGCCCCCGGCGGGTTTAGCGGCCTTTAGAAGCGTGTCCCGGCAGGCGACGACTTCATCCGCCATACGTTGGGCGGATAAAGGTTTGGATGGCGAGGAAACCGCGCTATCTTTTGCTATAGCCAGCGCGCCGCCGGAGAGCATCCAGCCGGCGGTTTTTCTTATAAAGCCGCGACGAGTAAGATCGGTTGAGGACTCCATAATTGCCATAACTGCTTATCCTTTGGTTTTGACTAATGGCAGATTATACGTATCATAATGGCGGCGTCAATCCGCCCGTGTGGCACGGGCTTCCAGCCCGTGAAAACACGGCCAGGATGGCCGTGCCACGGCGGCCCCATTCCAACGGGCAAATACCTGCCCGTCCGGCAGGCGGGTCGGAAAGGGCATAAAATGACGGATAAATTAGTAATCCAGGGCGGGCCCAAGTCAGTGACGAACAAGCTGCCGGGCTGGCCAAGTTTGGATGAAAAGGCGATCAAAGCGGTCGAGGAGGTTCTAAGATCGGGCAAGATCAATTACTGGACCGGCCCAAAAGGCATGGAATTCGAGCGCAAATTCGCCGCCTGGCAGGGTAGTTATTACGCAATCAGCGCCTCGAGCGGCACCGCAGCTTTGCACATCGCGATTAGCGCTTTGGGGATTGGGCCCGGCGACGAAGTCATTGTGCCCAGCTACACGTTTATCGCCAGCAGCTTTTCTATCGTACAGGCCGGCGCAATACCGCGGTTTGCCGATGTGAATATCGACGACCATTGCATCAGCATCGAATCAGCCGAGAAACTGGTCAACGAGCGAACCAAGGCCATTATGCCGGTGCACCTGTACGGTAATGTCTGTGACATGGATAAGGTGCTGGCCATGGCCCGCCGGCACAATCTCTTTGTCATCGAGGATAATGCCGAGGCCGTCGGCGGCGTCTACAAAGGCAAAAAAACCGGACGCCTCGGCGACATCGCCGGTTGCAGCTTCTGCCAGAACAAGACCTTTACCACCGGCGGCGAGGGCGGCATGGTCACCACCGATAACGAGGAGCTGGCCTGGCAGGCACGCAGCTTTCGCGACCACGGCTACGATGTCAAACAACGCCTGAGCCTGCTGGAGCTCGAGCAGAGACTGCCGTATATCCACAACATGGTCGGCTGGAACTACCGAATGACTGAGATGCAGTCAGTCATTGGCCTTGCTGAGCTGGAACGGATCGACACCTGGAATCTGCCCAGACGCAAGCGTAACGCCCATATCATAATCGACGCGATAAAAGATTTACCGCCCGTGTTGTACACGCCTATCGACACGCAAGAGCGTCAGAACGGCTGGTACGTCCTGGCGTTTTCTCTGGACATTGAGAATATGACCTGCGACATAGATCAATTCGTTGCCGCGTGCGCTGCTGAAGGTGCTCCGTGCTGGAAAGTCTTCTGGCCGCAGTGCCACACCGAGCGTGCCTACTGCCGGCACAACGCCTTCGGCAAGAGCGGCTTCCCATTTACGTCTAAAGAGTACACAAATCCGGCCAGTGTTGACTACAGCAAAGTTGAAGTGCCTAACGCGCTCTGGCACCAAAGCCATACTTTTACGTGCTTTGCCTTTCCCACGTACAGCGAAGAAGACTGCCGACAGATAGGCAACGCCCTGGCAAAGGTCATAAGGGTCTATTCAAAGCTTGCCCCTGCGCAAGCAGGGGTCTAAAAGGATTGCTATTATGCCCCGCAAGATCAAATGGGGTGTGATCGGTTCTGGTGGAATCGCCAGGCGAAGGACGATTCCGGAAGGTATTTCAAAAGCCCGTAATGCCCAGTTATCCGCCGTCTTCGACATCAATCCGCAAGTCAACGCTGAGGTAGCGAAAGAGTTTGACGCCGGACGGACAGCAAGCATCGGCGATTTGCTCGATGGTGACATCGACGCCGTTTACGTTGCCACACCCGCCTACCTTCACGCCGAGCACGTTCGAGCCGCCGCCAGAGCCGGAAAGCACGTTCTGTGCGAAAAACCTCTCGGTATGACCGTTGCCGAGGCCGAGGAAACGATTGCGCTGTGCCAAAAGATGGGCGTCAAACTTGGCTGTGCGTTTATGATGCGCTTCGTAGCCCAGCACGTCGAAGCGCTGAAGCTCATCCAACAAGGTAGGCTCGGCACACCAACCTACGCGCGGGCACAGCTTTCCTGCTGGTATCCGCCGATAAAAGGTGCCTGGCGACAGGACCCGGCTACCGGCGGGGGCGGCGCACTAATTGATATGGGAGGACACTGCATCGACCTGCTGGAAATGTTTTTTGGCAATGTTGCCAAGGTCAGTTGCTTTATCAATAATACCGTCCATGATTATAAATCTGAGGATAGCGCTGTGGCGACTCTATTTTTCGAGAACGGCGCACTGGGCACCGTTGATACTTTTTTTTGCATCCCTGACAATAGCAGCAAAAATGTGCTGGAACTCTACGGCTCACGCGGCTCTATCCTGGCGCAGGGGACAATTGGCCAGACACCAGCCGGCCAGATGATCGCCTTTCTGGAGCCGGATAGTAGAGATTACGATGTACAGCAGGCGCGAGGTCGGGCTCAGGGCATCGTTATTGCACCCGAGCCGGTAAATACTTATCAGGCTGAAATCGAAGAGTTCAGCCAGGCAATCATTGACGACCGTGAACCAATTACCAGCGGCGATCTGGGCCTTCGCAGCCAGAAGGTCCTGGCCGCCTGCTACGAGTCCGCTCGGCTCGGTAAGGCAGTCGAAGTAAGCTAAAGGTTCTGATGGATTTCACAGAAACCGTCACAGAAAACACCCTGCGAGCTATTCGTTTTGAAAGGCCGGAGCATATCCCGGTTGTTTTCTGGATCAACCCAGCCTGCTGGCATCACTACCCGCAGGATGTACTGTTTGAGCTTATGGCGGGGCACCGGCTTTTGTTTCCTGACTTTACGCCAGCAGAGGCAGTGCTGCCCGAATTGGCGCCATGGGAGCGAGCCGGCAGGCCTTACACTGATTCCTGGGGTTGCGTCTGGAAAACAACCGATGACGGCATTACCGGCTCAGTGACCGGGCATCCGCTGGCAGATTGGGACGCCCTGGAAGGTTTTACGCCGCCCGATCCAGCTAAAAGTAATGGCATGGGAGCCATAGATTGGTCCGCAATCAAAGCGAAAATCGAAAGGGCCAAAGCTGAAGGAAAGCACGCTACCGGCGGCCTGGAGCACGGGCATACGTTTTTGCGGCTCAGTTATCTTCGCGGATATGAAAGACTTCTGCTGGATATGGCAGACGGCGACGATAGGCTCTGGCGATTGATTGATGTGGTCGAGACCTTCAGCATGGGCATTGTCCAGCGTTACGTCAACCTTGGGGCGGCGATGATGCGCTACCCGGAGGACTTGGGCATGCAGTCTGGGCCGATGCTTTCGCCCCAGCACTTCAGGACATACATCAAATCTGTCTATGAGCATCTGATGGCACCGGCTCGTCAGGCAGGCTGTCTGGTACACGTGCATTCAGATGGTGACATCCGCGCGCTGGTAGACGACCTCGTGGTCAGTGGTGTTGATGCCCTTAACCTCCAGGACCTGGTCAACGGCATAGACTGGATAGCCGCGAAGCTCAAGGGACGGATCTGCATTGACCTCGACATAGACCGCCAGCAGATCACCCGCTTCGGCAGCCCTGAGCAGATCGACAATCTGATTCGGCACGAGGTTGAGAAGCTTGGCAGCCGCGAAGGAGGCCTTATGATGATATACGGATTGTATCCGGGCGTCCCTCTGGAAAATGTAAGGGCGATAATGGATGCGATGGAGCGATATGCCACTTTCTATTCTTGAGGATTTGAAGGGAAACAGGGTATGAGAAAGCTCGGCGCAGCGATTATTGGCTGTGGTTGGGTGGCGGAAGAATATGTAAAGGCTTTCAAGAACGACCAGCGGTCGCAGGTGCGTGCGCTGGTTAGCCGAAATCCCGCAAACGCCCAGCGGTATCGTGACCGCTACGACCTACAGTGCACGATTGAGACTGACGCTTCCAAGATGCTTGAGCAAGATGATGTGGATATCGTGGTTGTGTGCACGCCACATAATGTACACACCGAATATGTGGTCGCCGCTGCGGAGGCCGGCAAGCATATTATCATCGAAAAGCCGGTAGCGTTGACTCCACAGGATGTGCGCAGACAGCTCGACGCCGTCAGAGAGAATAACGTCAAAACGGTGGTGGGTTTCGTGCTGCACTGGAACCCGCTGCTGATGACCATCGACCGGCTGATCGAGCAGGGAGTCTTCGGGGACATCTTTATGGTGGAGGTCGATTATCTGCACCGGATATGGATGACGACGGATTTGAAATGGTACGGCAGCCGCGAAATAAGCGGCACGGCACTTTTGACTGCCGGCATCCACGCGGTGGACGCCCTGCGATGGTTTGCCCGCAGCGAAGTGGAGGAGGTTTTCGCCTATCAAGTAAAGACGGAAAACCCCGTAGAATATCCGGGGACAATCTCGGTTAACGTGAAGTTCAAGGATGGAAAGATCGGACGCACTACTACCACCTTTGACGCAAAGATGCCCTACAGGTTCAACATTGGAATCTACGGCACTGAGGGCACGCTTCGAAACAACGAAATCTTTGCCCCGAAGCTCTTTGCCGGCCAGAACGATTTTGCGGAAATTCCCTGTGTCCTTCCGGATAGCGGCGATGTCACTCATCATCCATTTCAGGGCGAGGTGTCTCATTTTCTCGATTGCATCATCAACGATGAGCGACCGTTTCCTGATCTGGAGGACGCAGCCCGGACGCATACTGTGTGTTTTGCTGCGGACCTTTCCGCCGAATCCGGCAGACCGGTGGCCATCAGCGAGTTTGACAAACTGTTGTAGTTACGAAGATAACTGCTGGCTTGGCTTGAAAAGACCCACAGAGAAAAATTTTTTCAAAAAATGTCAGATTTTACTTGAACTCATATCGCATACATGCGATATTATGCAGAGAAATGTATTATGAGCAGAGGTAAGGATGCCCCGAACCGAAGTTATTTACTATAGGGAGGACACCGGTGCTGATGCACAAGTTCTTATGTGGCTCGATGGACTACCTGACAAGGTTCAGGACAAGTGTGTCGATTATGTTGGCCGGTTGTGTAGTTCTGGGAACGAACTTAGACGGCCCGTTTGCGATATAGCCGAGCCAGGTATTTGGTACTTACTCCCCCGCCCCAGGGTTTTCTTGGACACACATTTAGGGGATACTATCCCCCGAA
>CAZMLE010000094.1:0-12561 GCA_964567045.1 uncultured Pirellulales bacterium | reverse complement strand
CTGTTCAACGTCTCGCTTGGTAATTGAGCCGGCCTCATTCAGGTGACTGAAGATCAGTTCGCTAAGATACTTATTCTCCGGCGAATGTGTGGTGTAGTAATTATCGAACTCGATGTAAAAACTGTCGAAATCCGCCACGTGTTCTTTGTGCATCTGGCCGATCAGCTTTTCAGGGTTTAGGCCGGCTGCGCGGGCGCTAATCATAATGGGAGTGCCGTGAGTGTCATCGGCGCAGAAGTACAGGCACTGGTTGCCGCACATCTTCTGAAAGCGCACCCAGATATCGGTTTGCAGATACTCCACCAGATGCCCTATGTGTATCGGGCCGTTCGCGTAAGGCAAAGCTGACGTTACGATGATCTTGCGGGCCATTTTCCCCTCAATGGCTATTGCTCGTTGTCTTGCTCATCATTCTCTGCAGTATCGTCTTGTATGTCCTGTACGGTTTCGGTCGAAGGAATTATCTCGATCTCATCGATGGGCATAGCGGCTTTTTCGCCGTCATCGTATTCGACCACAACCAGTTGAGTTAATATCTGGGTGTCGACAACTTTGCCCTGGCCGTCTTTTGTCTTGACTTTGGTATTTTTCCTGGGCAGATGTTTTTTAAGCTCGGTGTAGGTTTGATCTTCATATCGCAGGCAGCACTTCAGTCTTCCGCAGTAGCCGGATATTTTTGAAGGGTCGAGGGTTGCCTTCTGCATCTTAGCCATCCGCATATTGACGGGCTTCAGCATTTTGAGAAATCTTCTGCAGCAGCATTCCTGTCCGCAGCTTTCGACGTCCCCAAGCAGCTTGGCTTCGTCTCGCGAGCCGATTTGGCGCATTTCGATTCTGGTCTGATATTCGTGGGCGAGGTTTTTTACCAGCTCGCGAAAATCCACGCGGCCGTCGGCCATGAAGTAGAAGACGATACGTTCGCCGCCAAAGATATGCTCTGCGTCAACTATCTTCATGGGCAGATTCATTTCTTTGATGAATCGCTTGCAGCAGTCTATCTCTTCTTTAGTGATTTTCTCCAGGTGCTGCTCTTCGTTTATATCCGCAGCCGTTGCGTAACGGACGAATTTGCCGCCCTGGGCATAGGCAAAATCAATGCCGCTATCTTCGAAGTACTTTTTTATTCGCTCGTCACTGAACTTGAATCGTCCCTCTTTGTAGCAGGTGAGCTGGCCTACCAGGTAGCCTAATTCGAGGCCTTTGTCGGTTTTAACCACTACGCGGGTGATGGTTTTTGGTATTCTGGTTTCGTTGTGCTCGAGCAGGCCCAGGTTGTTCATCCGCCCGTAGCGGACCAGCATATATTTGCTGCTTCTTGTCTGCTTGGGCTTTGTTGCTGTTGGTTCTGTCATCCGAAATACCTACAGACTAACGACACATTAAACTGCACTAAGAAATTATCTCAAACCACAAGTTGTCATTCTGAGCGGAGCGAAGAATCTCTTATTTCCGCCAGCCAGACCCTTCGCTTCGCTCAGGGTGACAGTTCTGAGATAGTTTCTAAATATCAATCCTGATTATATCAGGGCTAACCAGGTTCAGCAATAGCTGCTCGAAAACAAGCTTTTCGTTAACGGCAGACTCGATCCAGCGCAGGCTCGTGTAACAGTCGGCAATTTTCTGAGCGGCTTGTTCTTGGCCGAAGCGACCGGCAAGTTCATTTATCTGGCCTTCTTGGTCAAAGTTGCAGGCCGGTGCTGCCGGCGTGACATTGAGTTTCATAGCATCGTGCAACGCGGATATGATTATCTGAACGAGCGTTTTTTGAGCTCTCCGGTTTATATCGGTTTTGCTGGTAGCCGGGTCAAGTTCGCTCCAGACGGCGGCGATTTTCTTGCTGTCATCAAGAAACTGCTCGGCCAGCTCCAGCGCATCGGCAAGCTCGAGCCTGGCTAAACCTCGCAGCAGCTCCGTCTTGATCCGGTACAGATTTGCACCGGCCAGCTCAAGCTGCGCCCACCGGCAGGCTGCGCCCAGACTGCCCTGCGAAAGGCGGGCAAAATATTGAGCTTGTTTTTGCTCCGTGTGCATTTCTCTTAGCTTTTGGATTATCCTGTCTTCGTCGATAGGGCCGAATCGCACAGTCTGGCACCTGGATTTGGTGGTGGGCAAAAGTTTCTCCATCCGTGTGCACAGAAGGATAATACAACAATATTCGGGCGGCTCTTCAAGTACCTTCAAAAGCGCATTCTGCGAGCTGGCGTTTAGTTTTTCGGCCTCGACGACGACGAACACCTTTCTTTGCGAAAGCGTCGGCTTGGTGAACACTTTTTCAATCAGAAACTCTCGAATGACATCGATAGGCAGGTCCACAGGCGTTTTCCTGCCCTTAGGCTCTTTGGTGAATTCTACTAATTCCTTGTAAATGTGGTGGAAGTCCGGATGTGAGCCGGCTTCAAAGAGTCGGCAGGATTGACATAAGCCGCAGCTATCGGCAAAGTCATTTTCCATGGCAGGGTTTTTACACAGAAGCAGCTTGGCCCACTCGCGGGCAGTCTTAAGTTTGCCGACGCCTTCCGCACCAGCAAAGATATAGGCGTGCGGCACCTTGCCGGCGGAAAAAGCCCTTTGCAATGTGCCAATCGCCTTATCCTGACAAAAAACTTGTCTCAGTAACATCTATCCGAAGCTTGCCAGTGAAACTATCTGCAATACTTTTTTGTGGACTGTTTCAATATCGCCGGTCGCATCAATCACCGCAAAGTTCTCGCGTTCTTTTGCCAGTAGCAAAAATCCCTGGCAGACCTTTTCGTGATAGATGTCGCCCTTCTGCTCCATTCTGTCAAATTGCCTGTGGAGTCTGCTCAAACCGGTTTTCGCGTTAACGTCGAGCACAATAGTAAGGTCAGGCCAGACACTTTCAAGACATTCTCCAGCGATTTTTATTACTTTATCCATTCCGAAGCCGCCAGCGTAGCCCTGATACGCGCAGGTGCTTGAAAGCCATCTGTCGAGCACCACACATTTGTTTGCCGCCAGTGCTGGTGCGATTTTTTCTGTCCAGAGCTGCGCCCTTGCAGCCATATACAGCAGAACTTCCGTCGGTGTGCCCATTGCGCCATGCTGGGGGCTGAGCAGAATTTGCCTTATTTTTTCGCCGATAGCCGTATCGCCGGGGTCACGGAAACTAACGGTTGGCACGCCTTGCTTTTGCAGCCATTCGGCTAAAAGCCTTGTCTGGGTAGTTTTTCCACAGCCATCCGGCCCATCGAGGACAATGAATTTGCCTGAAAATTTGGTTTTCAAGATCGGCTCTCACCTTCAACACTCTCAGCTATCGCGTGCCAAGAGGCCCAAAACTGAACTTCTTACACGTTCAGCCACGGCTATACATCGTTTGCAGATTTGCCTGTCCGGCTCAAAATCCGGAAGAACACTGCCGAGAGGATATTTTGACGGCAAATATATCGAGTCGAACAAATCCTGCTCGTCCTCTGTTATATCGACATTCAAGTGGTTTTCGGCAAGGATTGCCACAAGCTCGTTTATACTGTGGGTCCTTTTTATTTTAATTGCCAGTTCAACCAATAGCGCTTTAAGCATTTTTTCAACGGCTTGCTGAACGTTCTGCAAACAGGGGTTAAAGAGCTTGTTATCCAGCAGCAATTTGGCCGACCGAAGATTCTCATCGGCATAGTCAAGCCATTTTTTAGTCTCGTCTTTCATATATGACTTCTCCGTGCTGGATTTCGTCCATGAAAAGCCCGCCTCCTGCTCCAGGCTTTAAGGGGATAATGTCCAGCGCTATTCTTCGGGCGATGTCACGCGTTTTTTTGCGATATTTTAGCGCCAACGGCAGGTAATTCTCGTCGCTATCCTGAAATATGGCGACATCCAGGTCGTGCGGCTCGCTCGCATTTAAGAACGAGCCAAATATTACAATTCGGCACACTTCCGGCTCTGTCTTCAGACAGCTTGCTAACTCCTGCTTCAGTGATTGTTTTTGCTGCTCGGTAAACATGGTCGGGCCTCAGGTTATTTGACTTCGACTATACGCTCTCCATCTGCCAGAGACATTATTATCATTCTTTCTCAGAACATCATCAAGGACAATGGTTATTTTGCCAACCTATCTAGGCCTTAGTCTTTGAGAAGCGCGAGCAATATGGTAATGAATATGCCGAGAGCACTGAGAATTGCACTGAGTACAACCCAAAACCAAATATTCTCTCGGCACCATAACTCAAATGTACCACACAAACTTGCATACTTCCGGGCCAGATTTAAGCCCTGTTCAGACAAGAAAATCTGTGGTTCGCCATACTCCTCTGTGCCTGCAGGTTTGCCATTTACATGCTTAGTTCTTCTGGGCCGCTCCAAGGTGCTGAAGTGAAGCAGGCCCTTTCGCATAAGCTTGAATTTGAGGGCGTGTAACTCGTGTTCACCCTTTTCTAGACTCAGCGATTTAATCAACTCCTCGTCACTAACCTCGCATGCCTTACCCTTACTCTCTACCCTTTTGGCATAAATCGCCAACAAGTCTCTTGCATCTTTTGGCAGCCACATATTTTTCACCTTAAGAAGGCCAGATCCTTCGCTTCGCTCAGGATGACACCTACAGGTGTCACCTTGCCAGTTGGAAATTTTCTTCGCCGAGCAGTTGCTTCATTTTTCGGCAGAAGTCCGCGTTCGGGTTGACGCATAGCCCCCTTTATCGGAAAAACCAGACAATATGCCATTAGTTGACAAGTCATAGCTGCACCATAGATAATATAATTTCAAAGATTCGTCAAAGTGTATTTTGTCGAACAGCTATATGCCAGAGAAGCGACCGGTAAATAGTTACTATGTGGATGAAGCTGGTGATTTAACACTTTTCAACAAACGTGGACATGTAATTGTCGGCAAGCAAGGGGTCTCCCGCGTGTTTATGGTAGGAGCGGTTCACCTGCCTGACCCAGAATTTGCACATCGCAGGCTGGAGCAGTTGCGAGCGGAATTACTGGTAGACCCATACTTCAAAGGCGTTCCATCAATGCAAGCACAAGCGAAAAAGACTGCCTGTTGCTTTCATGCCAAAGATGATCTTCCCGAGGTGAGGCGCGAGGTCTTCAAAGTGTTGCCCGAGCTCGGTGCGAAAGTTCTGGCAGCGATAAAGCGAAAGGAGTATTTAGTTAAGACAGCTCGCTTCCTGCAACGTCGCCAATCTAAGCTTTCTCCTGACGATATTTACGATGACCTTGTAAAAAGGCTCTTTAAGACAGGTTTGCATACGGCTGAAAAAAACCGCATAGTTTTTGCCAGAAGAGGCAAATCTATTCGCCAACATGCTCTGGAGAAGGCAATCACAAGAGCCAAAATGAACTTTGAGAGAAAGACGGGAATTAGCTCCCACAGCGAGACTGTCCTATTTTCGGCATATCCGTCACAGCACGCCGGCCTGCAGGTAATAGACTATTATCTCTGGGCTCTGCAGCGTTTGTTCGAGCGGGGCGAGGACAGGTTCTTTCGGCTGCTCGCCCCAGGATACCGCTTGATTATGGACCTGGACGATACGAGAAATAAGCCCTATGGCGAATGGTATAGCGACTCCAACCCATTGCAGCCCCAAAAAATAAAGCCCGTAGTAGGCTAGGTTCAACCGGACAAGCCGCTTGAACACACGGCGTGAAGCCGACGTTCACCCACCAGGGCAATATAAAGTATACCGATTCGGTCAGAATGTTCAAGGAAAGTCCCGAATTTTTGTACATTTTTTTGAAAATCTACCTCGCGAGCTGGAAATTGTCTTCGCCGAGGAGCTGTTTCATCTTTCTACAGAAGTCGGGGTTCGGGTTGACAGAAAGCTCTTTGTCGGCGGCGGCGTAAACCCTGCCTTTATCGGTTCGCACCGCAACGTAAACGGGGCTCTTGCCTCTGTGGGTCTGGCAAATGCTCTTTATCATAGCCACCCTTTCTTGAGTGACGTCCTTGGCATCCAGCCGAATCTTGACCTTGGCGGCTAATTTTTCTCTAACCTCGTCCAGCGTTATCAGTTCAACTGCAATGATATTGGGTTTTTCCCTTCGCAGGTCGAGTTTCCCTTTTACAAAAACAATCGTATCCTGAACCAGTGTGCTACCGTATTTATTCAGCGCATCCGGAAACATCACTACTTCGACCTGTCCCTGCAGGTCTTCCAGGATAAAGACGGCCATTTTTGAGCCGGCATTTCGCCCGCTCTTTGTCAGGTTGTATCTGATTTTCGCAATCATTCCGCCGATGACAACTTGGTGGCCTTCGCCAGCATCGGCTAACTGGGAGCTATTGTGCGTCGAATACAGGTTTATAGTTTCAGCATGATGGCTGAGCGGATTGCTGGTTACATAAAAGCCCAGCACCTGCTTTTCGTAAGCCAGCATCTGCGGCTCGGGCCAGGGCGGCACATCAGGCAGTCGTTTATGGTCCTGCGAGTAGTCGGGACCGCCGGTCACTTGCCCGAAGAAACTCATCTGGCCGTTTTGCTTATCTGCCTGAAGACCGGCGCCGATTTCCATAGCCTTTTCCAGCCCAGCGGTCATCTGGGCACGGTTTCCGCCGAGTCTGTCAAACGCCCCGGCCTTTATCAGCGCTTCGATGGTTTGCTTGTTGGCAGCTCTTAAATCGACATTTTCGCAGAAGTGGAACAGGCTCTCGAATCGGCCGATCTTTTCCCGCACCTTTATAATGTACTCGACCGCCTTTTCGCTGGCGCCTTTGACCGCCGCAAGGCCGAAACGTATGACGCCCTTTTTTTCGCCGTCACTTTCTTTATAGACCGGCGTAAAATACACGCCGCTTTCGTTGATATCCGGCGCAGTGACCTTGATACCCGTTTCGGCGCATTCGTTTATATAATCCACGACCTTGTCGATGTTGTCGATTTCAAAGGTAAGTAGCGCCGCCATAAATTCCATCGGCCAGTGGGCCTTCATATAGGCGGTCTGGTAGGCTATAAAGGCGTAGCGGGTCGAGTGACTTTTGTTGAAGCCGTAGCCGGCAAAGCGTTCAATAAGCTCGAAAATCTGCTCAGCCTGTTCGGCTTTTAAACCCTTCTCGACGCACCCGGCAATAAATCTTTCTTTTTCCTTGGCGATGACCTTGGCCTTCTTTTTGCTAATCGCTTTTATCAGGGCGTATGCTTCCCGCAGAGGGATGTCACCGAGCCGGTTGCAGATTTGCATTACCTGTTCCTGATAGACCATAATGCCGTATGTTTCGTCCAGGATTTCGTGCATAATCGGATGCGGCAGGTGCCATTTTGCCCCGTGTTTTCGGTCGATGTAATCGGGGATTAGTATCATCGGGCCGGGCCGATACAGTGCATTGGCGGCTATGAGGTCCTCGATTCTGTCCGGCTTCATCTGAATCAGCATGTTCTGCATCCCTGCCGACTCAAACTGAAAGACGCCCTTAGTTCTGCCGGCCGAAAACAGCTCGAAAACCTTCGGGTCGGCAGGGTCGAGTTTCTCCAGGTCGATTGCCACACTGTGAATCTCTTCGACCAGTTGGCGGGCACGCTCCAAAACACTGAGAGTTTTGAGGCCCAGAAAGTCCATTTTCAAAAGACCTACCTTTTCGACCATAGGGCCTTCGTACTGAGTTATGACGTCTTCGGAGCCAGAGGCTTTATAAAGCGGCACAAAATTGGTCAGCGGCTCATCGGCGATAACGACTCCCGCGGCGTGAACCGATGCATGTCGGGCAAGACCTTCAAGCTTTTTGCAGATGTCAATTACTTTTCTGGTCTGCTCGCTTTGTTCGTACGCCTGTTTTAGCTGCGGTTCGGTCTTTAGGGCTTTATCCAGCGTCATATCCAGCGAGAAGGGCACCAGTTTGGCTAATCTGTCAGCCTCAGCCAACGGCACGCCCAGCACCCTGCAGATGTCACGGATTACAGCGCGGGCCTTCATCGTCCCGAAGGTTATGATCTGAGCGACGTGCCCATATTTTTGCCGGACATAGTCGATGATTTGGCCCCGGTGAGTCTGGCAAATATCAATGTCGATGTCAGGCATCTCATTACGCTCGGGGTCCATAAACCGCTCGAATAGCAGGTCGTATCGGATCGGATCGACATCGCACAACCCCAGGCAGTATCCTACAACTGTGCCTACACCGCTGCCTCTTGCGCCTATCGGGATATTATTTTCGTGCGCATATTTGCAGAAATCCCAGACAATAAGAAAATAGCTGGCGAACCCTTTCGACTCGATCACCTCCAATTCCCTGTCGAGCCGGCTTTTTATCTGGTCGGTAATTTGGCCGTAGCGCTGCTTTGCTCCTTCGTAGCACAGTTTGGTGAGGAACTCTTCGGCGGTGCTGCCGTCGGGAGGCGTGAAGCGCGGTGCATGGCGTTTTTTTAGGTCAAGCTCGACGTTACAGCGTTCCGAAATCGTCAACGTGTTATCGCAAGCCTCACTGTTCTGGGCAAATAGCTGCCGCATTTGCTCTGGGCTTTTTAAGAAAACATCCGGCGGATAAATCATTCTATCAGGCGCGTCAGCCCTTTTGCCGGTGCTTATGGCACAGAGGCAGTTATGCGCCTCGTGGTCGTCTTCCCGCAGAAAGTGCACGTCGTTAGTGGCCGCCAGGCCCAACCCCATCTTCTGGGCCAGGTCAATTAGAGCCTGGCAAATATTTGGATCCTCTCCTTCGTGACGCTGAATCTCGATGAAGAATCTATCGGAGCCGAAAATCTTCAAATAGCTCTCTGCGGCTGCTCTTGCTGTTTTTTCGTCGCCGTTGGAAAGAGCCATCGCAATCTCACCTTTTAGACATCCTGACGCGGCCAGCAATCCTTCGTTTAGCTCACTGAGAATTTCCTTATCTATCCGCGGGCGGTAGTAAAAGCCTTCGGTGTAACCAACACTTGCCAGCTTCAACAGATTCTGATAGCCGACGCTATTCTCCGCCAGGAGGATCAGGTGATGTGCGGCGTCTGCAATAGTAGTTTTGGTGCGGTCGAATCGGCTGCCGGGCGCCACGTACGCCTCGATGCCGATTATTGGCTTAATATGTGCGGCGATGGCCTTTGTGTAAAACTCGATTGCCCCGAACAGGTTGCCGTGGTCGGTGACGGCCACCGAGTCCATGTGCAGTTTCCTGCATTGTTTAAGCAATTCATCGAAGACTATCGCGCCATCTAACAGTGAATACTGGCTGTGCAGATGAAGATGCGTAAATCCTTTATTTGCCATAACTTGTGACATCCTTCTACCAATGCGGTTTCTCCGGATATGATAGGCTTGCCCATCAAGGGTGTCAATCCAAATAGCTCGCCTTCACCGATAAATGCACGAAAAATCCTGCAATTGTTTTGACATTTTCTGATCGCGGCGTATACAATTTTTTTAGTTTCGAGGAGGACAAGTCTTGCGGTCAGGTAGCATCGTAAATGTTGGCCGTGTCGTTTGCCAGCCCAGCAGACTGGCGGCGTTTCGCATTGCTCAATTTAGTTCAGTCACAGGGTGTCAATCGCTTTTTGCGCTATCGTTATTTATTGCCCTGAGGGCAGGAAGGATGGTGTCAAATGAAATGGTTAAATGGTTACAGAATGAGGTTAGTGTTATCTGGATTTGTGGCCGCTATTGTGCTGGGCGGTGGGAGTGCGAAGGCCGATTTCGTCTTCGGCACTCCGGAGAATCTTGGGCCGACCTTCAACACTTCGTCTGAAGACAGTGCCCCGAACATTTCGGCTGATGGCCTGTCGCTCTACTTCCAATCCCCTCGCCCCGGCGGGTACGGCAGTTACGACCTATATGTAGCAACGAGGGAGAGCACGGATGACGATTGGGGACCGGCGGTCAATCTGGGGCCGACCGTCAACAGCGCATCTGACGACGGCCAGCCGTCCATCTCGGCCGATGGCCTGTCGCTCTACTTCGAATCATCCACTCGCCCCGGTGGCTTCGGGAGTTGGGACCTATGGGTGACGACGCGGACAACAAAAGCTGACAAGTGGGGCATCCCCGTGAATCTTAGCGGTATCAATGGTCCAACCGACGAATTCTGTCCGAGCATCTCCTCCGATGGCCTGTCGCTCTACTTCGCTTCCAATCGGGCCGGAGGGAGCGGCAGTTGGGACCTATGGGTGACGACGCGGGCCACCCTCTCCGACCCCTGGGGTCCACCGGTAAATCTCGGCTCGACTGTCAACAGCTCGACCTTGGACCTTTGGCCGAACATCTCGGCTGACGGCCTGGCGCTTTTCTTCGGGTCCGGTCGCCCCCCCGGGTTGGTTCCCGACGATATATGGGTGACGACACGGGCGACCGTCTCCGACCCGTGGGGACTGCCCGTGAATCTTGGACCACGGGTCAACCTTAGTGCGACTGACGACGACTGCCCGAGCATCTCGGCTGATGGTCGTACCCTCTATTTCACCTCCAACCGGCCGGGTGGCTACGGCGGCTATGACCTGTGGCAGGTGTCGGTCATTCCAATCGTCGATTTCAACGGCGACGGAATTGTAGACCTAAAAGACTTTTCCAAACTTGCCCAATACTGGGGTCACGATGAATCGTCCGTTGATGTTGGCCCGATGCCCTGGGGCGACGCCACTGTAGATATCCAGGATGTGGCTGTCTTAGCTGGATATTGGCTTAAAGAAATTGGCCTGATAGCTTACTGGAAGTTGGATGAAACAGAAGGGGCGGTGGCCCACGAGAGCGTAGGTGATAATGACGGCACGCTCAATGGCAATCCCGTCTGGCAGCCCGCCGCGGGCAAGGCGAATGGCGCACTCGAGCTGGATGGGGCCGACGATTATGTGAGCACGCCCTTTATCTCGGACCCGGCAGCCGGGGCGTTCAGCGTCCTTGCCTGGATAAAAGGCGGTGGGCCAGAGCAAGGTATCATATCTCAAGCCGGCGGAGTGAATTGGCTCGCTGCTGGTACATCGCAGGGCAAACTAATGACCGAATTGAAGGCGGCAGGCCGGTTTGGCACGCCATTATTCTCAGAGGCAGTGATTACAGACGGCCAGTGGCATCGTGTGGGCTTTACCTGGGATGGTTCTACCCGAACGCTTTACGTAGATGGCGTCGAGGTAGCCAAAGGTGCTCAGGCTGGGTTGGCAGGGTCGAATGGCGGCCTGCACATCGGCGCCAATGGTGGTTCCCCACCTGGTCTTTTCTGGTCCGGCCTGATTGACGATGTCCGCATCTACGACCGGGCCGTGACGCCTTAGACAAAACAATTTATGTTCTTTACCTTAAGGGCAGAAAGGAAGGTGTGAAATGAAATGGCTTCAGTCTTATAAGATTAGTTTGGTGCTTACCGGCGCTTTGAGCTTTGCTGTTGTGGCTCCCGCAACAGAGGACACCTGGACGTACAAAGCCGATATACCGACTGCAAGAACATGGGTTGGTGGATGTGTCTTAGACGGAAAAATCTACGTTATCGGCGGGGGCCGGAGTGACTCATCCGCAACATCGGCTGTAGAAGTGTATGATCCAATTGTTGATACATGGACCAAGATGGCTAATATGCCATCAGCACGATGTTATCCCGTAGTCTGCACCTTCGATGGCAATATCTATGTCTTTGGAGGAAGCTCTGGAGTGTGGTCCTCGGCCTTCAAGAGTGTTTTTCTGTATGACCCGCAAACAGGCGCCTGGACCCAAAAAGCCGATATGCCCTACGCTATCGGCGCGAGCGGCATCGCTGTGGTAGACAATATGATTTATCTAATGGGCGGGACGACAAACGTGTCGAACCCGCCAATCTCGACAGTCATGGCCTATGATCCAATGACCGAATCGTGGACGCGGAAGGCCGACATGCCGACGGCTCGAGAGGGCTTTTCTGCCTGTGTCGTGGATGGAAAGATCTATGCGATTGGAGGATGTAAACAGGACTGGCAGGTGTTTGCCTATAAACTTGTTGAAGTCTATGATCCGTCCACGAATACTTGGACTCGCAAGCGAGACATGCCGACGGAACGCTGGAGTTTGGATGCTTGTGTTGTGGATGGGAAAATCTATGCCATTGGTGGTTGTTCGAATATGCTGCAAGCCAGCACAGCCAATGAAGTCTATGATCCGGCTACAGATTCATGGACCACAAAAGCTCCGATGCAGCAAAAACGACTCGGACACTTTGTGGGTCTGGTCGGAAATAAAATCTATGCAATCGGTGGTCATTATCCAAACCTAAATATGGTTTCTACAACGGAAGAATATGACACCGGGCTTGGCGTCCCGTCGCCTGACTTCAACGGCGATGCAATTGTGGACTTCGGAGATTTTGCCAAGTTGGCTCAATACTGGGGTCAGAAAGAATCATCAGTCGACATTGCTCCACCACCTTTTGGCGACGGTATGGTGGATATTAGGGATTTGGCTGTCTTGAGCGAATATTGGCTGACAGGATTCTGATACGGCAGTTTCTGGTCCCGCTCCGGCTCGGGCCTGCGCCGAGACGAGTCCGGCCTGATTGATGACATTCGCATCCATTCGGCTGCCCCTTCGGCCAGGCTCAGGGCTGCGGCTAATTCAGGACATGTTCTACGACCGGGCAGTGACGCCCTGATCGCACCGTTTTTCTGCCACAGATAAGCTATGAAACCGGAGCCTCCCGGTTAGGTTATAATACAGGCTC
>CAZMLE010000093.1:0-12922 GCA_964567045.1 uncultured Pirellulales bacterium | reverse complement strand
ATCTTCTCTGGAATACCTATCGGCTATCGGCAATTAATATCTTGAATTGGTATAAAATATGGGATTAGCAACCGCAAAAATAATACTTGAAAATCCCAAAGACCAGACTCTTGAGCCAATAGAGGTTGATGCTCTCGCAGATTCAGGGGCGGTACATCTTTGCATACCTGAACATATAAGAATTCAACTTAAACTTAAAGAAATAGACAAAAAAGAGGTAATTTTAGCTAACGGGTACAAAGAGGTAGTACCCTATATTGGGCCGATACAGATAAGGTTTAAGAATCGAGTGGGCTTTGCCGGCGCTCTGGTTATGGGCGACCAGGTTCGTCTTGGAGCCATACCGATGGAAGATTTAGACCTGGTCATTTTACCCAAAAAACGAATTGTTGATGTAAATCCTGCCAGTCCGAATATTGGCACGTCTATTGCCAAGTAGATACTCGATCGTCCATGTTATCATTAAAAAAACTGTGAAGCTAAGCCCGTGCGGCCGATGGTAGTCGCTTTGCGGCGAGTCCTTCGACACTTCGACGAAGCTCAGTGGAGGCAAGCTCAGGATAAAATCCGGTCATCACCAGGATTTATAAGGGCTCATTCGCTAATCTATTAGCGCATCCGGAATCAGACAGGATTTTAGATTAAAAAACGGCTCCAAGGAATCCTATCTGGGCGGTCTAAAAGATTGTCAGTGAGCCGCACTGGTAAGCAAGATAAAAGGAGTACACAAGATGGGAACTTGGTTTTTGACTCAAGAGTCTTACAAAGGGGGTAGAAAATTGAGTGAAGATGAGCCTGTAGGGAGCCCTTATGTAACACTTACCCACGATTGCCCTTTCTGTGGCAAACGCGGGAGCAAAGATAGGGGTCTTTTATGGATTGTTAAATCATGTATCGAAAGTGGAAAAGCACTATTCCCGTGTTGCGAGTGTAGAGAATACATCACTTTCCCCTCCGAAGTTTTCAAAGAAGGGTTATTAGAAAGTCTAAGAATAACAGAACCCGCCGGTGGTGTAGGAGTCCATCACGGACGATTAGGGGAAAAAACCCCTAAGGAGATCTTCGTTAAAGATTGGTTTGAAGTACTACTTACGGCTAACAAGGGAGGGCCTGTCGATTTAGGTCATATTGCATGGGACGGCAAAGGTACGTGTCCAGGATGTGGCCGGTCACACCCTGAGAGATTCGATCTGCGGCTGACGTGTTTATGGTGCAATTCAGACTTTTGGATAAATGAAAACTTGATTAGCAATACTGACAATACAAAAATGCCTTGCCCTAAATGCAACCGGGAGATAGCTATCCCTCCGACGGTATGGTGCCAAGTATGTGGCAATAATGTGCGTTCATCGGGCGTAGTAATGAAACTGGTTGAGGAAGCAACTCATCGCGAAGCTCGACGAGCTTCAAAGCTAGCCGATGCTGGGATTTCGCGCAAACAACTCAGCGCGAGTGAGATGGGGTCTATCTTTGACGAAGCGGCTAAGGACACAGAGTTTTTGAACGTAATTGCCAAGTACAAGAAAAAGATAACCGTTGATTCTTATTTAAAGCTCTCTCGAGCAATCTTTGAAATAGTAGTTGAGGGCAAGGACGAGAAAGCAGCGTTGGCAAAATCGTGTGAACTTATAGTGAAAGAACTTGAACCATTCGGGACTTTGACCTACCTCGAGTTGCGGGATTTGGTACGTTCGCTCCTCTCTCTCTTCCAACGGTATCGTGAGTTAAGCGAAGGAACTCAAATGGCATCGAAGTTTTCTCGTGGGGTGGTTCTGGGTCCTCGATGTCCCGAATGCAGCTGTGATCAGATTGCTAAGAGGTTCTTTGGCAAAAAGAACAAACTGGCCTCGCTCGCTTGTATTGCTCTTGCCATTTTTTGGTTTGCCTGCTCCTATCGGGAAATGCAGCCTGAAGGAGCCATTACAGTGACTGTCATCGCTCTCTGGGTATTTGCAGTTAGCTCCCTAATCTATGGCGCGACGGGGCTGCTTGGCAGATATAAGTGTGGGGGCTGTGGGAACTTTTATCGATGACTGTGCTCTACGGGACGTCCATCTAGATTAGCCAATATTTTTGGGCGAGTCCGCCTTCACTCAAGCTTTCGACTTCGCTTACGCTACGCCGGACGAGTCGGCGGATAAAATCCGGTCATCGCTCCTTCGAGTATGCTCAGGGCAGGCAGGATTTATGTCCCAGCCTTTTGGTATTTTTGCATCGGGGTTGAAATACACTTTGAGATGAGGTTGGCCGTTGTGTATAATGATAGTCTGACAAGCATGGATACGAAAAATGCCGGTCGTATTTAGATGGAAAGGATACAGATTTTTCTTTTATTCGAACGAAGGCGATCCTTCTGAGCCGGTGCATGTTCATATTCGCAAAGATAGGAATGTAGCCAAGTTTTGGCTCGAACCGAGTGTGACTCTTTCGGATTCCTATGGCATGAGTTCGCAAGAGCTTAACAAGTTACAAAAGGTGGTTGAGAACAATGCAAAACTCATTAAGAAGGCATGGTATAAATACTTTGGCGAATGATTCTATCGCAACAAGCGTTTCCTTCGATTCCGACAATATGTGGGTGGAGTTAGCAGACGGCAGAAAACTCGGTGTGCCTCTTGCTTATTTCCCGAGATTGTTGCACGCGACACCTCGCCAGCGTAAAAACTACATAATCAGCGGCGGCGGCACCGGCCTGCACTGGGAGGATGTTGACGAGGATATTTGTGTAAAATCGCTGGTTATGGGCGTTGGTGATAGAACAAAGCCACGTTCGTTCCACAGATCTGCAACAAAAAAAGCGGTTCGTTCAGGCCAATAGTAGTTCATTAATCCCGAACAAGACTTCCCCCAGTGTGGTAGAATGCGTGCGTGCTCAGTAAACAGATAAACATAGACGCGTTTCTGCCAACGACTAGAGATGGGATGCGGCGGTGTGGGTGGCAGCAGGCGGATGTTATCCTTATCACCGGCGATGCCTATGTTGACCATCCATCCTTCGGCGCAGCGCTGATTGGGCGATGGCTGGAAAAACTCGGTTATCGAGTCGCAGTACTCGCTCAGCCGGATTGGCGCAGCGTCGATGCCTTTCGTTCGCTCGGCCCGCCAAGGCTATTCTGGGGCATAACAAGCGGTTGTATTGATTCTCGGCTCAACGATTATGCCTCGATGGGCCATCGCAGAAAACGGGACGTCTACAGCCAGGGTGGCTGTTTGGGCTTACGCCCAGATCGGCCATTATTGGTTTACTCTGCAAGGGCACGCGAGGCTTATAAAGATGTCCCCATTATTCTCGGCGGCCTCGAAGCGAGTCTACGGCGCCTCGTGCATTATGACTATATCGAAGATAAGCTGAAACGCTCTATTTTGGTTGACGCCAAGGCGGACCTCCTTATTTATGGTATGGCTGAGCGGGCAATCGGCGAGGTCGCAAGGCGGCTGGATGCCGGCGAAAAAATTGAAGACTTGACGGATATTCCCGGCACAGCTTATATACTTCGCCAAAACATGCTGGCGCCCGATGAAGCGGTGCATCTGGTCTCACTATCGCAGCAGGAGGCCGACCGAAGTTTGGTAATGTCGGCACAGAAACAGTACCAGGCGCAGGCTCATCCGGGGGGACTGCCTGTAGTTCAAGAGCAGGACCCCGGTGCGGTTGTAGTAATGCCGCCGGCAGAACCTCTGACGACGCAAGAGCTGGACGCCTTATATGACCTGCCTTTTACTCGCTATTGGCACCCTCGTTATGACAGGCAAGGTGGTGTACCGGCACTTGAGCCGGTGCAGTTTTCTCTTACCACGCATCGCGGCTGTTTTGGCGGCTGCTCTTTCTGTTCTGTCTGCTTGCATCAAGGCAAACAAATTAGTTCACGGTCGATCGATTCTCTTCTGGTCGAGGCTGATAGATTGCGTTCTGACCGCCGTTTCCGCGGCACTATCAGTGACATAGGCGGCCCCACCGCGAATATGTATGGTATGCGATGCAGCCGGCAACGCATTTGCGGCAGGATAAGTTGTCTGTTTCCTTCTGTCTGCAAGCATTTGCAGCTTGATGCAAGCCCGCTAATCAGAATGATGGAGTCGTTCCTGCGCTGGAAAAAGCAGACCAAAGTATATGTTGCCTCAGGCATTCGGCACGATTTGGCGATTGGGAATAAGGAATATATCGACCTTTTAACACGTTATTTTGTCGGCGGACATCTCAAAGTCGCGCCGGAGCACTATTGCCCCCAGGTTCTGGATTTAATGGGCAAGCCACGTTTTGAGGTGTTTGAGGAGTTTGAAGATCGGTTTCAGCAGGCATCCCGGCAAGCCGGTAAAAAACAATACCTTGTGCCGTACTTTATAAGCTCGCACCCTGGCTGCACCGTCGAGGATGCGGTAAAATTGACCGAGTATTTGGTTTGGCGGTCGTGGCGTCCACAGCAAGTCCAGGACTTTATTCCCATTCCGCTGACACTGGCTATGGCCATGTATGTATCGGGCCTCGATACGAAGGGCAAGAAAATTTACGTTCCGCGCGGGCGCAGGGAAAAAAGCCTGCAAGCCGGTTTACTGCAATATTATCATCCGAAATATAAGAAAATCGTTACCGGCTTCCTCCGTTCGCAGCATCGGCGGGATTTGCTTACTAAAATCGCCGCCCTTTGGCGGTGAAAAACACTAATCACAGGTTGTACACCTTAGCCATGTGGTCGTGTGGCTTGAACTTGTGCTGACACTGTTGAAGTGCTGTGCCGATGACTTCGATCTTGTCCAGCTCTGCCTGGCCCATGCCGGCTTCATTCATAGCCCTAAGGTACAAAATCCGATCGGGATCAAATCCCATAATCTTGGTCGCTACGGTGTCTGCTGCGAGCGGGTCGACGCTGGCCAGGGCGACCCTTGAATCAACGGGCGTCCCATGAGTTGGGCCGTTGCCTTCCATTCCTTCGAAGCCATCGATGACCGCTAAATCGGGATATATCTCCTGGGCGAGGTGGAACATATTGAAGTGGCAAAAGTTGTTTATAATATTTTCGCCGGTATGGAGAAACCACTTGTCGTTTGTGCTGTAATCGTTCAGCGGCGCGCCCAGCAAGACGTTTTTCAGCGATAGTGTCACCAGCACCCGGTCGTGGGTTTTCATTCGAGCCGCTGAAATAATGTAGGTATTTGTGTCCAGAAACGCAGAGATAATCCGAACGGGCAGCGGCTTGTGCCCCTCACCGAAAACGTAGCGGTATTCGTAAGAAGGATTTTCGTTAAGATCGACCAGCTTTACGTTGTACTGATTCTGGAGAGCAAGATACCCGTAGTTTTTGAAGCCTTCGGGCGTCCGCTTTCTCATAGCTGTTGATTCGCCGATGATTATCTGTTGCTTGTAGTGCGGCGTGAGAAAATCCAGGATCGCCCGGATGGCATCCACATGGGTGGCGCAGAGCGGAATGTCGCACGACACGAAGTTTGGCTTAATCAAAATCTTTTTGCCGCCGATGGAGGCAAGAACTTCATCTTCGATCTTTTTTAGTGCTTGATAGACGATCTCGCGTCGGTCGTTTCCCTTGACAAGCGCTACTTTAGCCGGCGGCGCGGGTTTCCGGTATACCTGGTCTTTGCCCGGCAGGGGGCTGCCGGTCGCAGCATGGCTGATGGCTGGGCCAAAGATTTTGTGCCCGGCAACCAGACCGAGGGCACCCGCGCCCAGACCTCGAAGAACATCGCGTCGATTCAGGCATGTTCGATGAATTGTCATTATTGGCTCCCATCAACTATACCATCTAAAGGTTTTGTCGGCATTTTATCGGATGTTTCTGCCCGAATCAATGTTTGGGGATGCTCCTCTATTGGTCTGGCACAGGATTGCGGTAGCGGGCGTCCACG
The DNA here is from genome assembly GCA_964567045.1 of uncultured Pirellulales bacterium. Taxonomy (GTDB): domain Bacteria; phylum Planctomycetota; class Phycisphaerae; order Sedimentisphaerales; family Anaerobacaceae; genus JAFNGF01. The sequence continues at coordinate 7,063 of CAZMLE010000093.1, read as the reverse complement.
TATGGATCAGCGATTTGTGCTCTTGCCCTTTTCGATTGCGTTGATCTCCGCCCACGACGGCGCACGCCAAAGCTGTAGGACGCCGGTAATATTCATCGCGCCCAGCAGGTTCCCATCGGCAGAGAATGCTGAGGACTCGTACTCCGTTCCCTCGCCCTCCAGCGTAAGCAACTCGTGCCCGCTTTCCACGTCCCACAGCTTGATGGCTTCCCTCCCGCCGCCGCCTCCAGCCAGGCGTTTCCCATCGGGCGAGAAGGCCACGGAGTGAACGGCCTGGAGCATGCCCTTGAAGGTCGGGCCCTCTTCGAGGCCTGCGGTTTCCCATAGCCTGGCATAACCGTATTCGCTGGCGGCCGCGAAGTACTTTCCATCCCGGGAAAAAGCCACGTCACGGACTTCCTTCAGGTTCAGTTGTACGGTCGTTTCCTCACCGGTCACGAGGTCTCGGAGCCAGCACTCGCCTCTGTAGCTCAGGGCGATTCTCCATTGCCCGTCGTCCGAGATTGCATATGTCACTATGTTTGGCGGCTCGTGAAAGGACACCGTTTCCCGCAGCGACTGGAGATCCCAGAGCTGTGCCTCGTATCGCTCGCTTGGTTGCGAAACAGTCAGGATCTTTCCTTGGCCGGAGAATCCTTGGAACCGCGCGAATCCGTCGCCCGCTTTGAGCTCGTGCAACAGTTTGCGTTGCTGTAGGTCCCACACTCGTACTATTCCATTGGTCGAACCCGCCCCAAGCAATCGGCCGTCTGTCGAGAAGGGACTGGGTGCCACGATCGCCGGCCCCGCATTCACATCTGGCACGGGCTGCATCGTCTGGAAACCCGGACCATGCCAATGGGACACGCGGCCTTGGGAATTCACAGTGAACACGCCTTGGCTGTTGCCGTCGAAATGCCAGCGATCCCCCGGCTGCAACCATAACAAAGCAGGTCCGCGGTCGCGTTTGACCTTGGTTATGTCCCAGACGTAGACCGAGCCGTCTTTGCAGCCGCTGATTAGGGTGGTGTTGTCCGGCAACAACGCCAACCGCGACACCTCATTCTGGTGCCCACGGAGGATGCCGATGCAACGATGCGTCGTTGTGTCCCACAGGCGGATGGTCTGGTCTGTGCTTGCTGAGGCCAGCGTTTTGCCGTCCGGCCAGTAAAGCAAACCATAGCCATAAGCGAGGTGGCCCTCCAGACGCCCAATCTCTTTGCCAGAGGCAACTTCCCAGAGCCTCACGACCGTTTCGTCAAGTGCTGTGGTCGCCAGGGTGGCGCCGTCGGGCGAAAAGGCGAGGGCGATGAAGTACTCACCACTCGGGTGGTTCACTGTCCAGCGTCTTTCCCCAGTGGCCAGGTCAATCAGGCCGATCTGATGATCCCGATCAAAACGGTAGGCCGCCACTCGCAGGTCGCGGCCGGCGGTAAAACGGGGGGCAAGCCCATGCATCGGGGTACAATCTGGCACGGACCAATTGATCCGCTTCTCGCCCTCAGGAACTGACCAAATCACGATCTCACCATGCCCCTCCCGATCGGCCGACATGGTGGCTAACGACCGGCCACCCTCGGAGAAGGCAAATCCTCGGATGGAGCCGGTGATTGGAATACGGGTCACGATGTTCCAGGCTGCCACGTCCCACAAACGGACGCTCCAGCCGGGAGTGGGAGAGGATTGTGCTTCGAAAGCCCCGATTGCCAGCAATAGCCCCTTCGGAGACCAGGCAAGCCACACCCGGCCTTCCCCTGACTGTAATTGAACCACTTCCTGTCGCGTGGTAAGGTCCCAGATGGACAACCCACCTTTGTCAGACTCCCCCACCGCCAACCATCTTCCGTCGGCCGAGGCTACCAGCGAATTGATCCGGTCGGACCTTTGGCAAAGGATGAACTCGGCATCGCTCTGGCAGTGTTGCCAGAGGTAGCGCCATTCCCAGCCGCGAAGGTCCTGCTCGCCAGGCTTGGGCCGATGCCGGTTCAGCAGCTCCTGCGCGCGGCCCAGGTTGTTCGTCGCCAGCGCCTGTTGCGCGAGGTTCATATCCGATGAGTAGGCTTGGGCTTGGGCCTGACGCCGTAGCCGGGCTTCGTTCGCCTGCGCCTGCTGGGCTTGTGCGCGAGCGGTAGTCTCTCTCCGGCGTGCCTGCTCGGCTCGAAAATACATTGTGGCACTTATGACGAAGCCCAGCATTATCACCGCCGCCATAAGTAGAACCGTTGCTACCGCGCCGGCGTGTTTCCACACAAACTTTCTGACCCTATACGTCACCGATTCTGGGCCGGCGATCAAAGGATTGCCATCCAAATAGTTCTGGATATCGTCCGCAAGCTCAGAAGCCGACCTGTAGCGATGTGAGCGCTCCTTACGCATCGCCTTTAGTGGTATCCATTCGAGCTCTTTGTGCAACTGCTTAGCCAGCGTCTGAACCTCCATCCGACGTCTTTGAGCAACCACTGTTGCCTGTGCACCAAGGCTCGTTAGCCGGGTGCTCGGCGTCTTTGGCTCCTCTTCACGAATAACATGCCGAATATGGTCAACCCCTCCTTCACGAAGCGACTTGGCATCGAAAGGCAAAACGCCCGTCAGCAGCTCATACAACACCACACCCAGCGAATAGATGTCCGAGCGAGTATCAATATCCTGGCTGGTCAGATCCGCCTGCTCAGGACTCATATACTCCGGCGTGCCGACAAACTGGCCCTGCTCAGTCACGAGTGTTCGCTCGGTCAAAGGCTGACTCAGCGCCTTGGCGACCCCAAAGTCGATAACCTTAGGCACCGCCTTCTTGCCCTCAATCAAGACCAAGATGTTCGAGGGTTTGATATCGCGGTGGATGATGGCTTTTTGGTGTGCGTGCTGAATTGCCTCGCAGACCTCTAAAAACAACTTGAGGCGTTCCTCGATAGTGAGCTTTTGCCCATCGCAGTGCTCAATAATGGGCACGCCCTTGACGTATTCCATCGCGAAGTACGGTCGCCCAGCCTCAGTTGTTCCTGCGTCGTAAACATGAGCAATATTGGGGTGATCCAATAGGGCGAGAGCCTGGCGTTCGGCCTCAAAGCGGGCGATAACAACTTTGGTATCCATGCCCGGCTTGATAACCTTCAAAGCGACCCGCCGTCTGACCGGTCTTTGCTGCTCCGCCAAGTATACTACGCCGTAACCGCCTTCACCTAAGATGCTAAGCAGTTTGTAGGGACCGATCTGTCCCCCCGGCGCAACTGCCCCACCCGTAAAACTAAGCGTGGGGATAGCTTCGTCCTCACGAGGCGGCTTATCATTTCCGGGCTTCGCATTGCTCATCGGCGTCCCTCCGTCTCAGCAGCAAATGAACTTCGTCCACTGAGACCGATACAAATATCGCGGCTGGCCAAAGGATGTCAAGGCGCGCAATGAACCGACGATCTGCTAAATAGGAGGCCTTGTTAGTTACGGTGTGCCTCTTACCCGCATCCGGACGGAATACAGAGAAGCCCGAGCTGTGATAAATAGCGTCCTTTTGTCTTTGCCGCCGAAGGTAACGTTGGCAGGGGTCTCGGGAATCTGGATCGTCTCGGACTTTTGGCCCTTGGAGTTATAAACTGCTACGACTTCTGTTGTAAGATAAATGTTGCCCTGGTTGTCTATCGTCATACCATCGGAGCCTTCTGGGGCGAAAAGTTTCTTATTTGATAGTGTCCCATCTTTGTTGATGTCGTATACAAACGTTTTCTTGCCGCCGTGATCGGCTACATAAAGTCTCTTGCCATCGGGCGTGCCTATGACTCCGTTGGGTCTGACCATATCGCTGATTACGCGGATAAGTCTCTTGCGGTCCGGCGACAGATAATAAACGTGTTCGCCGTCCTGCTCCATATCGTCTCTGCTGCCGTAGCGAGGGTCGGTAAAGTAGACGCCTCCATTAGGGTCGATCCAGAGGTCGTTGAGGCTATTAAACTGTTTGCTCTCGTACTTATCAGCCAAGACCGTGACATTGCCTGTTGGGTCGATGGATACCAAGCGTCGCCCGGTTCCCTCACAGGCCAAAAGGTTCCCCTTCTTGTCAAAGTACAGGCCGTTCGCACCGCCCGAGTTCTCGCGGAAGGTTGACGGCTTGCCGTCCCACGACCATTTGTGAATCCGATTGTTTGGGATGTCGGAAAAGAAAATGTTTCCCTGAGCGTCTGCCGCCGGGCCTTCGGTGAACTTAAAGCCGCCGGCAAGTTTCTCAACCTTCGCGCCAGCTACGACCAGACTGGCTTTTTCAGCACTCACGCTGACCGTCGTGATTGCCAAGAGAAGTGCTGCCAGACAATACCATTTTTTGTTCATTTTGAATCTCCTTTTTTGCTCCATTTACCATACGCCTTTTACCCGCATTCGCAGACCATAAACCGAGTCTTGAGCAGTGATAAAGAGCGTCTTTCTATCTTTGCCGCCGAAGGTGACGTTTGCCGTCCAGCCTGCGGGCACGTCAATGTGTTCGATTTCTTTACCATCCGGATTAAACACGGTGACGCCTTTGCCCGTAAGATAAACGTTGCCCTGGTTATCAATGGTCATGCCGTCCGAGCCCATCAAGCAAAAGAGCTTTTTGTTTGAGAGCGTGCCATCTGCATTGATCTGGTATGAGTAGGTTTTCTTGCCTCCGATGTCGGCTACATAAAGTCTCTTGCCATCGGGCGTGCCTATTATTCCGTTGGGCTGGACCAGGTCGCTGGCCACGCGTATCAGGTTTTTACGGTCAGGCGTCAGGTAGTACACGTGTTGGCCGTCCTGCTCCATAGGGCCTCTATTCCAGTAAGGTCTGCGATAAAATGGGTCTGTAAAGTATATGCCGCCTTTGGGGTCAATCCAGAGGTCGTTGGGGCCGTTCAACTTTTTGCCCTTGTAGTCCTTAACGAGTACCGTCACCCTGCCCTGCATGTCGATCAGCCATAGCTCGTTATTAAGGTCGGCACACGCCAGCAGGTTCCCCTGTTTATCGAAATAAAGCCCGTTAGCCCTTCCTGGGTTTTCGTGAAAGACAGACAGCCTGCCGTTCACCGACCACTTGTGAATTCGATTATTTGGCTGGTCTGTGAAGAAGATATTTCCCTCGGCATCGACAGCCGGGCCTTCTGTAAATTCAAAGCCGCCCGCAAGTTTTTCTAACTTCGCTCCCGGCGCAATGACACTTTGTTTCTCGGCAGCCTTTGCCGGCGTAACCGCTACCAGCTCAATGCCGTTGCCGGTTCCTAAATTGCGGGAGTATTTCTTATTCTGCGGGTTATTCCAGTGCTCGTGCACGCCCAGACTGGGTAGTTTCTTGACATTATCCGCGTGGTCAGGGTCATAGAATGTCCCCGAAGGCGGCTTATCCGCCAGTGCTGCCTCGTGCAGATAGTCGTCAACTCCGCTCTCGCGTGCGCGGTCGTACTCGGCGTAGAGAAAGTCGAAGCCGACCGAATCGATGGCCACAGAGTCTTGCGAGGCAAGAAGGCTCGAAGTCCAGTCACCGTTGAATGGGGGCGATTTCCAGCGTCTGGGTCCTTTGTCCATATCTGTGGGGTGGACGCCGCAGTACAGGCCATCAATCAGGTAGAGCACAGTTTTGCCGCCCATGTGAGCGTGACCCATCAGGTCAACCAGGTTTCGGTATATGCCGGTCTCTTTGGAGAAGCTACTTGTGTGCATATCGTAATAGCCTTTTTCAGCGGGCCATCTGACCAGTGAGCCATAGTGGTTTTTCGCGCATAGCGTCACGCCCGTGCCGGTATGGGCCTTGAGGTTGGCAAAGTTGATTAAGTAATCCGCCTCGGCAAAAACCTCAGGGACATAGTCCTGCTTGCATCCCTGAGGACGACAGCTCCAGTACAGCGGAACGGAAGACTGTTTCATCTGGATTCGACCGAATTTGCCGGCATGGTCCATACACAGTACGTTTGGAAACTCCTTGCGGAGGATCTCATAGTACTCGTTTGCGAAGTACGCCAGACTATCGCAGATAGCAATATCGGCTTCTTTGACGCCGACCGTGTTTACCAGTTGCCGCAGCAGGGCGACAAGCATTTGCGGCGACGTATTCATGTAATCTACGGTGCTATCCAGATTGTAGGTGTCCTTGTTGACGCCTCCGTGGGTCCAGATAAAGCCGACAAAGTTTACCTTGATAGCGATTTTTTCGCGTGGCTTGTAGCTTGCATCTCCCTTGCCGCGTGCTTTGTTGTGGTATCTAAAAAGCCTGTCCCACGCCGCCGCGTCACTGGCTTGGCCGGTCAGCTCAGAAATCGCCTGCGACATCATCTGGCAGACGGCAGCTTGATTAGTATGGCTGTTCTCCCACGGATGTCCATTTCCTGGACCCGCCCAGTCGGTGGCCTCAGGGTCGTGCACCCAGATGACCCGTCCTGGATAGATGCCTTTGGCGACTCCTATTGGCTGATTTACCGGCTGCGGCTCAGCCAGCACCAGCTTCTCGCCGGTGGCAGCTACGGTCAGCCAGATAACGGCAGCAGCCATTGCGATGCACACGGAAGCCAGCACGTATCGCCTGCTGCTGAAGCTGGTTTTTGCTTTTTTAACTGCCAGCGTTGCGCCTGCCAGCCCCAGCAGCCAGGCTATGAATCCTGACGCGAGCGGGAAGGCTACCCGCTGGCACGGATACGTCGCCCGCGAAGGCTTTGGAATCACTCGGACTAAAAACCATATCAGTGACATCAGTCCTGCGATGGGAAATATGTATTTTACCCAGTGATGTTTCTTTTTATGGGCATGACAGCTAACTATCTTAGAATGAGTTGCGTATGACTTGTCGGTCTTGGGCGGTTTCATTGTTTACCTCCGTAGTTGCTGGCTTGTTTTAGCTTATGTTTACTGCACTATCTTTCTATCAGTGTTTCATCGACCTGCATGCCGAAATGTCTGCCGGCCTTTTCGATGTGGCCGAGCACTTTGTCGCCCGGCTTTAGAGTGGTAATCGAGACCGGCTTGCCATCGGGGGAAACCAGCCGAATCGTCTCAGCGTTTTGCATGACCAGACTTATCGGCTGACCTTCGGCCTCTGCCTCGATGAGCATCATTGGGCGTTTTTCGATCTTGTTTCTGCCTAAATAGGCGG
>CAZMLE010000092.1:0-13001 GCA_964567045.1 uncultured Pirellulales bacterium | reverse complement strand
TAATCACCCAGCGGGTAATCCTTAGCCCCATCCGGCAACTGCGGGCAATCGCAAATAACGTCGCCGAGGGCAATCTCGATACAAGAAGCGCAATAAGCACCGGCGACGAATATGAAAAGCTGGCTAGCGCATTCAATCACATGCTGGATACGCTCCAGGCCACTCAGGATAAGCTCCGTCAGGCAAACAAACAGCTCGACGCCAAAATAGCGGAGCTTTCCGAGCGGAATATCGAGCTGTTCAAGGCCAACAAGCTAAAAAGTGAGTTCCTGGCCAATATGTCCCACGAGTTTAGAACCCCGCTTAATGCCATATTGGGCTTTGCTCAGGTCTTGCGGGGTAAGCCCGACCTTCTACAAACAGACAAGGGGCAAAAGTACACCGACAATATTATCACCAGCGGCAACAGGCTCTTGAACATGATTAACGACCTGCTGGACCTGGCAAAAATCAGGGCTGCAAAAATCCAGGTACGCATAGAAGAGACCTCGATAGATGCGCTATGTAGAAAGGCGATAGCATCTTTTTCGCTTCTGACCAAGAAAAAGAAAATCAAGGTCAAGCTGACCACCGATCCGGAGCTGCCTGTTCTTATGACCGATGCCGGCAAGGTTCAGCAGATACTGTACAATTTTCTAAGCAACGCCGTCAAATTCACGCCTCACCGAGGCAGGATCGAAGTTCGGGCAGGCTTCGCTCCGCCGGTCTCCCAGACGGCTGCCGGCGATAAGCCATTGGCGACAAACGATGCCCGATTTGCCCGCATTTCGGTGGGCGATACCGGCTGCGGCATCCCACAGGCAGACCAGGAAAAAATATTCGAGAAATTCCGGCAGATTGACGGCTCTATCACCAAGGAATCGCCGGGCACCGGACTGGGACTGGCGATAAGCAAGGAATTGGCTGATATGCTTGCAGGTACTATCGGCCTGCAAAGTGAGCCGGGCGTAGGCTCGACCTTCTGGCTCGATATCCCCATCGTGCTGGTCAAAGAAAACTCGACCCCGCCGGAAAAAGCGGGCCTATAACGTTGAATGCAAAAGGGGAAGATTATGCGTCTTATGTCCTTGCTTTTTCTTCTTTGCGTCGGTCTGGAAGCTCTTGCTGCGGCACCCATCGACAAAACGCATCCATTTTCGGTCCGCGATATGCTGGCGATGGAGCGGCTTTCTGACCCGCAAGTCTCGCCCGACGGCAATTGGATCGTTTTTGTCCTCAAAAAGATTGACCTGGAGGCAAACCTCGGGCGCACCGACCTCTGGCTGATTCGTAGCGACGGCTCAGACCTGCGCCGTTTGACAAGCCATCCCGAAGCCGACTCAAACCCCCGCTGGACATCGGACAGCAAAACAATCTTCTTTCTATCCAGCCGATCAGGCTCATCCCAAGTCTGGCGAATCCGAATTGACGGCGGCGAAGCCGAGCAAATTACGCACCAGAGCCTGGATGTCGGAAATCTTATAATCTCGCCGGATGGAAGGCACATCGCCTTTACGATGGAGGTCTTTCCGGACTGCAATGCGGCTTCCACAAAAGAAAAGCTTGATGCTATCAAGCAGAAAAAAACGTCCGGGCGAATCTACGAGCGGTCGTTTGTCCGGCACTGGGACGCCTACAAGGACGGGCGGCGCTCGCATCTATTCATTATGCCCGTCGCGGGCAGCGAGGCGGTAGATGTTATGCGCGGCATGGATGCCGACACGCCTTCTAAGCCATTCGGCGGGGCGGAAGAAATCACATTTACGCCCGATTCTACCGGCGTTGTATTTACCGCCCGCGACGTCGGGCGGGAAGAACCCTGGTCAACCGACTTCGACCTCTATTTCGCACCTGTTTATGGCTCGCAGCCGCCGAAATGTCTGACCGAGGAGAACCAGGCCTGGGACACACAGCCGGTTTTTTCGCCCGATGGCAAAACCCTGGCCTATCTGGCGATGTCCCGCGCGGGCTATGAGTCCGACCGCTTCCGAATCGTCCTGCGGCCCTGGCCGCAGGGCAAGCCGCGAGTCCTAACGAAAAACTGGGACCGCAGCCCATCGGGTTTTTGCTGGTCTGCGGATGGCAAAACCATCTTCGCCGTAGCAGATAATATCGGACAGCAGTCTCTGTTCGCAATAGATATGGAAGCGGGCAAAGTCCGCACCGTTGTTAAGGATGGCAGCGTCCGTTCACCGGGCGCGGCAGGTGACAGGATTACCTATAGCTTAGATGACCTTCAGTCGCCGGCGGAATTGTATTCGGTAAGAGCGGATGGCAGCGATGTCCGCAGAATTACAGAAATAAACTCACAGAAACTTGCGACAGTGAGGATGGGCGAATACGAGCAGTTTACATTCAAAGGATGGAATGACGAAACGGTCTGGTACTATGTAGTAAAGCCGGCAAACCTGGACACAGGCAGAAAATACCCGGTGGCATTTTTGATTCACGGCGGCCCACAGGGCTCGTTCGGCAACACGTTTCATTATCGATGGAACCCGCAGGTCTATGCCGGAGCAGGCTACGCTGTGGTGATGGTCGATTTCCACGGTTCAACCGGCTACGGCCAGGCCTTTTGCGATTCTATTCGCGGCGATTGGGGCGGGAAGCCCCTGGAAGACCTGCAGAAAGGCCTGGCGGCGGCCCTTGCGCGATACCCCTGGATGGACGGCGACAGCGTTGCCGCGCTTGGAGCATCGTTTGGCGGCTATATGATTAACTGGATCGCAGGAATGTGGCCGGAGCGTTTTCGATGCCTGGTCAATCACGATGGCAATCTTGACGAGCGGTTCGCCTATTTCGATACCGATGAGTTGTGGTTTCCTGAATGGGACCACATCGGCACACCCTGGCAGAACCCTGATAGCTACGAGAAGCACAATCCGGCAAACTTCGTGAAGAGCTGGAAGACGCCGATGCTGGTTATTCATGGCGGCCTGGATTTTCGTGTGCCTGAAACGCAGGGCCTGGCGACTTTTAACGCCTTACAGCGATTGGGCATTCCCAGCAAATTGTTATATTTTCCTGACGAAACCCACTGGGTGCAGAAGCCCGCAAATTCTGTTCTGTGGCACGAAACCGTCCTTGCCTGGCTCGCCCAGTGGCTAAGGCAATAGTTGCACAGGAACCGCCGCCAATGTCACTTTGCTACTCAGACAAAGTACCTCGGCAAATTGCGAAGTTGCTCAATTGAGCCAGTACCTCGCGCTCGTCATAGCCAAGGTGAACTCGATATCGGCAAAGCCGTTTGTCGTGGTACAACTGCTCAAGACTCCCGGAATAGATGACTTTACCAAGGCGAATAAAGGCGACATGCGAAGCAATTTTTTCCGCCTCAAACAAATCTTGTGTTGCAATCAGAATTGTGGCTCCTTTTTCCAAGACCATCTTCTGTAGAATGTTTCGTATGGTAACTCTGGTCATGGCATCCAACCCAGCGGTAGGCTCATCCAGCAAAATCAACTCTGGTTCGCATAGCAATGCTCTGATGATCGCAAGCTTGCGTTTCATGCCCGCAGACCAGTTCCCTATTCGCTGTCCAACCCTGTCGGAAAGCCCTACGAGGCCAAGTAACTCCTGTGCACGTTTTCGCCACAGTGTCCCGGATAGTTTGTATATGCGAGCCCACAACTCCAGGTGCACATTTCATCGAACGTCGTACTCCCAGTACACAAGGCAAACCTGCCGGCTGCTATGGGCTTTGTTATTGTCGCTGTCCACGACCAATTTCGGTCTGATAAATATTTCACCAGTCAAGTGGCTGACCGCACCAGTCGATAAGAAGAAAGCGGCTATAACGGCGACAGTACGTCTTTGGGCTTCCCGCGAAGCGGGGTCCCTCGCAAGCGGGACGATACGAACAAATGAAACAAGCATTTTCTATTGTCGAGCTGATAATCGTGGTCGCTATCCTGGGAATTCTTGCTGCTATAGTCGTACCTCAATTCCAGTCACACGCCACGCAGGCCAAAGAAGCTGCGGCTAAAGATAACTTACGTGTATTGCGAAGCGCGATCGAGCTATACGCTGCCAAACATACCGGCGTTGCCCCAGGCTACAGAGATAACGATCCGACCACCGCTCCAAGCAGCGACTACTTCCGCAAACAGACCACACTCGAGAGCCACTATTTTGTAAAGATGCCCCTGAATCCTTTCAACAAACTGGACACCATCAGGATGATTGGAAATGGCGAGTCACTTCCAGCCGAGGCGACGGGCAATTTCGGGTGGATATACCAGCCGGCAAGAGAGACCATAAGACTCGACTGGCCCGGCGTCGATAAAGACGGAATCCGTTACTACGACTATTGAACAGCAAAGACGGATTCAATCTTTGACCTTCTCAAAGATCAGTGGCTCGGCAAATACATCATTCGGGTCCTGAGGAAAACGCGGACCGTAGTTAAAAACGGTTATCCAATCAGCCGACCATACCTTCCCATCTTCGGAAACGGGGCCCACAAACCTATCGGTGCTACTGCCATCAATCACATTATCAGCAAACACAATGTGAATCTTCTTTATCTCCATACTGACAAATAGCTCTCTGGTGGCCGGCGTGTAATGAACCACACAATCTCCAGCTTTGAAAATGCTATAGGTTCCATCCTTCATTTCGACTTTCGTCGTCTGGTTAGGCTTAATCTGGACTTCGCCCATAGGAACAACCGCCGAAGATACAGCTCCATCTGCACTCAGGACTATCTTCCAGGAACTACCTTGGGCCTTCCAGGTCCCGGCAATGTCCGGCGGCAGTGGTTTAGGAATGGGGCGTCCCCTTGAAGGCTCGTGACATCCTGCCGCAGCCCATAAAAGCCATGCCGACAAAAAAACGATAGTCATTTTTCGCTTTATCATAGCTTACTCCAAATCTTCTGGTTAAGAAGCGAAATGGCATTTTAGTCGGCAGGAAAAATTTAGCAATAAAAAAAGCGAGACAGGTCACTGGCCTGCCCCGCTTCATCACTAATTTCTGGTTCGTTTCAAATTATCCGCGGCGACGCAGGAACAAACCTCCCAGACCAAGCAGAACAATGGTCAACGGCTCAGGAATGGGGACCTCTTTTGTGTAGTAGGTCGTGGCAAAGTCATCAGAAACAAGACTCAACGTAACCGGAGCCGTCCCTGTCAACTTAATGCCGTCTACCAGTAAGCCCAGGGTGGACGCTGGCGGAATATTGCCGTCCATAATGGATATGAAACTCAGGTCCGCAACCGTCTTACCCGTAAAGTCTTTAACCAGGCCCAAATACTCCGCCGGAGTTACTCCCGCTTCGGCAGCAGCACCTTCCAGCTCCTGGTATGCCGACAGAGTACCGGCATAAACCATGGTTCCGCCGGCAATTGCACCCGGCCCCTCTAAGAGCAAATAGACAGCCACATTCGACGTTAAACTGTCACCACTAATAGAGACGGTATCCATCGCCGGATTTACACCTATCGTCAAAGCTGCGTTCGCCAGTGAGCACATGCCAAGAACCAGCACTAAAGCTACTAACTTTTTCATCATCTTACTCCTTCCAAAAGAACTTTTTACAACTCCTTCGTTCATTTTATTGCATTTGGAAAACTAAGTCGTTACAACTTTCGCCAAAACAAATGCTTGCTTACCTCGGGCAATCCCCGGCAAGAACCGCATCTTTCTTCCTCCAGTTGTTAACCAGAATGGTTAAATCACCGGAAAATACGCGGTACTTGTTGATGCCGCCCGAATCCTTGTGGTCGATGTCTGCACACGCGTTAAGAGTCGCGTCACCAGCCTTCTTCTTCCAGTTGTTCACAATGAGATTCAAGTCACCGGAAAATACGCGGTACTTGTTGATGCCGCCCGAATCTACGCCGTCGGCGTCACCATCGCACTGATACCCGCTGCCTTTCGGCTTTGCGCACCAGCAATCAGGCTTACCCAGAAGAACCCAGTCGTTATACGCTGAGTTTGCGCCGGGGAAGCAGTCCACAACACCCTTCACCGGGACAGCAGTCGCATCCGTCAGATTCACTGTTGGAGTGACAGCCGGGTCTGTAAGCACTACACCACCACGAGTGGCGTTCTCTGTAACGGTTACAGTGGTATCTCCGCTGACTTTGATCTTGCAAAGCGTCCCACTGTTGCCGGGAGCATTTGGAGAACTATCCTCAGGCGGAGAATATAGTGCGCCCATCTCGAGGGTGATAGCATTGCTGCCAAGAGCACCGGCGGCGCCAGGGTCAGTAGCAGGAGCGACGGGGGTATAGGCATTTACATCCCATGTCTGGACGTCGCCAGTAGCAGGGTCGACCGTAATGTGCGCAGCAAAGTTGGCAGGGAAAATGCCATAGCCTATGTTGCCCGGAACACTTTCCCCTTTTATGTAATCCGACACAGCATCGATCGTGCCCGCACTGACAGTGACATCCAGAGCAAAGGCCCTGACCTTCTCCCCCTCCGTCGTCTGATACTTGATGGCAGCGATCAGACCACCTTGATCTTCGACGATGATCTTCACAGCCGCCAAAGCCGGGGTGGCAAGCATAAGTATTGCCACGGTCAATACAATCTTTCTCATAGTACTACCTTCCTTTCTTTTCTTCTCCGCAGAGTCACGCACTCTGCACTATCTTGGTTTTCGAAGTGATCACACTCCTCATCCTGCCAATGAAATCGCTGGTCCAGGAGACAATCGAACGCAGCGTCCCGGCCCGCAGGAAAAGCCGGATGAACTCCTGTTCCTTCCTTCGTCTCCTCCTTTCCCGCCGACTGGCGAAAATACGTAACACAACTACAAGCACAAGCTTTTAAATTGGTGAAGACTAAATGTAAATTATCACAAACCTCTGCGCAAATCAAGCAAAAAAACAAAAAAATCCACAAAAATTTGGGACCTTAAACGCCGCTCCTGTTTTCCCACCCATCGGCGCCAACCAGTGCCGAAAAAGGTGCTGCGCACAGGTTCAAAATGGTGAAGAACAATTGTAAGATTACCACAAAACGCCGCATAAATCAAGCGAAAAAACTTCAAAAAATCCCCCGCAGAGACGAAAAACCCAAGGAACAATGCCAGAACCGTAATACACCTCCCAATTTGGCTGAACCGCCGTCTGGCAGGTCCCTGTGGAGTGGGCGAAGACCTGGTTCCTCGGCATAGCCTTATCGCGGGCGACGAACGAACTAATGGGTGTGTGCCCCTGCCGTAAGTTTAGCTGCGACTGGTGCTTAGATAAACTGACGTGCTGCTGGCCCGTCTGCAGGCACAGCCGCCTTTGCAAACCACCTTTTCGCTGTGAAAAGATTTTTTGCAGATTTGACAGTTCGCATATTCAATTTTAGCCATACTGTGTTATTTTTGCCGTTATGTACAATTTTCTGAAAGGGCGGCTGATATCCGTGAGGCTGTGCCTTTTACTGGCCGCTCTGGCGTTAGTTGCGCTCGGAATCGTTACTATCTACTCGGTGGGCAATCCCGCAGAGCCCAGCCCGGCCGTCGAAATGGGAACTGTTGGCAATCTCTGGAAAAAGCAGCTCATTTTCGCTGTGATTGCCTTTGCCGGCTATGTAGCTATCAATCTGGTCAATTACCGAAAGCTCGGCTCTGTTAGTTACTGGATATATGCCAGTGTCTTACTCTTGCTTGCACTGCTGGTGGTCAGTCGCTACGTGGTGGAACTTCCTTTTGCCCCTGCCAGCCATAATGCCCACCGCTGGATCGTGCTGCATCCGAGGCTGCCCTGGATCCAGCCCTCGGAGTTATGCAAGCTGGGCTACATTCTGGCCCTTGCCTGGTACCTGCGATATCGCAGCAATTACCGCAATTTCAACGCTCTATTAGGCCCCTTTATTCTGACTCTTCTGCCGATGGTTCTAATCCTGGTGGAGCCGGATTTGGGCACGGTGATACTGATGATGCCGGTCTTCTTGACCATGCTGTTTGTAGCAGGAGCAAAAGTCAAACATTTGCTGATGATAGTCCTGGCGGCGATGGTGCTGAGCCCACTATTGTGGTCGAAAATGAAGCCTTATCAACAGACCAGGATAAGCAGTGTTATTCTACAGAACGCCTGGATTCGTGAAAAAGCCGAGCAGTACCCAGCTTTGGGCCGGATTCTCGTAGGAGGCAGATTCAGCACAAAGCAATGGATGAGAGATGAGGGTTATCAGTTGATTCGCTCCAAGTTTGCGGTCGCCTCGGGCGGGATGAAAGGCTACGGTTTTCGCAAAGGGCTATTTATCAAATACAATTTCCTGCCGGACCGGGACAACGACTTCATATTTGCTATGATCGCCCATCAATGGGGCTTTCTGGGATGCCTGGCGGTGCTGGGACTTTATGCCCTTATTGTCGTCTGCGGTCTGGAGATCGCCGCGAATAACACCGATCCGTTCGGTAGACTGGTCGTTATCGGCATTATCGCAATATTCATAGTTGAAGTTCTGGTCAACGTGAGCATGACAATGGGTTTGATGCCGATCACGGGACTGACCTTACCTCTGGTCAGCTATGGCGGCTCAAGCCTGCTGGTTAGTATGATCTGCGTGGGGCTGCTGAATAACGTCGGGCGGTGCAGACCTTTCAGTGTGGCGCCCAAACGGTAAATCTCTACTGAAACTGCCAGGCCTTTGCCGATACGATAAACCAGGGATGATAAAAGGCTTTAGACAAATCGTCTCGCTGACGGCAGCCAGCAGAGTGCTCGGATTCGTCCGGGACATGGCATACAGTCACTTCTTCGGCGCCGATCATCTGCTCGATGCCTGGATTGTTGCATTCAGGATCCCTAATCTGAGCAGAAGGCTCTTCGGCGAGGGAGCGGCATCGGCCTCGCTCATCCCGGTTTATAGTGAGGCGCTTTACAAAGACCGTGAGCAAGCCGCTAAGCTGATCAATACGGTTCTGACGGTTCTGTTTGTGATTCTGGCAGCACTGGTGCTGGCAGGTGAGGCAGGCATCTGGCTTTATTACAGGTTCTTAGCCCGCACAACTGAAAGTCGACTAATAATGTCGCTAAGCTCAGTAATGCTGCCCTATATGATATTTGTATGTGGGGCGGCAGTACTGGGAGGCATTCTGAACGTCCACCGGCATTTTGCCGCGCCGGCAGCAGCACCGATCGTGCTCAATATCCTCATTATCGGGGCGATTCTGTGCAGCGGATGGTGGCTTAACGTCCAGGTCAGACAGCAGTTATTTTTGGTGGCTGTCGCTGTTCTTGTAGCCGGCGTCGCGCAGATAGCCATACAGGTCCCGCCGCTTCGCTGGTCGGGCGTTTCAATCAGGCCGGCATGGCAGGTGCACTCCGAGTCTTTCAAAAAAATACTTTTTCTGATGGGACCGATGATAATAGGCCTTACTGCGACTCAGATTAATACTCTGGCTGACGACCTTATCGCATGGTGGTTCTCCGGCTCGGTAGAAAAAGGTGCCTTCTTTGAATTGTTCGGCGCCCAGATTAAATATCCGATGTGGCGAGGATCAGTCTCACATCTATACTATGCACAAAGGCTTTACCAGCTTCCGTTAGGAGTCCTGGGCATATCGTTAGCAACGGCCATATTCCCGGTAATGAGCGCCGATGCGGCTAAAAAAGACCTTGCGGCGCTGCGGTCAATCATTTCCAAGGGAATATGCGCAACCATTTTTGTTGCGCTTCCAGCGACCGTTGGGCTGATAATAATTGCCAAGCCGCTTATCTCTGCGGCATTTGAACACGGCAAGTTCACGCCTCAGGACACAAATATGGTGGTAAGAACTCTGGTTTTCTACGCATTAGGTCTGTGCGGGTACTTTGCCCAGCAAATCCTTGCCAGGGCATTCTACTCTATGCAGGATTCAAAAGTGCCCATGCAAAGTGCGCTGGTAGCCGTATTCGCCAACGCTGTGCTCAATCTGACGCTTATCTGGTGGCTAGGACAGGCCGGGCTGGCTTGTTCCACGGCGGCGTGCTCATACCTGCAGGTCATAATCCTTATTATCGTGCTTCACAGGAAACTGGAGCATACAATCTTAGATGGATTATCCGTGACCTTGATGAAAACGATTGTCGCGACAGGCCTTATGTCGCTGGCCGCAGCGACGATTATGATCCTGACCAGAAATCTACCACATGTTAGATCATTTGATATTTTGAGGCTAGCGGCGGTTGTCCCCGTAGCAGCAGCGGTGTATTTGCTGGCTGCCAAATTCCTGCGGATCGAGATGCTTTCCCTGCTGACGAGCGGCAAAAAAGCAGAATCACAAAACTGGCAGCAAGAAATGTAAACGCCCGAAAATACCTTACCTTTATTACCATCTGCGGTTAAAGCGTATAGGATAATTACCCGAAATAAGTTAGTGCACGGGCATTGCGGGTTTGATTATGGAGATACAGATGCTTACGCGAAGGTCTTTTTTAGTGCTTCTGGCACTTTTTTTCTGTTCTTTGCCAGCGTGGGCCCAAGAATTTGCCCCCGAAATGGTTATTAGTCCAGCTATTTCTGCTAATGCAACGGTGAAGACCGAGCCTCTTTTTTCAGCGTCCGTCGCGCAAGAATTCTACGAGATCGCCTCTGAGCTGGCTGATTCCAAAGATATTACCGGTCCACAAGCCCAAGAGGCGATAGTGTTCTTGACCGCTGCCAAGAATTTGGATAGCGCCGCCAACTATGTTCAACCCTTATTAATCAAACTTGCCTGCAGACACTTAGGCCGGGATTACTCGCCGCAGGTCTATCGCTGGCTTGCGAACTACGTTGATGAGTATGCCGACCTCGAAGTGGCAAAAGAAGCAATTAGCTATCTGCTGGACCAGTCAAATACTCGCGAGCAGCGGCAGCAATTCCTTGCCCAAATGCTTAAGGATTTCGGCGAGAAAAACACTGTGGTTGGCTCGGAGCTTGCCACCCTGCTGGGCTTGCTGATGGCAGAAAAAGGCGATTCCCAGTCCGCCCAGCTATATCTGGTTCAGGCGTATGGCAAGAACAAATACAACAGGCTCGCTTTTGCCAAGTTAGCCGAGCTTGTGCCGGAACGGATTAGCCCGGCAATGTACCTTGAACACCTCAGATTAGTATTGCGCGAAAACCCCGTAGACATGGATGCCGCACTGGCGTTTGCGCAATACGCCGAACAGTTGCAACTGTATGATGTGGCAGCCGGCGGCTATCAGTACTGCGCCGACTTGTTCGGCTATCTATATCCTGCCCAGCCATTGCCGGTGCGAATTTATCTGCCCTGGGCTATCAGCAACTACAACACCCAGCGGAACAAGCACAAGTGCCTGCAGATTGCCCAGGCTATTCGCCAAGGCGGTCGCTTTGACATTCTTCTGGAAGCTATTGCCGGCCGAGCGGCGGCAAAAATCGGCGACGCAAATGAAGCGAGCCGCATATTCCGCGCCGCAGAACAAAAGGCGCAGCAACTGCTTGAGCAGGGTCCTGAGCGAGGCCAAGCCCCTCTTGTCCGTGCCGGCCAGAGCGCTGGGCAGCAAGTTGGCGCCAAGCAGTTTGCGTGGTTTTATTGTTTTGCCTGGCCGGATGCAGCCAAGGCCCTGGACTGGGCCAACAAAGCCTACTCTTCCGACCCGAATTCGGCTACGGCAGCATCTCTTTTGGCTTATGCGCTGGTCGTTAATCAGCAGGTAGAATGGGCCAAGCCGCTCATCGACAATTATGAGCGCAATCAAATCTCAAGCTTAGCCCTGGCTCAGATTCAACAGGCCCAAGGAAAGAAAGACCCGGCAATTGAAACTCTCAAGGCTGCAATTGCCAAAGACCCCGGCTCTTTGGCAGCGGAACGGGCAAAGGAGATCCTGAAAGAGCTGGGCAGTGAGCACATCCCGCCGGTGGCTCCAGATGTCATCCTTAATACTCTGGAGACCCGTTTCGGCCAGATGCTTATCCCGGAATTTGTCAGCCCGGAGAAGATGCTCTCGGTGCAGTTCAGCATCCGGGGCGACGAGTTTTCTTACGGCAGCACGTTCGGCGGCACCGTAGCCATCACGAACAATTCCGATGAGCCGCTGGTAATCAGTGATGAAGGCCTGTTCAAGGGCAGTATAAGAGTCGACGCCAACGTCACGGGCGATCTCAAGAAGAGTATCCCGAACTTGGTGTCTCGCAGAATTCGCACGGCTATGCTTCTGGAGCCCGGCCAGGGAATGCTTACCTCTATGCGGCTGGTCACAGGCGAGCTCAAACAAATACTGCTGACCTATCCACAGGCTACTCTGGACGTAGAGTTTACGGTCTACATCGACCCTGTTACTACCGGCCAAGGCAAAGTAACCAACAGACTGGCTGACATAAAGCCGGCCACCGTCGTGGTAAAGCGGCCGGGCATGGAACTAACCAGCAAGTATCTGCGGAGCCAATTCAACTCAATCTCAACGGGCCAGGCCGGACAAAAAATCAAGACTGCACAGCTCTTTATAGGCCTGTTGAAGGAGCAACACGCCATGGCAGAGCAGGGTGCGCTTTACAAATTCAAATACGCTGACTGGATGCCGGCACTGCTGAAGTCTGCGCTGCTGCAGGAGTCCGGGCTGCTGCTGAGCCCTATGGATGACGACTGGACGGTTAAAGTCCATACCATGGCGGAGATGCTCTCTTTGCCGTTGGACCATGAGCTAATAAGTGCTGTGGCAAAGAACTTGAACAATCCCAAATGGCCGGTTCGCATGACGGCTACTTACCTGTTGGCCAATAGCCCCGACGGAAGCGGATTCGAAAGGGTGCTGGACTGGGCAGCCAAGTATGACCCAAGCAGATTGGTTCGGGATATGGCAACTGCCTTAAGTGCTGCCGGCCAGGCAGCACCGCAATTAGAACCAGCTAATCCGGCCGAGCCAAACGAGCCCGATGAGCTGCGGCTGATCAACAAAGAGCGGTAAAATAGGCTGGTTTTGCCTACCCCCATCCGAATTTCACAAAATTTGGCTTGTAATATCACCGCAGTTTTGTAACACTTCGTACTTAACTATCAGAGAGTAGACTTGGCAGGCCCCATCGTCTAGGTAGGCCTAGGACACCGGGTTTTCAACCCGGCAACAGGGGTTCGAATCCCCTTGGGG
>CAZMLE010000091.1:0-13344 GCA_964567045.1 uncultured Pirellulales bacterium | reverse complement strand
CTTCTGTCTTCAGATTTTGTTCTGCGCCCTCGGCGGTAAAAAGGCTTGGAGCGTCGGCGACTCATTGGCTCGATTGCAGTCCCTCGAGCGCCTCCCTCAACGCTTCCTTGGTCTGATCCGAGGCAATAAACAGTTCCTCAGGAAACCTGTAATACTGGATTATTTCGGCTAATATCTGCCTGCCCAAATAGGAGTTCAGCCACATACCGGCAAGGTACTGCAGGCGCAGGTTCCGGTCGGTGTTGATCTGGGCGTCCCACAACCATTCCTGCAAATCGGGCGCTTGCCCGGCGTAGGTCGCCAACAAGTCAATCGCTGAGGCGAATCCCACCTCACCTAACGACTGAGCCACTTTCCTCATGGAAGGCGCATCCAGCCGCCGTTGAAGTTCGTCAACCTCTATCTTGGTGGCAGGGCCATCTTGGCCCTGATTCCACGGGCTGGAAGCCCGTGCCACGACCTGACCAAACAGGACGGCGTCATAACCCTCTCCCTTGATGTCGTTGCTCCAGATAAGGCCGTTGGGGAAGACCCTGAAAAAGGTGGCGATCACGCTCTTAACCGTATCCGAATTGCCCTCGTATAGGGGTATCCACAGGGTGACCACTCCGCCTGGGTTCAAATGCTCGCTTATCATCTTGTAGTAGTCCTGCGTGTAGAGCGCAGCGCAGCCTTTGACCCACGGGTCAATCGGATCGGACGTGATGATGTCGAATTTTCGCCGGGTCGTGCGGATGTAATGCCGGGCGTCGTCGTAAACCACTTCGACGCGGGGATCATCCACGACGTTGTAGTTCTCCGTCTTAAACTTCGGGGCCACGAACTTCGGGACCAGCGGTTCGATCTCGCAAATGATGATGCGCTCGATGCTGGGGTGCAGCGCAAATGTGCCGGCGGTAACGCCTGCTCCGCAGCCCACGACCAGCACCGAGCGAGGCTTCGGATGTAGCAGCGCCGATATGTGCCCTAACATGCGTTGCAGCCGCATATCCTGCGGTTCGCTGGACGCCTGCACCTTTCCGGCTGAGTGGAAGCACCGCACGCCCGCTTTCGACATGGTCACGACGGCCGACCCGTTCATCCCCTCGCCCATATAAGTGCAGAAGATGTCCGGCCTGCCGCCCCCTGACGGGATGTCTTTTTCTTCGGTAATCCCGGGCGCCAATCGGCCGCCGTAGGTCGCCATAAAGCGCCCATAAGCGATCAAGCCCCAAGGAGTTGGCGACACGCTCCAGGCTAACAAAGCCGCCACGCCCATAGAGGCCACAACCGAGACTGCGCCGGCCATCCGCAGCGCAGGCTTGTGCCCGCTGCCCCCGATCCAACCCCGCCATAGTGATGGCGGGGTTAACCGGTTAGCCCCGCAATTTATTGCGGGGTTACCTGCCCACAATGGCCGCACAAGCGGCAAAAACATCAAAAACGCGGCGACAGCCGACAGCCCAATCATCAATCGCTGGGCCTGCTGTGTGCCCAGCCAGGGAACCACAAGCATGCTGAACCCGATCGAGCCGACGATCGCGCCGGCCGTATTGGCTGCATAGACTCCCCCGACTAATCGTCCCGGATCGCCCCCGCGCCGATTTACCCGCCAGACGTATGGCGGGCAAGCAGCCGCCAGCGCCAGCGGGAAACTGGCGCCCCACAGGATCGCCGCCGGCAAAACAGCCCAAGTACAACGCATCAGATCGAGCTGGAAGTTGAACCAGGGACTTGTGGAAAGCGAAGGGTCGATCGGCCAATAAGGCAAGGATTTGGCGATCATATACGCGGTCCATGCAATCGCTGCGGTCAGAAACATCTGGCAACAGCCCAGCGCAATCCGCGGCCGGGCGACCACGCGCGACAGAAACGCCCCGAGACTGCTGCCGATCCCCAGCCCCACCAGAAACACGGCCAGAATGATGGAAAACGTGTAAACCGTCCCACCTAACAGCAGCGACAACAGGCGCGTCCAAACCACCTCGGCGCCCAGCGCAGATGTACCTGACAGCGCGATGGCGACGTGCACCGGCCACCCCCGCTCCTGTCTTCCGGCAGGAAGACGCGGGGCCGACGCAGGTACGGTGCGAGCCTGAGCTGGCTCGCCGGTCGGCCCGCCGCCCCGACTCTTGCCCGCCAGACGTATGGCGGGCGAGTCGGGAGACGCGGGGGCGGGGGCACGGTGCGGCGTCAGCCTCGCCAAACCGAGACCCGTCAGAGCCACTGCGCCGTTGACCGTCGCGGCGGCGTATGTTGCTGCCGCCATGTCGTGGACTCTCAACAGATAGAACCCTGCCAGCAGACAACCGAACACGGCCCCGGCGATGTTCCCGCCGTAAAATAATCCCAACCACGAAACACCCTGCGGCGTCGTCTCGACCCACCGTGCAATCGCCGGCAGCGTCGCGCCCATCAGCAAGGTGGGCGGCAGCAGACACACCGCGCAGACCAGGCCACGAAGCCAAACCCCCGCAAGACCGTGCCCGACATTTGCCGCGTAAAGTCGATCGATATACGGTATCCCGAACAAAACTGCGATCCCGATGATCCCGATTCCCAGCTCAAGCAGGGCATAAACGCGTAAGGGATGTTGCCTCACAGAGATAATGCGCGGCAGCGCGACACTGCCCAGACACATCCCGCCCATGTAGGTTCCCAGCAGCACACCCAGTGAAACCGCCGACGAACCGATCACTAATTGCAGCAATTGGAACCAGACGATTTCATAGACGAGCGCAGAATAACCGCTGGCGACGAACAACACCAGCAGTAAAGGAAGGAACCGGTGCCCAGAGAAGAATTCGAAATTCCCGCCCGGGGCGCGCCGCTGGCTTAGATTCTGCTGGCTCATAAATCACTCGATGCTCAGAACCACAATTGATTTAGCCGGCAGCGTTGCCACAAAACCTTTCTCTGTCAAGCGGACATCCTTGAATGTGTCCGGCATAACGACGTCGGGGTTAGCAAAGGTATTGTGCGAATTTATCTTCTCGGCTGTCAGCACGCTGCCGCTGATAGTTTTAGCCTGAGCCCCTTGCACAAGCCCTTCCATTTCCACCGCGCGTGTGGGATGAATATTACAGAGCGAAACGTGGATTACGCCCGACTTATCTTTGGAGGCAGAGACGTTTACGCTCGGCAGACTGTCCCCTTCAAATTCGTAACTTCCGGTAGATATCTCCGTCGGCAGCAAAGTGGCGTCATGATGAACCTTGTACAGCCAGAAAACATAATACGTCGGCGTCAGCAGCATCTTCTCCTCTTGCGTCAAGATCATCGCTTGCAGGACATTGACCGTCTGGGCGATGTTTGCCATCTTCACCCGATCGCAATGATTGTTAAAGATGTTCAGAGTTAGGCCGGCTACCATAGCGTCGCGCAGAGAGTTTTGCTGGTACAAAAAGCCGGGGTTCGTGCCGGGCTCAACGTTGTGCCACGCGCCCCATTCATCAAAAATGATCGCCACTCGCTTTTGCGGGTCGTATTTATCCATAATCTCCTTGTGTTTGACCAGAATCTCCTGGATGCGTAGCGCACTCTTAAGCTGCCAGAACCAATCTATCTCAGCAAATTCCGTTGCGGAACGGCTTTTCCTGCCTGAGCCGCAGTAATAATGAGGGGATAAGCCTGCCATCTGTCTTGCCGCTTCACGCATCAGAACCTCCGTCCAGTTGTAGTTTGCCCCGGAAGGGCCGCAGGCAATCTTGAAAATCCTGTTGCCGCTGAAGTTTCTGACGTAAGTCTGATAGCGCCTGTATAAGTCGGTGTAGTATTCAGGCCGCATGTTTCCGCCGCAGCCCCAGTTTTCATTGCCGATGCCGAAGTACTTTAATTTCCACGGCTCTTGGCGTCCGTTTTGTCGGCGTAGGTCCGCCATCGGACTGACTCCGTCAAAGGTGATATACTCTATCCAATCCTGCATTTCTTTTACGGTGCCGCTGCCGACGTTGCCGCAGATATAAGGCTCACAGCCTAATTGCTCGCATAGATCGAGAAACTCATGTGTGCCGAAATGATTGTTTTCGGTCACGCCTCCCCAGTGAGTGTTAATCATAGTGGGACGCTTGTCACGGGGGCCGATGCCGTCCTTCCAGTGATACTCATCGGCAAAGCATCCGCCGGGCCATCGCAGGACAGGAATCTGGATCGCCTTGAGAGCCTCTACTACGTCCTTGCGGATTCCTCGGGTGTTAGGTATCGGGCTATCCTGCCCTACCCAGAAGCCGCCGTAGATACACCTGCCCAGATGCTCGGAAAAATGCCCGTAGATATTTCGGCTGATAGTCTCTTTACCCTGGTCGGCGTGGATAATCAGCCGTGCCTGTCCTGGCTGAATTTGCGCCGAGGAGGTGCGGTCTTGAACTGAAATGATCGCGAACAATACCGCCACTATGGTAAGTAACATTCTCATAAATACCTCCTTTTTTAATTCTCAATTTTCTCGCGGTTTTCTACCGAATTCCAATCAGGCGGTTCTACGCCCAAAAGGTGTTTGACGAAGTAATCCCATCGCTTTCGGTCAAAATAGTCGCCTGCCAAGCCATGGCGTCCGTTGGGAACAATAAGCATGTCGAAGGTTTTGTTAGCCTTGATCAGGGCATCTGCAAATCTCATAGTTGCACAGAAGTGCACATTATCGTCCATATCCCCGTGGAGCAAAAGGAGCTTGCCCTTCAATTTGCCTGCCAAAGTGACGTTCGACTGCTCGATGTAATGGTCGCCGATCGGATAGCCCATCCATAGTTCGACCCACCAGGCCTTATCCAGGCGGTGGTCGTGATTGCCGGAGGTAGACACGGCCACTTTGTAAAACTCCGGATGCGTAAGCAGCGCATGAGCCGCATCATATCCGCCTGCAGAGCCTCCGTAAACGCCCACGCGTGACAGATCCATATACGGATATTTTTCCGCCAGTTGCCGCATCGCGGCGATGTGGTCTGGGAGGCCGCCGTCACCGAGGTTTTTGTACGAATAATCGTGAAAGGCCTTTGATCTTCCGCCCATGCCCAGTCCATCCACCATTACGACTAAAAAGCCCAATTCAGCTACGGATTGCGCGTTGTAATAAGGTCTGAACCCCTTAGGGGTGCTGAAACTCTGTGGGCCGCTGTATATACACTCCACGATGGGATACTTCTCGGATGGGTCAAAGTTCGTCGGGCGAAACAGTACGCCGTAGATATCTGTTTTGCCGTCTCTGGCCTTTGCCTGGAAAGGTTCGGGCCATTTCCAGTCCTCGGCCAGCAGCAGCTCGATGTCGGCTTTTTCCAGTTCACATATAAGCTGCCCATCGCAAGCCCGGCGTAGTTCGGTTACCGGGGCAGAATCGACCCGTGAGTAGGTGTCTACGATGTATCTACCGCAGGGCGAAAATGTCACCGAGTGTTCGCCGTGGCCGGGGGTCAGTAGTACCAGACCTGTGCCATCCAGATTTATTTTATACAGGTGCCGGAGATAAGGGTCGCGTCCCTCTTCGCGTCCGGAAGCAAAGAAATAAACCTGACGGGCCTGCTCACCCCCGGCTGGATCGGGGGCACGCTCGATACCGCGGACAACCCAGTTGCCCTCGGTTATGCGGTTCTTCAATTCGCCGGTCTTCCAGTCGTAAAGATACAGATGGCACCAGCCATCTCGCTCCGATGACCAGATAATCTGGTTCCCGCAAAGCGGGGTCCCTTCATCCGTTTCCTCCAGATAATGAACGTAACTGGTCAGCGGGTCGACACAGGTCTCGCAGCGCTCCTCGATGATTGTTCGGGTTTTGCCGGTAGCGGCATCTGTTTCTCGCAGGCGAGCTGCTTTGTACCCACGTTCCCTTTGAATAAAGGTGAAAGAGCCGCTATCTTTTTTCCATCGAACTGAAGGGGGATACTCATAGTACAACATGGGCACCGGCTCGGCGTCAACTCTCACGTGCGTCTGTTTTTCCACGTCAAAAATATGGAACTCAGCGATAGGAACATTCGGTTCGCCGGCTAAGGGATAGACAAACGAGTACAAAGTGGGGCGGATGCTCTGGTCGGGCACGGATTTTACCTGGTGAAACCAGCCGGACTTGCGTTGGTCTATCCGACAGGCCATTATCTTTTTCGAGTCAGGCGACCAGTCGCCCGATATGCCCGGGTCAGTATGAGCGGGTATGCCCTTTTGGATTGTGGTGATTTCTGTCGGCCCCGGCAGCGAAGAAGCGTAGTCGTAAAGCATCTCGCCATCGTGGCTGAGCTGTATCTCTTGCCCCGTCTCTGATCCAGTCAGGGGTCGCACGTAGAGATTGTAATCCCGGCGAAATGCCTCCCACTTGCCGTCCGGCGAGCGCAGGGCGCTTCTATTTCTCTGCGGCCTTCTGGAAAAGCGATTACCCCCGCGTCTTCTGTCGAAGACAGAAGGGCCGTCTTTAGGCGCTTCGGTCTTTTCGCACTTAAAGGTTTCCAGATTGCACGCCCACCAGACCCCTGCTTCTGCAGGGGCAAGCCTGTCCCCGCGCAGGCGGGGAACGACATTGAATCGAATGGCGGCGCCTTGCTCTATGAATTCAATTTGATCGAAGGGCAATTTGTCTGCCGTGTAGCTCTGGCCGCTGGCCTGCGAGAGCGCTTCTGCCAGCCTTGCGCGGTCAAATGCCGGCCCGCGCGTGCCTTTTTCTGCATCTACCAGTATAAATTCTTTGCCCTGGCGGGTATCGTTGCGGTACCAGAACCGAGCTGAGTCGCTTATCCAGTGGGCGACCACTGTGGTTTTGAAGGCAAGCTTGCCAAATGTCGAACCTATTTTGGCTGCTCGCTGATAATCCTGCAGTGTTCCTTGTGGCAGGCCAATCCTGGATGTGAACAATAAGAATGCCAGGATAATGACAAATCTGCGAATAGAATGATTCATTCAAAGCCCTTTCATCTTCTCAGGCCCGTCCTCCGCTGGCAGATTCCACTTCTTCAATGGTTTTTGGTATTGGCTTACCTAATATCCGATGGCCCCCGCTTCTGTCTTCGACAGAAAACACGGGGGTGACTAAAATATCGTCTTCAATTCGAATGCCGCCAAAGTTCTTGTATCTTTCCACCTTATCGTAGTTGATAAAGTCGGCACACTTATTGTCTGCTTTCCATCGGTCGATTAGTTCAGGTATGAAATATACGCCCGGCTCTACCGTTATTACGAAGCCCGGCTCAAGTGCTCTGGCAAGTCTCAGTGATTTCCATCCAAATTCGGGATTCCTGGTTATAGTATCGGTGTAGCCCACGTAGTCTTCGCCCAGCGCTTCCATATCGTGAACATCGAGCCCTAACATGTGACCGAGTCCGCACTGAAAGAACAACGTGTGCGCCCCTGCGTGGACGGCTTGCTGGATATTGCCTTTTAATAGGCCCAGGTCCGCCAGGCCAGATGCCAGGATGGTACAGGCCAGGCGATGGATTTCTCTGAATTCAACGCCCGGGGCAACTGTCTCAATCGCTTTCTGCTGTGCGGCAAGGACTATGTTATAGATGTCCCTTTGGCGCGGCGAGAATTTGCCGCCAACAGGAATTGTCCTTGTGATATCGCTGGCATAGTGCAAGGGCGATTCGGCGCCGGAATCATTTACCACCATGTCACCGGCTTTCATCATATTACCGTAATAATGGTTGTGGAGCGTTTCTCCGTGAATGGAGAAGATCGTGGGAAAAGCAAGGCGCACGCCCCGCGATAAAGCAATCCCTTCGATCGCTCCGGCGACCTCTCGTTCAAAAACTCCCGGCTTTGACATCTTCATTGCCGTTGTGTGCATTTGATAGGAGATGTCGAGGGCCGCCTCAATTTGCTTGATTTCCTCTTGCGTTTTTGTTGACCTCTGCGCGACAACAGCCTTTGTCAATGCCTCGGAGGCTCCCATTGGTAGCAACTCTTTGATCAGCGATATATTGTCTGCTCGGTATTGGGGGAGAAAATGAATGCTTCGATTCTGGTTCACAGCTTTTTCTAGTAGCGTCTGCAACTGATCCAGTAGGGCAGTATTGGAGATGCCGACGCTGTCGCATCGGTCCTTTAGCGATGGTTGTGGTCCCATCCAGATTATCTGGTCCACGGTCGGGTCGTCGCCAAAGACACAATCAGTAGCCTGGTCAATGTCTATGACGGCCGCCAGGTTCGGAAAATCCAGACCGAAGAAATAAAGAAACGAACTATCCTGTCGGAATGGATAGGGATTGTCGGGATAATTCATCGGACTTTCCTGGTTGCCCAGAAACAGAATTAGCCCGTTTTGTATCTGGCCTCTGAGGCATTCTCTTCGCTCAATATATGTTCTGGGGCGAAACATTGCCTGTTACCTGCCACAGGCCTGCTTTTTGCCGGTTAGCAGACTCACCAGAATAAGGGCGGCCACCGATACGGTTATAGCCGGCAGCACCGCATCCAGGCCGGAGATATAGCCCGGCAGGGCGTTTTTTATCCCGAGCAGGGATGGCCAAGCCATAAAGTCCATTTCCGCCCAGGCAATCGCCGTCACCGTCCCTAAGATGATTGAGGCGATGGCCCCTGTTCTGGTGGCTCTTTTCCAGAATAAGGCCGCCACCAAGCAAGGCGTAATTGCAGAGCCGTAGATCGTGTAGGCGTAAAGCGCGCGTTCAAAAATGGTGGTGGACTGGGCAAACGCCAGCGAGACAAGATATGCGATTACGCCAAAGACAAGCACCAGTATCCTGCTGGCCAGGATTACCTTTTTTTCCGGCGCCTTGGGGTTGATGTAGTTCATATAAATATCACGAATAACGCAAGTTGCCGGAACTAACAGAAATGAATCGGCGGTGGAGATGATTATGCCCACCACCGTAACCAGGAAAAGGACGCCCAACATCGTCGGCATAAGGGTCTTGGCGGCATAAATGAGCACGTATTTGCCCTGGGCGGCGTTAGGTATCAGGCTGGCGGAAATCCAGGCCTCTAAAATGATCAGGCTTTCAATCACCGCCACGGCAAGTATCATAAACGTCACGGCACTCTTGGCGCCTTTGGCATCCTTGCTGGCAAAGAAACGCTGATACTGATTGGCGTCGCCCATAATCAGTAAGAACACCGGCAGGCAATAATTGACAATCTCGGTATTTGTGTAG
Organism: uncultured Pirellulales bacterium; assembly: GCA_964567045.1. Taxonomy (GTDB): domain Bacteria; phylum Planctomycetota; class Phycisphaerae; order Sedimentisphaerales; family Anaerobacaceae; genus JAFNGF01. The sequence goes on along the minus strand of CAZMLE010000091.1, from coordinate 4,276 downwards.
ACGCCCCAGAACTTCATGTGATTGGGCCTATTCCCCATTGCGGCAAATGCAGCCTCCATGCCGGCCCAGCCGCCCGCTTTGAGGCACAGAACCGGCAAAGCAGCGAATAGAGAAACAGTGATAATGATGCCGGTTACTATGTCGGTGTAGGCAAGACTAATCAGACCGGCTGAGATGGTATAGATGACGATGAATACCGCGGCAATGATGGTAGCGGTCTTTACAGTTATGAGGGGACGCCCGGCTTGGTCGGTCAGTATCACTTCCAGAACTGCTCCTCCGGCGTTGAACTGATAGCTGACAATCACCATATAAGCTATCACCAGAGCCGCCACCGCTAATAGCCGGGCCGCCTGACCGTAGCGCAATCCGATGATTTCAGGCACCGAATAGACTTCGTAATCGCGTGCTCTGGGTGCAATTCGCGTCAGGATAGCCATGCCGATGACGCTGCCCAGCGGCAGAATAAGGGCAGCCAATCCGGTTTCGTACGTTTTTCCGGCGTTGCCCACTATCGAGCCGGTCCCGATCCAGGCAGCTAACATCGTACAGACCAGGATCCAGGGTGAAAGCGACCTGCCGGCTACGGAAAAATCGGCCTGTGTCTTGACCTGCCGGGACTTGTAAATCCCGATGCCGGTCAAGGCCAGTAAATAGATAAGTATAGCAACTAAGTAGACCATTTTTCGTCGCCCGTCCCCCTGCTTGCGCAGGGGCAAGCCTGTCCCCGCGAAAGCGGGGAGGTCACGAGTCACGATCTATAAACTGATCGACGAAATATCTCGGCGTCAGGGGCTCGCCCGTTGCCTGCTCTATCATTTCGTTCCAATGGTAGTGAGCACCAGGTCCGAACACTTTCGTGCGCAGGTATGTGCCGATCTTCTCCTGGCCAACATAGCTGACGCCCTTATCCGATTCAACCTTTAAGACTTCGTGAACAATGTAGTGATGCAGTTGCGAAGCCAGGATTTCGCCGAGCATATAATTGTGGTAGTAACAAGGGGCGGACGTAAAATGCAATTTTGACGCCCAGCCGGCATCGAGCGGCTCGCCGGGCCGCCTGAGCAACTGGTATTTCTCCACCAGGTCCCACCATAATGTGTTCAGGTCCTGATCGGGATTGGCATAGAGCTGCTTTTCGAAGTAGTACATAACCATTGCCCAGCGGGCAAAGAGTATCTGTCCAAATTGCGTATATTTCCAACTGACTTTGTCAATCTCTTTATACTCGACCCCTCGGCTGGGCTCGGGGCAGGCTTGCGACAGGCCGAGCATTTCGTGCATCCAGGCGGCGTTGCGGCTGAGCCGGCCAAACAGCACGGCGATGGCTTCGGTTGTGAAGCTGTGAGCAGGCTCTCGCAGAAGCCAGGGTTCGCTCTGGTCGTGGTATTTGCTGTAAATTGCGTGCCCTAATTCGTGCAGAATGGTCTCCATCCAGCGCTCTGTGTTCTGCAGATTGCACAAGACTCGCACGTCGCCTCGGCGGTCTATGTCCTGGCTGAAGGCGTGTGGGTACTTGCCCGCCCGGTCATAAAGGTCGCTTCGGGCAAGTATATCATCCACCGGCAGGCCAATGCCGGCGTAAAATTTCTGTGCCAGCTTGCGGACATCCTGGTCTTGGTAATATTGGTCTAAATCCAAATCATAGACCAAAGGCGTTCTTTGAAAGAACGGATCGTGGTAATGCCACGGCATTAGGTCCTCCGGCTTGATACCATAAGTGCCTGCTAAAACCTGATCCAGCTCACTCTTCAAACGGGCAAAGAGGCCACTGGTTAGCTCGTCAAGCTGCTCAAAGATTCGATCAAGCTCCTGCGGATTCTGCTCGCTGGTGATTATTGAAAAGGTGTGGTAGTTATCAAAGCCCAGCTCTCGGGCGGCTTTATTACGAAGCCTGACCAGTTGGATAAGATCACTTGCAATCGCGTTTCCCACCTGCTTGCTGGCTCTCCAGGCCAGTTCCCTTTTGCGGCAATCCATATCTCTCGTCAAAATGGTGTAGATGTCACTCATTGTCAGCGCTTGGCCGTCGATAGTGCCGCGAAAGGCGCTGTACTTTTCCTGGATTTTCGTATCCAGATCAACGATTTCTTTCATCAACGTCGGCTCTATCTGGTTTTGCAGATAAGCGTAGTAAAGCCTGTCCAGTTGACGGGCGAGTCGCGCCTGTTTTATCTCGCCGGATTCCCGCAGCTCCTTTAACAGGGCGAATTCATCGCGATTACCATAAACTTGGTGGATGTCCAACTGTAGTTTCTCGAGCCTGTCGTAATCTTCTGCCTTGCCGGCAGTAGAGGCATCCCAGTAGGCAAGGTTGGCTTGGGTCGACAAGGGTTCTGCCTTTGCGACATGAGCTTCAATGAAATCCTTCAGCTCGGTCTCTTTCACAGATGGACCACAGCCGGTGACGAGGGCGGCTGCAAGAAACGCATCAACAATAACCAACATAGTCTTCACAGAAAGCCTCCATTAAGTCAGAATGACTGTTGCTCGGTTCGGGCGATAATTTCATTTTGCAGATCTCTGCCTACGTCGACGAAGTAATCGCTATAGCCTGCCACCCTGACGATCAAGTCACGATACTGCTGCGGCTGCTCTTGCGCTTGCCGCAGTGTCTTGGCATCAATAACGTTGAACTGTATGTGATGCCCATCGAGCTTAAAGTAGGACCTAATCAGAGAGAGGAGTTTTTCAATACCATCGTCGCCTGCCAGCACCTGTGGATTGAATTTCATATTTAGCAAAGTGCCGCCGGTACGGGCGTGGTCGATCCTGGCGGCGGATTTAATCACGGCAGTGGGACCTTTACTGTCGCAGCCCTGGCTGGGCGAAATGCCCTCGGAGACCGGCTCGCCGGCCCTTCTGCCATTGGGCAGCGCCCCTGTTACCGAGCCGAAGTAGACATGCACCGTCGTGGGCAGCAGATTGACGCGATACCTGCCTCCTTTTGTGTTGGGCCGGCCATTCAGCAGCTCGTAATAGGCGTCAAACACTTCTTGGACTATGGTATCGGCGTAGTCATCATCGTTACCGTACTTTGGTGAGTGCTCCCAAAGTTTATGCCGCAATTGTTCGTGCCCCTGGAAGTCTGCTGCCAGGGCGGTAAGAAGCTCATCCATGGTGATGTCCTGTTTGTCGAAAACGTGGTACTTGACCGCTGTTAGTGAGTCGGTCACTGTGCCGATGCCTACGCCCTGGATGTAGGTCGTATTGTATCTTGGGCCGCCATTGTTGTAATCGAGGCCGCGGGCTATGCAGTCGTCTATCAGAATGGACATAAATGGAGCCGGCAAATAGCCGGCAAAAAGCCGTTCTATGATGTTGTTGCCCTTGATTTTCAGGTCGATGAAATACTTAAGCTGCTGCCTATAGGCATCCAAAAACTCTTGATATGAACGAAACTTGCGGGCGTCACCGCTTTGAGGGCCAAGTTGCTGGCCGGACTTCGGATCGATGCCATTGTTGCAGGCAAGTTCCAGAATCTTGGGCCAGTTCATATATCCGGTCAGGATACAGCTTTCCTTGCCGAATGCGCTTGTCTCAACGCAGCCGCTCGCCCCGCCGCCGCGGGCGTCCACGATGGTCTTGCCGTCCTGAAGCATCTCTTTGATGATGACGTCGGTGTTAAACACCGACGGCTGGCCAAAACCTGTGCGAATGACCCGGCAGGCCCGCCTGAGAAACCGGTCTGGATTTTTGTTACTGATTTGGATGCAGGAGCTGGGCTGGGTCAGCCGCATTTCTTCTACTACATCCAGAATCAGATATGAAAGGTCGTTGACGGCATCGGCGCCCTCCGCAGGAAGCAGCCCGCCCACATTGATAAGCGAAAAGTCGGTGTAGGTCCCGCTTTGCTCTTCCGTTACTCCCACCTTGGGCGGCGCGGGCTGATTATTGAATTTGACCCAGAAACACTGAAGCAGTTCCTTGGCCTGTTCAACCGTCAAGGTTCCCTCTGCGAGTCCCTTCTTAAAGAACGGGTATAGGTGCTGGTCGAGGCGGCCTGGATTAAAAGAGTCCCATGTATTCAGTTCTGTGATCACGCCCAGATGCACGAACCAATAGTATTGCAGGGCTTCCCAGAAATCGCGCGGCGCGTTGGCCGGCACCCATGAGCATACCTGGGCGATGCGCTGAAGCTCTTGCTGGCGTACAGGATCGGTTTGGTTCTGGGCCAGTTCCAGAGCCTTATCCGCGTGGCGTTTGGCAAATGTGATAAGTGCGTCGGCACAGATTTCCATAGCCTGATACTGCTGGTCCTTCTCGTAGGCGTGCG
>CAZMLE010000090.1:0-13648 GCA_964567045.1 uncultured Pirellulales bacterium | reverse complement strand
ATATCTGATCGTATCCCTGCATCCGCCGTCTCCGTAAAATCTGAGCTTCCCGTTTTCTTCCCAAGCATTAACAAGATCTTGTGTAGTATATGGAAAGACTCTTTCTTTATAAAAATGAGGTAAGTTAATGCCCCATAAAACAAGATAGGTTATTGCTAAAACACCAGTAACAGCTTTGCCTAATCGTGACCTGATAAGAGCCCAAAAACCCAGTCCTGTAAAGGTGAAAATAAATGGACTCATAAAAATAGTCTGACGCACCCCTCCAAAAGGATATTTCCTCAAAATGGATAATAAGGCTGTAATAAATAAGCTAATCATTCCAAAGAATGATAAATGTTTCGCTATGCGGCCAAATCTCCCAGTGGCTGAATAGTACCACCCAATAATACATATAATGATCAGAGGTAGCAGAACTGGGTTGAGTCTCCGTGGCCAGTAGAGTACTCCATTGTAAAACAGGTTCAAATTGTATGTCAGAAGGTCATAAGCCCGTGATAGGAGGAAAGGAATAGCACCTAGATTGGGTGGATGGTAATAAGGAGCTAAATAAAATCGATAACCAGATTGAGTGTGAATTGCATTTCCGATCCATGCCAAAAACACGGCCAAAAAACTTAATGTAAGAATACCAAAGACTACAACTCTCTTTTCCCTATCCGGATTTGAGAGCCGGACACCGGTTCGGACAAGTAAAAAGAATGATGAGGCGAGTATCATGGTAACACTCATATGCAGGTAAACTGAAAACCCGCAAATTAAAGTATATAGAATACACCATAGGATTAACTTCTCTATTGGTAATATTTTCTTCTCGATGATACGAACAATCTCCAGATGTGCAATGATTATTGCTGTTGCCAGGAGCGGAACTGCCCCATAGGGAATGATACGCTGGGAATATTCCATCTGAACGATAGATATGGCTGCTAAAGCGGCAGCAAAAAAGGCTGGAGCAAAAAACCTTTCATCGTCGCTGGATTGAACAAGGCGATACACTAAATAAAAAATAGCAAGGATAGCTGCAGATCCAAAAAATACCGATGGCATTCGTCCAACAACCACCACACCTCCAAACACCTTGCATGTAATCGCAATGATAATGGGCCATGCAGGGCCGAGTGTAAGCTCCTGGGCCTCTGCTGCAGCATATCTGCGCAATGATGTTGACATGTGCTTGAAAATCTGCTCGTCAAAATTGTCTGTTTCATCATTCCATAAAAATATGTCACTTAGAAAGATCAGACGAAGACCTACACCAACTAATAATACAAATAGTAACAGTATCAGTTTTTGCCAGTTGAAATGGCTTCGAAATCGCTGGGTAATTGTATTGGTAATGAGTTTCACAACTATTTCTTTAAAAATGGGATTGAATCTATGCCATTTAAGTTAAACTCAGCCAGTATTACATCGCCCGTGCCCCGCTCCCAACCACCTCCATTGAAGGTGGAATCATAGGCATTTTTAGTAGGCCAACCAGTGCCGTTTGCTGTTCCGGTCAAATAAAGATGATTACCGTTTTCATCCATAAAACCAGCGCGACCATAGTCCCAAGCACGGCCACCCAAATATGTTGCATAAAGCAGCCTGCCAAGCCTGCCGACTGCCGTTACGGTTCGTCGCAGGTGATCAGCCGCCGACTTGCTCCGAAGGGCGCCGCTTCTCTTGTCACCGTCGTACACCAGGTCTCATCGGTAGTGTCTCAAGCCGGCCACATCAGACAACTTCAGACGCAGGCAGGCGTTGCGCCATTTCGGGTGGTTCAGTCCTCTACGACATAGTTTTCGAACTCGTCCCGGTGGACCTGCCACTGTTCCAGGTCGAATGATGCCGACTGCTGCAGGCAGGAGGCCGCTGCATAAGCCATCGCCAGAGTGTGGTGGATGTTGTCGTGCACGAACAGGCCCTGACGTCCGAAACTCAGCACGCCGTCGAGTCCGCTCAGCCACTGATCGATCACGCGAAAGTACTCCTCGTAGCCACAGCGATAGATCGGATATGCGTGTGCCAGTCTTCTCGTCGTCACGCCCAGAACGGGCGCGCCGATGGGCAGTCCACACCGGTCAAGTGATTGGCGGACCACACCCGCCAGCACTTCGTCGCTCATCCGCCAGGTTTCGTCGTCCACGTCACACGGCAGTTCGCCGCAGAGGACCGTTCGGTCTGACGGATCGGTGCGGGCGCTGTAGTTCTTTGGCTCTGACAGACGCGTCAACCGACTCTCAGGCCCTGGAAAGTAGTGAGCGTCGTATTCGGAGAAACGTGGCTGTCCGAGGACAAGGTAAATGAGGACCATTGCGCGTGATCGCATCCGGCGGGAGGCCTCCAGCACTTCGCTGGGAGCTGCCGGCTGAACGAGGCGCGGCAAGACGTGTAGCGGGATCGTGGACCATACGTAATCGGCTTGAATCGACGTGATCCGACCATTGTGCTCTAACTTGATGCAATGCGGTGGCCCGAGGCGTATAGCACGTATGGCGGTCTGAAGACGGATCTCTGCGCCGGCCTGGCGGGCTGCTGTCGCCATCGCGAGGGTGATCTGGCCAAATCCTTTTCTCGGGTAAAAAAAAAATCCACTGCCAGGTTGTTTAAAGCCTGGTACTGCATCAAGTATTTTCTGCAACATCTTCTTCAGAGAGTTGGCAGAAACACGTCGGTGAGCCTGTGTAGGTGATATTTCTTCTGGGAGCAGGCCCCAAAGCTTATGGACATAGGGGAAATAGAATTCACGGCAGATGGTCCGTCCCAATCCCGATTCCAGCACTCCCGCAAAGGATTCTGTGTCGAAAGTTTTCTGTCTAAATCCCAGGTTCTTCCGTGCTAAATCGATTGCCGTACTAATCGAAAAAGAAAACGGCAGCTTAAGGGCTAAATCAAGAGGCTTAAGCGGAAAATGAATCCAACGATTACGCAATCTTATCCGCCCATGACGCGGTCTTTCCATCAATTCGTTGCCGAGCAACATCTGCAAGTCTCTTAAAATCTCAGGGTCACAGGCTGGATGAAGCCGATGGCTTCCGTAATCAACGTTTATTTCAGATATGTTAAAACTGCCTGCAATTCCGCCCACATCATTTTCCTGTTCAATAACTGTAACGGAGGCGAGATTTTTTTTTGTAACCTGGTAGGCTGCCCCTATGCCCGCCGGCCCTCCACCCAGTATGACAACATGAGGTTTTTTTACCATATGAGCTACTAAGAAAAAGAATGACGAAACAAATCTAATTCAAAGACTCTCTGCACCTTGCTGCGGGGTTCTTCATCTGTTCTCATCGTCTTTGGCTAGCGATTTCTCACAACCCACTCTTTTAAAAGGGCTCTTTATAGCCCAAATGCCCCAAATCACAGCTCCGCAAATCAGAAATATAGGCAAAACAGTGGGTTGGTTTTGAAAGTATCCCATGCGCTTCAGTGTTGACAACCAGGGCAGTTGAAATCCTTCAAAAGTAATACGGATCAACGGTTCCAGGATCCCTAAGCCAAATTCCACATCCCGGTACATGGCCAGGCACCAGGACCAATATAGTGAAATGATAGAAAACAACACAGCCAGCACCTTAGGCATTTGGATGATCACCATCGCTACAACCAGAAAGAGAAATGGTGTCACAGGGACAATGTGACGAACGCCTGTGTTGAATTGGACATAACCAAACTGATTTGCGGCACAAAAAAGGAAAAAACCACACCCATATATTAGAATAAACAGAATTTGTTTACCCTCAATTCGCTGAACTGTATCTCGGAAGAAAAAAGGCAGACAAAAGAACAGTAATAGGATAGGAGCCGATGTAAAAAGACCGTAACGCCCGCTAAATGCCGTTTGAAATAAAAGATGCAACTTAGGCCAAGTCATACCATGATAGCCGCTTTGGCTGAACTCCGTATGGGGCATATAGTGTTGAGCCGGATAAAATGGATGCCCGAAGATCAACCACTGATATGCTATCAGTACAGATCCGCAGAGTGCAATACCCACAAAGAACAGTATGATGTGCTGAATGGATCTTGATTCTCTTGGAAAAGAGAGGTAACGCAAAATGGCATAGATGGAAATGGAGCATATGGCTATGATCCCACTGTAATCCAGTACGACAGTCCAACCGCATAGAAGGCCTGCTAAAAGATAGGAAGAAGACCTTTGTTGATCTGAATCATCCCAAGGTCGCCATAACAATGCAAAAGAAAAGAAGGAAAAATGTCCTATCAATACATTGTGGTTGAGGAATGCTGTCCTGTAAAATACAGGTGTAGCGAAGGCGGAAAGCACAGACAGCAGAATAGCAAGGCGAATGGAGCGAGTCATCGCCAAAAGAAGGTAAAACATAACAACCACTGCCAATGCTGAAAGGGGAGCCATGCAAAAGACTTGAATAACTCCAGACGCCAGCCCAAACTTGACATCTAGTCCTCGTTCCATGGCCTCTTTGTAAAATCGCCTGGAGTTCGTATGTATTGTATCATATTCTCTGTGGATAAAGTTTGGGTCACTTGCGCGAGCTTTCTGAACTTTATCAGAAACAAAGTTTATTAATGGGCGTGTGATTGTGTAGGGGATAGCCGCGAGTATTGATGCACCAGGGTTGTTATTGATATATGCTTTTCCCTCCTTGATTTCAAAAATATCGGGATGTAATCCCATGTATTCCGACACATTAAAACTGAAATGGTCTCCTAAGGTGATTGCTGGATAAATCTCGCGAACAACGTTCGTCGCAAAGTGTAGAACGAACACGATCCAGCAAGTTATGAATAAGCGAATCGCGATTCCTCTATAAAGAGACTCCTGAGATGAAATCCAACGTCGCTTGTAATGCTCTCTTTTTCTTAACGTTTCCAAGGTTCAATGAAATTAAGCTGGCTCTAGCTTTATGAAGCCCGATAAATAACTGAAATTCCCTTTGTATTTTTAAGAAATAGTGTTCTCATCAGCCAATTTTGATATGGGAATGTTTTTTTTTGCGAATAGATAAAAAAGGCCCCCTAGGCCACCCACTGCAAAAAAAAGTGATTCCCAGAGAAGACCCAAGCCTACTGAGCTGGCAACGCCTACACCAAATGGACCAAGTAATCCAGCAAGAGCAGCTTCTCGAACGCCAAGCCCCCCCAGGCTAATTGGTAACATAGCGGAAAGCTTTGACAAGGGCCATATGATCAACCAGGCTGTGAAAGAAAGAGAAATACCTATCTTCCAAGCCAAAAAATAAGATAATAAAACAAACCACATTTGGATGATTACTGATGCACATAATGCAACCAAAAGGCGCAAAGGATTTTTGACAAATTCTTTAAGGGTAAAATGAAATCGCTCTGCAATACTTACTAATAATTTCGGCATACTCTGATATAAAGGAGCAACGAGTATAAACACACAGCATAAAATAAAAAAACATATGACCAGGAGAACCCCTAATAGCATTTTATAAGTGCCGGCATATAGCGTATTGGAAAACAACAGAGTTCCACTAAAAGTAATTAACACAAGTGCGCTTACGTCTAATACCCTGTCGAGGATACTACCCAATATTACCTGCTCTTTTTCTTTGTTTAGCCTAATAGCCAGTCCGGCTCGAACAATGTCTCCTCCGGTCATAGAAGGTAAAAATATGTTTGCAAATAGTCCGGCAAAATAGCATCGCAATGTGCTTAATAGAGGTAGTCTGTTATTACCCGTATTAATCAAAAGACTCCATTTCATTACGCCCACTGAGTGCCCTGCAATAACCGCAATAACTGCAAGACACCAAAACCAAAGAGGTACCTGTTTAACGGCGTTCCATAGATCAGAAATTGGCAGGATAGTAAGTAGAACAAAAAGAACGGACGCACTTAAAAAGACGCGCGTCAGGGGCTTTCTCCACAACTGAATAAAAAAAGGCAACATGTTGATCATCACTTCTGTTTCGAGGCAAGACCAAACTTGGAGATTTGATCTGATAGAAGTCCTATCGTCCAGATGATAAAAGCGCCAATGAAAAATCCCATGAACAAGTACAAACTCCATTCCAGTAACGAAATCTGTTTCACAGAAGTAAGAATTGCAGATATGGGTAGATATAAAAGAAGGAACAGTATTACCAGAATGCTTACGCTTATTTGAAAAATGTTCTTTTTTAAGTTAGAGTGTGGCTGCTCGATAATTTTATATTGTGCCTGGTTCACTTCAGCCTCACAATCAAAACTGTCTTGACGATTAGATCAGCTAATAATCCGATTGACCAGATGATTCCTGCAGCCAACATACACAACATCCCCATCAAAAAACTTTCGGAGAGGTTCCACCGTATAATATCGTAGATGAATTTAGCTACGCCAGCGAGAAAGAAAATTCCTCCAAGGGGCAAAAAGACTTTTAGCGGATTAAAATAAATGATAGTACGTATAATCAGTAGAAGAAAGTGATAGGCGTCGACGGGCCGTATCTTTGACTTGCCTATTCGTTTATAATATTCAATCGGATGATAGCATACCAGGTAGTCATTGCATAGAAATGCCAGAGTAACACTCGTTGTAAAAGAAAATCCTGATGGCAAAATATGGTAAAACTGGACAACAATAGATTTTCTCATGACACGAAGGCCTGAATTGAGGTCAGGAATAGTTTCTCCTGCCAGGTAACTAGCTAGTTTTTGAAGGAACCATTTCGCCGGTTTCCGAATAAAAGGCACGTGAACATTACGATCCGTCCTTGCCCCGACCACCATATCGTAATTATCAGCCTTTTCAATCAATATGGGGATGGCGTCAGAAGGATAAGTTCTATCTGCATCGATAATCACGATTAGTTCACCCTTTGCCACATTAATGCCAGCCTTCAGCGCTGCACCATATCCCCGATTCTGGGGCATAGAAACAAGCTTCACTTCCTCCTCGGCTATTATTTTCCCCGTATCATCCGTGGAACCGTCGTTAACTACTATCACTTCATAAGCCTTCTCTGTTTGCGCCATTACATTGTGAACAGCCCTTATCTGGGCAGCAATGGAATCCTCCTCATTGTAAGCTGGAATAACTATAGAAACGTCTAAACGAGGCGATGGCTCACTATTTCCAGAATTATCTTCTTCATTCTTTGATGGAATAAGGGACGCTTTTGTCATGGTTGAACTGTCCTTTTTCAAGCTTTAGGGAACATGATGGGCATTTTGGGGGATAATAACATGCGACTTAACTTTAGTGCAGAAAGGATGCCTTGGACCTACACACAAAAAGAGTTCCTCCCCCTAATGTGCCAGGAAATTCTTTCATAAGGGTGAATCTTTCTTGAATAATAGATAACATTCCAGGGTAGAACGCTTCCATATGGTCTGGGAACGAGTAAATCAGCCATATGGACCTGTTTTGAGAAACGATCTCCTGCATTTCATCAATTGTTTCTACTGGTTTCAGATGAGGGGCGTAGTAGTTCTTATAGGGATAACTTGTATGGCCCGTTGTTATGATAATATCATCTTTATTACGATTTTTCTCTACATACTTGAGAGCGCCTATATAATCTTGCTTTGGATAGCGATAGTTATGGTACAGAGATAAAGTAGAGACTGTAATAATGATACCGACCAAAGCTGTCTGAAATATTCGATTTAGATTACTCCAGGATATAATACGCATCGTTTGCCTGGCAAGAAAATCGGCGATAACGGTGCTTCCGCGTATGAGTACTAAAATTCCTATACCTATCTCGAAAAAAAAGAATCGTGGATAGAAGTGGCGATGAAGAACCAGGAGCGTCGTTGCCCCCATAACCACAGGAATCACAAATAGAGCAACAACAATGTGGTTGGTTCTGGCGTAACTGACAAGTCCGCTGAGAAAAACTAATAAAACAATGCCAATCCCCAAAAACGTGCCAAACCCGATCCGCAAGCCGCGAAGCACCTCGATTATTGCCCAAATCGGGTTAGTCCACGCCTCCACACGGCTTCCGCCCACCTGGACTTGGAAGGAGTTCACAACCTGAGGAAGAATCAAAGCGTATAATTGGAAGGTGAAAAGACCTATGAGTAAAAATGATACTAATGGTCGCCAAACTGTAGAAAAAGAAACTTCCTTAGATCTCTTTTGCTTTAGTAAGAGAAAACCGTAAATCATTATATGGCCTGCCAAAATAAAAGCCATTGTCATATGTGTATACAGGCCTAGAGCCACAGAGGCAGCATAGGCAATCCAAATTGAAAGCTTGTTCTTCTGAGATCCTTTAATAAAGAGCCACGTACTCACTAGTCCCCAAAACAGTAGCCCGGTATATCCCCGGCCATTTTGGGAGAACCAGACGTGATGGTACGAGACTCCCATTAATATAGTTGAAAATATGGCTTCCCATTTGTCGGTGACGGCCCGGCCTAGAAGAAAAAGCGCCCATATGCTTGCTAAACCAAATAGAAGTGCAGGTAATCTAAGAGCCCAGGCGCTCTCCCCAAATTCCTGCACACTAAAGTGTGCCAGTAGGGAGAATAGAGGATGATTGTTTTGATCTGTGTAGGATGTTAAAAGTCGATGAATAGGCGGCCTTACAAACTCTATCAGGGTAGCAACTTCATCATACCAAAGGCATGAATTCAGCCCATATATCCTCAATGCGGCAGCAACCGCCAATATAACCGCCAATAAGATCCAATTCCGAAACCACTGCTTCTCCTTTATATCTTTATTTACACTCAATAAAGTATATGTGCCGGCCAGCGTTGGGGAATAAAAACCCCCGATAGCCACTAACACGAGACCATTCAATATTAAACCTACTCTAAAAAGCAGTGCGCCTTTCACGACAGCCTGGTAATTAGAGGCCAAACTCCCCACTAAAGTTATGGCAACCCTTTCGGAGGACAGCATAATGCCAAAAGCAAGAAGAACGATGCCAAGAAAACAAAGTATTATGTTAGTCGCCCCTATTCTTCTACTACTCATCTGAAGAAACATCACTGCGTTCCTTATAATCCCATGTCGCTGCTGAAGGGCACTTGGAAAAACAGTTAAGATCCTTATTCTGTCGCGATTTTTTCCAGGGCCAAGGTATCTTGTAAAAAGGAATCAGTTCCCATCCCAGATTAATGAGATGCTTCAAAAAGTAGGGATTCTTCAAGGTAAAAATTGTTGTATCCCACATAAACCGTGGGCTGAAATAAAATGAACGGGTGGCTCGCTTTTGCCAGGATTCGGAGTCGAATCCCGGAATTCGGAGTGCTCCCTTGTTTGTCCATCCCCAGCGTTTTTCAAATGCAGAATGGCTTTTTGTATCCCAATCGTTATAGGCCCACCATCGAGGTTCAACCGTTCCATCCTTCATAGCTTGCTCATACATGACTGTTCCCGGATAAGCAACAGCAATAAAAAACATCGCTAAGTTTGGTCGAATCTTTTTGGCCAAATCAATCGTAGCGAGTATTGTTTCTTCTGTCTCACCAGGACTGCCCACTAAAAACGTCGAATAAGTCCGGATGCCATGTTTCCGGGCCATTTCATGAGCGCGATGGATCTCTTCGATAGTGATTCCTTTCTGAAGGTTTTTTAAGATTTTGGGATGTCCCGATTCTACTCCGAAGTTTATTGTATAACAGCCTGCACGTTTCATTATTTTCAGAAGATCATCATCAACACAATTAACACGTGTTCCACACCTCCAGGAGATATTCATTCCGGATTTGATGACAGCTTCACAGAATTCAAAGACCCATCCTCGATTTGCCGAGAAAGTGCTGTCTCTAAACGCAAAACTCCTAGCACCGTATTTTTCATAGTTATGGCCGATATCCTCCACAGCCTGTGTTGGCGAATGAAAACGGATCTTTTTGCCTGTAGTTGTCGGTGCATCACAGAAGGTACATTTAAAGGGGCAACCCCTTGAAATCATCATCGCCAATACATAGCGCCCCACCATCGTTGGAATGCGGTATCTTGTAATATCCAGCATGTCGTAATTGAGGGGAGGCAGGGAATCAAGTTCCATAATCCATGAACGAGGAGGATTAGTAATGATATCTCCACCACTATTTCGATAGACCACGCCTGGGACTCCCTCCAGACAATCCGGAAAGCCACCTTGTTCAATTTTCTTACATACGTCTATCATTGTCATTTCGCCTTCTCCGTAAACCGCAAAGTCGAAGGAATCAGACAGTGAAAAGGTATCCTCGAAAGTTGAACTAATATGCGCTCCGCCCATCACAATCGGTAAAGCAGGACGAGCTTCTTTTAGCAAGGCCGATGCCTCCAAAGCTGAAATAAGCTGAGGAGTCATGATACTAAATCCTACCAAATCCGGGTTTGTCGCAAGTATTCGATTCACCATTTCCTTGATAGTCAGCCCTTCAATATCGGCATCTATGACCTCGACATCGAAACCATTTCGAGCTAGAATAGCTGCAATGTATAGGATTCCCATAGGCTGTAATCCATAGTTCGGCTTTTGACCTGGAAGTGTGGATGGGTAACAAAGAGCGATTTTCATATTATATCTCCCTTGATTGAAACAATTACCTCAACTGCGAATATTTCCCTCTTAAAGACCGGAATATGCTCCTAATTCTAACGAAATATGAAAAGTAGGATGTCCCAATGAGTCTGAAAAATGCATTATTAGAGAAATAGAACATATCGATTCTCGGCAGTTCATAAATGTCACTGTCCGTTCTTACGAAATCCATGCAGGTGCCACAGGCTCCTTGAAATCCTGCCTGAACGACTGCTTTGATTTCCATATTTGTGCTGCCATACGGGTAGGCAAAGAACATATTATCCCGTTCAAGATGGTTCTGTATGGCTAATTTGGATTGATTTATTTCCCGATGAACCTCTTCTATAGGCAGTTTCGTCAAAACCTCATGGCTCATACTATGTGCACCGAAATCAATACCCTTGTTGACCATCTCCTTGATCTGGCGCCACTCAAGCAAATCTAACACAGGCATTCCTCTCAAGGTTGCATTCCATCTGCTGGTTTTCCCGATGTATCCAGGGACCAAAAAGACAGTGGCACTAAATCCAAATTCCTGCAAAATGGGATACGCCTTTAGGTAAAAATTCTTGAAACCGTCATCAAAAGTGATGACGGCTGTCTTGCTGGGAAGTGGCTGCTTATTACGCATAAAGTTTACAAGATTGTTCAATGAAATGATATTGAATCGCCTATCTTGTAGAATCTGCATCTGGTCCCGAAATTCGTGGGGAGGCGTGGAAATAACGGAACCGCTATCGTCGATCGAGTGATATGTGAGGATTGGAACCGTGATACTCATTTCAGGATTTTCTTCTAAAATGCTCTATTGTAACTTCCAGTGCTTGCCTCAAAGATCGGACCAGTCACCGGCCGCGCCATGGCATACGGAATGGCGGTTACGATCCACACGCCTGGATTGTTGGCGGTGTGCCAGCTATACCCGACCTTCTCGAAGATGTCGGGGTGCATCCCTGCATACTCGTCTACACGGAACGACAGGTGGTCGCCCAGTGCCAGTGCAGGGTATGTCTCCCAAACGATATTCGTGGCGAAGTGCAGGCCGTAGATAATCCAGCAGGTCAGGAACAAGCGGATTGCCGTCAATGGACTGCTTGAGTCTCCGTCCGACAGCGAAACGCTCTGGTGCTGGCTAGTTCGACGCGTCAATGCAGGATCCCCTCGATGATGTGCCTTGCCTGCGCCGCCGCCTCTGCGCCGCGCGGCGTCTGGATGAGGTCGTTGCGCTCCGCCGGATCGTGGCCGAGGTCGTATACCTCCTCAGTCCCATCGCCGTTGCGGATATAGTGCATGTCCCCGGTAACGAGGGATTTCATGTCCCCTTTCTCCACAGGCGCACCAATACACGAGGTGTCACGGCTGATTTCAGACAGCACCGGATCGAGGCTTTCTGGCTCTTCTCTTCCGGGCTCCAGCCAATACCTCCCGAGCGACCGGCCAGGGAATAGCCCATTGTCTGGCAGACCCAGCAGGCCTATGACCGTTGCCGGTATGTCTCGAAGGGTGACGGGCTCTTGCACCGTAACGTCAGCCGGCACGGTGCCAGGAAGCCTCAAGATGAGCGGCACGCGGATGGATTGAATATGCAAGTCAGTGCCGTGCCCGAGGGTGCTGTGTTCGGCAAACTCCTCCCCATGATCTGAAACAATGATCACAAGTGTTCGGTCGAGGAGGCCCCGCTGCCTGAGTTCTCCAAATAGCCGCTTCAAATCGTAGTCCAGGTAGGCAATAGTCCCGTCGTACGCGTTGCGGATCGACTCGATCTCCTCGGCCGTCGTGTTACTCGATAAGCAAGGCACGCGACCGTAACGGTCCAGGTACGTGCCCAACTTATCCGTGCACCCGAATCTTCGGGCGAAGTCCGCCGGCGGTAGATAGGGCTGGTGTGCGTCGAAGTAGTTCAGGAACGCAAAAAATGGACGGCCGCTCGGGACGCGGTCGACCCACCTCAGGAAGTCGTTCGTGATCTGAGGAGCGGGCTTGCGATCAAGCCGCTCATAGTATCCAAGCAACCGAGGAACCCTGGCCTCGAAGGCAAACCGTATCAACGGCGAACTACGCGCAAGCTCCCCAACCGAAGCAACGTAATCCTCATAGTGGACGAAGCCGCGCGCTATACCGTTTTCAATTCGGCAGAAAAACATGTTAGCCACGATGCCTCCCGTAACGTAGCCGTGGCTGGCGAGGATTTCGGCAAGCGTGGGGTACGTAGCGTCGAGGGGCCTGAACCAGCTCGTTCTGGTCTCGTAGTGGAAGCGGCCAGTAAAGAGACTTACGTGCGTCGGCAGGGTCCACGATGAAGTGGCGATGGCATGCTGGAATACAGTCCCCTCCTTGGCCAGGTCCCTGAGGTAAGGTGTGGTTGCACGTTCATATCCGTAGAGGTCCATGCTTTCTGCGCGTACCGTGTCCAGGACGATCAGTAGAAGATTGAGCGCTGATGGCGGAGCGTCGGGCAGACTGGCGATCATCCTGCGTTCCTGGAAATGCTTCCAGCCGCCTACGGCCACAGTCAAGACCAGCACCAGCAACACCAGGCCAATCGTTGTGCGCCGCACAAATCGCTCGAAGCCAAGCGTCCGCTGTGCGATCAGATGTTGCAGGGCGACCGCCAGGCCGACCGCCAAGATCACCTTAGCCGCGAAGTGAATCCGCGAAAGGGTCTGCGATTCGAGGACAAGAATGTTCACGAAGACCATCGACGCCAACACTACAAACGCAATCCGCACCGCCATCGGCCGTGATAAACGCACGATCACCGGAAGTGCAGCCAAACCCACGACACCCAGAACAGCCACATCGGCAACCGGGGACATCCACATCGTGTGACAGCGCAGATAAACAACGAATCTGCTACCAGTAACGAGTCCTTTCGTCCGCAGGATGGCGATCTCAGCCAGACCCGAGAGCACCCCAAACCATATGACAAAGTACAGCATGTCCCACGGCCGAAAACGAGGCCGGGCATTTCTAGTTTCTTGTCTATTCCACTCCGTATTCATCTTGTGTGAGGGCATGTTCATGCAGTGTTCGATTTTCTGCGTCATCAAGTCATCTGTTTGAGAATGTGCCTTGCGTGCGCTGCTGCCTCCGCGCCGCGCGGCGTGTAGATGAGGTCGTTGCGCTCCGCCGGATCATGGCGGAGGTCGTATACCTCCTCAGTGCCGTCGCCGTTACGGATATAGTGCATGT
>CAZMLE010000089.1:0-13713 GCA_964567045.1 uncultured Pirellulales bacterium | reverse complement strand
TTTTTGTAGGCCTGAAAAATTGAATTCAAGAAGTCACGCTTGTGTAGGGCCTAGGCGAATTAGCTCGTCGAGTGCCTCTTGATGTGAGAGGCCAAGCAGCCTGTGACGCTCCGACCTTAAGTATCGCAGTGATTCGTCCTTGACGACGCTAAGCGCTTCGAGCGACTCGGTCTTTTCGGCTGTCCATAGATCGCTATCGTTCCCCAATGAACTCATGAGCGAGCGATTGATTCCAGTCCAGTAGTCGTTGGCGCTCTTGCTTGGGTGAAGTAAAGAGACGCTCTTGAGCATCTCGCGAAGGCCCTCTTCGGCAGCCAGCGGTCCCTTCCGCATGGCGAATCCCACCAACGCGGCCAGATGCGAGTAGCTTAAAATGCAGACGTTGCGGACGATGCATTGCTGATAGATCTGACTCATCCTACTGGGAAGCTGATAGATCGGACATACCAGGACCGCATAGTCGAGCCCGTTCCGCCATCCATCCATGGCCTGAACCTTGAAGTCTTTCTGGTTCTTGGCAGTGCGGCTCAATCGAAAGGCCTTGGCGTCCGCCACGAGCGAGTAGTCGCGTCCGCGCGCCTGTACATCTGCGGCGTCTGCTCGCGCAGTTATGACAGCGCTTCGGAGGCCAATTGCAGACAAGGTCTCGGTTATCACGGCGTCAGTGTATTTCGAGTACAACTTCTCTTCGGAAGAGTCGTGCCCATACTGCTCGGGCATCGCCCCGCAGATTCTCAGGTGATCAAGAAGAGCCTCCCTACCGTCTCTCGCGATCTCGACTCGGAGCTCTTCGAACATCTTTGTGGAATCATCGCCGAATGAACCGCTGAGCTTTGCTAGCTCAGCAACCCAGTAATCGCGACGTGTCTTGGCTTCAGGCCTCATTCTGGTCTTCCGTGTTCATATTTATGAGCGTAGTGGCGTGGCTCTCTGGGACCTAACAATGATTATACAGTCCGTATAAAACAGATCAAAGCCCATCGACCTGGCTACGCAACCAAGCCTTCCAATTACACGATAATATCAAAATCTTCCTGGAAATAACATCCCAAATACCACTTCACCGTCTATCTATATAAGACGCCTGCGAAACTTTGGTTCGGCTCGGGTGTAATCCATTTCTTATGACTCGGGGAATATCAATGAAAACTATGAGCATAATATAGCAAAATCCGGCACTATTTCAATCTTGACTTTGCCGTTTCGGCGATTCTCTTTCCGGGCCGGTAAGCATTGTCTTTCTTAGCCTGAATATTTCTTTGCCACAGACGCCGTCCCTTCGGCAGGCTCAGGGCAGGCTCTGAGCAACGTCGAAGGAGACCGCCGAGAACACAGAGATATAACTCTATTTTGCAAAATAAGATATAAATTAAACTTCATTTTAGAAAACCGTATGAAATATGCGGGTTAGTAAAGCGGTCGGGCTGTGCTGGTCAGACAGGGCCAAAGCCTTAAGAGTTATGATCCCATCGGCGGGGTCTGAGAAGGATGGCTAAGCCTGCGCCGATGGTCGAGAGTATTGCTGTGGCGGGTTTAGATGCTGGTCTGGATATTGGCGCTGGCAAGAATCTTCAGGCGGCCAGTTTCTGGACCGGCCTGATAGATGACGTCCGCATCTACGACCGGGCGGTAACGCCTTAGCTACTTGCCGCCGGTCAGCCAACTGCTCGTAAGAATTTCAAGGTCGGTGGCATTAACTGTGCCCGACTGATTAAAATCGGCACTATCACCACCATCACCGGATGCGTCGCGCTTACCGGCCTTCCACCGAGCAGCGAAAAGTGCGAAGTCAACCATGTCAACGCCATCCGGGCAGAATTCGTCGCCTGGCCTTATCTGCCAGGCGAGCTTGGGATAATCCACGTGCTCGCAGAGCGTCCATCCGCCTTTGGCGGACCAGCCGGCAGCATCAAAAGTTGCCCAGGTCTGCATTTCTGCCGTTGTCTTTCCTATTCCGCAGGCACTTGTTGGCTGGCCTGAAGTTTCTATGTCCCAGAAACAGCCGGTACATTCTCCGCCACATACTGCAGCCAGGCCTCCACAATGCTTGCCGCTCACTCTGCCAGTTGAAAAGCAATTTTTCAGGACTCCGTCGGGACTGCGGCCAACCAGTCCTGCGATGAAGTTCCCGCTTTCGCAGGGATCGCCACCTGAGACACTGGCGGTCGAATAGCAATTCGTTATCAGCCCATAATTTGTGCCAACCAAGCCACCGACTTGCGTACTGCCGCTGATGTTTCCGTTTACATAACAGGCTTCAATCGCACCGCTATTGAAACCGACCAATCCTCCTACGCAGGCATGTCCAGCTACCGTGACATCGGCCAGGCCAACATTTCTGATCCGGCTTTGCTCGCCTGTGTAACCAAACAGGCCGACACATTTGCCAAGTCTGCTTATATGCAACCTTGTTATCACGTGCTGTTTGCCATCAAAAATACCTTCGAAGGGGGCAGTGTAGCACCCGATAGGCGTGAAACCATACCCACTGTCCCAGTTGTTCGTGTCCGAAGCATCTATATCGCTTCCCAGCTCGTACCAGGCGTTTGGGTCGTTACCTACCTGCTGAAGCTCGTAAACACTTGTAATTATGTAGGGGTCATCCTCTGTTCCAGAACCGCTACGCCTAAATGGCTTAATTATGATGAAGCTCTGCGGATTTGCCCAAACAGTTGGGCCTGCGGAGTTTCTGGCTTCACCCTGAAAATAGTAAGTGCCTGGAGCTAAACCAGTTACCTCTATGGAAAAGCATTGCCCGGTACTCCGGCAGTCACTATCGTCGCTCCAGGCGAAACCACCACAAAAGGTTGATGTCCAGTAGCTAAAGTTGTACTGGCAGGGTTCCCCTCCATCATCCAGCACTGAAGCCCACAAAGTAGCGGTCGTGCTTGTTACATTGGTAGCACCGAGAGTAAATACTAACGGCGGTCTTACTGTTCTTGGTGAACTATGAGATACGACTAAGTCTACCGCTGAATTGACAGCCAGCATCGCCCCAGCGGGTGGGTTTTGACCCAATACACACCCAGCAGGGACCGTGTCATCGCAATCCTGCGTAACGCTCCCTACGACCAGTCCGGCAGAAATAATTGCCGAGGCCGCTTCCGCCTGGGCCATGCCCACTACGTCCGGGACAGCGACCATTGCCGGTGCAATAGCGAATAGAGAATCACTCGTATCGCACAGGGTAGGATTATTCGCATCACTTACACGCACCAGACACTGATTTGAATCTACGGCCGGCACCTGCCAATCGTATGAGCCCGCCTGGCCCGTATCAGAAGCATTAACTGGCGCCCAAGTTGCACCGTTATCTATGGAATATTCCGGCAGAACATTGCCGACAGAGCCGGTGCTTGCCCAGCTAATTGTGCAGGTGCTGCCGGCGGTAAGGACTTCACCACCGTTGGGCTGGAGCAGAGACAGCGTCGCCGGCTCGATAACGGTAATGAAAAGTTCGAAGCTATTCAAGTTGCCGGTGTCCATGTAAAAGGCGTCGTAAATCTGCAGCCGCCAGGGGCCGAAGCAATCCTCGCCGTCAAAAGCCGCGAGGCGATCCTCTCTGGGCCTGAACCTTCCGGTAAAGGGCGGCTGACCCTGGTTGATCGGAATTTCGGCTTCGTCATCAAATACAGTCTGCGTATAATTTTCGCCCTCAAAATACTCGCTGAAAGGGTTGTAAGTGTTCAGGCAAATTCTTGCCCCGGCAGGGCTTTGCAGGAAAATGCGCAGATCGAACGCCTTTGTGTGCGTTAAGCTGATGCGAACATCAACGTCACAGATAGCAAGGTGGTCAGGAACATCTACAACTGCGTCGTTCATCCAGCCACGGCTATCCTCGGTGTCGGCAGGAATCCGCAAATCGTATTGGCCACCGTAGGTACGGACAGAGTCTCCAAAGCAACTAAGAGGAAATGTCAGCAGGACCCCCAGAACCGGAACAATCCTTTGTCGGGCAGCGCGAGCTTCCATTCTCCGCTACTGTAAAAAACCACGTATCCGAACACCTGCTATCTGACAGACCTGAGTCGACGCCACTTATACCTTGTCTGGAGTCGCCGGGCAACAATAATTTACAAAAAAATAGGAGCCTTAAGGCTAGTGCGCTATCACCGATGGTTCGCCAAACCGTCATCTCCCACTCAATATGGAACCCAGCTAGTTGGGTTTCCGGATTCCTTTTGCCCAGGAATGACGCCAACGCATCGAAGTTTGATAGAGCACTATACGCCCCCTTAATCCAGGAGGTTTGCCTTAAGGCCCCCGGGACTAGACCATGAAAAGCTTTTCCTGGCCTATCGTCCTAGATATGCCCATTAAAAAGCACACTTCGGCCCAGTCCGTGGCGATAGGGGTCCCTTGCGTAACTTTCCTGTCAGCATCAGGGCCCACCGCCAACCTGATCAACCTGCCCGAGGCCAAGATACTGGACGTTGGTGTTGACCCCATGCGGAGAAATAATCAACTGAATCTGGACACCTACAAAGCCTTGAATACTCAGAGCGGCCCCGATGCCGCCGACCCTTGCAACATCCTGGCCAAAGACGGCATCAAGACACTGGTCTTGAACCCCAGGGCCTCCACCAACAACCTGTAGTTGCCCACCAAGCGCGTTCGCAGTTTGGCCGACGCCAAACAGACCGTCCATGCCTACCGCGTATGCGCCCTGGATCAGCACGCCTCCTTCACACTGCAGGGCTGTCACAAAGTGATAGGGATCGGTGGACTGCTGGTTCTGGCCTACGACGGCCAGATTTGTGTTTTGGGCCGCACCAATCGGTCCTCCAGTCAGCAGAACACCATTATCCGCCCCAAGTGAAAAGCCCTGCGCTTGGCCTAAAGCCCCAAAGGATGCACAGACAGGCAGAAAGATCAATATCAGAAAAACATCCAATCCCTTACGCATGTTTTTAGTCCTTTCTTGACGAGTTTTGCATTTACCACGTAAGAGGGAGCCCTAAAGGCGTTACTGCTCTTCTGGAGCGACCGTGCCGCTTCAGGGCTCCCTCCTGACTAAACGACAACGAGCAAAGCTCCTCGTCCCTTCAACCAATTGGGCTCTCAGCACTATAGATCAAGCTGCATCTGAGTTGTCCCAACATTCAGATTGCTGGTAGCCTGCCCGCTCGTGCTGGGGCCGCCAATGACGCCTGACAGCTGACCCGCAAGCACTACGCTAGACTCGTTCATTGTGCCTGCGCTATTAGCCGCCGCTTGGTTCTGGACGACGGCCAGGGTATGGCTGCCAGTAGCATCGCCGCTGCCATCAACCTTTGTAACCATCTGAGTTAAGCCGACCATAAGGCCTTGGGTTTCCATCTTGGAGCCACAGCCGTCACCAAGGAGCTGTATCTGTTCGCCCGCGACCATGGCTAGTTGCTGCACGTCCCAAAGGCCGCCGCAGCTGCCTACAACGCAACCAGACTGAACGAACACGACCAACGCATCCTGGTAGGCCGTACTACAAAGCTTGGTGTCGGCCTGAGTGTTCAGGATCATAACGTTGTTCGTGCTGGTGGCCTGGCCACCGGCGCCCACCAGACCAACCAAGTTGGTCGACCCAATGCTGAAATCCTGGTACTGAAGCTTGAAGTCCGGCGGACAGGTCGGAATGACCGCGAACGCAGCATTGCACAACAATGTTAACACTGCAATCGAAACTGATACTTTGCTAAACATGTTTAGAACTCCTTCTCCTTAGTTCTTAACTTACACATCTCCTTTTCGATCGCTAATCACGCATTAGCAATCACGATACAATAGACACCTTTTGGTCCCCGTTTGCCTCCTTTCTCCCTCCACCAAATGGTCCCTTGCATTAGTTTCTGGAGACTTTGAGTCTCCAACGAGGAAAGTTAGTGTATTGTTAGGTTCTGCACTTGCTGTCCTTGCTGAAACCCGGCCATTTCAAAAAGCTCTCGGCTGACCTTAACTCCCGGCGACGCATCTTTTGCCGTAGGATCAGCGACATGCTCGGCGGTTTGCGTTGTTACGATGGGAGCACGTGCCGGCTTTGCGGTCGCGGCAGAAACCTCCTGGACAGCTTGTCCGGTTTGCTGGACGGCCTGAGGCCTTACGCGAATTTTATCGTAGAGGCACTTGGGAATACCTCTTCTGAAGGTAGCCTCCGGCCAATACCTGTAGCCTTCCGCGCTAACGAGAGCCTTTCCTTTGCCTTCAGTGATTCCGCTGGAGTAGCCGCCAAACAAAGAAACCGAATAATTAACCTGACTATAGCCGACAGCACCACCAGGGAAAGAAGTATTGGAGCCCACGGTAACGCCTTTCATGCCGCCTGAGATAAGCAGGATATCAACATCCCACGGCAGAGTCTCCGCTACCGCGGCGTCATAAGCATGGTCCCAGTTGCGTTCTACCACACCTTCTATACCTACCTTACCCACATAAACGTAACCCGCTTCCTTGAGAAGGCCTCTATCCACGTTGGAGTCGACAAAGACCAACAGAGGCTTTTCTTTGGGCCTACGGTTACGCAACAGAGAATTTGCTATCTCGAAACCCCTGCCGTGATGGAAATTATCAGGACCGCCAAATAGAGCGCCGACACCGTTCAGCACGCCTGCCAAAACGTTAAGCGGTCCATCATGAGGCAATGATTCAACGACCTTCTTAAGCTCTCTCATATCGTCGGGGTCACTAGGATCAAACGCCCGCTCGTAGGCCTGGCTATCTCCGTTAGGGCCGGTGGGGAAGTAAGCCTTCAGAGTCCCCCAGCCGCCGTGGTTCCAATACGGTAAATACGGCGGATAGGAAGTCAGCGGCGGTGTCCGGTTCTTAATGTTGGAAATCGAAGTGGTGCTGATGAGTGCAACAGCACCGGAATCTGAATCAGAAGTTGCGTCCCCGCTGACGGCAAGAGCTGTGGCATCAGAAGTCGCGTTACCGCCTTGTGCGGTCGCGCTGCCTCCCCCGGACAAAGAATAGCCACCGCCAATCACAGACTGGTATTGAACTTGATCGTTGGTCTGATTGGCGTTGACTACACTGCCTGGTAAGGCAGCATCAGCGACTGCATACCCCTCAGTGGCAATTAGATTTGTTACCATAACCAATACTGCAATTAATTCCCTTTTCTTCATGGTCAGCCTCCTTTCCGGCTAATTGTGGTCAAGTACCGGCCCATTTCCTGTTCCACATCGTCCCTGCAAACAAAAAGCCCGACAGAACATTCATCTGCTCTGTCGGGCTCACTTTTCGTAAAGAAGAGTCCGCCTAAAATCGGCAATATGATGACGCATTGAATTGCGCCAACGGCTAGGCTTTAGTCAGCCCTCATCCTTTCCTTGATAGCTGTGATGTCAACCTGCTTTATCTGACCCTGATGCACCTGTATTTCGCACACTAAGCACCCGAAGCCAACTTGCTCAGCGCGGTGTCTGAGCTTCTCCAAAATCGTACTGGATTTATCGTGGTTCGTCAGAAGTGCTTGTTCACAACTCTCAGCCATCCTTGCCTTCACATACATCCTTGTTTCCCCTTCGCTCCCGTTGCGCTCGACGCAGTAACCCAACTCCAGCTATTTTCACTCAAAACCCTGTCTGCCCCATATTCCCTTAATAGGACATTCAACGTCGTACCCTTTTAACAAACTTTCTCCTCTTGTCAACAAAAATCTATAGAACTTTCGAGATTTTTTGACCAACAATTACACGAAGATTTGTAACCTCGCACACGGACGAGTCTTACAAACATCTAATAGGGCGCGAAATTTTGCCGGAAATCTCAACGGCAACTATCGCTGGTCTGTTTGATTACTCTAGAGTTATCCTGATTTCTCAAGTCTTTTGCTTTAGCCCATGTTGCCGAACTTATCGGAAACAGCTATTTTCGCTCATGCCTTCGTTTATCTGGGTAACTGCGTATTGCTGGACAGTCGGTACGCAGCCAAAGACCTTAACAAGGCTTAACTGACAATTCTTGTCAGGCGATGTCGCCGAAGCGAGTGACAACATTATGCCCACCGGACGTGTCATACGGGGGCGAGCAGGCGGAAAAGGGGAGTTGCGACAGAGGCTGCAACTTTATCGGACATTTACTCTCGGTAGGAAATGCCTCTTGCATAAAAGGCAAGAACCACGCGCTGCTCAGCAGAGTCCCAGCAGGAGCATCATTTCACTTCCAAGACCGAGTTAAGCTCGCCAAAGGGATTCAATTCGGTTAGCTCGTTGTATGGATCCTGCTGCCATTGGCCGTCAACCACCAATCGGTAGCGGTACTTGCCCTGGGGCAGCTTTATTTCTGTTTGCCAGACGCCACTATCGGCTACTTTTCCCATAGGGTTCTTCTCAGGCTGCCAATTGTTGAAGTCGGCGGCAATGTGGACGCTCTTGGCGCGCGGGTACAGAGTGACAAATGCCACTGCATCACCAATCTGGCTGACACCGTAGTAGTCAGAAAGCTTAGCGTCGGTATCTGTCGGCTTCGGCTGTTGCGCTGGTTGTTCTTCGGTCTGTTTGACTTGGGCAGTTTTCGGCTGCGGCTTTGTCGCCTCCAGCAGGTCACTTGCGCTGGTACTGATAGATTCAAGCTGCTCGGTTAACGAGTTGACCATCTGGTGTCGCTGCTGCCTGGCCTCAGCAGCAATGATTTCCTGGGCCAGAGCAGCAAAATCTTTCTGGCCTTTACTGGCACAGTCATACTCACTAATCGGCTGGCCAAAACTCGATGCCTCCTTGATCTTAGTATTAAAGTTAATGACCGTTCTGAGCATTTTATCGCCGAAGTGCGATCGTAATTCCGCCAGAATTTCTCTTGCCATCTTGGTCCTTATGTCATACATACTGGCCAGTACTTTGACATCTATCTGCTGGCTGCATCGTTTGCACAGTATGCTTAACGTCTCCAATTGTTTACTAAGCCCGTGCAGCGCAAAGTACCCCGTCTCTACCGGAACAATAACGTCGCTGGCAGTCCTCAGTGCATTGAAGGTCAATAAACCCACCGCCGGCGGACAGTCAACTATGGCATAATCATAGTCGTTCTTCACGTCGTCCAAGACATCTTTCAAACAGCTCTCACGCTCGGCAATCCCCGCCATTTGCTGCTCAAAGGCGGATAGGTCTATGCTGGCTGGTGCCAACTCCAACCTATTGCTAATCTGCCATAGTACCTCGGTCAGCCTCATCGGTTCATTTCGGCTTTTGCTTATGAGCACATCGTATATGCTTTGCTCGATCTGCTCCTCGGGCACAGCAAGGCCCACCGCGCAATGCGACTGCGGATCCATGTCGACCAACAGGACCCTCTTGCCTGCTTCAGCGAGAGCACTGGCCAGATTTATTGATACTGTGGTCTTGCCGCAGCCGCCTTTCTGATTGACAATCGCTATGGTTCGCATGCATTCTCTCCAGAACTGGGTTCCTGTTCTGCAAATCTTCCCAGAAGATAGAGTTTCCTTAAAGTGACAGTCCGAAAAAAGCCCTTTCACTGCAACTTTCAATGCTGAAAAGGCACATAGATACCCAGTAATAGTATTCGGCAAAGGATTCTGAAAAACTTTATCTTTTTATGGGACCGGCCTATAAAAACCGCAGCGCCAATATGTTGACTGTGCCTGTGGTCGATCTGGGCCGGGCACGATGCCCGACAGAACCAGCTCCGGCATCCCCCTTCGGTTGGGTATTCAGAGCGGTCCTGATCACAATGCGCCGCATCCTTGCCTGCCAAATACACGTCTTTACTTTCAACAAAATTTGTGCTTGGGAGTTTAGAACACTCGGGCAAACTGATATATTGTACGCCCGTAACCAGCAGTTTAGCAAGTCATTGTACCGACCTGCTGGCGTAAATGTCAACAATAGGAGAAAAAACTATGACAGACAAGATAATAGAGCGACGTAGTTTCCTAAAGTACGCTGGCGCAGTCGCCGCCGGCGCAAGCCTGATGGGCAGGTCGATCTTCGCCCAGGACAGTCAAAGCGACATTAAGCTGCGCAAAGCGCTTCAATTAGGCATGCTGCCCCGGCAACTCGCCGACGCCGACAAATTCAAGCTCGCCAATAAATGTGGCTTCCAGGGCATCGAAGCCTCCCCAATGGACGACCTCGATGCAGCGCGACGGCTAGGCGAGCTTGCACGGCAAGCCGGCGTGCCAATCCACTCCATCGTATTCGGCGGCTGGAATGCGCCGCTATCCGACCCCAACGCTGAAGTCGTTAAGAAAGGGCTGGAGGGAATGGAATCTGCCCTACGCAGCGCGCGCGCAATGGGCGCCGAAGCCGTACTGCTGGTACCGGCAATTGTTACAGAAACCGTCGGCTACGGCGACGCCTACAAACGGTCACAAGAGAATATCCGCAAGCTGCTGCCGCTGGCTGAAGAAATGCGCGTGGTAATCGCGGTAGAAAACGTCTGGAACAAGTTTTTGCTCAGCCCGCTTGAGTTTGCCCGGTACGTAGACGAATTCGATAGCCCCTGGCTAAAGGCATACTTCGACGTCGGCAACGTGATCATCTTCGGCTTTGCCCAGGACTGGATCCGCACGCTGGGCAAACGGATAGTCAAGATCCATCTGAAGGACTTCAAGCGCAGTGGTTACAAATGGACCAACCTGCTCGAGGGCGACGTGAATTGGCCAGAGGTACGAAAGGCACTCGAAGAGACTGGCTACCGCGGATTTTTGACCCCAGAACTATCCGGCGGCGATGAGGCGTACCTGGCCGACTTATCCAAGCGCATCGACCGCATCATCACGGGCAAATAATTCGCGTCTGCTCGGGCTTTTCAAGCATGCAGGCCCTAGCGTACAGCGTAGAGGATATACTGCGGCACCTAAACGCTCCACGCTGTACGCTATACGCTGCGAACAGGGGCCTTATCCTTTGACCTTGACTTTAACGGGTTTGGCTGCCTCGGTCTTGGGCAGTGTTACCGTAAGGACTCCGTCCTTGCATTCGGCCTCGATCTTGTTGGTGTCAATCTCAGCAGGCAGGTTCAAGTCACGCCTGAAGCTGCCGTACGAGCGCTCAACATGATAGTAGCCTTCCTCTTTTCTTTCCTGCTCCTGTTTCTTCTCGCCGCTGATGGTCAGCACGTTTCCGTGGACGGCGATGTCGATGTCGTCGGCTTTGCAGCCGGGGACTTCGGCCTTTACCACAAACTCGTTCTCCTTTTCAGCGACGTCAATCGCAGGCCATCGGCTGCGGCCCCAGACCGGCAGCTCCCAATCCTCCAAGAAACCTCTAAAAATATCATCGACCTCGTTGTGCAGCCTCGCCAAAGGGCCTCTTTCTCTTTCTGTTTCTCTTTTTCTTATCGGTATCAGTGCCATGGCAGACACCTCCTTTCGTGACCCCCGCTCCTGCCTTCCGACAGGAAGACACGGGGGCTTTTCCCAATCAAATCTTTTCTTGACAGAACTCAATTCAATGTGGTGCAAAATCCGTGCCAGGCTGCCGGGCCGCCCAGACCACTGAAAATGGCGATATCAAGCTCTCAGCGCCTTGCCGGCATGCAATAGAGCTGTCAATTTGGCATTTTTTTTCTCTGCTATTCTCTCATTGCGGCAGCCAGCGAGCCGCTGTAAAATAACCACACCTTTCAACCTTATCTTAAAAACGAGGGGCAAATATGGCCGACAACGCACACAGCCTGAAACTGGATATTCTGCCTGAACAAATACGCCAGCCTATAACGCTCTTTGCCGAACGACTCCGCGCCGACCTGGGCGACAACTTGCAGAGTATAACGGTAGTAGGCAGCAGTTTAACACGCGATTATAGAGCGGGCCGAAGTGACATCAACACCGTGCTGGTGCTGGACAGATTTTCGCTGGACTGCCTCAATACCATCGCCGGCATGGCAAAGCCGATGAGCAAAAAGAAAGTCTCAGTACCGCTGCTTATGACGCCGGCTTACATCGAGCGATCACTGGACGTGTTCGGGGTGGAGTTCCTGGACTTTCAGTTAACGCACCGGACGATTCTGGGCAGCGACCCCTTCGTGCAACTTCGCTTCGAGAAGAGGAACGTCAGGCTCCAGTGTGAGCGGGAGCTAAAGGCAATGCTGATAAGATTACGACAGGGCTACATCGCGGCAGCAGCCAAAAAGAAAATGGTCCGTGACATCATCATCGCCGCTGCAAAAGGACTGGCGCCGCTTCTGCGGGCGATGCTCTGGCTAAAAGACATCGACCGGCCAGCCGAAACCGAACCAACCTTCAACAAGGCAGCCGCTGAGTTCTCCGTTAGAACGGACTCGTTAATAACCGCAGGCAACTGGCGGCATGAAAAAATTCGCCCGCAAGAGGCTGAAGTGAAAAATGCCTTCGCGTCAGTCTACGCAGCGGTTGAACAACTTGCTATTGCCGTCGATAAGCTGGAGGTCTGACATGCGCCGAACTATGCTAACCTTGTGCGCGATATTACTGCCGGCTTATCCGGGCAGCGAACCGGCATCGGCGCAAGCAAGTTCGGTCCCCGCCTACACGGGGATGCCGCGCCAGTACGTCGAAGATTACGCCAACGTGATAAGCCCGGCAAATGAGCAGTCTCTAAA
Source organism: uncultured Pirellulales bacterium (assembly GCA_964567045.1). GTDB lineage: Bacteria > Planctomycetota > Phycisphaerae > Sedimentisphaerales > Anaerobacaceae > JAFNGF01. The sequence continues at coordinate 1,197 of CAZMLE010000089.1, read as the reverse complement.
CGGCATCCTACAGGAGCTGGAGCAGAAAACCGGCGCACAATATATCGTCCTGACGGTAGAAAGTACCGGCGGAATTCCCATCGAGGAGTTCTCAATCAAGCTGGCGGAAAAATGGAAGCTCGGCCAAAAGGGCAAAGACAACGGATTGCTCTTTGTCATTGCAGTTAAGGACAGAAAATATCGGTTTGAGGTTGGCTATGGACTTGAGGGCTTCATAACCGATCAGTATTGTGGGCGAATCGGCAGAGAAGTCCTTGAGCCGTATTTGAAAAAGGGCGATTACAGCACGGGAATTTTTCAGGCCAACGCCCAGATCGCCCAGAAAATCGCCGCCGAATCGGGCGTGACTCTGAGCGGTATGCCCAGGCTTCAGCAGGCGCCGCAAGGACGCACGAGCTCGGGCGTGCCATGCTGCGCTCTGTTGGTGCTGCTGTTTATCTTACTTGCTCTCGGCGGCCTCGGCGGCGGGATGGGGTGGTGGTTTTTCCTGCCCTTTATGTTAGGCGGATTCGGCAGCCCTCGTGGCTACGGCAGAAGCGGCTCCTTCGGCGGCGGCAGCTTCGGCGGAGGGTTCGGCGGATTCGGAGGAGGGTTCGGTGGTGGCGGTGGCGGCGGATTTGGCGGTGGCGGGGCAAGCGGAAGCTGGTAGAATGACAATGGACTTGTGGAGGCATCAGAAAATGAGAAGACTTGGACAAATCCTTCGACCCTTCACTTACGTTCGGGGCAAGCTTTTCTCGCTCAGGCCTGCCCTGAGGTTTCCGAAGGGACAAGTTTGGGCGGCTCTGGTGGTGGTTCTCGTCATCGTTCTGCTCATCGGGCTGGCACTTCTGGGATGGTACATCAGCGGTTACAACAAAGCCGTTCGACTGCAGGAGGCGACAAAGACCGCCTGGGCAAACGTGGAAACCACCCTGCAGCGAAGGATGGACTTGATACCGAACCTGGTCAACACGGTCAAAGGCTATGCCACGCACGAAGAAGAGCTTTTCGAGAACATCGCCAAGTCCAGAGAGAAATACTTCCAGGCAGAAAAGACGGCTGACAGACCGCAGCAGATAGCCGCAACCAACGAGCTAAGCGGCTTACTGTCGCGACTATTAATGCTGCAGGAAAACTATCCGCAGTTGCGGGCCAGCGACAATTTCCGCGACCTGCAGACGGCCCTGGAAGGCACAGAGAACCGCATAGCCGTCG
>CAZMLE010000088.1:0-13928 GCA_964567045.1 uncultured Pirellulales bacterium | reverse complement strand
CAAGCTGCTCCATCACTGCTGCATTACCCATGATTCACACCCCGTGAACGGTTACCCAGCCAGTAAGATGCCAACAGAACAAAATCTGCGAAATCTACATCCCCATCGCTCTGGATGTCGCCCCGTAGACATGCTGAAATGACCGTGTGCTCGATACAGCCGTCGCCCTGCATGCAAACCGTAGCACAATCTGGGTTCAGCACTCCACGCACGCGAACATGGTCGCCAACCTGAAAGCCGCCCAAATTATCCAACACGTACAACCCGCCCGCGTCAGGTTGGAACAACACGCACTCCACGCCCTGCACGAGCAGGCCGCAACCATCGAAATAGCCTGGACCAAGCGGAACTGCCGCTGCCGCGACCGTGGTGGCTGCCAAGAGCAAGCCGGCAATGGAGCGAAGGCATCGACTCATTCAAATACCCTCCGACCCCCGCGTCTTCCTGCCGGAAGACAGGAGCGGGGGCGTCTTGCTCTGACTTTACCAGATTTGCTGCCGAGATTCAAGAAAATAGTGATTGTCGCTATTCCTGCCCGCTTTTTGCGGTTCTGGCCTGCCCAGTTAACCCGCCATACATCTGGCGGGTTAAAGATTATCGCGACCGAACGCCGATATTAGTACTGATATCCAGTGGGTTCCCGCACAGTTGGGTCCCCGTCGCCCAAAAACGCTGCCGGTAGTGATGCCATTGACACAAACACAATCGGTTGCCAATAGTCTGCTCTGTCTGCCGCTGGGACAGACTGTTAAGCAGTTCCTTGATTACTTGACCGTCGAGGCAGGTCTATCTACCAACACTGTCCTGGCCTACGGGCGCGACCTGAAACGGTTTCTGGAATACTTGGAAATCGTGACCCGTGGCCCGTGGCCCGTGACCCGTGACCCGAGCGACGAGCGACGAGCGCCCGTGACCCGTGACCCGAGGGACGAGGGACGAGGGACGAGCGACGAGCGACGAGCGACGGAAATGACGCTGGAGCAGATAAAGCCGGCTGTAATACAGGGCTATCTCCGCAGCCTCGGCAGAAGCCAAAAAAGCGAATCGTCGATTAAGCGGGCTCTTGTAGCCATACGGATGCTGCTAAGATTTGCCAGGCTTATGGGACTGGTCAAAGACGACCAGGCTGCAACTACGGAGTTCCCAAAGGTCTGGCAGAAATTGCCTGTCGTTTGCAGCAAGCAGCAGGTTGTCAACCTCCTAGACGCTCCGCAGCCTTGTGAACCCTTTTACCTCCGTGATAAGGCAATGCTCGAATTACTTTATGCCACCGGAGTGCGTGCCAGTGAGCTGGCAGGCCTGAAAATGCCGGACCTGAACCTGGATATTGGCTACCTGCGATGCGTGGGCAAAGGTGCCAGAGAGCGAATAATACCTATGGGCAAAACCGCCATTGCAGCAGTAGGCCAGTACCTGAGAGACCTGCGGCCCACCCTATTTCGCCGATCGGGCCACGGGGCACGGGGCACGGGCGAGGATTTTCTGCTGCTCTCCCGAACAGGCAGGCCTCTGAGTCGTATTGAAATCTGGAGATTAGTTAAAAAATATGCAATCCGTGCCGGTATGCCCAGAAATCTAACTGTCCACACGCTGAGACATTGTTTCGCGACACATTTGCTGACCGGAGGAGCTGACCTGCGGAGTATTCAAGAAATGCTCGGCCACGTGGATATAGCCACTACCCAGATATATACACACGTTGACCAAGAAAGATTGCGAAGGATTCACAAGAAATTTCACCCCAGGCCGTGAATTGAATTAAATTGACAATTGCAAATTGAAAACTGTCAATTTATGATAAGCCAAGCTGACGGGCACGAGTTTTGTTTGGGGCTACCCGAATGAGCGTCAAGCGCTTGTATGCGGTGATATTGTTGTTGGCAATGGTATGCCAGAAAGTTGGCCTCGGCCAGGACCAGCCAACTTTACCAGCCAAAGATGCAGCCGCAGAAACCAAGCCCGACGAACAACTGGACATCAACAAAAATGCCCTGCTACAAGGCCCAAGCGAAGAGATGCGCACAAAAGCGGCGGCCGTGATGCTGTTTAGTGAAAACCCGCTGGCCAGAAAAATCTTGCTGGACGCCCTGAAACAAAGCGAGAACGCCCCCGCCCGGATGGCGGTCTGCAAGGCGTTGAGTCAGGCCAGGTTGGTGCAGAAGCCTATGCAGAATGAGGGTGATTTTGTCGAGCCTTTGATCAGTATTCTTAGCACCAATGAGGATACGGCTACGACAAGATTGGCGGCTGAAGCGACCTTGATGTTTGAATACGAGCTGATACAGAAACAGCTCGAAGAAATGGTGACAAATACCGCCCTGCCGGCCCAGGTAAGACTAAACGCAATGTACGTGCTGAAGCTGTATCCGGATATCAGGGCTGCAACCAGACTTATAGGTCTGGTTGATGACCCTGATAGTAAAGTGGCTGCCGCCGCGCAGAAAGCTTTGGATAGCCTGGGAATACCTATAGACAAAGACGCCGAGATGCGAAAGCAAGACATAAACAGACTTCTGCGCCAGGGACCGGTGGCGTTCCTGCGAAAACGGTTGATCCGCCTGGAAACAGAGCTTCGCAACCTGGACACAGAGATGAAATCGTGGCGAAACCGGTATCTATCAGAGTTGAGCAAGAGGTACGATTCCATAACTGATGAGGTAGCCAGAACCGATTTCCTGGCCGAACAATTAGGTAGCTCAGACCCAGTAGTGAAATTGTGGGCGTTGGAAAGGGTCTATCAGAGCCGAGTGGGCAGCCCATCAAAAACAACATTGCCGGCCAAGCTCGGGCCTATTCTGATCAGCTTGATTTCAGACCAGAACGGCAGTGTTCGGCTAAGAACAGCGGAGCTGCTGTCCTTGATGGGAGAGCTGAATTCAGCCGAGAAACTTCTGGAACAGCTTGAGAGTGAGCGGGATGATGAGGTCAAGACCAAGGTCTTTATCGCGCTGGGAGTGGCAGTTTCCAGCGCCGGCTTGTCCAATCCGCCCATCAAGATTTCGCCCGAGATAAGAGATCGAACATTGACCTGGGCAGCGAAGTTTCTTTCTGAGGTTGACCCGCAAAAGGCACAGAACGGTGCTGAAGTTATAAAGAAGCTCCTTGAGCAGAATGGATTAACATCGGATCAGATTGCCAAATACCTTGGTTTGCTTGCAGAAAAGTATCGCCGGCAGAAAACCAAAGCTGACGGTGCCCTACGCGGCGAACTACTTAGCGCAATGGCCAGCTTGTGTGCGCAGAGAAGCGTTTGCCGAGCTGAAGCGGCGAAAATCTTCAGGCCCTTGTTTGAGGAAGCACTGAAAGATGAGGGGACAGACGTAGCCCGGCAAGCAGCAATAGATGGCCTTATCAATATCGATAGGGTAACCGCGCTAAGCAGATTGAGAAAAGATTTCGTCAACGACCCCAGCAGCATAGTAAGAAAAAAACTGATGGACCTGGCAGGTGAAGTCGGCGGCGAGGAAGATTTGGCCTGGCTGGCAGAGAAAATAGGCACGACCGGTGAAGACCAGCCGGCCTGGCAGGCAATGCTGAAGATATTCAGACGCCTGGGAGTGGATGCCTTGAGCAAATGGGTAGCCAAATTCGGCTCGGACAGTAGCCAAAACAAAGCCTCGGTCGAGCAAAGGATATCTTTTCTGGAGATCGCCGAACAAAAGGCATTGGCCGAAAACAAACCCGTAATGTTAACGAATGTAAGAGCAAAGCTGGCTGGGCTTTATAGTACAAGCGGCCAGTTTGAGCAGGCGGCAAAGTATTTGGAGTTCGTGCGTGAAAGTGCTCAGACAGCAGAGGAAAAACAAGCGATTTTACCGGACCTGCTCGACGCATATTTGAGGTGGCCCAAAATTGACCGTGCTGCTAAATTGGTCGAGAACTGTCTGCTGGAGAGGGATTTGGACGCAGATAGTAGCGTTGTACGCTCGATTGACGATTATCTGAGCAATCCGCCGGCTGGAGCCGATATTAACGCCGTCATGCAGGCCATATTTGAAATAGAGATAAAAAACCCGCGGTCCAGACCGATGTGGCTGGAGCAGCTAAAACACTGGGCCGAGCGTCTGGGCAAGCCTGCTGATGCGGACGAACCAAAGCAGGGCAATAATAAGTCGTGATACCGTCTATAATTAGACAAGCATCTATATGATATCATCCCGACAAAAGGATGGTTCGGATCGCCTCTGCCAGAGAGTAGAGAAAAAGAGAGAGATTCTTTTTTCAGATTTTTTCATTTTATGGTTGCACTTTCCGTGCTATTTTCATAAAGTACAGAGTTTATATTTGGAAGTGTGCCAAGTACAAACCTTTGGTTGTGCGTCACAAGCTTAAGCATAAAGCAAGCAGTAAGGAAGGTTTGTTTTGCCGGTTTGGGGAAACAAGAAGGCTTTTTTTGTCTTTTGCCTTAACGGCATAGCAACCAAAAGTGAAGGTTTAGATTGCTGCTGTAGCTCAGCCGGTAGAGCGCGTCCTTGGTAAGGACGAGGTCATGGGTTCAATTCCCATCAGCAGCTAAGTGCAAGCAGGCCAAGCCCGTATGTAGTCTGAAAGATACACCTGCAGGTTGGGCTGTCTGCCGATTACAGGGCTTGAAAGGACTTTTTCAGAATCAGTTGAGCAATTGCAGGTAGATATATACTAACCGGGCAAATTGGAGGTCTATGTTAAGATGGCTAAAGCGGTATTTCAGCGGACAAAACCACATATCAATGTTGGAACGATCGGTCATGTGGATCATGGCAAGACAACATTAACGGCTGCGATGACCAAGGTGATGGAGTTCAAAGGACTTTCCAAGTACAAAACTTATGACGAAATCGCCAAGGCGTCGGAGGCTCAGGGCAGACGCGACGCAACGAAGATTCTGACGATCGCAACGGCCCATGTGGAGTACGTGACCGAAAATCGGCACTACGCCCATATAGATTGCCCCGGCCATGCCGATTATGTCAAGAACATGATTACCGGCGCAGCCCAGATGGACGGCGCGATCTTGGTGGTCAGTGCGGCTGACGGCCCAATGCCGCAGACTCGTGAGCATATTCTTCTTGCCCGCCAGGTCAACGTGCCAAGCATAGTAGTCTTTCTCAACAAGGTGGACTTAGTTGACGACCCTGAATTGATTGATTTGGTCGAGCTGGAGATAAGAGAGCTGCTGAACAAGTATGAGTTCCCAGGCGACGATACTCCGTTGATCCGAGGCTGTGCCATCCAGGCGATGAGGGCTGAGAGTATTGATGACCCTTCCTGCAAGGCGATTGTTGAGCTGCTCGATGCAATGGACAGCTACATCCCAATTCCGCCTCGTGATGTTGATAAGCCATTTCTTATGCCGGTTGAGGACGTGTTCAGCATCAAGGGGCGGGGCACGGTCGGCACTGGCCGCGTTGATCGAGGCAAAGTCCGAGTAGGAGAGGAAGTTGAGATCATTGGTCTGGCAAAAGATACCCGCAAGACCGTAGTAACGGGGGTGGAGATGTTCAATAAGACCCTCGATGAAGGCCAAGCTGGAGACAATATAGGCGTGCTTTTGCGTGGCGTGGAGAAAAAAGACCTGGAACGCGGACAGGTTATTGCAGCACCCGGCAGCATAACTCCGCATACGAAGTTTCAGGCTGAGGTTTATGTTTTGACTAAAGAAGAAGGCGGTCGTCATACGCCGTTCTTTGCCGGCTATAAACCGCAGTTCTATTTCCGAACTACGGATGTGACCGGTGCCGTGCTGGGACTGATGAGCCGAGAGGGCAAGAGCGCGGAGATGTGTATGCCCGGCGACAATATTGCGATGGAGGTGGAGATAATTTCGCCTATAGCTATGGAGGAAGGTCTCCGCTTTGCCATTCGTGAAGGTGGACGGACAGTCGGCGCCGGTGTTGTAACGAAAATACTTGCCTGAGCGTCTGATTCAAATTCAAGACACAAGACGTAAGACCCAAGCCTTTAGTCTTGCGTCTGGGGTCTTTGGTCTGGCACGAGCTGATCTGCCCGGCGGAATAAACTTTTATGGCTAAAAAGAAGAGCAAAAGAGAATGTGTCTGGCTCGAGTGTGCCGAGTGCAGCATGAGAAATTACCGTACAAGCATTAGCGTGGCAGAAGGTCCACCGAAATTGGAGCTCAAAAAATTCTGCAAGAAGGAGCATAAACACACAGTCCACAAAATAAGACGCAAGTAGAACTATCTGGCACCGATAACAGAAGGCAAATAGGCCAGTAGCTCAATTGGCAGAGCGTCGGTCTCCAAAACCGAAGGTTGGGGGTTCGATTCCCTTCTGGCCTGGTCTGGTCAGAGTCGATTGTCGGCAAACTGAGAAGAAACTCGAATAAGGTTTACGTAGCGTGGCTTTTGATATTTATAAGCGCGGCCAGGGCAAGTATACAAGGATATGGACTGCCGTTGCAACAATACTGGTTGTAGGATTGGGTTGTCTGCAGCTTTACAGGAAATTGGGAGCCGCTTACCTCGGATTGTGGATCGAAACCATGGTGCCAGCGGCTGTATTTGTCGCCTTGAGTATTCTGGTCTTGTGGCTGGTAAACAAACCCTCTGTTGCGGATTTCATGATCGCGGCTGAAGGCGAAATGAAAAAGGTGAGCTGGTCAAGTAGAAAAGAAATAATGGTTTCAACATTCGTGGTTATTGTGGTTGTAGTTGTTATGGCTGTGCTTTTGGGAACGACGGACATAGGCTTCCGACTGTTTTTTGATCGGCTCCTTCGCTGAAAAACAGCGCATGGCAAGGGCAGTACGCTACCCAACACGAGATATAAGATGCAGTGGTACGTTTTGCGAGTTGCGGCAAATAAAGAGACACAAGTTAAAGAGGCCCTTGCGCAAAAAGTGAACCAGGAAGGTTTGACTGATGTGATCGGCAGGATTGAGGTCCCCACTGAGCAGATTAAGCGCATCCGCGGGGGCAGACAAACAATCCATAAACGTAAATTGTATCCGGGCTACGTTTTTATGGAGATGCAGGCGACCGAGGATGGCAGGGTTCCCGAAAAGGCCTGGTTTATGATTAAAGGAACCGGCGGCGTCGGAGATTTCATCGGCACAGAGGGAATGCCCACGCCAATGCGCGATACGGATGTGGCAAAGATGCTCTTAGAAGCCGCAAAGCCCGAAGCGGCACCGAGCATCCAAGTCGAGTTTAAAAAAGGCGATCAAATTAAGATTCGAGAAGGGGCCTTTGAGAACTTCGAGGGCTCAGTCGATTCGATTGACGCCCAGCGAGGCATTGTCAGTGTAATCGTTACTATTTTCGGCCGAAGTACACCGTTGGATATAGAATACTGGCAGATCGAAAAGATTTAGTTTGAACGACGGCCCCGGAGTTCGTAGGCCGCAAACCAGATATTAGAGTCAAAAGATGGCCAAAGAAATCGCACTAAAGATCAAATTGCAGGCGCCGGGTGGTCAGGCAACACCCGCCCCGCCGATAGGACCGGCGCTGGGTCAGCGCGGCGTTAACATCGGGCAGTTCGTTTCGCAGTTCAACGAGCGAACAAAACAGCTAAATGGCACCATCGTGCCGGTCGTTATCACCGTCTATATGGACAAAAGTTTTACATTTGAAGTCAAAAGTCCGCCGGCAGCGGTGTTGCTGAAGCAGGCTGCCGAAATCGCCAAGGGAAGCAGCGCCCCAAACAAGGAAAAGGTTGCAAAAGTTACGCCTGAACAAATCCGAAAAATCGCAGAAACAAAGCTGAAAGATTTGAACGCCTACAATTTGGAGGCCGCTGTAAAAATCATAGAAGGCACTGCTCGCAGCATGGGCATAGAAATAGAAGCAAGCCAGTAGAAGATTAGGATATGAGACCCAGAAGTAAAAGATACAAAAAAGAGGCGGAACAGCTCGGCAAAGAACCGGTGAGCCTGGCTGAGGCAGTTGAAAAAATTAAGTCTTTCGCGTCGGTTAAATTCAACCAGACCATCGAATGTGTGCTGCAACTGGGTATCGACGCTAAACAGGCCGACCAGTTGATCCGCGGCTCAATATCTTTACCTCACGGGATCGGCAAGCAGAAGAAAGTCATCGCCTTCTGCGAAGATTCCGACATTGAAGCAGCCAAAAAGGCTGGGGCTATCGAGGCCGGCTGCGATGAGCTGATCAAGAAGATTTCCGAAGGCTGGCTGGATTTCGACGTGGCGGTCGCCTCACCTAAAGTGATGGGCAAGGTAAGCAAGCTCGGCAAAACGCTTGGCCCCCAGGGAAAGATGCCTTCGCCCAAAAAGGGAACGGTGACCGATGACTTGGTGACCACCGTAGCTGAATTCACTGCCGGCAAAGTGGAGTTTAAGAACGACGCGGGCGGCAACGTTCATCTGGTGGTTGGCAAGCAGAGTTTCGAGACTCAAAAACTGATAGATAATATTGAGACATTTGTCTCACATATAAAGAAGATTAAGCCGGTAACCGCTAAAGGCACATATATCAAAAAAATGTGTGTATCTGCTGCGATGAGCCCTGCCATAGTGGTCAGTGTCTGAAAGGTAACAGAGAGCATCGATTGCTAAAGGTTTACAGGTAACAGTAACATGAGCAAGTACGTAAAAGAAGTACTGCAGGCAGAGCTGGAAAAGAAAATCGTTGATGAGAGCCTAAATGACTTCTTTGTGGTCAGCACCAAAGGTGTCAATGGCATCGACAACAACCTGATGCGTGGTGCGCTCAAAGGAAAGGGCGTTAAGTTGATGATAGTGAAGAACTCTCTGTTCAAGAGAGCACTGCACAATCGCCAGATGGATGCGGCGGCGGCTCTATTCTCTGGTCCTTGCGCGATTGCCTACGGCGGCGATAGCATCGTCGACGTGGCAAAAGAGCTGGCTGAGTGGACCAAGAAAATCCCGGTGATCCAGATCAAAGGCGCCTTCCTGAATGGCTCAGCTTTAGACGGCCCAGCAGCGGCGGCTCTCTCAAAGATGCCCACACGAGCAGAATTGCTGGGCCAAATTGTCGCTTTGATACGATCATCCGCGGGCAGATTGATCGCCAGTTTCGGGTCACCTGCAGCAGCTATTGCAGGTAGCATAAAAACTATCATCGAAAAGGCTGAAAAACAAGCGGCGTAGCGATGTCTTAAAGGTGCATAAAAGCGTGCGGTATGCGACGAATGCTGCCAACTTGCAGCCGCATGCGGAGGTTGCAGTTCCGGTGAATCTAAGTCAACGATTGTTGTTTGCGTGGTTGTCCCGGCACCGGGTTAAAACGAAACGACGGAGTTTCGGCTACCACCAAGCACTATCTAAATAGGAGTCAGAAAATGGCTAAAGAGCAAGCAAAAGAAGCTCAGGAGGTAAAAGAGCAAGCCCAGCAGGTTAAGCAGACAGAAGAAACAAACAAGGCCGAAGCTTCACCGCAGGCCAAACAGACAAAGAAGTGGAGCAGTCAAGTTAAGGAACTCGGAGACAAAATTGTTGGCTTGACATTGGTGCAGGCTAAGGAGCTTGGCGATTATCTCAAGGACGAGTACGGCATAGAGCCTGCCGCAGCAGGTGCAGTGATGATGGCCGGTCCTGCAACGGCGGCAGGCGCAGCCGAGAAAGCTGAGGAAAAAACCATCTTCGACGTAATACTAAAAGAATTCGGCGATAAGAAAATTCAGGTCATAAAAGAAGTCAGAGCCTTGACCGCATTGGGATTGAAAGAAGCTAAGGACCTGGTCGATGGCGTTCCCAAGCCCGTCAAACAAGGCGTCAGTAAGGAAGAAGCTGAAGCAGCCAAAAAGCAGCTCGAGGCTGCCGGTGCGGTGGTGGAATTGGTATAACCGGAAAGTCTATATTAAGCCGGAGAGTGTCAGATGGCTTTACAAACGGTTCGCAATTTCGGCAAGGTCCAGGAGACCATTGAGATTCCGGACCTCGTAGCCATACAAAAAAAGAGTTACGAACGTCTGTTACAGAAAGACCTGCCGCCAACCCAGCGCAAGTGCATAGGGCTGGAAGCGCTGTTTCGGGAGATATTTCCCATCGACAGTTACGACAAGAAGATGTCCTTGGGATATCTCTGTTATGAATTAGAGAAGCCACATTATACACCGACCGAGTGTCGGCAATTGCGGCTGAGCTACGCGTACCCTTTGAAAATCCACTGCCGACTCCGCACTGCTTCCGGCGAAGACTTGGCAGAGCAGGCAATCTATCTTGGTGAAATACCCGTGATGATCGGGGGCGGAGAGTTCATCATCAATGGCGCCGTCAGAGTCATAGTAAACCAGCTCCACCGAAGCCCCGGCGTAGATTTTCTCATCGAGAGCAAAGAGGGCGATAGGGTCCTGCACGGCGGAAGAATTATACCGGAAAGAGGCAGTTGGATAGAGATAGCTGTCACCCCGAGAGACATCTTAGTGGTAAGAATCGACCAGTCCAGCAAGATACCGGCAACCGTTTTTCTGCGAGCCATAGACCCTGCCTACACTAGCAGTGAGCAGATCCTGCGGGCTTTTTACCCAACAAAGAGCGTTCCCGCAGACAAGCTCATACCTGCTATGTGGTCTGTACAGCCGATTGTAGACCCACAGACAGGTGAAATCATAGCAAAAGCCGGCACTCAAATCAGCGACAGGGCCTCCTTGATGCAAAAAACCGCCGGCAAGAAAGTCGAAGTTATCGAGGATGTTCGAGATACCCTCATTATGAACACGCTCGCTGAAGATGATTGCCAGAGTCATGAGCAGGCACTGCTAAAATTCTATATGAGACTGCGACCTGGCAATCCGCCCAACCCGGAAAAGGCAAAAACCTTCTTCGCAGAGAAATTCTTTGACTCCAACCGGTACCGTCTGGGAAGAGTCGGCAGATTCAGATTGAACCGCAAGTTCAACCAGGCTGTCGACGAAAACGAGATGACACTGCGGCCCGAAGATTTTCTCAACACCATGAAATACATAATCGCTTTGCGCAACAACCAGGGGGAGGTCGACGATATCGACCATCTGGGCAATAGAAGGCTGCGGACCATCGACGAATTGGCCGCCGACGAGATTAGAAAAGGGCTGTTGAAACTTCGCAAGACCGTCCAGGAAAGGATGAGCTTCAAAAGAGACACGCAAGAGCCCCTTCGCATTGCCGACCTGGTTAACTCCAAGAGTGTAGCCAGCAGTATCAACTACTTCTTTGGTCGGGGCGAGTTGAGCCAGGTTGTCGACCAGACCAACACTTTGAGTCAACTGACTCATGAGAGACGACTATCCGCTCTTGGGCCGGGCGGGCTAAACCGAAGGCGGGCGGGCTTTGAAGTCCGCGACGTCCACATCAGCCACTATGGTAGAATCTGCCCCATTGAAACGCCCGAAGGCACAAATATCGGCCTGATTTCCTCGCTGGCAATCTTTGCCACTATTGACGAATACGGGTTTCTGCTGACCCCCTATCGCAAAGTCAAGAGCGGTAAGGTCACAAACGAAGTGGAGTATTTGCGTGCTGATGAGGAAATGAAGGCTGTATTCGCGCCGCCCAGCGAGGTCGAGTATGACGGCAGCAGCGGCAGAATAAAAAAAGGCCTGGTGCTGGCCAGAAAAAATGGTGAGCTGGCCCACGTCTTAAGCGATGAGGTCGGCTATGTTGATATTTCGCCCCAGCAAATTGTTGGTGTCTCGGCTGCACTTATCCCCTTCCTGGAGCATGACGACGCAAACCGTGCCTTGATGGGTTCGAATATGCAGCGGCAGGCAGTACCGCTTTTAAAGACAGAGCTACCCTTGCTTGGCACCGGCATGGAGCAAGTGGTTGGCCAAAACTCAAGTATGGTCGTCCGCGCCGAGAGCGCCGGTGTGGTTACTGCTGTGGATGCGACTAAGATAATCATTAACCATACAGACGAGTACAGACTTGCCAAATTTATGGGCTTGAACGAGCGGACTTGCCTGAACCAAACACCGATAGTGACGCTGGGCGAAAAGGTCAAGGCCGGCCAGATCATAGCAGATGGCGGAGGCACCGCCCAAAGCGTATTGTCTCTCGGCAAAAACGTTCTGGTGGGATTTGTTTCTTTTGACGGCTTTAACTTCGAAGACGCAATTATCGTCAGCGAAAAACTGTGTAAGAATGACAGCTTCACGAGCATTCACATCGACGAATTTACCGCTGAAGTCCGTGAAACTCGCCTCGGCAAAGAGGAATTCACTCGTGACATTCCTAACGTCAGCGAAAAAGCGTTGCGAAACCTTGATGAACATGGAATTGTCCGCGAGGGAACGAGGGTATGTCAGGGCGATATTCTGGTAGGCAAGGTAGTTCCGAAAAGCAAGACCGAGCTTACGCCGGAGGAAAAACTGCTTCATGCGATATTTGGCAGAGCGGGTGAAGATGTCAAAAACGACTCACTTGAGCTGCCCAGCGGATACGAGGGCGTGGTAATAAAAACCGAACTATTTACCAGGCGAGGTGCGGGCACCGAAGAACAAAAGAAGAATTTGACGACTCAAATAAAACAGTATGAAGACGAAACGACCGCCAAGCAGTGCGCGGTATTCCGGCAAATGATCGATGCCATCCAGGCAAAATTCGACGTCACCATCGTGGATCCATCCACCCGCCAGAAAGTAGGAGCCAGCGCTGACAACGAGGTTATTTACGAGCAGATAGAAAACTTTGATATAAAATGGGTCAAACCCGCCTCTGTCAGAGATGACATCCGCAAGAACACGGATAAATTCCGGGCCAAGATTGCTGAAATTCAGGAGGAAAAGCATCACAAGGTTGAGAGAATGAAGCACGGTGATGAGCTGCCCAGCGGCGTGATGCAGATGGCGAAAGTGTACGTGGCAATCAAAAGGGCCCTGTCAATCGGCGATAAGGTCGCCGGACGCCACGGCAACAAGGGTGTTATCGCCAAGATTTTGCCTGAACAGGACATGCCATTTCTCGAAGATGGCACACCTCTTGACATATTGCTAAATCCGCTCGGAGTGCCCAGCCGGATGAATGTCGGCCAGATCCTTGAAACGCATCTGGGCTTGGTGGCAAAAGTATTGGGCTTCCACGCCATCACACCGGTCTTCGATGGAGCCAGCGAACAGGACATCCAGAAATTTACTAATGAGGCAAACCAGCTTATGAAACGGCGGAGAGCCGAACTCGAAGAACGTGGCGAAGCACCGCCCGACAGTGAGTTCTTCATACATGTGCCAAAAACACTAAAAACCCAACTGTATGATGGAAGAACAGGCGAACCCTTTGACCAGCAGGCGACCATTGGGTACATCTATATGATGAAACTGCACCATCTGGTCGACGACAAGATTCACGCCCGGGCAACCGGTCCATATAGCCTGATCACCCAGCAGCCTCTTGGCGGCAAGGCCAGAACCGGTGGGCAAAGGTTCGGCGAAATGGAAGTCTGGGCTCTGGAAGGCTACGGAGCCGCTTACGCACTGCAAGAGATGTTGACAGTAAAAAGCGATGACGTAGAGGGCCGAACAAAAATCTACGAATCAATGGTCAAGGGACAAAATACGCTCGATGCGGGCACACCGCTGTCCTTTGACGTATTGTGCAACGAAATAAGGGGATTGGGACTGAATATCCAGCTTGAAAAGAGACGCCTTGGAAGTACTGTTCTTTAGGATTGATTATTGAATAGTCAATTGCAGAGGGCGATAAATGTTAGGAAATATTTACGACCGTATCAATGACTACGGCTCAGTCAAGATTTCGCTGGCCAGCCCCAATGATATTCGTAGCTGGTCTTTTGGCGAGGTCCGCAAGCCCGAAACTATCAACTACCGCACTTATAGGCCGGAGAAGGATGGCTTATTCTGCGAGCGAATCTTTGGACCGGAACGCGACTGGGAATGCGCTTGTGGCAAATACAAAGGCACTAAATTTAAGGGAATAATTTGCGACCGCTGCGGAGTCAAGGTTACCCACAGTCGTGTTCGCCGCAAACGAATGGGGCATATAAATCTTGCCGCACCGGTTCTACATATAT
>CAZMLE010000087.1:0-14548 GCA_964567045.1 uncultured Pirellulales bacterium | reverse complement strand
ACCGGCACCTAAAGCATAGCCCGTCCAATCCGCGATGGCACAACCGCGACCGTTTCGTCCTCTCAGCCGGGCACGGCTGTGTCCTTCTGTATTCGCTATTGTACCTGACCGGCTACGATATGACTCTGGAGGAACTAAAAAACTTTCGGCAATGGGCAAGTAAAACGCCCGGCCATCCGGAATATGATCCACACCGCGGCGTGGAGGTTACTACCGGACCACTGGGCCAGGGCATTTCCAACGCGGTCGGAATGGCAATAGCCCAGAAGTATCTGGCCAACTATTTCAACCGCGACGGCTTTCCCATCATAGATTATAAGATATATGTTATCGCCAGCGACGGCGACCTCCAGGAGGGAGTTGCTTCTGAGGCCAGTTCCCTGGCGGGACACCTGGGGCTTGACAACCTTATTGTTATCTACGATGACAATCGCATCAGTATTGATGGTCCCACCGAGCTTGCATTCACAGAGGATAGAGCCGGTCGCTTCAAAGCCTACGGCTGGTACGTGCAAGAACTCGGCGGCGACGGCAACGATATGGCTTCGTTTGAAAAGGCTCTGGAAAATGCAAAGAAAGAGAACGCTCGCCCTTCGATTATAAAGCTCCGCACGCATATCGCTTACGGCAGCCCAAATAAGCAGGATAACGCTGAGGCCCACGGCGCTCCGTTAGGTGAGGATGAAATCAGATTGATTAAGGAGAAGTTCGGCTGGAACCCTGATAAGACTTTTTATGTCCCCGAGCAAGTTTTGGCTCATACACGAAAAGCTGTGGAGAAGGGGAAAAAGGACGAATCGGTGTGGGACAAAATGTTTGCCGAATACGCCAAGAAATATCCGGATTTGGCCCGCCAATTTTGGGACGCCGCGACAGGCAAATTGCGTTTCAATCTTGATGAGATTTTGCCAAAGTTCGAGCCGGGAAAGTCTGTCGCCACGCGCAAGGCCTCGGGCATGGTGCTGGATGCGCTGATGCCGAAGCTGCCGCTGGTTCTGGGCGGCTCAGCCGATTTGACGCCCTCGAATAATACAAAGTTTGCCGGCGCAAAACCCTTCCAGAAAGATGCTCGCGACGGCAGGTATATACATTACGGCGTCAGAGAGCACGCGATGGGGGCGATAATGAATGGGATTGCCGTAAGCGGGCTGGTCAGGGCTTACGGCGGAACATTTATGGTTTTCTCTGATTATATGCGACCCGCGATTCGCGTGGCCGCTCTTTCAAAGTACCCTACCATTTTCGTCTTTACGCACGATAGCATTGGCATCGGCGAAGATGGTCCCACGCATCAGCCCGTAGAGCAAATCGCGGCACTTCGGGCGATGCCGAATTTGATTGTGATCCGCCCGGCTGATGCCAACGAGACTGCCCAAGCCTGGAAGTTCGCCCTACAGTACCGAGATGGGCCGGTCGCGCTACTTTTCACCCGGCAGGGATTGCCTGTTCTCGATCAAAATAAATATCGCTGTGCGGCAAATCTAAGTAAGGGCGCCTACGCGCTGGTTGCCTCTGAAAGGCCGGACGTGCTGCTACTGGCCAGCGGTTCGGAGGTACAAATTGCGCTGCAGGCGGCAGAAAAGCTCGCGTCTGAAGATATTTCCGCGCAGGTGGTTAGTATGCCCAGTTGGCAGCTTTTTGAAAAACAGGATAAAGAGTACCTGGATTCGGTTATTCCGCCGAACGTCAAGGCGAGGGTCGGCATCGAGGCGGCTGTCGAATTGGGCTGGCATAAATGGCTCGGCGACAAAGGCGTCTTTATCGGTATGTCCTCGTTTGGCGCCTCCGCTCCGGAAAAGGTTTGCTTCCAGAAATTCGGCATCACGGTGGAAAATGTCATAAAGGCCGCGAAGAATTTGTTGGGCATAAACCCACGGTGAAACCGCGGGCCAAATATAATCTTTACCCCCCAGTTTCACTGGGGGTACTTTCCCGTTGCCGGGTTGCGGCTATGGACCTTGGGCGGGATAAAACGGTTGCAAAGATTGTCTCGCGGCTTGAGGCTGCCAAGACCGGTGGGGGGGTGGTCAAAGTCGAAGGGACGTGGGGGTCCTTTGCGCGCCTGCTAACGGCGTACATATCGCAGAAACTCGCTCGTCCAATTCTATATATCTGTCCCCATATCGAGGATGCCGATAAGGCCATCGATGATCTACAAACCTTCGGCTGCAAAAATGTAGCGGCTCTTGCCGCATGGGAGGGCGAAGAAGAATTAGCCGATGCCACCGATGAAACCAGAGCGGAAAGACTGAAACTCGTCGCTCGTATCTCGTCGCCCGGGGCACGGGACACTGGGCACGAGTCACGAGTAATTATCCCGGCATCGGTACAGGCTCTTTGTCAGCCGGTGCCTAAGCCGCAGCTTTTGCAGGAAGGCTCGCTTCGGCTGGAAATAAGTAAGCCGGCCTCGCCTGAAAAAGTGGTTGAGTGGCTTGTCGAAAATGGCTTTGAGCGGGTCGAGCAGATCGATCTGCCGGGCCAATTCGCCCGGCGAGGCGGCATTATTGATATTTACGCGCCGCTGATTTCGTCGCTCGTCGCTCGTCGTTCGTCGCTCGAGTCACGAGTCACGAGTCACGAGTCACGAGTGACAGCCGCAGCGGTGAGGGTGGAGTTTTTCGGCGACAGCATTGAAAGCATTCGGCAAATTGATCTGGACACGCACCGTTCGACCGAGCAGATAGACAGCATCGGCATCGTGTCGGTAGTATGCGGCAGCGGTCACCAGCAAAAGGAGCTTTTCATAAATATCCTGCCCGCCGATACGGTAATAATCTTTGAAGAGCCGGTCGACTGTGAAGAAGTCGCTGACATTTTTCGTCAGCGTGCCCAGACGCCGGATAGGCTTTATAGCTGGGCCGACATTTATAGCTCGGCAGGCAGATTTACCCAGCTACATATCTGCCGCTTTGCCACCGCCGAGCCGGGCGAATTTCTTAAAGTAAGCGTCAAAAGTGTGCAGCAGTACGAGCACAAGGCGACTTCCGTATGGGCCGGGCACGAAGCCGCACTACAAGAGTTGGTGCAGCAGGCAAAACAGGACAAAAAGGTCCTGCTTTATTGCGAAAGTCCTGCTGAGGTCCAGCGGGTAGGCGAGATCATAAAAGAGCTCGACAAAGAAATTCCGCCGAACTTCAAGCTGCCGTTGGGGTTTATTCATCAAGGCTTTGTCATCGACTCGTTGAACACCATCATAATAAGTCACCACGAACTGTTTGGCCAATTTGCGCTGCGGCGAAGGCAGCGCCCGGTTCGGGCAACGACACCGGTCGATACGCTCAGCGACCTGCAAGTCGGCGACTATGTGGTGCACGTCTCATACGGCATCGGCAAGTTCTTGGGCATAAAGACAATCCGGGAAAAGGGCGCGGCGGCGGAATATCTTACTATTGAATATGCAGACGGCGTGAAAATTCAGGTTTCCGTCCGCAACATTGCGCTTGTGCAAAAGTATATAGGGACAAGCCCGCGAAGACCGAATTTGAGCAAGGTCGGCTCAAAAAGATGGCAAAAGCAAAAAGAAAAAGTCGCCCGTTCGGTTCGGGACCTTGCCGCCGAGTTGCTCCAGATTCAGGCGAAACGCCAGGCGATGGGGGGAATTGCATTCGGCGAAGACTCAACCTGGCAGGCAGAATTTGAGGAGTCATTCGCCTATCAGGAAACGCCGGATCAAATTACAGCCGCCCAAGAAATCAAGACGGATATGCGGGAACCTGTAGCGATGGATAGACTCTTGTGTGGCGACGTCGGCTATGGTAAGACCGAGCTTGCAATGCGGGCGGCATTTAAGGCGGTGGAAAATGGAAAGCAGGTCGCGGTGCTTGTGCCCACTACCGTGTTGTGTGTGCAGCACGGCAGAACCTTTACCGAGCGGTTTGCGGATTTTCCGATTTGCATCGAAATCTTAAATCGCTTTAAGACGTCAAGCCAGGCGCGTGACATAATTGCCCGCACCAGGCAGGGCAAAGTCGATATACTCATCGGCACCCACAGACTTCTAAGCGGCGACATAGGCTTCAAGGATTTGGGACTTTTGATAATTGACGAGGAGCAGCGTTTCGGCGTTGAGCACAAAGAAAGGCTGAAAAAAATGCGCGTCAACGTGGATGTGCTTACGATGACCGCGACGCCCATTCCGCGAACGCTTCACATGTCGCTTCTTGGTCTGCGTGACATAAGCTCGCTGGCCACGCCGCCGCTGGACAGGCGAAGCATAGTGACCGCCGTGACGCCTTACAACCACGAGCTTATTAGAAAGGCGATTTATCGAGAATTGAACCGGCAGGGACAGGTTTTTTTCCTGCACAATAGGGTCAAAACGATCGAAAAAAAGGCCTGGGAAATCCAAAATCTTGTCCCCGACGCCAAGGTTACCATCGCGCACGGACAGATGCCAAAGAGCGAGCTGGAAAGGGCGATGATTGATTTTGTGCTCGGCGAAACGGACGTGCTCGTGTGTACGACCATTATCGAATCGGGGCTGGATATCCCAAACGCCAATACGATTTTTATAAATGATGCGGATAGATTCGGCCTGGCTGAGATGCACCAGCTTCGCGGCCGGGTGGGAAGATACAAACACCGGGCGTATGCGTATATGCTGCTGCCGGCATTACGCCCGATTACGCCGACAGCGGCCAGACGCCTAAAAGCCATCGAAGAGTATTCGCATCTGGGGGCCGGCTTTAGAATCGCCTTGCGGGATTTGGAGATTCGCGGCGCAGGCAACATTTTGGGGCCTGAGCAATCCGGGCACATTCAAACGGTGGGCTATCAGATGTATTGCGAGCTGCTGGCAAATGCCGTCAGGCAACTGAAGAATGAGCCGATCGAGGTAGTCCCGACAGCGGTTGTCGATTTAGGATTTGCTGCGTATATCCCGAAAAATTACATACCTATTGACCGGCTTCGGATGGATGCTTATCGCAAAATCGCCGTGGCCAGGACGGGCGAGGATTTGAAGCAGCTCGAAAGCGAACTAGCCGATGTTTATGGCCCTGTGCCGGAGGAGGCTGAATTGCTGGTTGAGCTATCGGAAATTCGCATCGCCGCAAGTAAACACGACATAAAGAGTATCGTTGCCTCCGGCTATGACTTGGCTTTTTCGTTTGCCGAAAGTCCCGGCGACAAAATGAATTCTCTGTTCGCAAACGTCTCTGGGCGGGTTAGAATTGCTGACAACAAAACCGTTTATTTGCGCCTGCCTGGCAATTATTTTGAGCCGAGAACGGTGTTAAGCATCCTAAGAAAGATGTTCGCAGAGGCTAAGAAATGAGCGAGATGTCCGTTGGGAAGCCGCGCGGTGAGAAACGGTCCTCTTTGTTCAGGGTTCTTTCAGTTGTTCTTGTGGCCCTTGTCTTGGGCGTTTTTGTCGACTTTGTGATCCTGTCTATTCTGTTTGCCCGACGGCCTACGCCCCGAGGCCAGGTCTACATCATCAGGTGCAAGACGAATCTGCACTGCATGAGCACGGCCATGGGGTTTTACGCAGCGGATATCAGCGATATGCTTCCTAGCGGGAACACCTGGTGCGATGCGCTTAGCAAGTATGTGATGCGTGAGAACTTCATTTGTCCTGGTTCGGACGCGAAGCAAGGGCAAAGTAGTTATGCGATGAACAAGTACGTGGCTGGCAAGAAGTTGGCGGACCTTTCGCCCGATTTGGTCTTGCTCTTCGAGAGCACGCCACGCTGGAACCAATGTGGCGGGCCGGAGCTCCTAGTTACTGAGAACCACGATGGTGAGGGCTGCAATGTTCTGTTTGTGGACGGGCACGTGGAGTTTGTCAAAGCGAGCAGAATTTGGCAGCTAAAGTGGACGGATCAAAGTAGCGACAGGGAAGGAGACGCGGCACAAAAGGTGCGGAACGCACGCCGGTCGGGCAGTGATCAGGACTGGCGATATTGGCTGGAGAATGTGGTCTCGTACCACAGGTTCACTCGTGAAGAAATTACTGCCGCCACAGGTCTGGGAAATGATGAAATCAGTGCTGGACTAAAGAGATTTGATATTCGCTTGGATAATCGGCCCCAGCGCCAAGAGGCAGGAACTCTGCTGGTTCTGCCCTATCCGGGCGGGCGACATCCGCGAATCGGCTTCCTGGAAGGGGCAATTGACCCGCAGCGGGAGACGAAATTCAGCGTCTTTACGCCCTGGGACCCGAATAGTTACGTTGTTGTGGATATGCCCGAAGCTATCTGGTCTAACCTGGGCCTAACTTATCTGGCTCACACACATATTGATACAATATGGACCAAGCAGGGTGTTGTTCTGCCAAAGTTAGAGTGGAACCGCCGTTCCAATGGCTCGCTGGATATCGAGCGAGAGCTTCCCAATGGCATTGCGTTCGGTGCGAAGGTAATCCCGAGGCGAGAAGCCGTACACATGGAATTATGGCTCAAGAACGGGACGAACGAGCGGCTGACCGACCTGCGGGTACAGATATGCGTACTGCCGAAGATGGCTAGTGGTTTTGAACAGCAGACCGACGATAACAAGATATTCACCAATCCGTATGTTGCCTGCCGCAGCAGTGACGGCAAAAATTGGATCATCACCGCGTGGGAGAATTGTCACAGGCCCTGGGGCAATGAAAGATGCCCGTGTTTTCATTCGGACCCGAAGTTTCCGGATCTAGAGCCGGGGCAAACGCACCGATTGCAGGGCTGGCTGTCATTTTACCAGGGAACAGATATTGAGGCGGAATTTGAGCGGATAGAAAAAACCGGCTGGCGAAAACAGCCGTAAGTCGATTGTCAGAGAAACAGCAATTCAAAGAAGGAGATTTGGCAATGGGCAAATTTAAGGGGTGTATTTTGGCAGCAGTGACAGCGTTATTTTTAGCGGCAGGTTTGGGCGCCGGGGAGCCGCAGAAGATCAGAACGCTGGATATTGGTGAAAAGGCGCCGGATTTTAATCTGCCCGGCGTAGATGGGCGAAATCACAAACTGGCGGATTTTGCCCAGGCCGATATTCTCGTGGTTGTCTTCACCTGCAATCACTGCCCGACCGCCCAGGCATACGAAGAAAGGATCAAAAAGTTGGGAGCGGATTACAAAGGTAAAGGCGTTGCGGTGGTTGCTATTTCGCCGAATGACCCGCAAGCGGTGCGGCTGGATGAACTCGGCTATACCGACGTCAGCGATTCATTGGAGGAGATGAAAATCCGGGCAAAGGACAAGGAATTCAATTTCCCTTATCTTTATGATGGGGACACGCAAAAAGTCAGCCGCGCTTATGGGCCGGTCGCAACGCCGCACGTGTTTATCTTTGATAAGGAGCGTAACCTGCGATATGTCGGGCGGGTCGATGATTCAGAAAAGCCTGATAAGGTAAAATCTCACGATGCACGTAACGCGATAGACGCATTGCTGGCGGGCAAAAAAGTGCCCGTGGAAAAGACCAGGGCGTTTGGCTGTTCGATTAAATGGTCGAGCAAACGCGACTCGGTAAAAGAGGCTCAGCAGCGTTGGGCTAAGGAAGGCGTCTCACTTGAAATGATCGACGCCGATGGCATAAGAAAAATCATCAAGAACGACTCAGAAAAATTGCGGCTGGTTAATGTATGGGCCACGTGGTGCGGGGCGTGCGTGATAGAGTTCCCGGAACTCGTCACCATCCACCGGATGTATCGCGGGCGGGATTTCGAGCTCATAACTATAAGTGCTGATTCGCCCCAGAGAAAGGACACGGTCCTATCTTTCTTGAAAGATCAGCAAGCATCTTGCAGAAATTACCTGTTCAACTCAGAAGACAAATATGAGCTTGTGGAGGCCGTGGGCAAAGAGTCCTTTGCAGGCATTCCGTACACTCTTCTGATTAAGCCTGGCGGCGAAATTATCTACGGTCATTTGGGCATAATAGACCCGCTGGAGCTAAGAAAGGCCATCGTCCAGTACTTAGGCCGAACCTACAAATAGGACTTACCAATATAGGAGCGAGATCATGTCGTTGAAAGCAAGGAGATTGTTCCGCAGTCTGCTATTGGGCTTTGTGCTTGTAGTCTGGACACCTTGCTGTGCAAGCGAAAGCACAGGCAGGTCGCCGTTGGATGAACTGCCCGCGCATATAAAGCAGGTGACGTACTTCGGCGAAAGAGCGGACTGGGCGCACGATGGTAAGAAAATATTGTTTCTGGAAAAGACCTTCGGAGACGCTTATGAGCTTGAATTGGCGACCGGGATTCTTCGTCCGATGACGCATCATTATTTTCACGAGGGTTATACGCGGGCACTTTATCTGGCTAACGGCGATGTCCTGCTCTCCGGGGCAAGGCAGTTTGACGCCAATGATCCCTGGCCAAGCCGAAGCGAAAAGAACGCTGAGTTATGGGTTTTGAAAAAAGACCTCTCCGTGCCGCCGACACCACTGGGCGAAAAGTGCTCCGAAGGTCCGGCGGTTTCGCGAAGAAATATGCGCATCGCCTGGACCCAGGGCGGAGCATTTTATATGGCGGATATTGTCTATGAAAACGGCAAGCCTGAACTATCGGGCAAGAAGAAGATACTTGATAGGCGTGATTTGCCTTTCGAGTGCGGCCTGGAAACGCAAAACTTTCGCCCGCGCGATGAAAAGGAACTGATATTCAGCGCTTACGGTTACCAGGGCACAGAAGTTATGGGCCTGGATATTGCAGCCGGCAAGGTGGTCAACTATTCAAAGGCGCCAAATCAATATGATGAGCCGGAGGGCATTTTTCCCGATGGCAAATACACGCTGGTCGAGTGTGACAAGCACAACATTAAGGGTTCACAGTATGTGGACATTTATAAGCTTGCTCTGGACGGCTCAGGCAAAACGGAACGGCTGACGTTTTTTGGCGACTATCCCGGCTACAAGGCCTCCAACCCCGTCGTGAGCGATGATGGCCGATATATGGCGTTTCAATTTGCTAAGACAGGCGATCCCGCAGGCGTCGGCAGAGGTATTCTGATCTTTGATTTACAGATGTACGAAAAAGCGAAAAGGCCTGCGGCCAAGTAGGCGGAAAATAGAAATTGCAAATTCGTGCTGTCTGGCTTAAATTAACAACTATCACTGGCAGACAAAGATTCTCAAGGTATCCAGGAGCAAAGTATGGCCGAAGCTAAGCCGACACGTGCCGAGACCTTTTCGCTGCTGAAAGAATACAACAAGAATGAGAGCTTGATTAAGCACGCTCTGGCAGTGGAGGCGGTGATGCGTTATTGTGCCCGCAAGCGAGGCCAGGACGAAGACAAATGGGGCGTCATCGGGCTGGTGCACGACCTGGACTATGAGCAGTTCCCTGACCAGCACTGCAAAAAGACCGAGGAGATTCTCAGAACACATAATTGGCCGGAGGATCACATCCGGGCGGTAATGTCGCACGGCTGGGGTTTATGCACCGCTGTCGAACCTCAAAGCGGATTGGAAAAGACGTTATACGCTGTTGATGAACTTGTTGGGCTGGTGGTTGCGACGGCGCTTGTTCGGCCGAGCAAGAGCGTGATGGATATGGAACCGAAATCCGTCAAAAAGAAATGGAAAGAAAAATCCTTCGCTGCGGGCGTAAATCGCGATGTAATCGAAAAAGGCGCTGAAATGTTGGGCGTGGAATTGAGCCAGCTTATCAGCGATGTGATTATGGGGATGCGCGAAGTCGCTGGCGAAATCGGCCTAAGAGGCAATCCACAGTAATCGAAAATTCAAAAAATGACTGAGCAAAGAAGTTACGGTTGGTTGAAGAAAGTTCTGGCGTGGTCTTTTTCTGCGCTGTTGTTTGGCGGCAGTTGCGCAGACAGCAGCAATCCGGCGTCGAGTCAAGACCAACTGCAGCGTAGCACCCTTATCCGAAAAGCGGGCCAGCCGGGAGTGCTGGTAGTTGGCAGTGAGATCGTAACTTGCGACCAGATAATCGCCACGCCCATGGAGTACAATCAGGTGATTGTGTCACTTGCTGAGCTGCTCGCGCCGGTTGCACAAGCCGGCTCGCTTGAACAATTCAAGCAATGGGCCCGGCCTCGAGTCGAAGAGGTCGTCACCAGCAGAATTTCATATATTCTACTTTATCAGCAGGCCAAAAGACAGGCGGGCGAGAATATCGATGAGGCTCTGGAAAAGGCGGCAGAAAAAGAGTGGAGAAGATTTGTGCTTCGCTTCGGAGGCGATGAGGCCAAGGCAGAAGAGGCACTGCGGCAGCAGAAAATAGACCGCAAGGGTTTTAAGGATTACTGGAAAAAAGAGCTTCTGCGCCAATCCTATATAGCATTGAAATTGGGCGGCAATAGGCCTATCACCCAGCGGGAACTGGCGCAGTGCTACGATGAAATGAAGGACAAATCCTTTGTAATTCCGGCGAGCCTTACATTCCGGCTGATTGATATCGAGCCCGCGAAACTTCAAACAGCCGATCCCCAGCAGGACTTACTCCAAAGGGCCAGAAAGCTGGCGAGAGAATTGGTTGATCGCATACAGGCGGGCGAAGACTTCGCAGAGCTGGCAAAGCAGTATTCACACGGGCACAGACGAGAATTTGGCGGACTGTGGAAACCACTGCATCCGGATTCACTGGCCAAACCTTACGACGCCCTTGTCCCCGCCGCGGAAAAAATACAGCCGGGTCAAATTGCAGGTCCAATTGAAGTCGAGGGACACATCTTCATAATGAAGCTGGAAGAGAATCGCCCCAGGCGCTACGAGCCGTTTGAAAAAGTGCAGGAGCAATTAGAACAAAAGATTCTTGTCGATCGCCAGAGAGAGGCTATCGAGAAGCTAAATGCTGAGCTTAGGGAGCAAATAGTGCTGAGCGTGAAAGATGAATTTGTAGATTTTTGTCTGGAGAAGATTTACAGAATGGACAAGCAATGAATCGTAAGTAGTAATTGCTGAATTCAATGAGGTACGCTATGGAAATGGCCAAGATATTAATTGTCGATGATGACTCTGACCTAAGGCAGGCGCTGAAAGCGACTCTGCAGAGCAAGCAATATGCCGTCGTGACGGCGGCTGACCGGTCGGAAGGAATGGACAAGATTAAGGGCGAGAAACCGGATTTGGTCATATTGGACGTGGTGATGTCCACATGGGAAGATGGCTTTGAGATGTCCAGGGAGCTCAAGGCAGACCCGCAGTTCAAAGACATGCCCATCTTGATGTTGACGGCGATCAAAGACAGAACCGGCGTAGATTTCAAATCGGCGGCAGGCGACCCCAGTTGGCTGCCAGTAGACGGATTCCTGGATAAACCAGTCGAACCCGATGTATTGCTGGCTGAGGTGGAAAGACTCCTATCAAAGAGAGCTTGATATGGAATCGACGCCCCAGATTGCAAGGCTTGTCAGGCGGGCTTATTGGCTGATCAAGCTGCGCTGGATAGCTATAGTAGGTGTGGTTGCAGCTACATTCTTTGCCCATAGTATTATGGGTGTAGCAGTCTGTGATGTCCCCCTGTACTGTATCGCAGTTGTGCTAATTTTTCACAATGTTATTTCGGCGCTGCTGCTGAAAAGAATCCTAAGAACAACTGCCACCGACATCATTATCCCGATCAAGAGGGTAATCAATATCCAAATATCTGTTGACCTTGCGATTTTAACTATCCTATTGCATTTTTCCGGCGGAGTCGAGAGTCCCATAGTTGTCTATTTCGTGTTCCACATGATTATAGCGAGCATCCTGCTGTCGGTGTGGGAAAGTTACTTGCAAGCTACTCTGGCCGTAACGCTGATTAGTCTTTTAGCCATGTTCGAGTACAAAGGAATCATTCCTCACTACTGCCTGCAAGGTTTTCTGACATGTAATATGCAGGATGGAGGCTTTTACGTCCTGGGAACCGTCTTTATTCTCTCAACCACCTTGTATCTGGTGGTTTACATGACTAGCTCCATCTCGACTCAGCTAAGAAAGCAAGAAGAGGCCTATAGGCAGGCTAACCTCCAGCTTCAGCAGAAAGACCGTATAAAAGACGAATATGTCTTGCGTCTAACCCACGATATCAAAGCTCATCTAGCGGCCATACAAAGCTGCCTCGCTGTGCTTGTCAACAAGTTAGCCGGTCCGCTCAACGACCAGCAGGCTGATTTTGTCAGCCGGGCCTACAACCGCACCAAAAAGCTCACGACCTTTGTAAGAGCTCTGTTGCGACTGACGCAAATGCGCCTTAGCGACAAATTCGAAATGGGTTTATTTTCATTGAGGGACACTATATCCAGTGCAATCGAGGCGGTCGGAACAAGAGCCGAGAATAAGGGTCTAACGTTAAATTCCAGCATCGAGCCTTTAGTTGGCGAGGTTTTTGGCGATCAATTTTCCATCGAAGAGACGATAACAAATCTGCTGCTTAACTCAATCAAGTACACGCCCGCAAAGGGAAATATCCAGGTCAATGCTAAAGACAATGGTGACAGCCTTCTGGTGGAGATAGCCGACACCGGCATTGGCATACCGGCAAACGAAATCCACAAGGTGTTCGACGAGTTTTTCAGAGCCAGCAATGCCAGAAAGGTCGAAAGAGATGGCACCGGCCTTGGTCTTTCCATAGCAAAACAGACTATCCAGCGACATGGCGGCAATATATGGGCAGAAAGCCAGGAAGGCATCGGAACCAAAATTAGATTCACGTTACCCAAACGACCAGGATTAACGAATGGAAATTGTGGCACACGGCATAGACCTTGTTGACTGTCCGCGGATAGAAGATATGGTCAAGCGCCACGGCGAGCGTTTTATCGACAGGGTTTTTACGACTGCCGAACAAAAATATGCCCAGGCAAATAGAAATCCGGTAGAGAAATTAGCCGGCCGCTTCGCGGCAAAGGAGGCCATTCTGAAACTTCTCGGGACCGGCTGGCGCGGAAAAATCGCCTGGACGGATATTGAGATCGTGAACAATTCCGCAGGTCAGCCGGAGGTGGCACTTACCGGCGAAGTTAAGAAAATCGCCGATGAGCTTGGCATCAAACATATAAGCGTGAGTATCACGCACACAGCAAATTTTGCCATAGCATCAGCCATTGCGCTGGCCGAAAAGGGATAACGCCGGTAGAAGTACGACGGACGAGAGACAACGGACAATGGTTAGCCCTGCCACCCCTGGCCTGAGCGAAGTCGAATGGCTGTGGGCAGGGCCTATCTACTCTTATTTTACAAGCGCAGACGGAATGTTGGGACTTTTCGGATTTACACACACTGTCTGCGTGGAAGGATTAATGACCAAATCCATATCCTCCATTGGCACAGCCCCCATTAAAACAGAATCGCCCAGCACTAATGCTCCTGTGAAACATGTGCGATTTTCAAAGTTTATTTGCACTGGCCCAACATAAGGCACAACGTGAGATTTACCATCCGCAGTAGTGACTTCTCTTTTTTCGATTGGTTCTAAGCCCAGTTGTAAGCTGATATGTTCAGGGATACATAGTGTCATTGCCCCGGTATCAACGAGAGCCTTGATAGATATCGGCTTAATTTTGTTATTTTTAGGATTTTTAATATGAATATCTGCATATACATAGCCCATTTCGTTTGCTCCTTTTAAGACGTTCATTTCGCGAAATAACCAATATAAAAATACAAAATAAGATGTTAAAAATCAAGTAATTTGTATCAGAATCTTAACATTCAAAACGTTTTGGACTTTGGCAATTCAAATCCTTCGGCTTTGCTCAGGACAGGTTTGTTTCGAATTTCGGATTTAGTGCTTCGAATTTCTCCGCCTACGGCAGAGCTTTGTCTTCAATTTCAATCTATCAAAGCACATAAGGTAAATATCTGCGGATATGGATTTCACACGCGGTTTATTGAAGCAAATGGTTCTAATCATAGCTACGGCATAGGCCAACCATTCGCAATACCCTCAATTGCTATCTTCCGCACAATAGTCTCATCAATATTAAATTTCCTGGCAATTATTACATATGCTTCATTATCACCTACGCCGCTATCTTGAGCTTTGACAAGCTCAAAAAAGATCTTTTTCTTTTGACCAAGCGAGACTTCCGGGACTTTTACCTTTTCAGGGTCCCAACCAGTAGCGTTACCTGGTGAAAGCTCTAACCTGTGTTTCGAGTAGTTACCTGTATGAATCTCATCAGCTCTTGCCCAATCTACATACGGAGCCCAGACTGCTTTTCCAGCTGTATATAAGCCGTTAGTATCAGAATCGGGAAGATAGTAAAATAGTGTAAGGGCATTATGGGGTTTTGTTACCTTTAATTCTTCGACTATAGCTTGTGACACTATCTCAAGCTCGTGGCTTGATAGTATATGCCCGACACGTACTCTAACATCATATCGCTTAACGGTGCTAAAACTAACATCCCTGATAGATACAATGCTATATTCAGGAATAACTATTCGCTGCGGCTCAGATCGTATTGTCATTTCTTCATGTCTTGCATCCTCAGAATTGGTGCTGTTATTTGAGGGTCTTTTAGTACAACCAGGAAGCAAGATAAGCATGAAATTTAGTATCCAACAAATAACAATAATTCTATGTAACATTTTAACACCTAAT
Source organism: uncultured Pirellulales bacterium (assembly GCA_964567045.1). GTDB lineage: Bacteria > Planctomycetota > Phycisphaerae > Sedimentisphaerales > Anaerobacaceae > JAFNGF01. The sequence goes on along the minus strand of CAZMLE010000087.1, from coordinate 75 downwards.
AATTCAAATAATTAAAAATATTGAGACTGTAGCATCTTTACAGAGTTCCTTTCTATCCTGCTTTTCGCATTTGGC
>CAZMLE010000086.1:0-14828 GCA_964567045.1 uncultured Pirellulales bacterium | reverse complement strand
CTTGGGCTATCGAACTCCTGCCCAGGCACGAAAAGATGCTTGCGTTGGTGTGGAGATCGCGGCATGATTGTCTACAAACCAGTGTCCAAAAAACCCAGGGCGGTACAATTTTAACAACACGTTACTGAACAAGGGATGCTATCGCAACTCCTCTTTCAAACAAGCATTGTACGCCTGCCCGCTCACGTTTGTCAATTGTGGTAACTACGTATTTTTGAGCATTTTTTAAAGATTTTTTGAGTTTTTTTCTGTTTTTTTGCTCCCAACGTAGGCAATTCAGGAGAGGTGAGTTATTTCTGCTCAAAGTTCAGGCTGGCGAATTGGCCGTGATTTGTTCGTATGTGGTATATCGTATATCGTATCTCGCTAATTGTGTGCGGCACAGCCGGTACTATTTGTCAAAATTTAATGGCGCAAAATCTCCATGATACTTCTTCGCAGCCCGATCGTAAGCCTTGGCGGCGTCAATCTTATTTTCAGGCAAAAAATATCTTTTTAGATTGCACTCCACTATGGTTTCTCTCCTTTGTGCCAGTGATCAGCAAATAATCGACATAGGTAGGCCCTCACGGGCTTTCCCTGTCACACCACCGATGCTTGGTCCAGTGAGTACGCTGAGTATTACTATGATCGTGACTCGGTCTATAGCGGCGGCCTCTACGACAACGAGGAGGTCTGGATGCAGACGCTGGTGGATGTGGATGACCAGGAAACGGTACCGTTCTACTGGAAGGTCTCCTCTGAACAAGGTGGCGACTATCTACAGTTTTACGTTGATGGGGTGCTCAAAGACCAGATTAGCGGAGAGGTAGACTGGAGACGGCCATGGCCCGCATGGGCTGAAACGCATCGCTACCGCTACGGGTGCTGATTCATAATATACCACAAGGGTAGTTTCTTGACAATTATGGGACCTGAAAAATAGTATTTGGCTGCGTCCGCCCCGAGCCATCACAGACCTAAGCACCTGTAAGCCAAAGGATCGCAACAAACAGAACCGGACCTGGGTTCATCTCCAGAGGTTAATAGCGGGGGCAGGATTCGAACCTGCGACCTCCGGGTTATGGGCCCGACGAGCTACCAGGCTGCTCTACCCCGCGATCATCAACGTACTAAACTATAATATAGCCAAAAACTACTTTTTATCAAGGCTGCCGGCTCAAGATTACAATTTTTTGCGAATCTTAGCAGCAATTGTCTCGATCAATCCTTCCCTATATTTATAAGCAGGCCAACGGTCAAAAACACCGTCGCCCAGGTTACGCGGAATTATATGAAAATGCAAATGGTCAACAAGCTGCCCAGCCGCTCTACCATTATTGCATAGCACATTATAGCCGTCGCAGTTCATCCCCGCAACTACCGCGCTGGCGATCTTGCCGAGGCGTGAGCCAACCTGGCTCAAAAGTTCGGCGTGACAATCGTGCAGCTTTTCAAAGTGCTGCTTCGGAACCACCAGGGTGTGACCGTCACTTACTGGGCCAATATCCAAAAAAGCAAGGACGACATCGTCTTCAAAAACCTTTGTAACCGGAATTTGTCCAGCTACTATTTTGCAGAAAACGCAATCCTTCACACTCATTGTGACTTTCTAACTTGACAATGCTACGTTCTTTTTGTCGATTTGCTTGGTCAGCTTACTTATCCGTTTTGCCCTTGTCTGTGGACTCAGCGGCCTGCTCGGCTTGGTTAAGCTCTTCGGCCGGAGCTGTTTCTTCGGCCCGGGCAGCCTTTTTCTCTTTCTTACGCGCGCGTTTTTTTGCAGTACCCTTAGTTTCTTTCTTGAGCTTCTCATCGGGGCCTAACAGTTGTAGCAACACGAGCTGACCGTTGTCGCCTAATCTTCTCAATGCCAGATGGATTATCCTGGTATACCCGCCGGGCCTACCAAGGTATCGGGGACCAAGCTCACTAAAAAGCTTTCCAATTATGGTGCCCTTCTTGACGGCTTTGCCATCTTCGTAATTTATGATGTCACGATTACAGAGCCGAGCGATGGCCCGCCTTCTGGCCGACAATGTTCCCTGCTTGGCCAGTGTAATCAGCTTTTCAGCAAAGGCCTTGACCTCTTTGGCCTTTTCGATGGTCGTGGAAATCGTTTCATGCTCAATCAGCGAAGAAACCAGATTTCGCCGCAAAGCTGTTCGGTGCCCACTGGTTCTACTTAACTTACGTCCTGCTACTCTGTGACGCATATGCTCAATTTCCTCGTCTATTGGTTACTTTCTGCCGGTACGCTCATCCCCAAAGACAAACCTATGTCGGCAAGTTTTCTTTTGATTTCTCGTAAACTTGTTTTGCCTAAGCTGCGAATCGCGAGCAAGTCGGCGTCTGTCTTTTGGACTAACTGACGAACAGTTTCGATTTTTGTTGATTCAAGGCAGTTGCTCGCTCTAACCGACAGCTCTAATTCCTGAACGGGCATACTTAGTTTTCTTTCCTGTTCTTCGTCAAGCGCCTCTTCTTCCAGCGCTTTTTCGGCAATCTGGCTGGCGACAGTTTGCTCTCCTATCTCGAAATACTGCACGAACGGATTGATGTGTTTTCGCAATATCTTAGCAGCCTCTACGAGGGCCGTTTCAGGCGTGATTGTTCCATTGGTCCAGATTTCCAAAATCAGTTTATCGTAATTGGTTCTCTGGCCCACCCGGGTGTTTTCGGTTGTGTAGCGAACTCTGGTAACCGGCGAGTAGACGGCGTCAAGCAGTATCCTTCCGATTTCCTGGTCGAATCTGTCTGCGTCAGCAATTCGTTCAGAGGCCGGCACATAACCACGGCCGTTTTCGACTATCATTTCCATTTCAAACTTAACATCTTCAGTCAGGGTGGCCAAGACAAGGTCTTTATTTATAACTTCTATGGCAGGGTCTGCGACTATGTCGGCAGCCCTCACGACGCCGGCTTTGTTTGTCGCGACCTTCATTGTCTTGGGGCCGCCGGTCTGCAGCCGAATGACAAGGCTCTTGACATTCAAAACGATATCGGTGACATCCTCCATTACTCCGTGTATCGAAGTAAACTCATGGTCAACGCCTGCTATTTTGATCGATGTTACGGCGCTACCCTCCAAGGAGGAAAGCAATACACGTCTGAGGCTGTTGCCGATGGTGGTGCCGAAGCCTCGCTCAAACGGCTCGATAAAAAATCGGCCGTATTTGTTGGTTGATACCTGCTTATCCCGTTCAACGCGGGCGGGCAGTTCTATACCACGCCATGTTATTCGCATACCGGCCTCCGATCAATACCTAAATATCATAATGCCAGGCCCAAAGCAGACTCTTTTTTGGCTCGAATTATTCCCTTTTTCTGCCCTTTTAGTATTTCATACCACAACGCCGCAGAGCTATCTCGAGCACAACTCTATGACTAACTGTTCCTCCACTGGAATCTGGACGTCATCTCGGCTGGGCAGAGCGACAACGGCAGCTTCCAACTTTTCACGGTCCAGTTGTAACCAGTTCTGCGTCGTAAAGTTTGGGTTACTCTCTAACTGCTGTTTTACTTTTTTGCTGCTTTTTTCGGAGTTTTTCACGCTGATTTTGTCACCAACTTGTATGGTAAAATCGCTAACGTTAACCTTGCGTCCATTAACATATATGTGACCGTGTGTGATCAATTGTCGCGCAGCCTTGCGGGATGGTGCGAAATTCAATTTATATACCACGTTATCCAAACGTCTTTCCAACAGTTGCAGCAAGGTCGCGCCGGTATTACCTTTGGTTCGCTGGGCTGTATGGAAACACCTCATGAACTGTCGCTCCAGCAGCCCGTAGTATCTCTTGACTTTCTGCTTTTCCCGCAGCCGAACAGCGTATTCACTTCCTCTGCCCCGGCGCCAACCATGCATACCGGGAGCCAGATTTCGCTGTCTCTTTTCGATCTGGCATTTGGCTGTTTCGCACTTGAGGCCCTTGAGAAGCAGTTTCATTCCTTCCCGGCGACAAATTTTGCAGGATGGCCCGAGGTAGCGTCCCATTCTTATTCTTCTCCAAACAGTTTCCGGTTGACTGTCATTCTATACTCGTCTTCGCTTTGGTGCTCTGCAGCCATTATGGGGTATAGGCGTGACATCTTCTATGGAAGCGATTCGCAATCCTACCTGTTGCAGCGCTGAGATGGCGGACTCACGGCCAGCCCCGGGGCCCTTGACCTTGATTTCAACCTCACGCACGCCGTTACGCATGGCCGAATTGGCACAGCTTTGTGCCGCCTGCTGGGCTGCGAACGGTGTACTTTTGCGAGAGCCTTTGAAGCCGACGCAACCCGCCGAGCTGGAACAAATTGTGTCACCGTCCGGGTCCGTAATCGTAATTAACGTGTTGTTAAACGTTGCCTTTATGTGCACAATAGCTCGAACTATGTTCTTTCTGACTTTTCTTTTCGTACCTTTAGCCATTATTTTTCTCTTCTTGCGTGCAACTTATGACCGACCATGAATAACAATTTTCTTATCTCCGTGACCAGGCTCATTTCGAGGGCGAGCAGCTTGGTCATCCATGTTTTTCCTTTACACCCTTTTTTCCTGCGACCGTCTTTCGTGGCCCTTTGCGGGTCCGAGCATTGGTTTGGGTGTGCTGGCCACGAACGGGCAAGCCTTTTCTGTGACGAATGCCCCGGTAGCAGTTTATGTCCCGCAGCCGGGCAATATTCTGCGCAACCTGTCTGCGAAGCTGGCCGCCCACGACATAATTGCGGTCTATAATCTGAGTTATCCGGCTCAGCTCGTCTTCGCTGAGCTTGCCGGCCTTTGTATCTTCTCGAATACCAGCTTCCTTCAAGACCTGTCTGGAGGTGTATTTTCCTATGCCAGGAATGTAGGTCAAAGAAATCCATATTGTCTTTTCATTGGGAATATCAACACCAACTATTCTCGGCATGTTAGCTCCTGTTTATATTTCATACTATAACCTGCCATTTGCGATCCATCGTGGGCTAACCTTGACGTTGCTTATGTCGCGGGTTTGTACAGATCACTCTCACAACGCCCCTACGACGGACAATCTTACAATTCTCACAGATACGTTTTACAGAACTTCTGACTTTCATTTTTCTCGCCTAACTTGCATAGCTGCAGTTCCGATGCCATTGCAGGTATCGAGTTATCGTACAGCAATGAGCTAATGTCTGAGAATGATCCGGCCTCTATTCAAATCGTAGGGTGACATTTCCACGGTCACCGTGTCTCCTGGCAGAATTCGGATAAAATTCATGCGCATCTTGCCTGAAACATGAGTCAAGACCTTATGGCCGTTCTCCAGCTCAACTCTAAACATCGCGTTTGGCAAAGCTTCGGTTACCTTGGCTTGCAACCTAATTGCGTCCTTCTTAACCATAAAGATCTCTGAAGCAGTAATTACAAATCTCAAAGCCTCTGATTTCAGACTTTGCAGCTTCTGATTATTTTGCTGTCAGTACCTGGCAACCATTTTCTACTATTGCGATCGTATGTTCAAAATGAGCCGAGCACTTACCGTCCTTTGTTACTACAGTCCAGCCGTTCTTGAGCGTTTGCACCGCACTGCTGCCGGCATTAATCATCGGCTCAACGGCCAAAACCATTCCTTCGGTCAAGACAATATCATTAGTCAACAATTCGTCGCTCACGAAGTTGGGCACCCTCGGTTCTTCGTGCATTTTTCTCCCGATTCCATGCCCAACGAATTCTCTCACTACCGAGAAGCCGGCTGATTCAGCACAATGCTGCATTTGCCCGGCAATTTCGCTCCACTTAACAGCCGGTTTAGCCTTTGCTATCGCCATACACAGAACCTGCTTTGTTACCTCCATAAGCCTGCGGTTGTCCTGCGAAATCTCGCCTATGCCAATGGTGGTCGCCGCATCTGCACAATAGCCTTCGAGTCTAACTCCAAAATCAATACTCAATATATCGCCTTCTTTGAGTTTTGTATTCTCCGAAGGAATCCCGTGGACGACCTGCTCATTTATGGATGCGCAAATCGCCCCTGGAAACAGCGTCCGGGCATGCGGGCTATGTACGCCCTTAAATAGAGCCTGAGCGCCGGCATCCGCGGCCATCTGCGCAGCCATCTTGTCCAATCGGGCGGTCGTTACTCCAGGCCCTGCGTCCTCCTGCAGTTTTGAAAGAACGTCGGCTACAACAGCCCCTGCTCTACGCATTAACTCAATTTCTCTTCGGCTGCGAAGCGTTATAGCCATTCAACTTTGTATCTCTTGTTCCGTACCGAGTATTTCGCGTATCGCATCACGCCTTGGCGATGGCGTCCAGCTCCTCAAATATCAAATCGCTTACTTTGTCGGCGCCGTTGTTAGCGTCGACATCAAAAACGGCCCTGCCATTGTTGTTATAGTAATCTACAACCGGCTCAGTCTGCTGATGGTAGGTTTTGAGGCGTTTGGCCACCACTTCAGGACTGTCATCATGCCTTTGAATTAACCTGGCGCCGTCGTTGTCGCAAATTCCATCAGCTTTCGGCCGCAAGTTCTTCACATGGTAGACTGCGCCACATTTCGGGCAGCTTCTCCTGCCGGTCATTCGCTCAGCTACCACGCGGTCGTCTATCTGCAGGTTCAAGATCGCATCCACAGCCTGGCCGTTGTCGGCCAGCGAATTATCAAGCTCGACAGCTTGATTTACTGTTCTGGGAAAGCCGTCCAGTATAAAACCGGCGGCAGGAGCTTTTTTTATGGCGTCAATCATCATCTGTACTACAACCTGGTCCGGCACAAGTTGTCCTGCATCCATATAGCTCTGCGCCTTCTTGCCCAGCGATGTGCCTTCTGCTCTTTGCTGCCTCAATATATCTCCGCTGGATAGGTGCAGCAGTCCATACCGCTGTACAATACGCTTACACTGGGTTCCTTTGCCTGCGCCGGGGGCGCCCAGCAAGACTGTCCTCATGCATACGCTCCTTTTATCCTGCCGGCCGTACTGAACCCCTCATAGCTGCGCATCAGCAGGTTGGCCTCAATCTTCTGCACCAGGTCCAGCGAGACGCTGACAACTATCAATAAGCCTGTGCCGCCCAAATATGTTGTTACCTGCCAGGGAATTCCCAATGAGGCCGAAACTACGGTCGGCACAACGGCGATTACTGCCAAAAATGCCGCTCCGAAGTAGGTGATTCGAGTCATTACAGTTTCCAAATAGTCGGCGGTTCTACGCCCGGGGCGAAGACCGGGAACGAAGCTGCCTGAATCCCGCAGGTTCTTAGCAACCTCCTTGGGCTGAAATTGCACGGTCACCCAGAAGTAAGAGAACAGAAATATCAAGACCACATAAAGGACATTATATGTATAGCCATGGTAACCCAAAGCATCTCTCAAAGTCTGGAAAACTTCCGATGTGATGAACCTGTCCGCCAACTGGCCGATTATTATTGGCGGAAACATCATAAAACTGGATGCAAAAATTATCGGCATCACTCCGCCGTGATTGACTCGCAGCGGCAGATAGTGCCTCTGGCCGCCGTACATTCGCCGACCTCTCATCTGCTTGGCTTGCTGAATGGGTATGCGGCGTTGACCTTGGGTTATCAGTATTGCACCGGCAACGACGAATACGAACGCTGCCATCAGGAACAACAGCTTCGCCGGGCCTATTGTGCCCTCTGGTGCATTAACTGAGAAGCTCGTGTTTTGCAGAAGCCACTGAACTTCCCAGGGGATTCTGGCAATTATGCCCGCCATAATTATCAAGCTGATGCCATTGCCTATACCGTATTCGTCTATTTGTTCGCCCAGCCACATCAGAAAGATGGTGCCGGCTGTCGAGCCAACAACGCCCATCAGCATAGCCTGGCGGTACATACCAGGGTAAGTTAGTCCCTCCCCTCCTCCCATCCACTTCATAAACATTATGGATTGAATAACGCATATCGGAACCGTCAAATAGCGCGTGTACTCCTGTATCTTCTTGTAGCCGGTTTGGCCTTCCTGCCGTAGTTTCTTCAAGGTCGGCACTACCTCACCCAATAGCATAAGAATAATAGAGGCAGTAATGTAGGGCATAATGCCAAGGCCGAATAGGCTGCTCTTTTCCAAGGTCCCGCCGGTAAACATTTGCATGTACGCGGCAGCTCTGCCCAAAGGGCTCTCGTCGCCTCTTGATTGTGCAACTGCTTTTATCTTTTCCTGGTCAAAACCCGGAACAGAGATATGATAGCCAAGCCTGTATATGACCAGCAGTGCCACAGTGAAAAGAATCTTATTGCGCAAGTCTTGAATTCTGAATATGTTAAATGCTGAGCTAAACATCCTTTTTCTCCGAAGGTCTATGGTATAAAATCAAAACCGAAGAATGAACAGACTGTTGAGTCGGAATTTCCACAGTTGTTTTGTGTTACCTTTTTTGCTTGTCGCTCATTTTCTTTGTTGTACCGCCACAACCCACGATTTTCTGCTCCGCAGTTTTGCTGAATTTGTGAGCTGTAACCTGCAATTTTTTTGTCAGTTCGCCGTCGCCGAGAACCTTGACCTTGCTTTTGCAGCTTGGGACCAGCCCAGCCTGGGACAATTGTTCTACCCCAATGTCGGCGCCGTCCTGGAATCTTTCCAGTTGCGATACGTTGATAATCTCAAATCGGGTTGCGAACTTGTAGTTACTAAAGCCATGTTTGGGCAGTCGGCGAAATAAAGGCACCTGCCCGCCTTCATAGAGCGACGAAACCATCGCGCCGCTCCTGCTAAGGCTGCCTTTGGTACCACGCCCGCAAGTTTTGCCGTGGCCGCTGCCGGAACCTCTCCCGACACGCTTGCGGGCCTTATGCTTACCTACGACTGAGGTAATCTGGTGATTCAACATCTAAGCACCTAACTATCAACTGTTAATTGCCACGCCACGAAGTGACTCCACCTGTTCTTTGCGACGTAACTTGAGCAATCCATCCATGGTAGCTTTGACAACGTTCTTGGCGGAGGTACTTCCATATATCTTGGTAAGCACGTCCTGTACCCCAGCGTATTCGAGCACTGCGCGGGCACTGGAGCCGGCGATGACTCCCGTGCCGGGACTCGCAGGAACCATCACTATCCGTGTGGCGCTGTACTTGCCGATGGTCCGGTGCGGAATCGTTCGTCCGACCAGAGCTATCTTCTGCAAAGACTTCTTGGCATCCTTTATTCCCTTCTCGACTGCTGGCGGGACTTCGTTGGCTTTGCCGTAACCGATGCCTACCATTCCGGCGCGGTCGCCCACTACAACCAACACCCCAAAGCTGAATCTGCGGCCTCCCTTGACCACTTTGGCGCAGCGGAACACTTTTACAACCGTGTCTTCCAGCACCTTTTCTTCTTGACCAGCTAATATACCGGCTTCTACCTGCAATTGCTTTCTCCAGATTTCCGTCAATTACTCTTAAAAAACCAACCCAGCTTTTTTTGCCGCTTCTGCGAGTACCTTGACTCTGCCATGGTATTTGTAGCGGTTCCTATCTAGGCAAACACACTTAATTCCGACTCCGAGGGCCTGTTTTGCTACTGCTTCGCCTACGATTTGAGCGGCTTTTATGTTACCGGCTTTGGACAGTTGGTCCCGCAGGCCTTTGGCCCTCGTGCTGGCTGAAACAAGGGTCGCTCCTGCCACATCATCTATAATCTGGGCATAAATGTGCCTGTTTGAGCGAAATACCGACAGTCGCGGCCTGTCCACCGTTCCGCAAACCTTCTTCCTTACGTGATATTGTCGCCTCTGTGCCGCTCTTTTTATCTTGTCAATCTGCATAGAAACCAAGCTACAACTATGCCGCTCCCGAAGTAAATGCCTTGCCGACCTTGCGGCGTACATGTTCGTCCACAAAGCGTATGCCTTTTCCTTTGTAAGGTTCCGGCGGTCTTATTCTGTGTATATCGGCAGCGAACTGTCCCAGTAATTGTTTGTCTACCGAGGAAAGAGTGAACCTGGCGGGCACCTCGTCACCTCGGGTTGCACCGGCCTCAATGCTCACTTTTACGCCTTCTGGTATCGGTTTTTCCACCGTGCTCGAAAAGCCGACCTGAAAGAGCAGCTTTCCACCTTGTTCCTTGACACTAAAGCCGGTGCCATATATTTCCAATTTTTTTTGGAAGCCCTTACTAACGCCTGCAACCATATTTGCAATTAGCGCACGCATGGTGCCGTGCAACTGTTTACTCGAACGATTTTCAGGACGGTCATTTTTGACCAATATTTGCCCTGCCTTACTGTCGATTTCCACCTCAATCATGGGGTGACAATCCAGTTGCAGGCTGCCCAGCGGCCCGGATGCTTTAATGGACGCGCCTCCGGCGGACTGTTCAATTTTTACTCCCGGCGGGATGGCAACAGGTTTTTTCCCGACTCGACTCATTAGCTCACCGTACAAAGAATCTCGCCGCCGACTTTGGCGCTGCGGCATTCTCTATCGCTCATCACACCTTTGCTGGTCGAAACAATTGCTATGCCCATGCCGCCCAAAACCCGCGGCAAATCGTCAACAGATGAATAGATTCGACAGCCAGGCTTACTTGTTCTTGTTATTTCGGTGATGACAGACCGGCCCTCCTGGTCATACTTGAGAGTGATTCTCAGTATTCCTTGTTTGTCGTCATCAATCCGGTCGAAATCTTTGATGTAACCTTCTTTCTTCAGGACGGCTGCGATAGCTTCGCAAATATTCGATGCTCTAACGCTGACCTGTTCCTTATTTACCCTTCCAGCGTTTCGAATTCTCGTCAGCATATCAGCTATTGGGTCATTCCAAGTCATATACTCACGCCTTACCAACTGGCTTTTCTTACGCCTGGAATTTTGCCTTCGTTAGCTAAAGTCCTAAAGCAAATCCGGCAGATTTTGAACTTGCGGTAGACTGCCTTAGATCTTCCACAAAGCTCACAGCGCGTATATTGTCTGACGCGGAACTTCTGTTTCCTTTTTACTTTGTTTTCCAGTGCCTTTGTCGACATCCATACGTTCCTTTTTGCCTACAGCACTTAGCATATATGTGCTGTCTATTTCATAAGGCCTGTGCTACTGTCTCCTGAAAGGCATACCGAAGAGTGATAGCATGGCTCTTGCTTCGTCATCATTTCTTGCTGTCGTCACGAGGGTTATGTTCATACCCTGTTGAAACTCGATTTGAGCCGGATTGACCTCAGGAAAAACGCTCTGCTCAATCAGACCCATCGAGTAGTTGCCTCGGCCGTCGAAACTGTTGGGATTAAGGCCCCGAAAGTCCCTCACACGGGGGATTGCCAGATTGATAAGTCTATCCATAAATTCGTACATTCTTGCGCCGCGAAGAGTAACTTTCAGACCAATTTCGTTGCCCTGACGAAGCTTGAAACTGGAGACACTTTTCTTAGCTTTGCAAACGGCAGGCATCTGGCCCGTAATCATCATCAGGTCTTTCTTGGCTGACTCTATAAACTTCTTGTCCTGTGCCGCCCTGCCCACGCCCATAGAGACAACGATCTTTTCCACGTGTGGTACAGCCATAGGGCTTTTGTAGCCGAACTGTTTAGACAATTCTGCGACTACCTTAGACTTATACAAGTCTTTCAAACGTGCCATCTATTTTGCCCTTCTGACGACGCCGATTTCGGTCCCATCGACGGCAACTCGTTTTTTGCTCCCATCCTCGTTTACCTGGTGACGGACTCTGGTGCCTTTAGAACTTTTGGGGTTCAGCGGCAAGATGTTACTTATATGGATGGGCTGCTCAACATTGATTCGGCCTCCTTGGGGATTTTTCCGTGAAGGCCGAACGTGCTTCTTAGCTAAATTCTGACCCTGCACGACTACCTTGTTCTTCTCACGCAGAACGCGCAGCACTTTACCGGTAGTCTCCTTATGGTCGCCGGCTATGATTTTAACCGTGTCGCCTTTTTTGATATGTAGAGCCATAAATTGCATCCGGTATTTCTTATCTTGTATCTCGCTCCAGGAGATACGTTTGGGTTCCCACCTACGGCGGGCCCCTTTTGCGCACTTACACAACTTCGCTTGCCAGCGAGATTATCTTCATATAGTTTTTTTCGCGCAGCTCGCGAGCCACCGCACCGAAAATTCTGGTTCCTATCGGGTTGCCCTCATTGTCGATCATTACCGCCGCGTTGCTGTCGAATCGCACATAGCTACCATCTCGACGTCTCAGAGGGGTCTTGGTGCGAATAATGACGCATCTGTGGACTTTCTTATCGTCCAACTGGCAAGTTGGCAGAGACTTTTTTATCGCCACACTGACAATATCTCCCACCGTGGCCACGGCGCGGGTGAATTTACCCCGAGCGCCGCTCCTTCCGACAACCCTGATGCACAAAGCCAACTTGACGCCTGAGTTGTCGGCTATATCCAACATTGTTTCTTGCTGAATCACCTTGCTATTCTCACATCTGATTAAACCGCCGCTGCCTTCTGGACAACTCTAATTAGACGCCAGCTCTTGGTCTTGCTCAGCGGCCTACACTCGGCTATCTCAACAAGGTCACCGAGGCCGGCCTGGTTGTGCTCGTCATGAACGGCCAGCTTCGTCCTGCGCTGGAGGTACTTGTTGTACTTCGCATGCCTAACCCTGTAGTCAATGGCCACTTTAACGCTTTTGTTTCCACTTTTGCCTATCACTACAGCGGTCAGCGTTTTTAGCGTTTTCTCTTGCATCTTCATACTATTTGGTGAAAGGTCTAAAGTCTCTTTCGGCTTATTCTACCTTGGCTTTTTCACGCAGTATCGTTTTAACTCTGGCAATATCACGCCTGGCGTTGCGCACGGCTTTGGAATTCTCCAGTGTCTCTGTAACGGCCTGTGTACGCAATTCAAATAGGCGTTTCTGCATCTCCTGCAGTGTGCTTTGCAGTTCATCCGGGCTCATTTCGCGGTACTGCTGCGCCTTCATTCGGCGGTCTCCTTTTACAGTGAATGTCTTCGCTTGATGAACCTACACTTTATCGGCATCTTGTGAGCGACTCTAAGCAACGTTTGCTTTGCCACGTTTTCGCTTACTCCTCCAACCTCAAAACAGACCTGGCCGGGCCTGACCGTGGCGACCCAGGATTCGGGCTCGCCTTTACCTTTTCCCATCCGGGTCTCCAATGGCTTGGCAGTTACAGGCATGTGAGGGAATATCCTGACATAAACTTTGCCTTCCCGATGCAGGAAGTGGGTCGCAGCCACTCGGCCGGCTTCAATGGTTTTGGCAGTTATCCAACTAATCTCCAATGCCTGCAGCCCATAGTCGCCGAAGGCTACATAGTTACCCCTGGTCGCGTTGCCTTTCATCTTGCCGCGCTGGCTCTTGCGATATTTGACTCTCTTTGGCATCAATGCCATTTTTCTTGCCCTGACAGATATTTGTTACACGGTCTTGTGTCTGCCGGCGTCGGTTTGTCTCGGTGCGGTACCCGGACTAGATTCAGTGGGTTTATTATCCTGTTTTACCGGCACAACTTCAGGTGCACTGACCCGGGCTGCCGGAGCACCAGTGCGCCGCGACGGTCGAGTCCGACGACGTGGAGCTCGCTCAATTTCTTCGCCGAATTTACCCTTATAAATCCAGACTTTAACGCCGATGGCTCCATACGTTGTTCTTGCCGTTGCCGTAGCGTAATCTACGTTGGCATCCAGAGTATGCAGCGGGATGCTGCCGAGCTTTTGGGTTTCTCTCCGCGCCATTTCAGCACCTGCCAGCCGGCCTCCGCAGATAATCTTAACTCCTTTGGCGCCGACATTCATCGCTGATTCGCAAAACTGCTTCATCGTACGCCTGAATGAAGCACGCTTAGACAGTTGCTCAGCGATCGCCTCAGCTACCAGCATAGCATTCAGGTCTGGATCTTTGATCTCAATGACGTTGACGGTTACTTTTCGACCTGTCATCTCCTCGAGCTCTTCTCGCAGCTTGTCTACTTCGCCTCCTCTGGGGCCTATGACCACGCCGGGACGAGCGCTGTGCAACGTCACGTTCACCTCGTTGCGTGTCCGGATTATCTCGATTTTTGCCACCGCGCCTTTGGGCATGCTGCGGTTGAACTTCTGGTCGACATACTTACGGATTCTCTGGTCCTCGACAAGAAAATCCCCATAGCTATCCTTTGGAGAGAACCAAGTGCTTTGCCATCCAAGCCTTATTCCGGTTCTAAGACCTATTGGTGATGTCTTTTGACCCATAATCTGTTAGGTTTTTACCTGGCGTTTCTTATTTCTTTGTTTAGACCTGCGTGATTGTAACATGTATATGGCAGGCCTTTTTCCTTATTGGATGGGCTCTACCCCTGTCCTTGGCGATCCATCTTTTAGTGCCTATCCGGATACCTGCCTCATCAACGCGGGCTTGGCTAACGTAGAGGTTGTCAACGTCAGCTTGCTGCTCGTCGGCATCTGCTACGGCAGCTTTTAGCACCTTGTGCACCATTGTTGCCGCTCGTTTTCTGGTAAACTTCAGGATGTCCATAGCGTCCTGAACTCTTCGGCCAGCTATCAATTGCGTAACCAGTCTGGCTTTGCGGGCTGAGAAGGGGGCATAAACATGAGATGAACGCCAGTCAGCCAAATCATTTACCTCAACGGATAGCGCCGCCGCCAGGCGGTTAATGTCTTCTTTCCGTGGTCTGGGCTTAAAAAGGCCGTTTTGCCAGTTCTTAATTGCTGCGACAGCCTTCTTCTTATCGAGTCCTGGTCTGGCCAGTTGGCCAGCCAACTGCTGGATGTCTACCTGCCGTTGCTGACAGAGTTCTTTGAACTTAGTAGCACTTAACATAGATTATTTTATTTTCTTGCTCGAGTGGCCTCTGAATGTCCGTGTGAGCGAGAACTCGCCCAGCTTGTGGCCCACCATATCTTCGGTAACGAAAACCTTGTTGAATATCTTGCCGTTGTGCACCAAAAAGGTAAAACCCAC
>CAZMLE010000085.1:0-15772 GCA_964567045.1 uncultured Pirellulales bacterium | reverse complement strand
TGCACGCCGGTTTCATCGACGAAAGTAACCCGGCTTACGCAAGGAAATTTTATGACCGCATCAAAAGCCTCGCTGATGCCGCGGGCAAAAAAGATATCATGCTTCTTCTGGAAACCGGCCAGGAAAAGGCAGAAGAGTTACGACATTTTCTGGAAGAGCTGGATCACCCGGCGATAGGAGTCAATTTTGACCCAGCGAATATGATTCTCTATGACAAGGGCAATCCCATCGAGGCGGTGCGAACACTGGCGCCCTGGGTCAAGCACATTCACGTCAAAGATGCGATTCGGACGAAAAAGCCCGGCACCTGGGGCACGGAAGTCCCCTGGGGCAACGGCCAGGTCGGCAGCAAGGCATTTCTGAACACGCTCGAAGAAATCGGCTTTGAGGGGACGCTGGCCATTGAGCGAGAGGCTGGTGACGACCGCTTCGGCGATATAAAGCTGGCAGCAGGAAGACTGCAGAGTTTTAACGAATAAGCACAAATTTTAGCTAAGGAGAGCAAAATGAGCTGGCAATTGTATCTGGCTTTAAGCTTTGCGATGTTTATGGAGTACGCAGTCTGGGGCGCGTGGTTTCCGGTGCTTGCCGCCAGGCTGTTGGGACCGCTGAAGTTCAGCGGTAAGCAGACCGGCTGGATCTACGCAACGTTGCCGCTGGCATGCATTGTCTCGCCGCTTGTTGCGGGGCAGCTTGCCGACAGGTACTTCAATACCGAGTGGATACTGGGCATTTCTCATCTTGCGGGGGCGGTCTTGATATTCCTTGCCGCCAGCAGAACAGATTTCAAAAATCTCTTCGTCGTGATGCTTTTGTACTCATTGTTTTATGCAGCTACTCTACCGCTGGCCAACTCGATCATGTTTTACCATCTTGGCAAGGTCTACGCCGATGAGGCCGGTGCCGACGCTGCTTCCGGCAAGATTTTCCTGTGGGCTCCTGTCGCCTGGGCACTGGCAGGCTATTTTCTGACCGGTTGGCGGTGGAAATTCAAGACAGAACAACAAGGACGCGACTGCCTCTACCTTGCGGCGATACTGTCGCTCATTTTCGGGATTGGTTGCTTGCTGCTGTTGCCGGCAACGCCGCCTGAACAAACCGGGGCAACACCTATCGTCAAGGCCCTGAGTATGCTCGGACAGGGCGGTTTCCTGATTTTTGTTATAATCTCCGTAGTCGCCGCAAGCCTGATGCAGTTTTACTTCCAGGGGACAGCGCCATTTATGCAGGATATGGGAATTGCCAGTAGAAACGTGCCGGCTGCGATGGCCATAGCTCAGGCGGTGCAGGCCGCAGCTACGTTCTTCCTGCTGGGCGTTGTGCTGGGCAAGCTCGGATACAAATGGACGCTTGTCGTTGGTGCCGCTTGCTGGCTCCTGTTGTATATCATCTACGTCCAAGAAAAGCCACGCTGGCTGATTGTTATAGCGCAGTCGCTGCACGGCCTGGCATACGTTTTCTTTATTATTGTCGGCCAGATATTCGTTAAAACGGTCGCGCCAAAGGAGATTCTAAGCTCTATGCAGGCCCTGATATTTGCGGCTACCACGGGTCTTGGTCTGCTGCTCGGCACTCAGCTCGCCGGCGCCGTTATGGACAGATTCAGGAAAGAGCAGAAATTTCAATGGGGCCCGATCTTCTTGGTGCCCTGTCTGATTATGCTGGCGTGTGTTCTGGCGCTGGCGATACTATTCAAAGGATAAGCCGCACGGCCTGAGGATAATCCTCTTATGCTTCATTGTCTGAAGTGTTACGGAGAACGCAATGAGCTGGCAATTGTATCTTAGTTTGAGCTTAATGATGTTTCTGGAGTATGCCATCTGGGGAGCGTGGTTCCCGGTCCTGGCGTCGCACCTGGTTGGTCCTTTGAAGTTAACGGGCAAGCAGACCGGCTGGATTTATGCCACACTGTGGCTGGGCTGCATCGTTGCTTTATTCACCGGAGGCCAAATCGCCGACCGCTGGGTGGCTGCGGAAAAGTTCTTAGCGGTAGTCCAGATCGCCGGAGGCATTGTTTTACTATTGGCAGCAAAAAAAGAAAAATTCTGGCCTCTACTTGGCCTGATGGGGCTTTACGCCTTGCTTTATGCCCCGACTATGGGCCTGACCAACTCCGTTATGTTCACCCATGAAACTGACCGAGCCGTCCAAGGTTGGATCCGCGTCTGGGGGACAATCGGCTGGATAGTGGCCGGCGTAGGTCTGGCTCTTTGGCGCCGCTGCGGCAAACTGAAGGTGACCGGCTGCGATGCCCTGGTGCTTGCGGGGATTATATCGTTGATAATGGGCGGTTTCTGTTTCTTTCTCCCACACACGCCGCCTTCCAAGCAGCCCGGCGACCCGCTGGCCTTCGTCGCTGCCTTGCGGATGCTTGGCGACCCCAACTTTTTGATTTTTCTTATCATCTCATTCATTGTCACAACGCAGCTACAATTTTATTTTGTGCCGACCGCTCCATTTCTTGAGGATTTGGGAGTTCAGAGTAAGAATCTTCCCGCGGTAATGGCCATTGCTCAGGTGGCAGAGATTTTTGGCATGGTAGTCCTGCTGCCGCTGCTGCTGCCTAATTTCCGTTGGATACTGGCTATCGGCGTAATCGCCTGGCCGGCAAGGTATATTATCTTCGCCATGATGAAGCCTTTATGGCTGGTTATTTCATCGCTGGCGCTCCATGGGGCAGGATATACATTGTTTTTCTTCGGCGGCCAGCAATATGTTGATGAGGTAGCCCCTGCGGACATCAAAGGTTCTGCGCAGATACTTATAGTAATGGTTACGCTCGGACTTGGCAGTTTCATCGGCACGCAGATTACCGGCGCCGTGATGGACTTGTTCAAAAGGCAAGGCAAGTTCCAGTGGCGGCCGATTTTCATTGTGCCATGTGCGCTAACGATTGCATGTGCCATAGCGTTTCTACTGCTGTTCAAAGGATGAGTCGGGCGTGTGTGCAGACTTTAGGCCGTAAAAGAGCGGAACTCCTGGATCAGTAGCCTTGTATATTTGCCAGGTTTACCGTCGCCGATAACCGTACCGTCAAATTTGACCACCGGCACGATATCCTTTGTGGTCACGGCGATAAAAAGCTCATCTGCCCGACTTGCTTGTTGTGAAGCAAGCGACTTTTCAACTATCTCTAAGCCGATATTCTCGCCCGCCTGAATTACGTATTTGCGCGTGATGGAAGGCAAAACATTGGCGGTAAGAGGTGCGGTTTGCAATGTTTGGCCGAAGACTGCAAAGAAAGCCGACGCAGCACCTTCGGTTATAAGCCCACCTTCATCCACAAGTATCGCCTCGGCACAATCTTTGCGGGCGGCATCTTGCCGGGCAAGAACGTTGGGCAGAAGATTCAGTGATTTTATGTCACACCTTTTCCATCTCCAGTCCGGATGGGTCGAAACCGCAATGCCCTTGGTTTTTATATCCGGCTCGTCGACCATCTGGGAGACGGTTAAGAAGAAATTCGGCTTTAAGTTAGCATCCCAGATATGGTCTCGCAGCGCCGAACCCCGGGTAATGTGAAAATAAATCTTTGCGTTGGCGATGCCGGCTGCGTCAAAAGCCCGCAGGATGCGTGAACGAATTTGGTTCATATCTACGCCGGCTATCCCGATTGCAGCCAGACTGTTGGAAAACCTCTGCAGATGCTCTTCGAGGGCAAAAATCTTGCCACCATAGCTCCGCAGCACTTCATAAACGCCGTCGCCGAAGAAAATCCCACGGTCGAGGTAAATCGGCTCAAGTTTTTCCATCGCCACAATTTCGTCCTGTATCATGGCCAATTGCATAAAATCACTCCCAATAACGGGCAGAATTTGCTTTACAGAAAAAGCTTCAGCCCGTAGTATATCGGCTCTGATTAGATTTTTGAGTGAAAAAACAGGAGTCTCTACGGTGTACGCGGTAATTGAACAAGGCGGAAAACAATACAAGGTTGCAGAAGGCGACCGTCTGAATATCGAGCTTACGGAGGTCTTGCCCGAGGCCAGGACAATTGAGCTGAACAAAGTACTGCTCCTAAGTGACGGCGAAAAAACAAAAATCGGCTCACCGTACGTGGAGGGCGCAAAAGTCGTAGCTTCGTTCAAAACCACCGCCGAAGAGGCGGTCGTCAAAGGCAAGAAACTTTATCCAATGCACTTTCGCAAACGCAAGAGCAGCAGGAGGCGCATCGGCCACCGTCAAAAGTATCTGGAAATAACGATCGACAAAATAGAGGCTTAGCCCTTGCCCTCATCGGAGCGAACAGCCCATCAATTACTCAATTAGGAGAGCAAAATGAATATCTATGTAGGCAATTTACCGCCTGAAGCAACTGAAGACGACCTGCGAGAGGCGTTCAGCGCCTTCGGGCAGGTGACCTCTGTGACCATCATCAAAGACAAGTTCAGCGGCCAGTCGAGGGGATTCGGGTTTGTGGAGATGCCGGCCAAGGCCGAATCCGCAGCCGCCATTGCAGGACTCGACGGCAAGGAGCTCAAGGGCAGTACACTGACCGTCAACGAGGCCCGTCCTCGCGCTGAGGGCCGAGGCGGGAGAGACAGGGGCGGCGGCGGTCGAAGGGAAGGTAGAGGCGGTGGCCGCCCTTCCTGGTAATGGGATGCCGGCGGACTTTGGACGCCACAGAACGTAGAGGGTAAGGTGTAGGTGGGCGCTGTTGGCCTGCCCAGTCGCCCACTTACCAGGCATTTATCGCCAGACCGACCACGGCTGCGACCAGCGCTACGTTTATTGCAATGACAAAGGAATAAAGCAGCGGGCCTACGCTCCCTGTTTCCTTCAGCGTGAGCTGTCGGTACTGGCGCACGTACCTGAAGGTCAGAGGCCCAAGAAATAGAACGTTGACAGGGATACCTCGCTGATAGTTCCACACGAGATAAAGCCGGTGAATTGAGCACGAGTGGCGTTTGCTGGGCAGCACAACCCACGTTTTAGGTTTTTGCCGTGTGGGATGTGATGGTTTCCTCGGCTTTTCTACGCCAGGCGGCTGGGCCGTTCTTGGCAAAGTATTCGAACGACTCATCGTCAACCAGCTCCCCCAACAGGGTCGTGCGGTCGGTCGGGTTCGGCACGTCTTCTATAATGCGCTGCCGAAGCGTCTCCAGCTCAGCCAAAAACTCGCCGTGTTTTTCGGTAAAGATTTGCTCCAGCTTCTTTCTAATATGCCCAGCGTATGCAGGACAATCTCCTTCGGTGCCGATTGCTATTTGCAGGTCGCCACGTTTAACCACCGCAGGCACATAAAAGTCGCAGAGGTCCGGCTGATCGACAACATTGCAAAGTATCTCAAGCTCCTGGCAATCTTTATATATGCGTCTATTAAGCCTCGAGTCGTTCGTTCCGGCGATGACGAGCACTGCCCCGGCCAAATAATCCTTGGAATACTTAGACCTGATTAGTTCGGCGCCGCTGTCGGCGCACAGGCCTGTCAGCACGTCGTTGACTTTCTCACCCACTACGACCAGCCTGGCCTTTGCCGCCAGCAGCGAGCGGGCCTTTCGCACCGCAACCGCTCCCCCGCCTACTACGACGGCGCGCCGACCTGTCAGTTCCAAAAATATAGGATATTTAGCCATAGCTGAGAATTATACCAGACGTTGTGCTAAGATTAAAATTCAAAATGCAGAATTAACAAATTCATCGCAGATTCCACAATTTTGATATTTACATTATGATATTTGCGATTTCTCATTGTAGCCGTTATAGTTCATGAGTATTCACATGGGCCAGAAACGCAAATTGCAGCCGCCTCTAACGGAATCCGATGTACGCACGCTGAAAGCGGGCGATGAGGTTATTATTACAGGCACAATTTACGGCGCTCGCGATATGGCGCACAAAAGATTGTGCCAGGCAATGGATGCCGGCAAAGACTTGCCATTCGACCTTGAGGGGGCGATTATTTATTTTGTTGGGCCGACACCTGCCCGGCCGGGCAATATAATCGGCGCAGCCGGTCCCACAACCTCATCCAGAATGGACCCATTCAGCCCGAAACTAATCGCCGAGGGCCTAAAAGCAATGATCGGCAAGGGCTACCGGGGCCCCGAAGTCAGAGAGGCCTTAAAAAAATATGGCGCCGTCCATCTTTCCACCATCGGCGGCGCAGGGGCACTACTTTCTAAGCACATCGTTTCGGCAGAAGTAATCGCTTACGAAGACCTCGGAACCGAAGCCATAAGAAAATTGGAGGTGGTTGATTTCCCAGCTGTTGTGGCTTACGATTCTCATGGAAATAGCGTCTATACGCAAGGAGCTGTCTAATTGAAAGTAGCTTTGCTTGGTCTGTTACAATCCGGCAAGAGCACCATCTTTGCCAGCTTGAGCGGAAAGCCCATGCCGCTGGTTGGCTCGACAACGATGGAAGAAGCCATCGTTCATGTTCCCGACCAAAGGCTCGATTGGCTGACCGAACATTACAAGCCCAAAAAAACTACGTACGCCACCATCGACTGTCTGGACCTGCCGGGCTTTAACTTTCTTGATGAGCATGGCCGGGCGGCAGCAAGACGATTGATCAGCCAGATAAGAACCGTCGACATGCTTGTGCTGATGGTGCGGGCGTTTGAGAATCCGGCAGTACCCCCTTACCGCAACTGCGTGGACCCGCCGAGAGATTTAGCAGAACTGCGGACAGAGCTGCTCCTTGCCGATTTAGAGCTGGTGACCACACGGATAGAAAAACTCCAAAAGCAGGTCAGCAAACCAACCAAAACCCAGGCACAGGATAAGATGGAATTGGTCCTGCAAAAAAAACTCCAGGAAGCAATAGAGGCAGAAAAACCGATCAGTTCGGCTATCCAGACCGAGGCAGAACGCGAAATGATCAAGTCGCTCGGCTTTTTGACTCTAAAGCCAATGGCAGTGGCGGTGAATGTCGGCGAAGACCAACTGGGCAAAGACTCTGATTTCTTCGGTGCAGTTAATAGTACGGCGCAGGCTGTTACAATTTGTGCCAAGCTGGAGCACGAGCTGACGCAATTAGACGCCAAGAGCAGAAAAGAGTTCATGGCTGATTTGGGGATCACCGAATCTGCCGCAAGCAAATTTGCCAAAACCTGCTATAAGGCGTTGGGCCTAATTAGCTTTCTAACCGTTGTCTCAGATGAGCTACGCGCTTGGCCGATAAAGCAAGGCACCACCGCCCTCGACGCGGCAGGTAAAGTGCACAGTGATATCAAACGAGGCTTCATAAGGGCTGAAACCTTTGCCTTTAATGATCTGAAACAGTACGGCAATGAAAAGGCTCTCAAGGCAGGCGGGAAAATCCGCCTCGAAGGAAAAGACTACACCGTGCAGGATGGCGATATTATCAATTTCAGATTCAATGTATAGTATCGGCAAACACCAAATCCGAAATCCTAAATTACGAAACAATATCGGAATTCAAATTTCAAATGTTCAAAACCTTTTTGTTTCTTTTGTCGGCAGCGGTCCTGATTTTAGGGTGCTCAGACTCAAAAACCTCGCAGACTCCGGCAGCTTACACATACAAGGTCGTTAAGACTTACTACCACGACCCAAAGGCTTTTACACAAGGCCTGGCGTTTGAGAATAGTCTCTTGTACGAGAGCACAGGACTCCAGGGCAGTTCAACGTTGCGCAAAGTGGAATTACAGACCGGGCGTGTTTTGCAGATGTACAAACTGCCGGCCGAATTCTTCGGAGAAGGCATAACCATATATAGGGACAGGATAATCCAGTTGACCTATAGGTCGAATGTCGGATTTGTCTACAAGAAAGCCACCTTCGAATTGCTTCAAAATTTCAATTATTCAACCGAGGGCTGGGGCATTACATACGATGGAAAGCATTTAGTGATGAGCGACGGCACATCAACATTGTACTTTTTCGATCCTGAAACGCTCAAGCAAACCGGCCATATTGAGGTACGTGACAACGATAGACCCGTCAGCGGGCTCAATGAGCTGGAATACATCAAAGGGCAGATTTTTGCCAATCTCTGGCCAACCGAACTGGTCGCAAGAATCTCGCCCCAGACGGGCCAGGTAACCGGCTGGATATACCTGAATGGGCTTTTGACCTTGCAGGACACTGCCCAGCCACTTGATGTCCTCAACGGCATTGCGTACGATGCCGTCAATGACCGGCTATTCGTGACGGGAAAGTTTTGGCCCAAACTCTTTGAGATAAAACTCGTGCCATTGAGGTAATCATGGCAATAATCCAGGATTTCTGCTGGGGAAAAAAACCACAGATTTCACAGACCCGTCCTGAGCCGGGTCGAAGGATTACACAGACTTGCCCGCCTTACGTATGGCGGGCTTGCTTTCTAACAGTGTGAATCCGTGTAAATCCGCCCTACGTCTGGCGGATAAATCCGTGTCTAAATTCGCAGGATGGTTAAACCGGAGTAGTTATATGAAAGCGGCTGTACTGACTGGTATCTGCCAACTGCAGGTGATGGATGTGCCGGAGCCAAAAATAGAAAAGGATAGCGACGTCCTTCTAAAAATCGAAATGGTTGGCGTTTGCGGCTCCGATGTACACTACTACGAGACCGGCAGAATCGGCTCGCAGGTCGTGCAGTATCCCTTCATAGTAGGCCACGAGTGCGCCGCCACGGTAAAAGCTGTAGGCAAATCCGTCACTCGCGTCAAGGTGGGCGAGCAGGTGGTGGTCGACCCGGCGGTATCCTGCCATCAGTGCGACCAGTGCCGTCGCGGCAGAGAAAACACCTGTTACAACCTGCGCTTTCTGGGTACGCCCGGGCAGGGTAACGGATGCCTTTGCGAGCTTATCGTTATGCCGCAGGAAAGCTGCTTTCCGACGCACGGTGCAATTACATTGGAGCAGGCAGTGTTGTGCGAGCCGCTTGCTATAGGCGTGTATTCGGTAAGACAATCAGACCCTCCAAGAAACGCTAAGATCGCGGTCCTGGGCTGCGGCCCAATAGGACTTAGCAGCTTAGCTGCGGCGCAGGCCGAAAATGTAGAAGCGGTCTACGTGACCGACAAATTAGACTACCGCCTCGACATCGCAAAAAAAGCCGGCGCCGCCTGGGCAGGCAACCCGGAAAGGCAGAACATCGTAAAGGAGATTCTCCGGCGAGAGCCGCTGGGCGTAGACATCGTTTACGAGTGCGCGGGCCAGCAGGAGACGCTTGATGAGGCGGTCGAGTTACTCAGGCCGGGCGGCAAACTGATGCTGGTTGGAATCCCCCGCATTGAACGCATTTCCTTTCCTATCGACATACTGCGCCGAAAAGAGCTTACCCTAACAAACGTCAGAAGGCAGAACGATTGCACACAGAAGGCGATTGACCTGATAGCCGCCGGAAAAATCGATGTTGACTTTATGATAACGCACCGCTTCAAACTCCAGCAGACCCAGCAGGCCTTCGACATGGTCGCAGAATACCGCGATGGTGTGGTTAAGGCCCTGATTGAATTATAGCTAAAGTAGCTGAGCAATGCACATTCTCGTGCATTTTACGCCTTGTAAATTTTCCTTCTATACTGTATTCTATGCGTGTTATACCGCCAATCTGCCAGAGGAAATAGCCTAAGCCATGCCTTATGGCAGGTTTTATGCAGAAACCATATAAGCAATAGTTGGACATGAGGATAAGCAATGAGATGGGGACTGTTGTCTTTGGTCACCGGCGCGCTACTCTGTGTGGCGTCTTGTGCCCGAATAAGAACGCAACGAAACGAGGCAGCATCGCTCGAACGAGATAACAGAGCCGAGTACTTGTACAAGGCTTTTGTCTTGAATCAGGGGTTTAGGCCTGCCAAGGGGTATACGGGGGTTTGGCGTACCTGGTATGAGAATGGGGGAAAGATGAGTGAGTGCGTCCTAGTGCGAAACGTTCTTCATGGCATCTGTAAAGGGTGGGACGTAGAAGGAAACCTGATAGGCAACGGCGAGTATCGCGACAGCAAACCCTACGAAGGCACTCTTAGGGATTGGTACTACATCGACTGCGACTTGGATAAGCACTGCTACATGATAACCTCTTACCTGGACGGGGAACGGCATGGACCGTGCTCTGATTGGACCAAGTCGGGCCGAAAACTTGCAGATGGGCAACATGTCAATGGTAGACGTGAGGGCCTCTGGATCTGGTGGGACTTGGACGGAAAGGTGCTGGCCGTCGGGGAGTACAGAGACGGGCAGCCGTGGCGAGGTGCTTTCGCGGGCTACTCAGACGGTCGCACGAAGGTGAAGTACTATGCGAATGGAGAACAAGTCGAAGAGCCACCGCCGTTCGTGAGAGCACCCCTGCACACCGACTAAGAAGACAGGGCCAACAACGCACTGCGCTGGTGAGCTCCGGTGTCACTCACCCTCACAGAAACATAGGTAAACGATACAGTTCGCTTGCACAACACGATTTTTCCTTGTTTGCGGCTGGGCATCAGATTAAAATCGGAGTGCTTAAGAAAAGATTAACCGCGGTCCGCAGAACGCCTATCGCCGGAGCGCCGAGAACTAAGAGATGAAAGAGAAGATGGATTCCTGCTTCCGCAGGAATGACAATATGAAAACTCGGCGGTAAAACAGACCTTATGAAAAAAGCAAGCATCGTCAGTATCGGCGATGAGATAATCAGCGGTCAAACCGCAGACGCTAACGCTCCATATCTCAGTAGAGAACTGCTCTCGCTTGGAATACCGGTTGTCAGCTCCTACACCGTCGGTGACGATATAGACTCGATTGTGCGGATGCTCGGCCTGGCAAGCAGAGACGCTGACATCGTGCTGGTAACAGGCGGCCTGGGGCCGACCGACGACGATGTAACCCGTCAGGCGTTTGCACAGTTTCTCGGCGCCGAATTGCAGTTCCATAACGAGCTTCTGGAAAAAATACAGATTCTCTTTGCCACGCGGGGCCGGCAAATGCCGCAAAATTGCAGACGGCAGGCATACATACCAGCCGGCGCCGAGGCTATTGCCAACAGACTCGGCACCGCCCCAGGCATCATAGCCAAAGCAAAAGGTAAGCTGCTGATTGCTTTGCCTGGGGTGCCCGGCGAAATGAAGCAGATGTTTCAAGATTCTGTCCTTGCCAAGGCCAGAGAGTTCGCCGGGGACCAGGCAATAGAAGTGCGCAAGCTCAAATGCTTCGGAAAAGCCGAATCAGAAATCGCCGCGTTGCTCGGCGACCTTATGCGGCGAGGCAGAAATCCGCTAATCAACTGTACTGTGGAACACGGCGTCATTACACTCTACGTCATCGCCACGGCTAAGGGCAAACTGCAGGCCCAAAAACTGGCTGAAAAAGATGAAGAATTGCTCCGCAGCACTTTGGGAGAACTGGTCTATGGAACCGAAGAACAGACGCTGGCCGATGTCGTGGGCGAAAAACTGGTCCAACAAAACAAAACCATCGCCGTAGCGGAATCCTGCACGGGCGGCTACCTGGCCAAGCTGCTAACCGACACGCCCGGCGCAAGCAGATACTTTACATACGGCTGGGTTACGTACAGCAACGCCGCCAAAACAACCGAGCTCGGCATACCGGCTGGGCTGATCGAAAAGTACGGGGCCGTCAGCAGCCAAGTAGCAGAGGCCATGGCGCAAAGTGCCAGAAAGAAAGCCCACACAGATTTTGCCATCGGCATAACCGGCATAGCCGGACCCGCCGGAGCGAGCGAACAAAAACCCGTAGGGCTGGTATATATTAGTGTGGACTCTGTCAGCGGATGCGAAACTCAACGATTTGTTTTCTCCCACGATAGAGACTCCAACCGACGTAGAGCAGCGCAAACGGCCTTAAATATGCTCCGCTTGAAAATCTGTATTTGACTCGATGTCCTGATCGTGTTATAATAATGGTTGGAAAAGCTTAGGCATGAGGTTATATGGCCAAAGAGCGCAGGCATTTGGGTGAAATACTTTATAAAGCCGGGCTGGTGCAGAAGGAAGCCCTTGTCAATGCGATTAAGGCCTCAAAAACCAACAACAAACGGCTCGGCCAGGTTCTGCTCGAGCAGGGCCTGATCGACGAAGAAACGCTGACCAAGGCCATCGCCAAGCAATTCGGGCTGCAGTACATAAACCTGGACGAAGTCACGATACCGCCTGATGCAACCAAAATCATCTCGGAAGAACTCATAAAAAGGCATAATGTCCTGCCTTTAAGCATGAACAACGGCAAACTGAGACTGATTATCAGCGATCCGTTAGACTTTGATACCATGGATGCGATCCGATTTCGGCTGAACACCGAATTGGAGTGCTACCTGGCAAACCCCAAGAAAATCCGCGCTTACATTGAAGACTCATTCGACAAAACGCAAAAGGAAGAGGACGACAAGCTCAAACACAGCATTGACGCAACGGCCGCTGAGCTTGCCGAGGCCGGCAGCGATTTACAGGCAGAGGCGTTCCGAATTCACGGTGGCGATGATGATAGTGAGGCCCCTATTATCAGGCTGGTCAATCTGATAATCGATAATGCTTTTTTCATGCGGGCCAGCGATATTCATGTCGAACCGATGACCGACAGGGTGCGCGTAAGGTACCGAATCGACGGCGTCTGCTTGGAAAGAGACAACATTCCTAAGAATATGCAGGCGCCGCTTATCACGCGTCTGAAGATCTTGTCCGGCATGGACATCGCCGAGAAGAGACTGCCGCAAGATGGTCGTATCAAGCGAGTTATAGGGGGCCAGGACGTCGACTTTCGTGTCTCGGCACTGCCGGGCAATCATGGCGAAAGCATGGTACTGCGAATTCTGCGCCGCGAGTCGGTCAACATCGGTATCGAATCGCTGGGCTTTGAGCAGGACCACTATGAGCACTTTCAGCACATAATTAGAAGGCCCAACGGCATTTTCCTGGTTACGGGTCCTACAGGTAGCGGCAAAACCACAACGCTGTATGCTGCATTGCAGGAGCTCAATAAGCCTGACAAAAAGATTGTTACCGCCGAAGATCCCGTCGAGTACAACTTTGACGGAATGAATCAATGCCAGGTCAAGGAAGATATCGGCCTGACATTCGAAAGGATCCTCAGATCCATGCTCAGGCAAGCTCCGAATATTATACTGATTGGCGAGATTCGAGATAGCGCCGTAGCAGATATCGCGGTTCAGGCGGCACTTACCGGGCACCTGGTCTTCAGCACCTTGCACACCAATGATGCCTGTAGTGCAATCCCGCGCCTGATCGATATGGGCGTTAAGCCGTTCTTGGTGGCCAGCTCAATACAGGCCATTATGGCACAGCGGCTGGTCAGGGTTATATGTGACAGGTGCAAAGAAATTGACCAT
Organism: uncultured Pirellulales bacterium; assembly: GCA_964567045.1. Lineage (GTDB taxonomy): Bacteria > Planctomycetota > Phycisphaerae > Sedimentisphaerales > Anaerobacaceae > JAFNGF01. Next base: position 2,532 of record CAZMLE010000085.1, on the reverse strand, counting down.
AACCCAGACCCGCACTACTTGCGGCTGCTGGGCATCACCCCAGAAGAGCTGGAGAAATACACCATCTACAAGGGAGTCGGATGCGGCCAGTGTCAGCATACCGGCTTCAAAGGCCGGCTCGCAATATTTGAGATGATAGAAATGAACAACGAGCTGAGGGAACTCGCCTTCAAGAAGGCGCCCGCCGGGGAACTGAGAAAAGCGGCCAAGGCATCTGGAATGAGAGCACTTGTAGATGACGGCAAACTCAAGATATTCAGGGGAATAACAACGCCCGTTGAAGTAGCGACAATAGCACAGAGCGAAGGCGTAGTGGTGGAATGATTGAAATATAGTTGTTGACCGAGGACTCTAAAAAAATGGCAACCGTTAACATGGATAGGCTTCTGCACGCGTGTGTTGCTCAAGGGGCCTCTGATATACACCTGGTTGTTGGCCGGTCACCGGTGCTGCGAATAGACGAGCGACTGCGGTCTCTGGAGACCAAGGTCCTTGAGCCAGACGATACCGTGGCTCTGATGAAAAGCATCACTCCCGATCGAAATCAGCAGGAGCTGCAGGAAGAGGGTGGCACAGACTTTGGGTTTGCCTTCGGTGACGAAGGCAGATTTCGCGTCTCAGTGTTCCGACAAAAAGGCAACATATCACTGGTTTTGCGGCTTATTCCATCAAAGATTATGACGTTTGAGGAGATAGGTTTACCCAAGATTACAGCCGCCCTGTGCCGCAGGCCGAGGGGCCTATTTTTAGTTACAGGAGCAACCGGAAGTGGCAAGACCACCACCTTGGCCTGCATGATAAACTACATTAACGAGAACTTTGACCGCCATATTATAACGGTCGAGGACCCGATAGAATACTACCAGCCGCACAAAAAATCTATAATCAACCAACGCGAAGTCGGAGTCGACGTACCCAGCTTCAGTGAAGCGCTAAGACGCGTACTGAGAATGGACCCGGATGTTATTCTGGTTGGCGAGCTGCGAGACCTGGAGACAATTGAAGCAGGTATCAGGGCTGCCGAAACTGGCCACCTTGTCTTCAGCACGGTGCACACCACCAGTGCCGCAGGAACAATTACCAGGATTATTGACATCTTTCCTGTCAACCAGCAGGAGCAGATACGTATTCAGTTGAGCAGCAATTTGATAGCTGTGCTCAGTCAAGCTCTATGTCCGCTGGCCACCGGCAAGGGAAGAATCGCAGCTTATGAGTTTATGGTGGTAACACCTGCCATCGCCAACCTGATCCGCGAAAACAAGACCTACCGCATCGATTCGAGCATTCAAACGGGCAGAAAGCTCGGTATGCAGCTTCTGGACGAGCACCTGTGGCAACTGTACGATGCGGGCAAAATCACGCTGGAGGAAATGATGGATAAGAGTCGTCAGCCAGGGGCACTGCAGGATAAAGCCCTTGCCAAGATGAGCGCCATAAAGGGAAGAGCAAAGGCCGCCAGAAAGGCAGCAGTTACCCAGGAAATGAAGGACATCGGGCCAATTCTCAGAACATAACTGGTCTGGAAAGAACGACTCCGCACGGGGAATCGGTGTTTTTCAGCCGTTATGGACCTCTGAAGTGGAAAAGTTGTAACTTGCCACTGTCTTAACAACTAAGTGTCCAATTCATAATTTCTTTGCCAAAAAGGTGTTAATGTCGTATAATACATAGGTGCGAAATGGAATCGCTTATGAGGGCAAACTCAGATGGCGAAAATGAAAGCCGTACAAAAGCTGCCTCCTGTAGAACAGTTGAAGGGCCGGCCGCTTGGCAGAATACTCATAAAAATGGGAGTTCTGGCCAGAGACAAGGTTCATGAATGTCTAAAGATTCAAAATCAGCGGCACGGGAAAGTCCAAATAGGGCGGATCTTTCTGGAACTGGGTTTGGTCGACGAAAGTCAACTGCAACTTGCACTGGCCGCCCAAAGGGGGATGGAATACGTCGATATAGACGGGCTCAACATCCCTGCCGACGTGATCGACAAGGTCCCAGCCCAAATGGCAAAGACCTATCATATCGTCCCTATCGAATATGACAAAGTGCACAATGAGCTGACTGTTGCTCTGGATAGCGCCGATAATTTCAGAGCAACCGATGACTTAAGCACGCTAATGGGTTTCAAAGTCAACGCTAAAATAACCGACCCCGAGACGTTGGAAGCCGTCTTAGCCAAATATTATGAGACACAGGACGAAAATATCAACGAGCTCATAGATGAAATACAGAGCGACAGATTCCTTGCTGAGTTTGACGGCAGAAATCAGAGCATCGACCTGGACGAACTTAAGGAGTTGTCCGAGTCTAATCCCGTTAAGAAACTTCTGAATCTGGTTCTTCTGCAGGCAATTCGCGACAAATCTTCGGACATCCACTTTGAGCCGTTTGAGCACGAGTACAAGATGCGCTATCGTATTGACGGCGTGCTTTACGAGATGATCCCCCCACCAAAGTATATTGCGGCGGCGCTTAGCTCGCGAATAAAGGTCATGGCGGACCTGGACATCGCTGAGAGAAGGCTTCCGCAGGACG
>CAZMLE010000084.1:0-15839 GCA_964567045.1 uncultured Pirellulales bacterium | reverse complement strand
GCCAAATGCGAAAAGCAGGATAGAAAGGAACTCTGTAAAGATGCTACAGTCTCAAAATACGCCGTAATTTCAACGAATTTCTTGAGAACCCAAGTGCTCGTTCAAATTGATTTTGTCAAATGGAGGGGCTTGACAGCCAGCAATCACGAAGGAGAATATTTGGTCTATTACGACAAAGACAATCAATAAACTAGGGGGCTGACAACCGCTTACTCCTGGTCCGAGATACCAAACATCATCACTACGTCCGCCCATCCGCTGGGCGTCGAAAACGTCGGTTTCTCGCCGGGTGAATACGTGCCAACCATCGTCACGGCATTGTCGGCGGGATTCAGGCGATAAGCCGTGACTGGACTACTCAACCGATCCAGTGCTACTCGGAATGTGCGCGAGCCAAACAGGTAAACCACCACACGATCTTCGGACCAACTGGCACCCACATAGGATGGGTCGTTCTGCGTGCCATCAAACAATCCCAGGTCGGGACGGAGTTTCCACCACTCCCATTCCAAAAGGCGATCTCTCATTGTAAGCAGGTTGTCCACACTGCCGGTGTCCCATACGTTTTTCATGTCGGGCCAGGTCGCGCGCCAGATCGTCTGGTGCCCATAGATCAAAGCGCTCCCCCCGTGCAAGAAAGTCAGCCAGCCCTGTCGACGCACTTTCGTGTCCACTTGACCGTTCAGTGAAAATTCATAGTTCGGCTCGATGTTCAGAACGGGCTTTCGCGGCGAGCGGTTGAACTCCTGCAGGACCAGCTTGATATCATTCACATTCGGCTGTCCCGGCTGCACGCCAGCCGCATCTAGCCAGGCTTCCGAGTGAAACGATGCCGAAGTGCCCGGCCCGGCAGGATGAAACGTCATGAAAACCGTGCTGTAATCCGCCTGGCCGTCGAACTCATTGACGGCATTATTGCCATCGGCGATGCCTCGGCCTGCGCCCGCACGCGCGCCGCCTCCGGTGAGACGGCACTTATTGTTCTGTCATAGCTCATCATCCATACGATGTTCGACATTTGGCCACGCCTGCCGAACCACTCGCCCAGCAGTCTCCCATGCGTATAGGCATCATTCGGGGTCGTGATACCCGTCCCCCCCATGCACCATTTGTAATCGCGCACCTCCATGGCGCTGGCCTTGAAAAACACGTACATGCCTCGCTGGGCAGCCTGGTCTACGATCCAACTCGTGTACTCCCAGTACCCGGGATGCAGCGCAGTGCCGTTTGGATTCAAGTAAGGACAGTTTCCGTTCACATCGCGTCCGCCCTTGGACCAGCCGAAATCCATCTGAATGCCAATGGCATTGAACCCCTGGGCTTTGCGGTGATCGAGGTATTCCCGAATCGCCTCCTTATCCATGTTCTGCTGCATGAGCCAGCAGGTATCACCGAGAAACAGGATTGGCCGCCCGTTGACGATTGTGTGGGTACAGTTGGCGCTGTTCTGCACCGCAGGCAACGCCGCGCGCGCCACCGCCGGAAAAGACACCAGCAGTACCAACAGGCCAGACCGCAATCTGCCGCAATTAGGTTTACTGCTGACTTGTACGCCGCCTTGCTCTCCCATGTGAACCTTCATTATATACTAACCGTTCACGGGTATGTTGGTCCCAACGTGTCGGGATTGGGCAACGCACCCAACCTCAAATACCCACTCTTAACCATATTGTAGCACAATCGGGAGGCAGGCAAGAAAAATCCCGCCGTTAGGGGGTATCTCCTTGACTGCGGTGGCCGTAAGACGAGACCCTGGGCGTAGCCACGGGTCGAAGGGTTTTACGTGGGGTTAAACCATTTAAAGGTGCCAGGCCTTGGCAAATGCCTTGAAGCTGCGGTCGTAGGTCTTCTCCACAGCGGGCGGAAAGCAGCAGCCAGGCAATTGCTTTGACTTTAGATGATAGCTCAAACACTCGCAGCACATTCCTTTGCGCTCACATCCAGGATATGAGCAGCCGCAGCTCTTGAGATTTGTATCTTTCCTGCATTCCATAATAAGGAAAACTCATCGCACGGGTAGTTCATAGATATTGATACTATACGCCGGCAGCTTCAAACCGCTGGATACGTCAGAAACCTGCTGCTCTTTGATTACAACATTGGGTTCCTTCCCAGGCTCGTTATATGCCATAGGGTCGCTGTGGCTAATCACCCACACACGACCTTTATCGCCCAGCCGCAATCCTTTCACATCCAGCGTCAACTCGCACTGTCGCTCGGTCGGATTGACGACACCGATAGTGACCGCTTTTTTATCGCCCGTCCACGCGGCCACAATATCCAGCGGCGACACCTGCCCTGTAACAGCCACAGGTAACTGACCGAAATGGTCGCGGTAGAGTTTCAAAGTTAAGCCGGTCGTCTCAAAAGCAGCCGCCGTCTTGGTAGTCTTTATGGCGCCGATAACGTTGACAGTCTGGGCATAGTTGGCCATAAAAACTAAGTCCGTATTGCGGATCATTTCGTGCAGACCTTCAGCGATACCCAAAGCGTCTCTGAGAAAATACCGGGTGCCAAGCTCGCCGAAAAGGTGCTCGCCGTACCAGTAGTTCCACTCGTCAATTGCAATCCGGATGTCTTTGCCCTTAATCGAGTCCAGCTTTTTGCGATAATCGCGATGCGCCGAAACTATATGGCGGACGGCCTCAGGGGCCTGACGCACGTGCTCAAGGACGTCCTTCTTTGCTCCTTGATAGAAGTGCTCACTGATCAGGTCCATCCCATCTACACAGTTCTTGAGCATACCCTGCGACCAGTCCCCCACCGCCCCCACCGCCATGAGCTTGATGGATGGGTCAACCTTGCGCATAGCCTTGGCGAACAGATTGTGCTTGCGCACGTAATGCTCAAGTGACATGTGACCCAACTGCCAATTGCCGTACATTTCGTTGCCGACGCACCACCACGTGACGTTGTACGGCTCGCGATGCCCGTTGGCCGCCCGCCACTTGCCCATAGGCGTATCTGGAGCACCGTTGGCGTACTCCACCTCTTCTGCTGCTGAGTGGTCATCGCCGAAGCCGGTGTTGACCGTAATCATTGGCTCGGTGCCTATCTCCCGACAGAATATGATAAATTCATCCAGCCCAAAGTCGTTATGTTCGATCCCGCCCCAGGCGGGGTTCTTCATCGGCGGCCTTTTATCCCTCGGCCCGATACCAAGTCGCCAGTCGTAACCGCTTACGAAATTGCCGCCCGGCCAGCGGTAAATCGGCGAGTTGAGTTCTTTCAGCACCTTTAGCGTATCGGCCCGCATGCCGTGTACGTTATCCGCGGGCATTAATGACACCGCACCGATGCGAAGGCTTCCCACTCCATTTCCAGCAATTGTCAAATATCCATCATCCGTGTCAGCATCCGGAACAAGCCTGAAGTCGTAGGTCGTGTAATCTGCCGGGATATTGCTGAAGGACACGCTCTTGGCAACGCCGAGGCTATAGTAAAGACATACTTCCGCTCCGACAGAAGGTCCCTCTGCAGCCAAGACGACTCTGCCGACGTACTCCTGCCCTTTCCTCAGAGCCAGCCCGCTCTGCGAAATGCCGCCTCCTGCTTTCGCCGCCACATGCACAATCGGACAGTGCTCACCAACATACGGTTTCTCACGGGTCATGGTCGCGCGTTTCGCACCTGTTATACTCCGCCATGGGGACTGATCGCTGTCCACCGGATAGAGGAATTTGCGGTCCTCTAACATTTCCGCCCAGATGCCGCCGTAGATGCATCGACCCAGATGCTCGATGAACTGCCCGTAAATATACTTTGAAATCGGCTCCGCCACTTTGGCAGTGTCTATCGTTACCGCGTAGCTTTTAGAAGCCGACTCCTGGCCTGCGGCAACCCCACACCGAAGCCCTATCGCCACCAAAACCGCCGCTAAACCCAGCCAAACAAAATGTTTCCTGTCCATAATTTACCTCCTTGGGTTTACGCCCTTTCAATTTGTAAAAGCTTTTAACAAGAATAAAATTATACATACTTTGACTCTAAACGCAATTCTCCAAAAATTTTCTTTGCCCCCGTAATTTATTATGTGGATAGACGTTTCGCTCTTCCTTTCACACTGTTTCCCCCCTACCGTCAGAAACGTTTGACTTCTGGCCAAAATAAATAGATAATACTTATGAACTTGCGTTTGACAGCCAACTTATCTGAATATGGCCAAATTATGCTTAACGTTGACCATCTAGAACCCGCAATCAGCAATCTCTGCCGGCGATTGAAAGTCAAAAGACTTGATGTATTCGGTTCAAGCACCACCGACAGTTTTAGAGCTGATAGCGATGTGGATGTGCTGGTTGAGTTCGACCGTGATGTACGCGACCTTTTCGATCGCTATTTCGAGCTTAAGGAAGGTCTTGAACAAATTCTCGGCAGAGGTGTGGATGTGGTTGTCGAAAGAGCGCTTAAGAATCCATTTTTCAAAGCCTCGATAGAGCACACCAGAAAGAACATATATGCAGCTTGAGGTAAAGAAGTGTCTCTTTGATATTCTTGAAGCATCTGAAAGTATCGAAGAATATACCAGCGGACTCGACTACCGGGGCTATCTTGCCGATGGAATGTTACAGGCCGCGGTCGAAAGGAAGTTTGAGATTATAGGAGAAGCTCTGAATCGAATCAAGAAATTGGACAGCTCTATCCTGGGCAGCATTTCAGAACACGAGCGGATTATCGGCTTTCGCAATGTTATCACCCATGGCTATGACGCCATTGACCCCGACATTGTCTGGGCTGCTATTCAAAATCATCTTCCTAAGCTCAAGCAGGAGGTCCGTGAGCTTCTGGGTACATAGACGAGAGCTTGGCGAGCAGTCCAGTGATGACATTCTTATCTCCGTAGACCACGAATCTTTAATACGATAGTCGGGCATGTTCAAGCGAGCGCGGACATGGCACACAATTGGAGTAAAACGGAATCATGGATATTGGACAAGAAATCGTATCCGCCTATCTGCAAGTAATAAAGGGCTGTGAATTCGTACAGCAGAATTTATACCTGCCGGATGTACAAGGCGAAATCGATGTAATTGGAATAGACCTGCAAACCAAGACTCTTTATGTCTGCGAGGTTGCTATCCACCTTCCAACCGGCTTGCAGTATGTCAAGAATAAACAGCCTGATAACGTGGGCAGACTAACCGCGAAATTCTCGAAGGATATCGAATACACAAACGAGTATTTTAGAGACTACGAGAACAAACACTTCATGCTTTGGTCGCCTATTGTGAAATCTTCAGGCGGGACAGCAAGACACAACCAGATGAACGATGTTGCCCAAGTACAAAGCAAGATCAAAGCAGAACACGGCGTAGTCGTTGAATTGATAATCAACGAGAAGTTCGAGCGATGTCTTTCCGAGTTAAGAACCTACGCGTCCAAACAAACAAAGGAACTAAAATCCCCTGTCCTCCGTTATCTGCAAATTGAATCATACTTAAGCAAACATCTGAAAAAGCTCTCAGTCAAGCAAAGTCGCACTGTGTTGCAGCAGCGGTAGCTTTAGCAAGCCTGGGTGTGCCCATGTGCTGGCTCTCATGTCCACGCTATCGCTCGCGTGGGCATGAAATTGGAAACGTAACTACCCAAAATGCAGTTCTACGATATCCTTATCGTGTAGGATGTGTGTTAGCTGGACGTTTTGGCCGGCGTAAAACCCGCTGCCCCAGATTCTGGCGGCCTGAAGTTTCTCTGCTAACTGGCGATGAATGGCCGCAGCAAGGTCGGCAACTGTCGAGCCGGCCGGCATCGTGAAAGGCTCATTCATATCAGGCGGTTTGCCGGGCGGCTTTGCATATACCCGAATAATTCTCAAAACCTTAAAAAATACTCCTGGCAACTGCCCGATCCCTTCGCCGGTCTTAGCTGAGACCTGAACGAACTCCACCGGCTTACTAGACGCTTTTTTGGCCGTCTCAAACGCGCCGGGCTTTGCGATATCGCTCTTGGTGCAGATACAAAACGCCTTTTTGCCAAGGACATTACCCTGACTATCATACGCCGGCGTCTGCTCATCCAGCAGCAAATTTCTCGATTCCAAAAAGTCCAAACAGACTCGTAACTGCTCCTGCACATCAGCCGATAGGTCGATCACAATAGCGATCAAATCGCAGTTGCGATATGTGCCCACCTGGCCCGGCGCGAGGTATTCAGCGGTTATGGGCGGCATATCGACAAGCTGAATCTGTACATCCTCGAACTTTACCATTCCCGGCACCGGGCCGCTCGTGGCAAAAGGAAAATCGGCAACGGTCACTTTTGCATTGGTTAGTGCCGAAACGATGGAGCTTTTGCCGGTGTTTGGCAGCCCTAAAAGCACAACCTGGCCAGCACCGGTTCGCGGGATATGGAAAATATCTGTATGCCTACCAGCCTTTTTTTGTGTCGCCGTCTCTCTGAACTTACTAAGCTTTCGCCGAAGGTCCGCCTTCAGACCGTCGGTGCCCTTGTGCTTGGGCATCACAGCCAGCATGCGCTCAAGCGCCAGTATTTTCTCCTCATTCGTGGTGGCTGTTCGAAACCACTGTTCGGCCTTGAAATAGTCTGGCGGCAAATTTGCAGGCATAACTCTACAACTGCATTAAGCTCCAATTTAGACACAGATTTACACGGATTCACACTGTTAGAAAGCAACTTCATATTTAACCACGGATTACGCAGATTTCACTGATTTGTTTTTCACTTTTCAATCCGTGTAATCCGTGAAATCTGTGGTTCGAAAACAAGCTCGTTACACCGGTATTATACCCTCATTCTGGCACAATGTCACGCAAGCTTGCCCGCCATATCCGCCACGGGCGGAGCGGGATTGCGATTGCCCGCCGCCGGCAAAAACGGTATAATGTGCAGGCAGTCGGCCTCGTACACCTATGAGTAGAAGAAGATTAGTTATTCCTTTTGCGTCAATAAGGCCTTGCCACGAACACGAGGTCGGCGGCAAGGCATTCGGACTTGCCCGATTGATTAGGGCGGGCTTGCCCGTTCCTGACGGTTTCTGTGTCACCACCAGGGCCTATCGCAAACACCTTGCCTGGCAAAATCTTACACAATTCCTCAAAGAAGCCTCGGTCGATCTCGACCGTCTCCAATCACAAGATAGGGCCAAAATTCTCCGCGACATTCGTCAACGCATTATTGAAGCACCGCTGTCTGAGACGCTCAAGACTACGGTTGCCAGGGCCTACGACTTGCTTGGGGCGGACCGAGCCGCAGTCCGTTCGTCAGCCACCGCTGAGGACCTTTGCAGGCACTCTTTTGCAGGTCAGTACGATACATATCTGGGCATCGCGTCACTCCACGACTGCCTGTGGGCCATAAAGAAATGCTGGGCTTCAGTATGGACCGACCGGGCATACGAGTATCGCCGGCGAAACGGCATCGACCATGCGCAGGTCGAGATGGCTGTAATTGTCCAGTCTCTTGTTTCTGCCGATGCCTCAGGCGTAGTCTTCACGGTTGCCCCGGCAACTGCTCGCCCAGACCTGATGACAATCGAATCCTGTTTTGGTCTTGGCGATGCCCTTGTCTGCGGCAAAGTCACGCCCGACCGATTTACAGTAGACAAAGCCAATCTCAAGATCGTCTCAAAGACAATCTCAGAGAAGAAACTCCAAATCGCTCTCGACGATCGTGGCGCCGTCGAGCGACGGACAATCGACGGCCAAAGGGCGTTTGCTCCATCAATCGACGAAGCTCTTATCTGCAAAATTGCAGAGCTGGCCAGAGCTGTTGAAGCCGAGTTCGGCTGTCCACAGGACATCGAATGGGCAATCCGCGGCGCCGACATATACCTGCTTCAATCCAGGCCCATTACTACGCTCGGCCCAGCACAGTCATCGCGCGACCGCTGGGTCTGGAGCAACTTTCTCGCCCAGGAAGTCCTGCCCGACGTTGTGACGCCAATCACAAGGTCCATCATTGACAATCTGGGAGAGGCCATGTTTGACCCTGTCTTTGAGATTCTCTGCATCGACCGGGCAGGGACTCCTATGTACGACTACTTTGCCGGACGCCTTTACTTCCACGCAAGCTTTTGGGCAGCCGTCATAAGAACTCTCCCAGGTTCCAAGAAGTACGATTTCACGAAGGATACTGGGAGCAACTCAGCTCTGGCCAAAATGCTCGAGACCTTCGAAAGCATGACCGAAAACGACCTGCCGAAGATAAAAATCAGCCGGATGCGATTTATTTTGAAGATCCCTCTTCTAATTGCCGGAATCCTTTCCTGCACCCCCCAGAAAGGGCAATCCATACTTACAGAAATCAGAGCCAGGAATCAGAAATGGGAACACCTTGACGTTGGCAGTATGCCTACCGAGCAGATTGCGGGCTGTTGTGCAGGGATCGTCAATGCCTTTCGTGAACTGCTGGAGGGCTGGAAAGGCGGCCGGATCGGCAATGCACCGTATCTGTTTGGCACAATGATTGCCTATCCCGGCCTGCAATGGGTATGTGCAAGGTGGCTCTCAGACGTAACATACGCCGGCAAGTTGCTGGCCGGGGTCGGCAATATGGATGATGCCCAGGCCGCGATGGACCTCTGGCAATTGGCCGTCAAAGCAAACGAATTGCCAGAACTCAAGAAGAGCATCCTAACAGGAGACTCCTGGCACAAAATCGCAGCCGCCATATCGAAACTGCCGCAGGCGAGTGCGTTTCTTGAAAGCTGGAACGGCTTTATGGCTCGCCACGGCCACCACTGCCGAGCCGAAATAGAGCTTTACAATCCACGATGGTCCGAGTCCCCGGATTACATCCTTGGGATTATTCGCGGCTACATCTGCTGCATCGACAAAACCAATCCTCTGGAAAATCGTGAAGAAATCGCCCACCAGCGTCGCTATCTTGAGCAGCGATGCCGCCGACAGCTCAGGAATCCAATAAAGCGATTGATATTCGACCATCTACTTGTGCGCTCTCAGAACTGCGCCCTCTTCCGCGAGAACATAAAAAGCGAGGCTGTAAAGCTGCTGGCAACGATGCGGAGGTTGCTTGTTGAGCTTGGCGTCAGACTGCACGCACGCGATATAATTGCCAGGCCTGACGATATTTTCTTTCTAACGGTGCAGGAAATTGAACCCGTGGTAAACGTGCGGGCTGAGTTTGACATCAAGAATGTTATCGCCGAGCGGCGAGCAGAATACGACAAATGGAGCTCGGTAACGCCTCCCGACTTAATCGTAGGCAGATTCGATCCTGGCCAATACATGCCCGAAGAGATCGCAGCGGATCTTGACACCCTAAAAGGTTTGGCCGTCAGCCCAGGTGTGGCGACCGGAAAGGCAAAGGTAATTCTCAGAACCGACAGTGACAGCCATCTTGAGGCCGGCGAGATTCTGGTAGCCCCCTTCACTGATCCGGGCTGGACGCCGTATTTTCTACCAGCCGCCGGGATAGTGATGAATCAGGGCAGTCTGCTTTCACACGGAGCTATTGTCGCCCGCGAGCTTGGCATCCCTGCAGTCACAAATGTAGGCGATGCAACGAAGATCATCAAGACCGGCCAGACCATCCAGGTCGATGGCAACCGCGGCACCGTCAAAATCCTTGACTCTGCATAGGACCCAAATGGAGGTGCCGGCCGGTTGCCCAGGCTGTATTGACAGGAATAATGTAAAAAAAGTCGAAAAATACGTAGTAATACATATAGACATCTTGACTAAGCTCATCTATAATTGTAACATCATCATTGAAACGCGGTGGCTTTGAGAGATGCTAAAGACGGATGGCTCACGATTGGTGGTTCTGTGGCGCTCGCCACTTGGGCGTGGAGCTAGAAAGAGGAAATTAAGAGGGAGGATTTGAGACAAACAGATAATTGATTCCAAAACATGACAGTTGCGTAGCTTCGGCTGCTGTCCATCCAGAAACTGGCAATTTCGAATCACAGCACTGCGCTTCGAGGCACGCCCCAAGCTGGGCGTGCCCGAAAGCGTTCCTGTGAGGGCACGCCAGTGCCTTGGATGGGGCGTGAGTAGGTCACGCCTCTTTCATTTCCCAATGAGACATCTCCGAAGAAAGCTTTATGCTTTTTGTTCCGTGTGCCGGTCGGCAGGCAGACGCGGCCAGGGTATCGATTCAAATAAGGCAGAGGAGAAACAAGTGTATCTGCACGACTGTCCGAAATGCGGCACCAAGGGTGTTCTGATCATGGACGACGGGCGCTGTCCCCACTGCAAGAGCCCCTTCGACATGCCCGCTGGTGGACGGATAAGCGATTCGCGAACAGATGTACCCGCACCTGTGGACTCCGCACATGCAGAATTAGGCGAGCATCCCCAAGTTCGAATCAATCAAGGGAATGTGGAATGCCCTGCTGTGTCAGTAGAAAACAAGGCCTGTCCCGTGGCAGTCCCGGTCATCAGTGGAATTCCGGCTCATATGTCTAAATCTCGGCAAACAAAGCCTTTGTCGATCGCGGTCCTTGCCCTATTGATGGCTCTCGTCACAGGATGCTTGGCTTATGCAACGCATACGCGCCGACACTACTCACGTATGTGGAACCGCGAGATGTCCGATGAAGAGTTGGTTCTCGAGGTATGTAGGCAGCACGAAAGTGAACGTAGGGCGCAGCGTTTGCTCGGGAAGACGGACTACTATAATCCCATGCTACATCTATACGACGGGGAGGCTTCAGCGGCGAAAAAGAGGTTGGAGGTAAAACGCATCCTGGTTTGGATTCTGTCTGGCTCTGCGGCATGGGCAGGCATTCTTGGCATAGCCTTCCTGTTCTCCGCGTTGACGGCCCACAACGATCTCGCAGAGGAGCCTGAGTCATTTCCAATCCACACCTATCCAGCGATCTTCAACCGCCGATGTTACGGTGTCTACTATTACGCGGCTCTCGCCGTGCTCCTCGCCACTTTCTTGAACTCCGTGTTCTGGACGCTGGCCTCGGAGTCGGCCTTTCTGTTTGTTCGTGGCCTTGGTTTCTGGGAGCATCTCCAGTTCCCATCCGTGCACAGCCTTCTCATAGCCTTGTTCCTGGGTACCCTGACATCAGCGGCATTTCTTGCACTGAGCCATCTGATCCGGAATGAATGGGTTCTTCCCCCGGCATTCGGCGCGTTCTGCGTTCTTAGTAGGATTCTCGTGATTCTGATGGCCGCCGTGCTATTACGCGAAGGTATTCGTGTCCAACTTGTCGGCTCCCTCTCCCTGAACTGCTCGTTCTTTGCGAATAAGACCCTATTTATGCTCGGACTTGTCATAGCGGTCCGTCTCTGGGGTCTAACGTTGTGGAGCTTGATGTTTGGGACCGCATTAGGCCGATTAACGTATCATATCGTCTCTTTGGTTTTTGAAGTGGGGGCCCCGCTATCCGTGACACATATATGCCTCAGTCCACTCAGCTCATACGGCGCCATTGTGCTTATGTGGAGCATTTCGGGGCTTGTCACCGGCGCGCTGATTCTGATCGGTATCCGCTTGCATCTGCGACAAAAAGGCTTCCGATTGCGGTCCTCGACCATCACTCTGTCTCGGAGGACACCATGAGGAAGACGGTGCGAAGCGTGAAACGGTGCCAGGTGCTTTTTTTCATGGTTTGCCCTTTCAGTTTGGTCGACGGCCCCCTTGGAGCACTCGCGCGACCAATAGAGTAAGGACGTAATGTGGAAGTCACAGGAGATACAAGTATGGCGTCCCCCGAATCGAAGAAGAGGTGGAAGTATGCTGCGTCCCTGTCGGGCGTTTTGGTGATTGTCTTTTTGGCCTCCGGCTGTCCCAAGAACGAGGGCTCGTCTGAACAAGCGGCGAGCGACAACACGACTACCTCGAACGTTCCTGACTACAAGAATCTCGATGAACTCGTCGACAAGGTCGCCAACACCACGTTCGATGTCTCCGCCGCCAATCGTGACCCGCCAGACATAGACCCAAGAGCCAAGGAACTGAAGGACCTCGGAATGGATTTGTTCACTAAAAGGAATCTTTTCCAGCAGGGCATGGAGAAGATCGAAGCAGCACTCAAAATTGATCCTCGAATGCCAGAGGCATACACCACACTAGCGCTTCATTACGCCTTGGCCAAGCGGGATCCCCAGACCGCAGCGGCTTACTTGGAGGAAGGGATCAAACACTGCTCCAAGTCGAGTTCGGTACGTATGGCTTTGGGAAATGTCTATTCGCAGATGAACCAGCCAAGAAAAGCCATTGAGCAATTCACTACGGCGCTCGACTTGGGCATAGAGGCAAAGGCACCTGTCCTTTACAACATAGGGAACGCATACGTAGCACTCAACAGAAAGGCGGATGCCATCAGTTATTACCGCAAGGCATTGGCAGAAGATGAGAACCACCTGAACGCGCGACGTAATCTTGTCATCGCCCTTGTTGAGACCGGTGATCGGAGGCGGGCACGGGAAGAAGCTCAGCGCCTATTGGGACTCGATCCAAACGGCGAAAGCGGCAATTGGGCAAGGCAAGCGCTGCAGCATATCGATTCTTTGTAGGAGAAATTCGACCGATGTTCAACAAGAGAGTGCGAATGCGATCTGGTCGGACAAGAGGCTTTTGCCGAAATAGCTAACGGATTTAACAACTCTAATGATTTAGAATTTGCTAACGGAACTCAATAAAAGGTACATGAAAAATGACCCAAGGCTTTCAAAAAAAACGCTATGATTTGGAAGAAGTCAAAAGACTGTGGCGACGGGAGCCAGACGACGATATGGTTTTTAGAGCAGCTAATCAAGACATAGAGGAATACCCCCCAGAAATCCAAACTATCATCAAGGAAGAAGCGGAACGAAGACATGCGATTCAGGCTATTCAGGCTGTCCCTAATAACCGAGCGACGCATTCCTCAAACACGGAAAGCAGAGCGGGAATGCGTATACACCGGAAATACCTGATTGTCTCGGTGGTATTCCTTGCCGCTGCCTTCTCGAGTGGATACTTCGCCTTTTCCACGAAGAAACACAAGCACTTGTCCCCTATAATGAGATCCCCTGGGGAACCATGGTCAACTGATGAGGAGCTTGTAGCATGGGGAGAGAGAAGGGAGAGATCTGAGCAGAGGGCCAGGCGGTTGGTGCCTTCCTACGAACCCAACCCTCTGTTGATTCTGCTTGGCCACAAGGCAGAAATCGCTGAGGCACGGAAAAGACTCGAGGCGAAACATCGCAAAGTCGCTGCTTTCGCACTCTGTAGCATCGTAACCGTCGTCCTGAGCGTAGGCTTCCTTCATGCTGGATTCTCGTCCAGAGGTGATTCCTCCGACTCACGTATACAAGAGGCTGAGACCGACAAGGCCACCGCTCAGACACCATGAGGCTCACGTCCTATCTCAAGCAAAACCGTCGCTTCCAGTGCCAAGCCTGGACGCCTCGTTCGTAGCAACGGCGTGAGGTCTTCTTTGGGTCCCTGGTACTTGTTTGGGCACACTACAAACGATCTGCCACATGGGATGTGTATCTCTTCGTCTATTCCGCGACTTTGCTTGCGACGAGATCGCCGACCTGGCTAGTCGAGTATCCCATTTTGCCTGCCTGCAAAGACTTCAGCTTGTTGGCGATCACAAACATCACGGCCTTTTCTACGGCATCGGCGGCTTTTTCCTGGCCCAGAGTGCTGAGCATCATCTGCACGGCGCAGACGGCAGCCAGCGGATTGATTACGCCCTTGCCGGTATATTTCGGTGCGCTTCCGCCGATAGGCTCAAACATACTGACGCCTTGCGGGTTGATGTTTGCCCCTGCTGCGATGCCCATACCGCCCTGAATGATTGCGCCCAGGTCGGTAATGATGTCGCCGAACATATTGCCGGTGACAATTACATCGAACCACTCGGGGTTCTTGATCATCCACATACAGGTGGCGTCAACGTGGTAATATTCCCTTGCGACATCGGGATATTGGGCCTTGCCCATCTCGTGAAAGGCCCGCTCCCACAAATCGTATATGTAAGTCAGCACGTTTGTTTTGCCGCAAAGTGCGAGGGTGTTTTTTTCGCCTTTGCCGCGAGCCTTTTTGCCGTGCTTGCGGGCGTATTCAAAAGCATATTTCAGGCAGCGGTCAACCTGAAAGCGGCTGTAAACTGCGGACTGCACTGCCACTTCATTCGGCGTTCCTTTCATTGAAAATCCGCCCACGCCGGTATAAAGGTCGCCGGTATTCTCGCGGACAACCACGAAATCAATATCCTCCGGCCCCTTGTTCTTGATCGGCGTCTCGACGCCCGGATACAGCTTGACGGGACGCAGATTTATGTACTGGTCCAGTTCAAAGCGAAGTCTTAGCAGTATCCCTTTTTCCAGAATCCCCGGCGGAACATCCGGATGCCCGATCGCCCCGAGCAGGATTGCGTCAAATTTGCCAAGCTCTTCAATAGCGCTATCGGGCAGGGTTTCGCCCGTCCTTTTGTATCTTTCGGCACCAAAATCGAACGTTGCCGAATCGACTTTGAATTTGTACTTATCCGCCGCGGCCTTCAGTACCTTCACAGCCTCAGCAATTACTTCCGGCCCAGTGCCGTCGCCAGGAACTACCGCAATCTTGCAACTCTTCGCCATCTAACTTTTCCCTTTCTGCATTTTCAAACGAACCACGGATTAAATCAGGGTAGAAAATATTTCGAACCACGGATTAACGCGGATTTTCACGGATTATTATTCTCCGACCATTTGCACAAATGTTCGATATGTCTTTCATATCGGCTCCAGCAATCTTCAAGTTTCGTAATGTCCTCTTGTCTTACCCAACGTTTTTCAAAATGCTCAAATTTACTGTTGCCCGCCCAGCTCGGCAAGAAATTAGTCCATTCGGTTGATTCATCGAGTATGTACCGACCTATATATACAACTATCTCGACAATCCAGTCGTGGGCCGTGTGAATCTTCCCCAAAGAAATCTTTAGGTCTTTCTCGGGGACCTTTCCTCTACTTTCTGCAGTCGCTGTATGAGCAACGATTTTATTAACAAAGTTGACAATCGGTTTGCACTTATCCAACCGTTCACTTAACGTGTTTAGCACACTATCTTGTATTCTGTCGATTGGCTCTCTTTTTGATGAGTCGGTTCCAGCAAGCAAGTCTATGTTTTTATGAATGGACCCAGAAGCAAAGCCGGCCTCTTTCATCTTTGAATTATTGGTTCGACGTCCTTCATTTACTGCTTCCTCATAATCGTATGGTAATTCAAGAGCAGAAAAGACATTTTCTCTTGTGAAAGCCTTGTTTTCTTTCATGTCGTTTATAAGCCTTCGTAATGAGATTACATCTTTCCGTCCGTCATATAATTTTCTAATCGATAAGGTCTGTGTTTTTAGAAAGCTCCGATTAATCAGGCCATGAACCAGCTTATTCAATTCTGGATTTCCTTGGGCGTCAGTTGTTGCATACTTTCTCGCCTCATTTATTGAATAGAAGACAGCAGCATCCAATAACATATCCCGAATTTGTGCGCAGACTGAATTATCGTCCTCTGAGTACCACTTTTTCCACTCTTTAAACTTTTCATTTAGTTTACACATCAGTGTAACCAGTGATTGAAAAAAATTTGTGTTAATCCGTGCAAATCCGTGGTTGCTTTTTTCATTGAAGCACAAACCTTTTGTACTTTAAAGATTGCTCACCAAAGTTTATTAACAATCCAACTTCAAGACTTGTTGCCCTCAAATAGTTCAGAATCTGTGCTTCATCGACTCCCGTAATAGCTTTTAGTGCCTTAAGTTCGACCAATACTTTCTCACCCACCAGAAAATCACAAATGAAATCCTTGGCTTTCTCTCCCTTATACATCACAGATATCGCTTTCTGACGTTCGTATGGCACATTACGAAGACTGAATTCAATTGCCATAGCTGCTTCATAAACACTTTCTAAGAAACCCGGCCCGAG
>CAZMLE010000083.1:0-16382 GCA_964567045.1 uncultured Pirellulales bacterium | reverse complement strand
GAGCCTGTATTATAACCTAACCGGGAGGCTCCGGTTTCATAGCTTATCTGTGGCTAAAAATTGATTTAACCCTGGATGATTTCGAGCTGGTCGGGGTGGAGTCTTTTCAGGTCTGGCAACTGGTTCTGGCCGAGGTGGGCGTCAATCACGACAAAACTATCAAGATACTGCTCGTTTACAATCTGGGCGTGGGCACGCAAGAAGCTCTGGACTTTGCCGTTCGATTGGCTGGAACTTACCCGTACATGAACCTCGGCGCCTTTATATTTCTCGGCGACTTTTTCCGCCAGCTTATCCAGGCCAAAGCCGGTCTTGGCTGAAATGGCAACCTCATCGGCAAATACCGTCTGCAGCATCTCAAGCGGGCTCAAGTTTTTGAGGCTGTCAACTTTATTGAGCACCATCAAAATCGGCTTACCGCCGCACCCGATCTCTCCCAAAACTACATTTACAGATTCGATCTGCTTCAGGACGTCCTGGCTGGAGACATCAATAATATGTAAGAGCAAATCAGCGTTGACGGTTTCTTCCAGCGTGGCTTTGAAGGAAGCGACTAATTGGTGAGGCAGATTCTTGACAAAGCCGACCGTGTCACTTATCAGCACCTCTGCCCCGCGAGCGGGCGACCATCTCTTGGTTCGAGTGTCCAGCGTGGCAAAGAGCCTGTCCTCGACCAAAACGCCCGCGTTGGTAAGCGCATTTAACAGCGTGCTTTTGCCGGCGTTGGTATAGCCGACTATGCAGATCTTAAATAGGCCGTGCCTTGCTGTAATCTCGCGGACCCTGCGCCTGTCGATGTTGGCCAGCTCACGTCTAAGCTCGACGATTCGCCTCTTGACCAATCGGCGGTCGATTTCCAGTTGCTGTTCGCCGGGACCTTTAGTGCCGATGCCGCCGACGACGCCCACCCCCGTTGCTCCGCCGGCTCCGGTTACGGTATCCAGGTGCGGCCACATCTGAGTCAGCCTCGGATAGGTGTATTGGAGCTGCGCTAATTCCACTTGCAGCATGGCTTGCCTAGTCTTTGCCCGCGTGGCAAAAATGTCTAGAATCAATTCGCTTCGGTCCAGAACTTTAATCCCGACGATCTCTTCAAGCTCGCGAATCTGGGCCGGCGAAAGACCGTTGTCAAAAATCACCACATCGGCCTTGAACCGCTTGACTCTTTCGCCAAGCTGGTCGGCTTTACCCTTTCCTATGTACGTAGAGGGATTTATGCTGCGGATTTTCTGCTGAAATCTGTCTACGACAACTGCCCCGGCAGTTTCAGCCAGAGCGGTAAGCTCGACTAAATCATCTCTGTCGCTGCCCACGACAGCCGCCACCAATATGGCTCGCTCTTTTCTGACTCTTAGAGTCTCGCGAAGTTTCTCCAACTAAAATGTACCTCCAAAACCGCCTTCTTATTTTAACATATTTGCCCATATTACTCAATAGGACCGAAATATTTGTCAATTTTGGATGCTCTGAACCGATTGCGGAAGGTCTCGGCGTAAGCAAGCTCAGCGTCGAGCCAAAAATCTGCTGGCTAAGATTTTTTTCACTTGAAAGAATAGACCGCTTAAATTACATTAACAGCGTCACAATTTCTGGCGAACCAATAATAGCCTTGTGTTGTGTACCTGCTTTAATCTCTGGACTTTTTAAGGAGTCTGTTAGTGCTAAAAGTTAAGTCGCGGTCAGGTGAATCAGTTCAACAGATGATAAAGCGCTTTAAGAAGCTGTGCGAAAAAGAAGGTTTAGTCAGAGACATGAAACGCATTGCCTACTACGAAAAACCTTCAGAAAGAAATCGTCGGCGGATACGCAAATCCGAGCGAAGTATCAGGAGGCCGTGAAGACAAACGCCGCCAATTTCCTCTTCTGTCTGACCCAGACATTCCAGCCCCAGCCAACAAGACACTGCAAGAACCAACCCCGCGTGAAAGCGAGGCTAAACCCGTCTCGAGCCGGGTCGAGAGATATTTAGCCCCCAAGTTTATTTGGGGGTTTTCCTGCCGGCGCCGGGCGTGTGCCCCGAATTTCATGCTTCTTGTATCAATTCAAAGCCCAGTAAACCCGCGATGTTCTGGACAGGTCGCTTTAAGTCGCCGTAGAAAGTAACGCGGTGCCAGCCCCACGTGTCCCAGTAGGAAAGCAACTTGTCGATGTCCCCTACCACCTCGGCAGCTAACTTAGTTCGGCAGGCCTTATCCTCGTCGATGTTGGCAACGGATTTGCCCTGGTGGATTATCACCTTACGCGCGTCGGGGTTAAACTCCAGCGTGGTTGTCATCTCGCCCAAAGGCATCAGCGAACGCACGGCTGCACCTTTTCGATCTTCAGAATGGTTGCGAATGTGGTAAGGATTGGTTGGGCCATCCGGACCGAAAACCTTATTCGGCGCCACACAGTGGGCGTAAATAATCTGGTTCTTGGCCGTATCGATAACCGGGTCGGAGATGTAGCCAGGCCGACCGACCAGATAGCTCATCAGCAGCATGGTGATCGTGGATGTAAGGTCGGATTCGCAGGCGCCTACGTAGCCATCGTTATTGAGCTGGAAAAAGCCCAGGCACGGATAGGCGGTGATATGTCCGCCGTAGAATCCGCCCAGGCAGTTCATCGTGATAGCCTGAGCCTTGTTTTGCCGCATCAACTCGCTCATCGCCAGATACATAGCGCCCGACTTTTCGATTTCCTCGCGCGATGGCTCCACCACTTTCTCCGCCCCGTCAATCCATCGCTTGGCCCACTTTCGAGCCTCGGCCCGGTCGGCTTTGCCGTAAAGCTCGTTGAGCGGGTCGTAATTCATGAACATAACCTTTGTGCCGAAGACCTCCTCGACGCCCTTTTCGGAACAGCCGAATCCGCCGCCCACACGCAGGATCACCGACGAGCGGAGCTTTTTGAGGCAATCAAAGCACCTGGCCGCCTGAATCACCTCGTCAAAATTTGACGATGAAACAGCCGCCACTTTCCAGCCCTGTCTTCTGGCAGCGGAATTGGCAACCAAAAACTCGCCCGAGCCGCCGTAGAAATCGTCCACAAATATCGTGGGCCGGCCTGTGGCGGCGATGGTCTGCGGCGCACCAGTCCAGATGCCTACCATATAGATTAGATACCCATCAACCTCTTTGTCAGCCTCGAGGATTTTCTTGGCCTCTTCTACATTGTGGGCCGTAGCTGGAAGAAACTCAATCGCCGGACAGCCTTTGCGGAGCTTTTCGGTCAGCTCTTTTTTGCGGCCCTCGTAATCATAGCCGATATTTGGCCAGGTCGGACTTCCCGGCGGTATGTGTGTAAATACCAGCCGAACCTTTGCTTTCTCGCTTGGGTATGGTGCTTGAGCCTTGGCCGAACTCACGCCCAGAGCCGACAGGCCCGCCAGTCCCGCCGCACACGCTGCACAGCCTCCCAAAAATTCTCGCCTGTTCAAACCACAATTTGATTCTGAAAAACCTCTGTCGCCTTTCATTTGGAGATTCCTTAACAATTAGCTTACAAATTGCCCTTATCTATACCTGAGCGCCAAACCGCGTAAACATTATACAGTCCGGGATGTCCGATGTTTAACAAAATTCAAAATTGTTGACGCGGCTACCTGCCGAAAAACATGGTTGCAGACCTTCGGGCGCTACGTATCGCAGACTACCATCTTCTAACTCGAACCGGTCCAGGCACCTGTCTCAGGTTTTTAGGGTTCTCACCCCCCGGCGTCCCTATCCCAGCTATTAGACTACTTGTGCTTCGAGATTGAATAACCGGCAGAACTCCACAAGGTGCTGTTTGTAGTCGCCGTAGAAGAAAATCTGGTGGAAGCCGGGGAAGCTAAGAACCGGCTGGTTGCCATCAAATTTCACACGCACTGAGACCACACACCCGCCGGAGGGCGGGACATCGATATTGTCCAGTACTGTGCCGGCTGAGATAAGCAGCTTCGTTATTCGGCCCGAATTTTCGTCGCGGGGCAGCACATCGAGGCAAGTGACACGCTGGTCCTTCCGCCATAAGGTGCGCGGCACCGCATCGCGGTTGCCGTGATGATGCACTATGTCGAACGGCTCGGGTGGCTGGTCGAAACCATTTAGACGCGTCGGACAGGAGCAATGTGCTCCGATGACAGCGTTATGGACGGTATCAGCGACGGGGTCCTGCTGAAAGCCGGGCCGGTCGAAGAGATACTGCACAACCGTGTGCGAGGCAACCGCGCCCAAATCTGCTTCGCAGGCAGCAGGAATACCATGGTCATTCATCCGCGACCAGGCTATGCACGGCAGACTGACATCGGTCTTTCCCAACACACCCAGGCAGTCCATAGTAATCGCGTCACATTCTTCTCGCTGCAGGATGCTTTGTGCCACTACATAGCTCCTGATGCCATTGATAACATCCTGCCGGGTCGCTCCCCTGCGTCGCCGGGCCCGGCCCATGTATTCATCCGCCATTGCCAGAATCTGCTCTGTATGGGGCGTGGCACGATATTCGTCGAGGAAAGTCTGAGCCGGCACGTACCGCAAATTGATGCCCAGGTCCGCCATCGACGAGTCAAATCTCCTATTGCCCGCGAGCACAACGCACCGCGTATGGCGAATCTTGACTCCCGCCCCGAGCATCTTCAAACCGAATACTGCCTGGCGGAAATCGTCGGTAGAATAAATGACACAGCCAGGTTTATTTGCCAGTTGCACGGTGTTGGTGGTGAACGATGTGCCCAGCGGCGAAAAGATAACCGTTGGGATACCGGTCTCGACCGCCTTTTGCGCCGTGGGCCAGGTATGCTGCTGCCGGTCTAAAAGCAGCAGCATCAGCCCATCGACACGGGCTGCTTTCGCTTCGGTCAGCCAGGCATCGGCTTCCACGGCGCCGTAGATCGGCTCCGGCTTCAGATTTACTTTCACGCGAAGTTTTTGGGCAGCCTGATCCAATTGAGTGGTATATTTAGCCCTGGCCGCTTCGCCGTCATAAACCGCGCCTGGCCACAACATGCCATAATCTTCTTGTCGCCGCACGAAAGCCGCCTTGACCGTCGGCACATATTTGGAGGCCGGGCCGCAGGGCTGCATCGGCGGCATCATTGTTTTCTCCTGCCACAGCGATGCGCAGCCACTCAGAAGCGATGAGCCGGCGAGAAATGCAGCCGAACCGTGCAAGAAATCCCGCCGAGTTACCGTGCGACGCCCATCACAGTGCAAAGGACATCGTCCAGGAATCATACTTATCTCCCTATAAGCTTCTTTTGGCGGTTATGTAAATACGCTGCAGGATATGATATGAAGTGAGGCAAAATATTGCAAGAAACTAGCTTGAAACCAAATTGCAGAGTTCGCGAGGCCGGAGCCTTTCACGCGGCGGGTGCGCTACTGTTGTGCATGAGTTTTCAGCAGCGGCCAGAAGAGGGTATCGCCGTTATCCCGCCAACTCCTGGGCTGGCCTTCTCTATCCTTGCCGGATACGCCGCCGTCATCGGTAAAGTTCGGCCCCACACTATAAAGAACAAAATCGTCATCGGTTCTTCTATAAGTCATCGCTTTGTCGCTGTAGGGGTCCATGGCCAGCTCTTTGAGATACCCCACAGCGACCAGTTCGTTAAGGCTGGCTGGGTATTGCTCTTTCTCGAGCCGCCACCGCTTAAGTGCCAGGATTGTCACTGTCGCCTCATGTGACGCTTTACCGCAATATCCTAACTCAGACGCTCGGTCGACAGCCGGCATGCAAATACCAATCAGAAAGTACCGGTACTTCGGCACCGCCGAAATCAAGTCGTCTGATCTGAGATTGCGCACGTGCCTTCGATAAGGGCTCATCTTTGCAACCTCGGTAACCTTATCGAATAGCTCGTTAAACTTGGCGACGGTGTCATCTCGCCGGGCATGAACCATGCTTGCGGCTGCAGAAAGAGGCATAAATATTCCTAATTCTTTCTCTTCAGTAAATGCCGTCTCACTCGTCAACTGGGGCCACCTGTTGGGAACCAAATGGCCTCCGCCTGGTCCGCCGTCAGTAAATACGTGCTGGACGATATCGAGGAACCACAGTCTTTCACTCTCTATATCGATAAGTCTGTAACCTTGCGGATACATTTGCATCAACTGCTGATGCAACTCTTTCAGATCCGTTGCTGAGAGATTCTGCGATTGTGCAAGGTGCAGTATTTCTTCGCGACCGAAGCTGCTGATTGCCAAGCCCACGAGCTGGTCGATGAGCGATCCCTTGCCCTGCCAGTGGCTGCCGGCCCGTGCAAGAGCAAGGCAATCTTCAAGCGCTTGACGTGTTTTTCCCTCTTTTAAGTTAATGCGGGAGTGCCAAATTCCCAACCTGGCTAAATTGCGCAAATCTGATATGTGTGGCGCGAGAATATTGAGCACCGACCTATCTTTATCTTTAGGATTATATTGGACCTCCCTATAACAGTACGATTTCAAACTGCCCTTAACAAATTCCTGCCAGCCTGGCTCGTTTTCTTTAACCCAGGGACTAATGTACTCGTATTCATTATCGCTAAGTGTCTCCAGCGTACTTTTGGGTAAATCCTTGTAACGCTTGATCCATTCATCAAGTACTGCTACTGAAAGAGCCTCAAGATAATTTGGGGCAACCTTGTCCTGCTTTATCCAATCAATAAGGTCAGCATCTGGAAATCCAGGTTTTTCCGCATGTCCAGCGGCGGCGTAGATGGAATCCTCCGTTACCTCCTTTCTTTCCTTAATGGTTTCAATAATACAGTTCGTCATTGAGCTAAAGGAGGTGCCGCGATATAAGAGATGCCGCTTTTTGAAAATTGGCACCCAGTTGTACTCAAAGCATTTAAGAATAACATTTTGCTGCTCGGCAGGTACGTTATCCCAGTGTTTTTTGTTCTGCTGAATCCATTCAAGAATCTGTGCCTGTTCATCTTTGCTTAATTCTGTAAAGCGTAATACGTTCTCCAGTTGGCTGGGTTTATACCGATAGGAAATAAACTCTTCTACAACTCCGTCTTTGATAGGCTCTATGTACAGATTGATGGCTTTTTGATAGTTTGGCCATGCGTTATCTTGGTCAAGAAGCGGCGGACGGCTCATCTGGTTCAACTGGGCCAGATAGTCCACGCGGATGGTAGGCTTGCCGGACATGAACCAGATGGTATAAACGACCAAGCACAGAACCAGGACACCAACAGTCTGAAAAGTCCTGGCAACGATCGTTCTCCAGAGTGGTCGGCAGCGTTTCTTTGCCCGGCGCAGCAAGACGGCCAGCAATTTCGGATCGCCGAACTCGGCAATCAACTGGTGAGCCTTCGTCCGGCGTTCCTGGTCGGTTGTACACGCTTTTAGTTCATCCTCAAAATGAACGGTCAGCTCATCCTGTACGTTCTGCCTGACTTTCCTGCGATAGCGCATCTTCTTGAGCACAAGTCTGATGAGCTCGCAAACACAGGCGGGCAGATTCTTCAGGTCCTTGTTCTCATGTCTGTCTGCCATAATGACCTCCGACAGGTGGTTCGTGGCCCGTGCCCCATGACTCGAGCCACGAGCGACAAGTTTCGTGCGGCTGGTTACGCAGGCACAAATGCCGTGCCGAAGACAACACTCAGCCCGGCTGTAAGCTCCTTAAGCTGTGCCTTCTGTTTGCCAAGCTCAGTTTTACCCTTGCTTGTGATGGAATAGTACCTTCTTTGTCGCCCAGTCGTTGCTTCTTCCCAGCGGCCTCTGACAAGTTTCTTTGCCTCAAGATTATAGAGCAGCGGGTAAAGTGTTCCTTTGCCCAGCGTCAAAATATCCCCGCTTCGCTGCTCAATGGCCTGGCTCAATTCGTAGCCATACATAGGGCCGCGTGAGAGAATCTCTAACACCACCACAGGAGCGATCCCTTTTAGTAGTTGACTTTCAAACTTCATAGAAATCCCCTTTATAGCCACAGATTTCACAGATTCAGCCGGTTCACATACCTGACATTACATATTATGCGACGCATACTATGCAATGTCAACTAAAAAATGAAAAAATTCCATCTTTTTTTCGCGAAAAATGCCAGTAAGCGACCGGTCCCAAAGTGGGCCTTGATACGGCCCTATTTCGCCTGTTCTGCCGGTGCCGGGGCGTGAAATTCGCCTGCAAAGCGGTTTCCCACGACAAATACGCAATTTTCCAGAAAAACTGTCTGCATTCAGCAAATGCCCAAAGCCAATCACTCCGACAGCCTCTAATCACATCATTTGAAGATTTTTTTCATGGCCTGGGCGGTTTTTTCGGGCCGGCCCGGCTGAAAAGGCAGCATCTCTGCGGTGACGTAGCCATCGTAACCGATATCGACCAGAGCCTTCTTAACCGCTTCAAAATCTACGTCACCTTCCAGCAAATCAACAAAGCCCTCTACGGTGCCGGCCGAACGCTTGAAATCCTTGACGTGCACACGCTTAATTCGCTGGCCCAGGATGCGAATCCAGTGGTCAGGATAGCCGGTCAGCAGCACATTGCCCACGTCAAAGTAAGCGCCAACGAATTTCGAGTCGAAGCTCTCGATGAAGTCCCGCATCTCTAATGGGCTTAGCAAAAATTTATTCCACACGTTCTCGATACATAATGTGACGCCGGTCTCTTGGGCAGCCGGCAGAATCTGCCGGACCGCTTCGCTTGCCCGCTGGTAGCAGACATCGTAGGGGATTACTTCAGCATCAGGCAAAAAGAAGACGTCCACGGCGCCGGGCACAAAGAGATACGCATCGGTGCCCAGCCATTTGGCTACCTGCAGGGCCTTGCCCGTAAAATCAACTATTTTCTTTCTGACATCGGGATCATTGGCGGCAGGCGAACAAGTCCAGCTTTCGCCCGAGGCGACGCTGGAAATCTCGATGCCGATTTTTTGTGCGCCGGCTGCAATATCTTCGCACTGGGCTTTCGTGGCCCGGTGCGTTAGAACGCCCCGGCTGGCTATCGCAAGCTCGATGGCCTCAAATCCTAAAATCTTCGCCTCTCTCATAGCTTGGGCTATTGGCTTTTTGGCTTCCAATCCGCCCTCGAACATCCAGTAGCTTGCACTTAGCTTCATCTTAACACTACCTCCAGAATTCGGATTTTTTTACAATGACTATTTCTCGAATAGCAAAGTATAATCAAGATATCAGAACGTGAAAAGATTTATCCCGATACATCAAAACTTCCGTGACATGTAAGGGGCTGAAGATGAGCAAAAAAATTGAGAATCATGCTTTCGTATGTGCGATGGTTTTAGCCCTGTTACCGCTCGGCGCCAGCACGACTGCCGAGACGCGACTTGCCCGCCAGATTTACCCGCCAGACGTATGGCGGGCGAGTGGCGGGCTGGAGTTTCCCGGCCCGGCGCCGGGCGATGCGCAAGGCAAAGTCAGCAAAAGTGAGCTTATTCTGGAAAACAACGTGCTCTCATGCACCTGGGATATTTCGCAAGGCCGGCTGAGACCCAAGCATGTAACAGATAAGAAAAGCGGTATGCGGAGCATACCCTACAGCCCGGAGGGTGAATGCCTTCAACTAATTTTGGAGAATGGCCGAATACTAAAGGCCTCGGATTTGAAGATCGTTGGCGAGCCTGAGTCGACCAATTTGCAGCCAAACAGAAAATCGTGCCGGCTGGCGGAGCAGTTCGGCGGAAAACAAATCAGGGTAATACTGGCTTCTCCAGATGATAACCTCACCGTCGAGTGGCGGGCAATTTTACGAGATGGCTCGAACTACGTGCGGCAACAAATAGTGCTTGTCACAAGAAATAAACCGATGAGCGTTAAGGAAATAGTGCTGCTGGAGCTGCCCGCACCGAGTACCAAGGTGATGGGCACGGTGGATGGTTCGCCCATGGTTGTGGGCAATATGTTCTTTGCGTACGAGCATCCTCTATCCAAGAGCCAAATTCTGCTGGGGACCCCGCCCGTGCTGCGGTGCAGTTTGCCCTGTGATGCCTTAGTTAGACCGGGACAACAATGGGTGCAAAGCTCAGTAATCGGTGTTGTGCCCGAAGGACAGCTCCGGCGCGGATTCTTGTATTACATCGAACGCGAGCGGGCACAGCCGTACAGGCCATTTCTGCATTACAATAGTTGGTACGACATCGGCTATGGGGGTGAAAAAATACAGCAGCAGGAATTCCTACAGGTGGTTGAACTATTCGGCACAGAACTGGTCAGGCAGCGAAGCGTGGCGATGGACTCTTTCGTCCTGGATGACGGCTGGGACAACACCGCCTCTTTGTGGCAGTTTCACGAGGGCTTTCCTAACGGTTTTGCTCCGCCGCGGCAAGCGGCCAACAAATATGATTCGGCTTTGGGGGCCTGGCTTTCTCCCTGGGGCGGCTATGGGCAAGCCAAACAGCAAAGAATGAAGTATGGCCAAGAGCAGGGCTTTGAGACAAACCAGAGCGGCTTCTCGCTGGCCGGTCCCAAGTACTATGCGCGGTTCCGCGACGTGTGCCTGAATATGATCCGTGACTATGGACTCAACTATTTTAAGTTCGATGGTATCGGTACCGGCGGAACGCCTACCGGTGTGGGCGCTGAATTTGCCCAGGATATTAACGCCCTGCTGCACCTTATTACGGACCTGCGCGCCGCAAAAGCCGACCTGTTTGTGAATGTCACGACCGGCACCTGGTCGTCACCGTACTGGTTGTGGTACTGCGACTCGACCTGGCGGGCAGGCTCAGATTGGGGCACTTTCGGCTGGGGCTCGAAACGCCAGCAGCAAATCACCTACCGCGACAACGAAACCTACCATAATGTCGTGCTCCGCGCGCCATTATATCCGCTCAACTCGCTTATGACCCAGGGTGTTATGTTCGCCAATCACGGGCTTCCAAACGAACGTACGGGCCTGGTTGAAGACATCCGAGCATTTTTTACCAGCGGAACTAACTGCCAGGAACTGTATATCACGCCGTCTTTGATGGACGCGCAGACCTGGGATGCTTTGGCAGAGGCGGCGAAATGGTCCCGCGACAATTCGGATGTGCTGGTGGATACACACTGGATAGGAGGCGACCCGGCTAAGGGCGAGATTTACGGCTGGGCATCCTGGTCCCGCCCCAAAGGCATCCTATCACTGCGTAATCCTCACGATAAGCCCGGCAGAATCACGCTCGACATCGGCAAAGCCTTCGAGCTGCCGCCGGGCGCAGCACAGAAGTACTCCTTGGAAAGTCCCTGGAAGAGCGATGCCGGCAAAGCAGCAATTGTGCTATCTGCGGGCCAAGAGCACACGTTTGAGCTGAAGCCGTTTGAAGTGTTGGTCCTTGATGCAACGCCATTATAAGCCTTGCCATCTTACAAGCGGAACCTGGTTGCCCGCCGAACCATCGTTTCATAGTTCGCCATCATTCTGGGCGTAATTTTCCGTCCGTTCGGTGCCGACGACGGCATCAGAACAAAGCCCCTTCCCCTACCGCTTGTCCCCGCTATAAGGGCCTTTTCAACGGTCTTTTCAAAATCTGCCGGCTCGATACTTTCAAGGTCTGCAATCTCCAGATTACCAAAAAGAACCAGGTCCTTGCCGTACTGTTGGCGCACCTGTGCAAGTTCCACGTCCCCGTGAGGCGGCGGTTCGATGGGATCAATCGCATCGGCCCCCATATCGACAATGTAGTCAAGAACGGCACGAATTCGGCCGTGGCAATGAATCCGGGCAAAACCGCCGTACTTTTGAATAGTCTTAACCATCCGGCCGGTGTACCGCAGCACGTACTCTTTGAAAAGATGCGGCGGCAGGTAAGGCTCGGTGACGTATTCCGGCCCATATATCCGCCACAGGCGGCCGGGAAACGCCTTTGCAGCTTTCTCAGTCCTATTATGTATATGCCGGGCGAGCTTTTCCAGCAGACGATGGAAAAGTTTCTGCTCGGTCAACGCGACAATGGTAAAGTCCTCCATACTGAAAAGGGATGCTGCCGCGCAGATGGGGTCTTCCGTATCCACCATGACGATGCCGCGGTCGCCGAGCTTATTTTCTTCTTCGACCAGGCCAGCCACATTGACCTGCTCGGCGAAAATCTCGTCAGGCAACTTCAGATATGCCTTCAGGTCATCCAGGTCTTTGAGCAGGTGTTGAACGGTCCAGACGGTGTCAATATCAGGACTCCGGCGGGTGAGTGACGTCATAATCCTGCCGGCGATATTCAAAGTTACTCGCTTGAAACGGGACCCGTTCTGTTCATATTTTTCTATCTTGAAAAATTCGGCCCGCCGAGTTTCTGCCTCTGACTTGTCAGGCACGCCCTCGACTTCATGTGAGCGGGACCTGACCGGGCTGCGCATGCGGATAAGGTCCGTTTGCTCCTCCGCTAATTGCAGCAGCGGCTGCCAAGATGGGTAATTGTAGACATTAAACTCATCCGGATCGGATGGATCGATCTGGAATCCACCTATCTCGTAGAAATTAACCGCCGGCCGGTCCACCGGTTCGCCGCGTAAAGTCGCCATCAGCCTTTCACGCCTGGTCATGGCAGCTTCTCGGCCTTGCCTGCCTTGGCTCCGGCTGATTCTTGGGCACCAGCTTGCTTGCTGAGGGTCGTGAAAAGCGCCCGGATATTCAGGAAACCTCCGACCAAAACAACGACTGCCAGAATAACAAAAAGCGCAAGACTGATGAAAAAAAACCAAGACCAGAATTGTACCCAGAAACTCATTTCTGCCCACTCCTACTGTGGCACGGGCTTCCAGCCCGTGAAAACACGGCCAAGATGGCCGTGCCACGGGCCACGATCAGGAAAAGCTAATGAACCAAGCACCATCAAGACAGTTGCGATCACAATAACGCTCAGCCCGACAATTTCGCTGGCAACGTTTATTCTCACACAGGCCTGCACAGGCTTCAATCCCAGAACCGCACCAAAACCTGCAATCAGGGCAAGATAAGCTCCCACCCGGCTGGCCCGCTTCCAGTAGATTCCCAGAACCAACAGTGCAATGCCACCAGTAAAGTAAATAGCCCCGGAAATAGCCATATAGTCCCACAAGTCCTCGCCTAAAGGATACCACAGGCCCCAGACCAGGACGAAGATGCCGATACAAACGATGAATATCCGCACCAGCGTAATACGTACCTTCGATGACAGTCCATTCTTGAACCACGGCGCCACCACGTCCTGGGTAAGCACCGAGCTCCAGACCAGCAGGTAGCTGTCGTGGGTGGACATAAAAGCAGCCAGCATTGCCGCGGTGATGATTCCAATAATACCGGCGGGAAGTATCTGGCTTAAATATACCGGCATCGCCATCAGCGTGACCTGCGGGTCAGCAGGACCGCCGGCGGGGATGAAAATACTCCTGAGGGCTCCGTGCTGGGAGATATAAACCAAAGCAGATATTCCCAGGAAGTACGGCAGCAGAAAACGCATAAGGAATCCGATGGAAGACCACATATAAAGGCGCTTGACCGTAGTAGTGTCTTTAGCAGCGCACGCGCGAATCACTGCTGTCTGCCAGACCGCGCAACTGACCAGACCCAGGATGAACATCCACACCACGTAAGCCAGACCGAAGCCTTCGGTGTCAAACGGGTCAAAACCGGCTCTACCTTTCAATAAAGATACCGTCTCAATGATGTTGCCCCAGCCGAGGTTTCTGATCGACAGCAGTGTCGCAAGCAAAAGGCCGAAGGTCAAGACCACGAACTGAATATAATCGAGCACCACCTCCGAAACCATTCCGCCCAAGACGGTGTAGAGGATAACCACCGCCAGCAAAGCGGTCATTATCATCTTAAGCTCAAGCGGGGATGTCATTCCGGTAACGCACGTGACGAAAACCGCCGCGGCTTTGATGAACATGCCCATATTCAGAATGCCAGAGAAAGCCAGGATTGTCCCGCCCAGAATGCGGACGTCGCGCCCGAAACGCTTCTCGTAGAATTCCGGGATCGTCATCACGTTCATACGCCGAAGCGGCACGACGATAAAGCCGGTCAGCCCAACCAGCAGCGTCACAACGGCGGCAGCCAAAGCAATGTGAAATGCTGCAAAGCCTCCGACGAATCCCTTCTGGGCGGAATACATAACCGTCACCAGACACAGCTCGGTCGCGGTCATCGTG
Source organism: uncultured Pirellulales bacterium (assembly GCA_964567045.1). Lineage (GTDB taxonomy): Bacteria > Planctomycetota > Phycisphaerae > Sedimentisphaerales > Anaerobacaceae > JAFNGF01. Next base: position 2,368 of record CAZMLE010000083.1, on the reverse strand, counting down.
GCAGCGCCGAGAAAGGTCTTCAGGCCGCGACCGGCAATGATAAAGTCCGTGACGTTGGTGACATACCTCCTGACGTATACGCCGATGGCCAGTACCGCAATCACGTAGCCGACCACGATGCACCAATCCAGCGCGGTAAAATTCGTATGTATCCCGGCGGAACTTAGGTCCATACTATCTCCTGCTCATACCAGCTTGTAGAGTAGCCACCAGCTTCGTTTCTGGCGATTGGCATAGTCCAAATAGATTTCAAACATCTGGCCGTCTGCATCTTTTACCACGTAATGGCGACGGTGTCGCCGATTGTACCATCTTCGGCTGCCAGGTGGAATACCGCCGAATCCCTTATCGACCCATTCATGGAGGACTTCAACCACATCGTGATTCTGGCCACGCCACGCAAAGCGGATGGGCCGAGGAGATGTCTCCGCTTTTTCGACTTCAATCTGTTCTCCAACAAACTCTTCCACCGTAGACCGCCCTTAGCAAAAGTGTTGCCCATCCTACCTCTTCGTCGCTATCACCGTTTGAAAGATGCCATGGTAAGCGGAATATTTCTCCACATCGACAAAACCACTTTCTGTCACTTCATTGGTCAAGCCGTGCCTGAACATATCGCGCCGCGTGGGCGTTTCAAAATTGCCGGGCAGCCAATACAAAAACCATAACCCAATGAAGATTCTCAGCCACACACTCGGAGGATTATCCAATTCCAACACGATGACCTGACTCTGGTGGTTCAACAGGCGTTTGGCTTCACGTAGCGTTTGCAGCCGAGATTCTCGCGGCATCTCATGAAGGGCATGGGTAATAAAGACCTTGTCAAAAGACTTCGCCTGAAAGCCAGTGTCGGTGACATCGCTCTGGATAAATCGGGTGGGACAATAATATTGTCGTTTCTTCGCACAGTGTAATTGTCCCGATGAGAGATCCATGCCCACGATTTCACACATACCGCCGGCCTTCTCCGAAATAGAAAAGGTTGCTCCGCCGGTTCCGCAACACATGTCAAGGATTCTTTCGCCTTTTCCAAACGATACTGGCTCAATCATGGCTTTTCGCAATGCTGTCTCGCCGCCAAAGGGCAGTGACATCCATTTCATCATCAAATTGTAAAACTTGCTTTCGATGTGATCGTACCACCATTTGTACAGATTCCTATTCATCGTATTTGCCAACCAGCTAAAAAGCTGAAACACGTGGGCACTGGTTAACCGGCGGCCTGAGCCAAGAGACGCACCGCTGCAGCGTGTGAAGCCTTTTGCATTTGTGCCGAAAGCCGAGAGATCACTTTAGCGCTGCGAGGGCCTCTTTGCAGAGTTCGCGGTGCTTATTCTGCTGGTTGGAGCCTTCCGGGCCGGCGGCGCCTGCCTGCCAAGCTGAGCGGGCTTCATCCAGCCGGCCAAGAGCCTGCAACGCCTTTCCGCGCCAATATTGGGCGTGCGCTTCCTGGGGCCTATTCGACCGGCCGACGCCGATATTGGCTGGATATGTCAGAGCCGCCTGGAAATCCTGCAAAGCCCCCTCGAACTTTCCATCCTCAAAACGCCCCTTGCCTCGCTCGATATGCGCTTTGTGGAAAATGTCCCACGTAATTGTCTGGCCTTCCCAGTTGACAAAGTACGGCGTCGATTCCAGCAAATCGATGCAGTCAGCATATCTTCGCTCATCAAGATAAGCCTGGGCGAGCATAATAATGACGTCCGCACGCCGGATCGCCCGCTCTTGCGGGGGCAAGCCTGCCCCTGCGGAAGCAGGGGTGGATTCAAGCACCTTGACCGCTTCGGGCCGGTTCTTCGCCGCCAGCAGAATATCTGCCAGGTCACGATATAGCGTCTGGTCACCTGATCGAGCGGCGACGGCTTTGCGGTAAAACTGCTCAGCTTTTGCCAGGTCTTCCTCCACGGCCCAGGCGTAAAGGCCGAGATTGCGGAACGCGATGCTCAGCGACGGATTTAGGTCGCCGGCCTTTCGCCAGTGCTGAGCGGCTTCATCCAGCCGGCCAAGATGCCCATAAAGATTTCCCAGGTGAAGATACGCATAGGCGTCGCCAGGATTTTCATGGACGGCATATTGCAGCACTTCAAGCTCTTCCGGGCAGGAAGGAAAGACATAGTCCTTGTATGTGGCAGCAGCCTGCTTCAGGTAGGCTCTGGCTGGCGTCTCATCCGCCTGCGCCAAGCTACTAAAATAAGCCAGGTAGTATAAAGGCAGAGGACCACACTTGTCTTGCGGCCCGCCTGCCGGATGGCCAGGAACAGCCTCAACGCAAGTCGCACACAGCAGCCTTGTTGCCTCATCCAACAGTCCTACCTCGGCAAAGACCAGGCTGGTCTGCAACATTTCAAATTCGCCCTCGCCGACAAAA
>CAZMLE010000082.1:0-16599 GCA_964567045.1 uncultured Pirellulales bacterium | reverse complement strand
CGTTCTGATGTTGGGTGCGTCACCCAATAGCTCAAAATACCCGTGAACGGTTACCCGCCGCCCATGTCCAATACTTTTGCCAGGCAAGTCGCGCTTATGACCGAACCGCCACTACTTTCAAAATAGTCTATTGCATTACCGATTCACCCGGGCAAGGCTGGTGTTCAGCAGAGAAGGCGATGCCTAAGGTCTTTATCCACTGCATAAGGCATATTTGGTTGGGTTACCGCCAAGCGCGGTCCCTCTAACGCCTTTTCTGCATATTCTTTGGAATGTCGCTTACCCATCGTCCGGCAGCGCGATACGCAGGTCAAAAGGCTCAAATCGGATTGAATCAAGGACCTCGACCTCACTTACTGTTAGCGTCCGCTGCGGTGTTATTTCGAAGCGCACCCAGCGAGCCTCAATAGGCCCCTGTGGAACCAGGGCGTATGTGAATCCAGTAGCCGTTTCGTCGTCAGGCATCATGTGATTGACCGGTATATCCTTGTGCCTCAGATTCAGGTTGAAAAGACCCCGCCTCGTAAAATTCGCGCCATCGGTCGAAGTGAGTACCTCGACACGGTCTTTGATCTCTCCTTTCATCGCATCCCACCAGGGCCAGCCGGCGCTGAGGTGAATGCGAAACGCTCCACACCGTTGTACTTCACCCAAGTCCACATTAATCATTATATCGTCGCCCTTGTCCCAGCACAGCGCATACTTTGGCCCGACACCACCGGCATAAGGAGGTCCTATAACTCCGTCGGTAAGTTTGTTGCCATCCGGGTCGCCCGCGCCCCAGTGAGTTTTTGACGGTACGGATACAGTGTAAGGTCTACCGTTTGCCAGATTCCTTCCATACCAGACCCACTTTGGCACGTACTTCTCGCCGCCAACATCACGGCTGTCCGAATAGCCATAAGCTACGTTTTCTACTGTTCCCTTCGTACTTACGCGCACCCAGTTCATCACGGGATGATCGCAGCCGGCAACATTGACCGTGTACTTGAAGGGCACATCCGTAACCAACTGTGTGTGACTTCGTTCGACCAGAGAGTAATCCTGCTGGATCTCACTCCAGTTGAAGGTGACTTCGAAGGGCTCGAAGACTGCGCTGCGGAGCCTGTAGTTAACTTCCATTCGAACGCCGTAGATGCTGCAGGCGTCTGTGCCGGCCGCAGAGCTGTTCAACAGGTATTTCAACAGCACCGAGCGGATACCGGCGGGGATATCTTCGACCGTCTGGTAGCAAATCACATCCCAGGGCGGGTCAGTTCTTGTAAGAGAGTAACTTCTCTGCCAGGTTGTGCCGCCATCGAAAGAGTGCAGCAGGTCAATATGTGACTGCGGCGTTCGGTTGTAGAATCGGCCGCCGTACGTGACACGCGTGATATCGCCGGGAGCATCGATCCTGAAGACCACGTATCCATCCTCATTCGGGCTGACTGCATGCATAACGCCCTTGTAACCTGGGTGCTCGGGTTCCGAGACAATGTTTTTCTGTTCGGCCACATAAGGGCAGTAGCTCTTGCCCTGCAGGTCGGGCCATAATACAATGGAGTCTGTTTGCTCGCCCAAGCCGACATATACAGTGTTCTTGCCCAACAACAGCTTGGGCTGAGTCTTGCTGTTGAGCATTGTGGTTGTCCTGAACTCGATATGTTTCAGACAGCTATCGGCAGGATTGTCGCTGGCCTGCAGGACCGCTCGCACCAGAACTTCGTAAACTCCGTTGACTTTGTCGACCAAGTGCACATTCGCATGTGTCTGTCCCAACTCTTGGTTGGTCCAGACCTGTTTCCAGGAAAGCCCATTGGTCGTGCTGATGGATATTTCGCTAAGATCGGCTTCAGTGTTTCTGAAAAAGCTTGCCTTAATGGTCATGGAGGTGATGACATTTGCACCTTGGATTTTGAAAACGACCTCTCCGGCGGCGCCGGCTTTTGTTGGGACCAGGCCGAACGGTTCGATGGTCTTGCAGTGTGAGAGGTAGTAGACATCCGTCAGGCCTTCGGCGGTCAACAGGGGGGTGAATGTCCAGATTCCATTGCCGCGTATTTTATAGCGCCGATTTGGAGCCTCTGGGTCTTCACCGTTATTTGATACGTAGTAAGATGCAGAGTCATCAAGACTGCTGTAATAACGTGTATAAGCCTCGTTTTTGCGCAGGTTCAGGATGTAACGATGGCCACGGTCCCAGTTGTTGTAATAGTAGCGATACTTCAAGCCGTTGGGGTTGAAACAGCGGTACTCCTGATCAAGGTCACGGGGACAATCTGCACCGGTGAGAAACCCATTAGGACTATCGGCATTTAGACAGTGATACTTGGCGATGTGTCCTGTTTCCACCCGACCGCCGGACGCTTCGCAGGCACCTTCTCTGCCGATATCCTCGACACCCGCGACAGTCTTGCCGTCGCATAAGGTATATATCACCGACATGCTGTTATCATACATGTGCCATCGACCGTCATATTCCACCTCCGGCACGGTGTGTAACGTAATATCCCAGAATTTCACGCGGTATCGCATCGCATCCCAAATGGAGCAATTTATGCCCGCGATGGTGCTGCACATTGTGTACCCATAATCGTTGAACTGACGGATCGGGTCGGTGCATTCGACGCCGTGGACGATCATCGGGCGGGTCTGCCTGCGAGCGATGTGGTTCCAGTAGAACATCGCCGACATTTTCTCGGCCGGTTTTTCCCACTTGCTTGTGATACTATGAATCATGCTGTCCATATCCGAGTAATCTGGTGAACCGTCGGTGACAACTTTGAGGTTATAGACAGCGGCCAAGGCCGCCATATTAGATAGTGCAACGCTAATAATGATTGCCCGAATCGTTAGCAGGGTTCTCAAGTGTGTGTTTAGATTCCTACAAAGCCGGCTTGGCTCCCGCGAAGTGGGAACCGGGATCCCTTGGCCCTGTTCCTGGACCTGTCCTTTAGCAAATTGCAGCGGCGCCTGCCCGCACCTGTGTTTACCCCGACACAGGTGGCGCGGGTACAGGTGGCTGCCGAGGCGGCGTAAACAAGATTCTGACAGCATTCAGAATAAACCTCCAAACACATTGGCAACATGATCAGCAAGTTTCAGTGCCCCAAGAGTACCAGACAGTAGCCGCTTAAGCAAGTTGTGCTGCGAGCAAAGTCGCAACTTGTGGCGTAGCAGCAAAGGGCTCCAGCTTTGTAGGAGACCCGTGCATTCGGAAGAAGAATCTCGCTTTGCTCAGAGCTGCCAAGATACGGAGAGTAAACCCTTGTAGCCTGTGAGTGCTTCCTTTATAATCCTTGTGCATGCGATACTGATGCGTACTATATCTGCCGAGAATATGCAAGGAGTCCAATCATGGGATTTTGGTGTATGACCGTTTTGGCGGCCCTAACAACGCTGGGGGGTGGGTCGAAAGTGGGAGGCCAGCCATATAATCCGCCAGACCGTGGGCAACCTGGTGATGAGATGATTCAGGAATACCTGAGCCGTGAGGCTGAGAAGATCGATGGGCGGTTTCTACAAGACGTTGCATCTGTGGAGGATTGGAAGAAAGTTCGCCCGAAGTACAAAGAGGAGTACTTCCACATGTTGGGGCTCTCGCCAATGCCAGAGAAGACGCCGCTTAAAGCTACTATCACCAGAACGCTTCAAGGTGACGATTATATTGTGGATATGCTTCATTATCAGAGCCGGCCACAGCTATATGTTACTGCCAATCTCTATCGACCGAAGAACATCGCTAAGGGCCAACATTTGCCGGCTGTGCTATATGTCTGTGGGCATTCTTCCCGAGGACGAAACGGTAATAAGACTGCTTTCCAGTCGCATGGTATATGGTTTGCACGGCATGGTTACATTTGTCTGATTCTGGACACTTTGCAGTTAGGTGAGATTGCTGCTATTCATCATGGTACCTATCGTGAAGGTCGTTGGTGGTGGCACTCACGCGGATATACGCCTGCGGGTGTAGAGTGCCTCAATGGAATCCGTGGCATCGATTACCTGGTTAGCCGACCCGATGTGGATCCCGAGCGGATTGCCGTAACCGGGATCAGCGGTGGCGGAGCAGCTACCTTTTGGATAGCGGCGGCCGACGAACGCGTGAAGGTCGCTGTGCCGGTCAGTGGAATGGCGGATCTGGTGTCCTATGTGCCCAATCGGGTGATCAACGGACATTGTGATTGCATGTTCTTGTACAACACCTTCCAGTGGCCGTGGACCTGCATTGCTGCCTTAGTGGCGCCCCGCCCATTGTTGTTCGTCAACAGTGACCAAGACTCTATCTTTCCGATGGATGCCAACCAAAGGGTGATCAATCGCCTTGAACAAATCTACAGCCTTTACGGAGCAGGTGACTTCGTCGACAGCATCGTTAGCATTGGTGGTCATGCTTATCGGCAGGATATCCGCCAGGCGGCCTATCGCTTCATAAACATGCACCTGAAAAATGATGCAACGGTGGTAACTGATAGTGAGGTAGATCTCGTGACTGACTCCCCCAATAAGCCACAGCATCCGATTGAGCCGGAGAAGCTCCGCGTTTTTCCTGAGGACTCCGACATTCCCAGAGATGAGTTGAACGCGACCATAGACCAGTATTTCGTGCCCATGACGCAGGTGGAGCCACCCCAAAAAGGCGAGTACGATACTTGGAAAGCGGCTATGATAACCAAGCTCCGTCGCGTTTCATTTAGCTATTTTCCCGAGCGGATCCCTGCGGCAGAGTTCCTTGAACAGGTCCGACCGGATGACGTACGCCTTGCCTCAGAACCTGGCATCAAAGTGCGCCTGCAGTCTGTTGATGCCTTCAAGTCAACCGAGGATGCCAGACGTGTACTGATGGTGGTGCGAAATGCTGATTCAACTGTGGACATCCCCCAGTGGATACACGATGTGCATGAACCGGGCGACCATCTATATGTATGTGCTCCCCGGGGTGTTGACCAGACTCGCTGGACTCGCAAGAATCCGCCTAACTATGTCGAGCGTTCGCATGTCTTGTTAGGCCGGACCGTCGATACCGGGCGAGTGTGGGATGTCATCGCAACAGCCCGATATCTGCGAGGTAAATACAATGAGAGTGTCCCGCTCTACGTGCTTGGCGAGGGCGGTTCTGGTGTCCTGGCAGCGTATGCTGCTTTGTGGGAGCCGGATATTAGCGGTGTGATATTGAACAAACCACCGCTATCTCACATGAGCGGTGAAGCACCTCAGTTCCTCAATGTTCTAAGAGTATGCGATATCCCCGACGTATTGGGAATGCTTGCTCCACGTGCATTAACCATTTACGGCAACCAGAGTGAGCTGCTAAGGAAAGTTGCTGAAATCTATGCTGCTGTGGGGGCTTCAACAAAATTCGTACAAAAGCTCGATAAGGTGGACTAAATTCTTTGTAAGTAAGGACAATGAAAAATCGGATCATCTGTTAGTCGGCCCTAAGGTTCCGGAGTCGTTCCGCTGAGCTAAAGGGTTTCTTGATGCATTCGAGCCCCCGCGTCCTCTTGTCGAAGACAAGAGCGGGGGTCAGGAACGCGTATATAAGTCTGCTTTCTAACAACTTACTCATTCAGGACCTTTGAAAGAGGGTACAGTTATGTCCGGTGCGATGAATCGACGGGAGATATTGGTCCGCGGCTTGGGGACCGCGGTAGCATTGGCTGGCGGCAGGCTCCCTTTGGCCTGGAGCACTGCGCAGGAATCGGCTGTGCCGCCGCTGCCCGACCGCTCCAAAAATGCCCCAAGTATGCCGGTGGCCATCCAGCGGTGCGATTCGTATGAGCCGAGTCTGGTCCGCCGCAAGCTCGATGCGGCTCTGGAGCTAATCGGCGGCATCGATAAACTGGTCCGCAACAAGACAGTCACAGTCAAGCTGAACCTTACTGGTCACGTGCAGCAGTTGTGCGGACTGCCCGCTTGTCGAACCTACCACATCCATCCGAGCGTAGTAGCCGCATTGTGTGCGGCACTTAACGATGCCGGGGCGCAACGGATAGTTTTAGTGGAAGCCCTGTACTACCGCGAGCCTATAGAAAAGGTCCTCATGACGGGTGGGTGGGACATAGCAGCAATTCAGGCTGCGGGAGGCCACAAGGTCATCCTCGAAAACACAAAGAACCGGGGAAGCTGGCCAAGGTACAGTAGGCTCAAGGTCCCTTGGGGTGGATACCTCTTCCCGGCATTCGACGTCAATCAATGGTACGAGAAGACAGATGTCTTTGTCTCGTTGGCAAAGCTGAAAGAGCATGCCAGCTCGGGTGTTACGATGGCTTCGAAGAACCTTTTCGGCATACTACCAACCGCCCTGTACGGCGACGATGCTCCGAATGAAGATACCGTAAAGGCCCGCGGAGCACTCCTTCATATGGGCCAGCGGGCCGTGCCCGAAGGAGTCCCTGGCGAGATCGACCGCGGAGTACCCCGTGATTGGCGTTACCGTGTGCCACGAATTGTCGCCGATGTGGTGTGTGCGCGGCCGGTCAATCTGGCTGTGATTGACGGCGTCGATACGATCAGAGGAGGCGAAGGGTATTGGAACGAGGGTGTGGAGCCGATCCAGCCCAAGCTGTTGCTGGTCGGGCCGAATGCGGTATGCACCGACGCCGTGTGTACGGCCATCATGGGTCACGACCCAATGGCTGCTCATACGCGCCCGCCATTTCCAGGTGAGAACCACCTGCAATTGCTGGCCGCTGCAGGTGTGGGCACGAATGACATCGACCGAATCGAGGTGAGTGGAGTGCCGTTAAAAGAGGCGATATATCCGTTCACTCGGAAGTTGGTGTCGCTGGAGGTGTTAAACTCATAATGCGGCTGTAGTACCCGAAGGCGGAAGACTCTTTGTGCGGCCCCCCAGGTGGAAGCAATTCAGGGACGCGGCAGGATTCTCGCGACCGTGTATATCCTTCATGTTCATGTACTGCGATAGCGAAAATGGTCAAGATGCTGTTCTCCTGCCTTCGGTAGCTATGATGGGATGAGAATCCCTTACTTCTTGCACTTGATTGCCGATCTGCGTGGCATTGGATGTCTCATTGGAAGCCACAATAACCACGGCGATTCGCCTCTTTTCGAGCGAATCGCTGGGACAGAGGTCCAATTTCCACAACAATGACAACGTCAGCCCAGGAAGGCTCTTGTTTTGTGACGAAGCCATGCCACGCGCTTCGCTGGTGGCCGCGCGCCAGCCCTTTGATTTTTTACGACTGGGGTCCCCAATTTACGATTGTCAATTTTCAATTGTCACTCGGCGAAGCGGCGACTCAAGCCAAATACGTAAAGGACCAAGCCCCAAAAGTTTTCACTTGGCAGTCACTTTGAGTGTCTGATTGGTACAAGAAGCAATGACTTACGCCCAGTGGATAATTCACATTTCTTCAAGAATATTACCTACCATCACCCCGATATGGAACGACCGTTGGCAAGTCAGGGCACGGGCGTTAGGGGGTTTTTTGGCTGAGGCGAGGAAAAGATAATAGCTGGCAGCGCAATAGATGTCTTTGCGGCTATTGTCCTCTCGTAGATTATGCCGTGAGCAATCTCTTACGCACTTTCAGCACTTTTCGGACAGGATTTACAGGATATTTGTTGAAAGGGATTCAAATAGCATTTTCAATCCTGTTATCCTGTCTAAAATTTCCGGAGGGTCAGAGGTACCGGAAACTTCAAGAGCTTAACCGTCCCCTCGTCGTAGTCGCTCCAGACGAGCGGTATGAAGTTCTCGGGAGCATAGGGCGGAACAGAGAAGCCCGCAAGCGATCGATACTCATCAATAGTAAGTTCTGGGGTGAGATCCGCAGGGCCCTCCCACCGGCCACTCGGTAAACGCCAGTAGCAGCCGAGGGTTGTCCGGCGCTGCCAGCGGACACCCTTCCACCTACGGTTTACCTTCCCGGAGGTGAAAAGCGTTACAACATCCCCCGCCAATGAGAGCATGCCTCCATCTTCGATACGGACGGGTTCACCTCGCCAGGACTTACCATCCCAGCGTAAGACCGTGTTGAGGGCTGTAGCAGTGAAGAATATTTCACGATCCCCTTTAGTGATTGCCGACATCGTTGCCCGGTAAGCCCCATCCATATCGTCAAGGGTAACTGGTGAGACCTCTGCCGGGGCTGACCAGTCTAACCCATCATAGACCGACCATTTGATGCCACACTGGCTTTTGTGCCGCCAGAAGCAGGCGACATGCTCCTTGTAAGGGCTGACCACGGTCTCGGGATAGCCGTAGGTTCCATCGGACCCCCGCTCTTGCTTCGCAAGAAGCTGCGGGGGCGAGCCTGCGAACCGGGAAGCGCCGCTGCCTTACCCCAAGGGATCCACGTTCGACCGTCATCATCGGAGAACTTTACATGCACCCCTATCGCGTGTTCACGTCCGATCTCGCCCCAACTAGCCCAGAGGCGCCCTTTGAAGAGACCGCCGCCCCCCTTCTTGCTTTCGCAAGAAAGCAGGGGGGTACCACCGAGGCATTAGAACCGCAGTGCCGGATGTCCGAGTCCAGAATAGTGGGAAACCGTGCTTGGCAGCTATTGCCGGTAAAGGTGTACTTGGTCAGATGCTGTCTCGGGTTGGGATGGCCAAGCCCTGCGCAGCCCGGTCCACTGGATACGGCGACCCCGTCGCCCAGTTCATCAACAGCACAGCCCCTGGCGGTGCCGTGGTCAAGGTTGCGGATTGTGGGTTCCGGAAGCTGCTTCCAGTTGGTGCCACCGTCGTCCGTGTAGGCTGCTCTGGCGTTCTCCTCGGCACTGTAGGCAACGAAGATGAGCTTGTTGTCATAAGCGGACACCCATCCGAATGGAACGACCGAGCCGGGGGCTACTACAACGGGTTTTGTAAGCGGCATCTTGTGGCACGGCCATCCTGGCCGTGGGACCCACGGGCTGGAAGCCCGTGCCACGTGGGCAAGCTTGCCCTGAGCCTGCGAAGGGAAGGTTATTAGGAGCAGGCATGCCCTGTTTGACTATCCTGATGTTGTCTATCCGCGCGGTGGCTTGGACAGATGACCGGCCCATGAGCCAGAAATTGGTGATCTTGGCCAAATCAAGCTCTCGAACCCGCGTAGCCTCTTTAAGGTCAAGCTCGAGTGTAACCCACTCGCCTACAGGTATCTTGTAGGTCCTCATCACCGGTGGTTCCAGGAGATTGTCTTCGAGAGCCAGCCACAGTTCGACTGGTGCAGCGTCGCAGCGCACGTCTACCCAGAGCAAATCGTAGTCGGACCAGTCCCTCAAATCCGGCCTGGCTTTGACCAGCCATTGGAAGCTCGTCATCAAGAGCTGTGCTTCAACAAATCCCCTGCGGATATTAGCGTAGAAGTAGGAGAGGAACTCGGTCTGGCAGTAGGTTGCTGTTCGTTTTTCACGATCAGCCGGCGCAACAGTTGCGACCAAGGCTAGTTCACCTTCGGTGTGCGCCCCCCGCTGACAGTGCCACGTCCAGGCTCGGTTGGTTTCCCCGGGCCACTCAAACCGGGCCGCAAAATCGAATCCTTCGGGACGCTCCAGCAGATAGAACCAGCTCTCAGGCCCTGGCTTCTCTTCCCGCGAAATGTGTGCGCCCCGGCTTAGCTCTGCCTGCTCGAAACCCACTATCAGCTTTTCAGCCTGAAGGGCCTCGGCCGACCGTGCACGGGGTGCATGCAAGAAGAATATGCCGGCCTGGATAAACAGAATCAATATAGCTGTGCGGGTCTTGGACGTTCTTGTCATCTCATGTCCTGATTTTCTCAATCTTAACCACGGATTACACGGATTCCACTGATTGGAATTCCTGAAGTCTCTACTGAGTTTCCGTGTTAATCTGTGAAATCTCTGGTTAGGTGAATGCTGTCAATTCCAAGCGCTGCTCGTCGCTCGTCGCTCGTCGCTCGTGCCTCGGGCGACGGGTCACGGGTCACGGGCGACGGATTAAAGCCTGATCCCTTCAATTATTATGTCTCATCGAATCAGTACCAGCGATTGTTTTCCAGGTAGCCCCGTTTTCCCACATCCCATATCCAATCGGATCCGTAGCGGCCCTTCATATCCGCATGGTAACAGTAGTAGCCAATAGGCGTTTTCCCATCGACCTGCCTTTTGAACAGGCCACGAGCCGACCATCCGTTACGTCCGTCCGACTGGCGGCCACCCCAACCAGCCCGGCCATAGGTCCCGGAGATACCGGGCAGTTTGCCCCCTCCTTCCGGATCCCAGTCATCGGCTAACCTCAGGTAGTAGCGGAAGTAAATCTCTTGGGGTTCCTTGCCGATCTGGTCTTTGAAACGGTACATGATGCTTGCGCCGTAATGCCCGCCGCGGTCAATCTTAATTCGGATCGCCCTGCCTGCCAGCGGCTCGAACTTTCGCGCCGGATCGGATGAAACTACGTCGATGCGTTCGGGCCTGCTGCGCATACCGAATTGCTCGTACCAGTTGTCCGGCTCGAAATCGCAGAAGAAAACAACATCAGTTCTATCGCGAGAAGAGGGTTCCGCTCCTCTGAAGTGTCTGTCGGCAAAGTCCATATACTGCTGCCAGTCGTATTCGGTCAGGCCATGTCCGCCGGTGCGAATATGATAGCCGATCCTGCCCTTTTGGATGGGGCTATTCAGAGCAGGCATCTCCTTGACATCCAGACCGTTGCACCCCAGAAGGTTATAGACCGGCTCGGCATTCTTGCAGGAAAGAAACTCACCACGCGGGTCGGCCCAGAGGTCCTCGTCGGCACTGGCCACGTATACCGGCCGAGGCGCCATCAATGCAACAAGCATATGCTGATCAACAGGCAAACGGTCTTCTTCGTCGTTGTACTTGTTGAAATTATCGCAGAACCAATGAGGAAAACTGGCGTTAATTTGCTTGACGGTTTCGCCGAAGCGCCTCCGCGATAATGCCGCGCCTCCGCAGCCGGAGTCATTGGAAATAACTAATGCGAACCGTTCATCGCGGGCTCCGGCCCAAAGCGCCGTCTTGCCTAGGCGCGAGTGCCCCAGCACAGCAACCCGTTTGTGATCAATGTCGCTGTCGGTCTGGAAATAATCCACGGCCCGACTTAATCCCCATGCCCAAGCTCCGATTGAGCCCCAAGCATCGGGTGCTCGCTTGCCGTTGACCAATTTGTCAAAGAACCCGTGTACACCATTCTTAAAACCATCGTGGAAGTCTGGGTCAATGTCACCATAGTAGATGGTAGCCAAGCCGTAGCCACGCTTGAGGATCTTCTCCACCGGATAGCTGGCACGATCACGACCGCGAGACTCTTCTGTCGCGCGATTGTTCACTACCGCTGGCGGCCCGGGGCGCATCCAGCTCTCCGCCAGCTTGATCGCTGGATCAGGGTGAATGGTCTGGTTGCCGCCAAAATTCAGCAGCACGAATGTGGGAACAGGTTTCTCAACGCCATTGGGCAGATAGATAAGAATGTCCATGCTCGGCCCATCTTTATCTCCTGTGAAGCGTACTGCCACTTGCTTGCGGGTAGCCAAACCGGCTAATGCCGTGCCATCCAGGTCGAAGACCTTGAAAGTCATGTTCTTGGGTCGGCCAATGGGTGATCGACCATACACGTGGGTTTGGAAAAGCTCGAGTATTTCTGGTCGGCGCTTGGTCCGCCACGTTTGTGCCTCGGTCACCCTTGACCCGCCGGACATGATGAGCGGATCAGGCAAGATGTATTCCCGGACTTTTTCCTCGTAATAATTGGTCTTGGGGTCCCGTTTAGTAAGTTTCTCAATCAGTTCAGGCGAGGCCTCCCAGCTGTTGTACCCTTTGGAATTAGTGCCAAAGCTGTTGGTGTGAAGAGAGACGGTGCTAACAAAGGTCAGCAACAGTATGAATGATTTGCTCTTGTACATATGGGAAGCTCCAATATTTATTTATTGCTAATTGACCAATTGTAACCAGTTGGATTTCAACTAGTCAATGCTGAAACCCACCAGGTCGCTTTTTAGATCTCTCGAGGAAGTTCGCCATCTGCACACCCAAGCCTCGCGGACAGATGCTGGATCTTTTATCACCATTACCCCTATATGAAACGACCGTTGTCGAGACATGATATTCGGTGGGTTTGTCGTTTGCGGTGATCCTGACCCTGGGGGGAAGGGAGCGAATGGATTTGAAGGCGCTTAGTCCAAATTAGCGAAAGGCGTTGATGACTCTGAAAAAGTGAAGTAGAATCATATCAAGGGGATTTCTGTAATGAACAGGTTTATTGTCAAAAGCCTATCATAGATAGCTATCAAACCATGGAAGTGATAGACTCGCTATTGCCAGACAAGAAACAGAAAAGAAATACAAACACGATGATAGCAGTAAGGGAGACACCGTTATGTGACAAAAGTCTATCACGTCGGCAGTTTCTGTGCGCTAGTTTGCATGTTACTGCCTCAGTTGGATCATGCTTCAGCCTACCAGCATTTGCACAGAGTTATCGGGAAGGTCGTGAGCCGTTTTTCAAAACGCGAGGGGTGGTTTTAACGACTCCAGACCTATCGACTTGGGACTGGCCTCAGCAAGCTGCTAAGGCCGGACTGACGACGATTGCCACGCACGTAACGCCAAGTGAGGTATCGAAATTCATTCGATCCGACAGGGGTCGAGAATTCCTTGTTCAGTGTAGAGAAACAGGGATTGCGGTGGAGCATGAGCTGCACGCCATGAGCGATCTGCTTTCGCGTGAACTGTTCGAGAAAGATCCCTCCATGTTTCCAATGAACGAGAAAGGTGAACGATGTTCGGACTTTAACTGCTGTGTTCATTCTTCCAATGCAATAGACATTATTTGCAGAAACGCTGTCAAATATGCCAACATTCTCAAGCCAACAACCAGCCGTTACTTCTATTGGATCGATGATGGAAAGCCCATGTGTAGATGCTCGCGTTGTCGCATCTATTCGGACAGTGAGCAGGCGCTGATATTGGAAAACGAGATGCTGAAGGCTTTGCGACAGATCGACAGGCAGGCTACAGTGGCGCACCTGGCGTATGCCAAGACCATGGACCCACCCACTCAGGTCAAGCCAATGCCCGGCATCTTCTTGGAATTCGCGCCGATCAGTCGAACTTGGAGTGAATCAATAAGCCGTCGGGAGGCTAAGGAAGGTCAGCACGGCCGATATCTGGATTTATTGGACGCCAATCTTGAGGTATTTGGCAAAGAAGACGCACAGGTTCTGGAGTATTGGCTGGATGTATCGCTGTTTAGCTCGTGGAAACGAGACGCCAAAAAGAGGCTGCCCTGGCGGAGGGATGTATTTCTCGAAGATATAGCGGCTTATGCCAAACGTGGGATTCGGCACATCACCTCATTTGCTGTGTATATCGACGCCGACTATGTCAGACAATACGGCCAACCACCACTTGATGAGTATGGAAAGGGTCTCAGAGACTATGTTGAGTAGCACAGGTCTGCAAGTGACGGGGGGAGCTGCAACGGGGCCCAGGAGTTCGCAAGGAAGTGGCTATGAGCAGGACAGCCCGGACATCAGGGAACTGGAACACAAAGGGTCAGAAAACTTCTCCTTCGCTGCAACCTCCAGAAGAACTCTATTTAGTAGGCCAAGATAGAAGCACCCGGGATTAACAAGTCAGGTTTACGGCGTCAGTTAATATCCTAATCTGCCCCAGACAGCCTTCTGCATCTTTTGCAAATCAGCCAGGCCCTCGTTGGTAGTAGGCGCATAATGGTGCGGTGGGTTTGCCATCTTGCCGACCTTTATCGTCTCTGCTCCTCCATACTTCCAGTAATCGCTGTGGCCATCAGCGAAAGAGACGTTCGTGCCGTCAGCATGTCGGACAAACGGTGGGTCCCACCATTTGGGAATAACGTAATGAATAGCATAACTATCCGGAGTTATCCGGCCTTCGTCAAGAAAAACTAGTCTACATGCCGGAGTGGGGACGGTAATCTCTGTTCTCCTCTTAACCATCAACACCGTCTTGCCCACTCTCACTCCCTCGTTACCAATATAAGTTCCAGCTGCATCGAAACAACCATTCATACCATAACCTGTGGAGTACGTGCGCATCTCTCCACGAATACCGGTCGGGCACCGGTAAAGCTTTTCGCTTTTGCAGTATGTAAATAGCGCTCCGAGTCGGATAGCTTGTATTTGTATGTCTTGCGGTCGTTGTTCTCCCTGCGTGAAACCAGTGGCGCAATCGTTGCCTACCCAATAGCGCTCGCCCCTATGAGGACCAGATGTGGGCACGGGTGCAGCGGGGGTGGCGGTAGGGGCCCAATAGGCTTCGCCGTTAACAATCCTGTCATCGTTATCATCTGCATACATAATCCAGCAAAGTGTCAGTGTCTTTATATGGTTAAGGCAAACCGCGCGTCTGCCCTGCTCTCTGGCCCGATTGAGTGCGGGCATCAGGATTGCCATGAGTATTGCGATGATGGCGATTACCACCAAAAGCTCTATTAAGGTAAATCCTTGTCGCACACATCCGGTGCACTTTCTTTCGTGATCGATCATTGCTTTACTCCTCATAGTCCTCTACGAGGCCAAATCTGCACCTTCGCTTAAGCTGCTATTTCACACGTACTGCGTTTTAGCGACGCTGGTATGGCTGGTCACCCCTTTACGATACCAGACGTGTCGTAAATCAGGCTGTGCTTGCAATACTTCTAACTTGGCAGTTCTCTGTCTGCCTAGGCATAGAAAACCAGGAGTCACCAGGCATTATAACCTTTGGTAGGAATTCCTGCAATTGATTCAAAACTAACCTTCACAGGTGTCGCTTATCCGGCACCAAGACCGAAGAAGACCTTTTACCAAATAGTTTAATAGTCGCAGTTTGTAAGTTTCATTGGAATTGATGTTAAATTTGTATTGACAGACACTTACAAAGACTGGCCTAAAATCAGGCAAGTGCCGAAAAGGGCCATTTTAGGCCCGCGTTCGTGCGCGCGCACTGGCTCTGTTAGCTGGCAAGACCTGTCCAATAGGTTTCTCGCGGTTTACGGGGGGACGACTGTTGTCAGGTCGTCACGTCGATTATGTTGCCTGTCACCAATTCGCCCGTTGGTAAGGCCATGCCACAGATAGCAACAACTCTCTCTCTCTCTTCGCTGTGCCGATACAAGATTAGAGAAAACCACTTGATATCATCCATACCAGCGGCTGGTGAACCCGACTAAAGCCGATACGCGAAGAACAAAAGTCCGTCCGCCATCATCTAGAAAATGCCGAGTCCATACGAAGAAAAGAAAGAAGCCTCCAGCAAGCGTCAGAACCCGCCTGTGCTTATCTCCGTTTATGCTCGGCCAACGGATTTGAGATGCTTCTTGGATTTCTTTAGGCCTATCTTAGATGCCTTCTGCTCTACTGACTTGGCAGACCGTCCAAGTTGGCCGGCAACTTCTCTGGTGCTTGCATTCGGGAACGATTTCTTAAGCAACTTGATCTCATCGCTTGACCAGCGACCCCTGACGAGTTTCCTTTTTGCCATTTAATGACTCCTTTCAGCATTGACCCCGCCATGCGATGGCGGGGTTAACCGGTTAGCCCCGCAATTTATTGCGGGGTCTTCACCAGCTTCGTGCTATTCTACAGGGTGCCGCAGTTGCAATCAAGAAGTTTTTGCTCTGTATACTGACATCACCCATGCGAACCTCACAGGCCCCAATGATGTCACTCAGTCATCGCCAATTCGCCCGTGGGAAGGCCATTGGTTTATTTAGACAGGATGAACAGGATAATCCTGTAAATCCCGTCAGAATGATTCCCTGCCACAGATAGCAACAACTCTCTCTCTTCGCTGTGCCGATACAGACTTAGCAAAAAAAACGCTTGACGCTATACGCTGCAATCATGGCAAAAAGGTCATATATGTCCGGCGCTTGCTCAGAGTTAAAGGTCTTGGTATATTGGCTGCATGGGAAATAGTATTTCAGATATCGATACCGGCTTTCGGCATCAATCGCCGAGAGCCCAATCAAGAGGAAGTCTTATGTTATTGAATCAGATCGTCAAGATCAGCTTGCTGCTGGCCATGGTTCTCACAAGATCCGCCACAGCACGTGCCCAAGAACTAACATTTGCTGAGCGCCTGGGATGGCCAGTGGGCACAAAAGTCGTGATTTTCCATGTGGATGATGCCGGTATGTCACATGATTCGAACATGGGAGCAACAAAGGCCATTGAGGATGGCATCGCTACATCGCTGAGCATCATGATGCCATGTTCCTGGGTGCCGGAGTTTGCAGCCTATCTGAAGGAGCATCCACACATTGATGCCGGTCTCCATCTCACACTCACATCGGAATGGAACAATTATCGATGGGGGCCAGTTGCCGGCAGGCTGGCTGTACCAGGCCTTGTGGACAAGCATGGTTACTTGTGGCGAAATGTTCCCGATGTGGTTGCTCACGCTACGGCTGACGAAGTCGAAACGGAGATTCGTGCTCAAATCGATAAGGCTATATCCATGGGGATCGAGCCTACGCATTTGGATGCCCACATGGGGACGTGTTTCCATCCTCAATTTGTTGACCGCTACGTGAAAGTGGGAATCGAAAAGAAAATACCCATCCTCATATTTGGAGGCCACATGCAATATATTGGTGATGAAGTTGGACAGCATAAGCCGCTGGTATGTTCCATTGCTGAAAGGGTATGGAACGCTGGGCTTCCTG
>CAZMLE010000081.1:0-16600 GCA_964567045.1 uncultured Pirellulales bacterium | reverse complement strand
GTTGCCACAGCTCTATATTGGTCGTATGAGTTTTTGCAACCTACGGGATTTCTACTGGGGAAATGCTTAGCCAATCGGCTGCCAACAGACGAAGGTCAGAAATGTTAATAAGCCCATTGCGGTCGAAATCCGTCCTTACGTCATACTCCGCCTGCGATTGGGACGACAGCCAGCACCTCGACAGGATGGCATAATCATCGAAATTAACTATGTTATCCTGGTTGGCGTTGCCTTCCAGAAGTGTGCCCAAGTCGACAGACGTGTTTGGCGCAGAAACGACCACGTTTCTCTTGACATTTATCAGAGTCGACTCGCTACGCGCGGTGATATCATAGCTGCCTGGCGCGATGCCCTTAGCCTCGCAGATGGCCAAGCCACCAGCAGGAGACTTGGCGGTGGTCAGGTTGAATTCGTATGTCGGAGTATCATTTGATACATCAGCCCCTGGAGGAAAGAATCTAACGGTCAATGGAGCGACCCACCCCGCATCAGGGCGGCCATCACCTTGAAGAACCACAGAAATAGACACCAGGACTCCTATCGGACCTATGCTGACCATCGCCTGGGGAATGTGTGACGCAGGTATATTTGTGATGGCTTGAATATTCTTCTGCTCGGCCGAGGTCAGCTTGGACTTAAAGTGACAGCCCAGACCAATTGCGGTGGCCTGGATAAGCATATTGCCGGCCACAAAACCTGTCTCTAATTGAGCGTACTGCTGCGCTACGTAGGAAGAATCGAGGCAAAGCACGACATAACACGGCGCCGCAGGCAAACCACTAACGGCAGATCGCAGACTACCTCTAACATCATCAGATTGCAGAGGACCTCTAACACGAGCAGAGGTTATTTTCTCGATTCTATGGTCTCTGGTGGCCGTGTTTGTGGCAGGGTTTCTATTATGATAACGATAGACGCCACTTTCATTTACCAAATAAATGCTCTGCGTCAAATAATAGTTAGCGTAGGCTGAGGGAACGGTTAAGCCCGCCCTACTGTTACTTGTCGTATGAGCGGTGCAACCATATCCTGCCCATAGAATCTGGGAAATTTGCCGCAGCGTCAAATTCGTTTCAGCAAAACTGCTGACGTACTTCAGATTGGCTAAGACTTCTTCAAGGCTGTTATCGCCCGCAGTTGAAGGGTCCGGCAGCCACCCAGGCTCACCTTCTGGTACAGAGGGATGCACCAACAATTGAGGTGTTAGGCCTTTGCCTGCCTGTACTCCAAAAATTAGCCGTGTCTTTGGGTATCCAATTCCTTTTGGGCAGTTCGCCATTGGCGATTCAGCACTCTTCCATAAAGAGACAGAGGCGAGCATTGCCGGCATAAAGCAAACCCCAGCATCGAAATCAAGCTCGCTTTCATATCTAATCGCAAAGGCGCCATCAGACGTTACTTCGTTCGAATGCCAGCTTAGTGAGTGGCCAACCGGGTCATATAGATATGTCCCACTCGGTGTGGCGACATATATATTCCTGTAAGAGCCTGTAAACGGAGCTCTTCCCGCAGCCCAAAGGACATTACTTATCTGCTGGGTACTGGCTGCGGTTCTATTCAGAGTATGCTGTGAGTACCTACTATTCAGGCAGACTTCTACGGAGTTTCGTGTGACTATCGGTGACGGCAGGGGACCAGTATTGATGACCTGTGCCTGACAGAGCATCGGGTAGAAAACTAAAGCCAAAATTGTTGACATTATCCATTTCATATCAAACCATCTTGGTTTAGAACCGGCGAAACGGTATAACCTATCCATGTCAATCAATTCAAAGACCGGCGTTTTCCCGGAATAGCACCGCGCAGCCCCTCCATTTTTAAGTAACCCTTCTTCCATATCACTAAGCCTGAAACCACAAAGACAATAACATACATACCCGCAGCATACCAGGTTCTTATCTGGCTCATCACCAAACCAATCACAGCATAACCGCCGGCGAGCACGTAGCAGATAGCAACGGTCTTTTTCAGCGGTATTCCTCTATCAATCATCTGGTCGTAGATGTGGCCGCGATCAGAGACAAACAGAGGTCGGTAATTGAGGAGCCTCCTTACCAATGCCACAGCCGTATCCAGAATCGGCAGGCCAAACACGACGATTGAAGCCAGCCACCATCGCGGAACTCGCTCGGCAAATAGCAGCATCAGCGCAGCAACCATAAAACCCAAGAGCATACTGCCGGCGTCACCCATGAATATCTTAGCCGGATACCTGTTGAAGGGCAAAAACCCACAGACTCCGCCTACAAGGCCAAGACATATTATAATCCGCACAGGGTCACCGACCTTGCTGTATCCCCAGGTCGCTAAGTGTATGGATAAAAGCAGCATTGCAACCGTAATAACCGCCGTCACACCACCACAAAGCCCATCAAGACCATCGAGCAAATTCAGCGAATTCGTCGCGCCGAGAACAAAGAATATTACAATCAGGATGCTCAGAATCGTGTCCAGGGACTCAGGCAGCGGCAGACCCAGAGGGTCAGCAACGTAATGCAGATTTGGCGTAATACCTACGAGCAACAGCACTATGGCAGCGCAGATTTGGCCCAGAAATTTATGTCGCGGCCTCATGTTGAATATGTCATCGGTCAGTCCAACGAAACATGCGATCACCCCGCCAGCTAATATACCCAGCAGCCATTTCAGCGCGGGGCTAAAGAATTCTTCGTTTCTCAAACAGCCTATACCAACCAATGCCCCAACTGTCAGGCCAACGAGAATACCCACGCCACCAAGATATGCTATAGGCTCTTTGTGTGTCTTGACCAGATTATCAGGTCTATCGACGATTCCAAATTTTATGGCTATTTTTTTGCACAGCCAGGTAGCGGCCAGCGATCCTGCGAAAGACACCACCAATACAGGCCAAAAGTTGACAACCCATCCAACCGACCTGTGCGGCCCAATTATATTGTGCAGTAAATTGGCAAATATCACTTGCTGCCTCTTTCAGCTCTGGGGCCTTCCAGCCAGACTTCACTGTCGTACCGAAGCATGACTAAGTTGTCTTTGAAGCCGTCAAAGCGGATATTTGTTTTCCTGCCGAGCAGCTCCTGCAATATCCATTTTGGGAAGTTGGCGCCTGCCTTGATTGACAGCGGAACGCCGCCCCCAAACCGGGGATTTATCTCGATGAACTTCGCCTTATCATCCGGGGTTAAAAATAGTTGCAAAGTTATAACACCAGGCCCTGCCCCGAGGACCGCCACCAGCCTGGCGGCCTCGCTCATAATGCGGGCATGTTTTGTCACCTGGCCCTTACTGACCTCGCCGGCTCTTGCCTCGATGCGTTTTCTCGGTACAACGCAGCGAACCTTCATCCCAAAATCCACATATACGTCGCAGGTATACTCAGTGCCCCTGACAAACTCCTGACAGATAACATTTGGTATCCGCCTGGCGAAAAACAATAGTTCCTTCCGGCTGTTCACGACTGCATTTCCTCTGCTGGCGTAACCATCCCAGGGTTTCAAAAAGCAGGGCCAAGTAAGCTTACGGGCCGGGAACTGCCTGGAGATGGCCGAGCGAACGCCGGCGGTAAGTGGGGTATCAAAGCCATTTTTCAGTAAAAACCGATACGTTTTTCTCTTATCCTGACAAACCTCGATTACTTTGCGATCGGAGACCAGCACTTGGCAACCTAAGGCAGCAAACCTTGGCTTATTCTGTGCCAGAAGCTTCAAGTCTAAATCAACAGTAGGAACGAGCAACCTTACGGTGTTGTCTTTGACAATCGTGAGCAGCTGCTCTATGTAGCCGGCGTGTGTTATCGGCTTAACCAAAAAACCCTTATCGCATAATTGCAAAGCAGAGCATAAATGTGTGGTATCGGTGCCGAAAAACGAGGCATCTACTTTTAGCTGCCTTGCAGCGCTACGAAAGCAATTGAGCAAGGCAACCCGTCTGCCGATGCAGGTGAATAGGACGTTCAGGTTGCCCTTGGCAGCCGCTCTTGGAAGTTTGTTTCGCGAGGCAGCACGGTGCGCCCCAATCAGTGATTTAGCCATTATTGCTCCAACTGCATTGCTACTACTATAGAAATGGACAAATTCATAATAGAAACCCCACCGTCAAGCGTCAAGCAGAAACAGTCGGAAGCAAATCGGCAATTGTTTTGACTTTTTGCCCGCATACATCTAAACTGATTCTCCGTTTGATTAATCGACTAAAAGGAAATAGCGGTTTAATGATTGCCAGAGTGGGCAAATGCTTGGATTCGTCGGCCCGTCGTGAGAACGAGCGGGTCTGTATGCTAATTGCACAGTAACGATAGGGAGCACAAACTTGCTTAAAGAGAGCGAAAATCCACCTCTCATTTGGCCGGAAGCACAATCAATCAGTGATTTTACCGGCCTATGGTGGGTCGCCCACACCAAAAGCAGAAACGAAAAAGCTCTGGCGCAAGATTTAGTCGCCAAGAACATCAGTTACTTTCTGCCTATGACCTGGAAGGTTCAGCGGCGAAGCCACAGGACGTTCCGCTCGTTACTGCCGCTATTCAGCGGGTATCTATTCTTTTGTGGCCAGGAAAAAGAACGCGTGGAACTATTGCGGACAAACCGTGTGGCAAATGTAATTGAGGTAAAAGATCAAGAGAAACTGCTTGACGAGCTGGTGCAATTCGAGCGAGCTCTTCGAGCCGGCGCTCCCCTGACGCCGTATAAATACATCAAGGCCGGCCAACGGTGCCGGGTCATAGCTGGGCCGCTGCTGGGCTTGGAGGGAATTGTCATCCAGATCAAAAACGTCGCGCGTTTGCTCTTGCAGATAGATATGCTCGGCCAGGCAGCAAGCGTGGAGATAGACATCGATCTGATAGAGCCAATCGATGAGCCGAGCCATGAAGCCTGCAACAGGTAACGGGACGCCCAAAAACGCCGCCGAGAATCCCGAATAAGTCACATAACGAGGCGACAAGGAAGGATAAGCACTATGGGCACGGTTATTAAAATCATAGGCATAATCATCGTCTCTATCGCGATTGTGTTCCTCGTGAAGCCTACTGTTATGAAGCTCATCATCCAATTCTTCAAGAAGGGCATACGCGTGTACCTGGCGGGACTGGTCCGGCTTGCGCTGGCAGTCGTGTTCTTGCTCGGCGCCCGCGAATGTGACATCACCTGGGTAATCGTTGTGTTTGGGATTCTTTTCCTAATATCGGGACTGCTGGTATTTATGTTGGGACCAACAAGAATAAGACCCATGATTGACTGGTATCAAAAACAGTCGCTGCTGCTTTCTCGGGTTCTGGCTGCAATCATTCTGGCCGTCGGAGCAATTATTATCTACTCCGCGTAAGGCGAATTTGTCGCTCATGACCCGGGACCCGTGACCCGGGAAATGCTGCCGGTATGGTGTCCCGTCTTTAAGACAATTCAAAATTGTCAATTTACAATTCGCGCCTTATGGTGCCACCCCGGTCAGCCAATTATCAGCACGTAGGGTGCGATAATTCGCACCATTTCCATATTCACACATAATCTAACGGAGCCAGTTCTCGGCAAAAATCATCAGGTCTTGCCAGTTGACGCTGCCATCGTTAGTTAGATCACAGCCCTGGCCGCACCAGAAGCTGCCGTCGGCTGCAAGCCAATGTTCAGCAAGGATGCAGAAGTCGGCAAAGTCGGTATCAGCATCAGCGTCGAAATCCCCGACGACGAACGCCCACGCCAAGTACTGATAGTCCCTGTCTTCGAGAATCCAGCACGCTCCTACGGCGTCCGCTTCGTCAGGCGGATATCCTTGATATATACTCTGGCAGCCCCACCTGACTGCGACAGCCAATTCACAATCTCACCCTCCGGCGAGCCCAGCCGAGAACGCCGAGGCCAATGCATCCAAGCAGAAAAGCACTTGGAGCGGGAATGGGGTGGACAGCCTGAAAGTACAATCCGTTATTCTGTTGAAACACATTAAACTGAAAGCCCGAAGGGCTGCCTAAGAAACCATATGACAATGTGGGTGCGAAGCTTCCCAGATAACCAGCATTCCAGAACTGAAGTGTCATAGTCTGTCCAGGGGCAATCTCCGAAGCAATGTCATAGCCCGACAGGAATGAGAAGTTGACATTGCCCGTCGGCAAGGGCAAGCCTAGGGGGTCCAGCTCACCCGTCAGTGTACCTGTGATGTCTATAAAGTCGAATGACCCCGGCGTAAATCCCCCAATTTCAATCTCAAAGAGGCCCGAGGGCGACTGAATGAGGTCGCCAATGAGGGTGGTATTGAGAGCCGTTCCTAAACCGCCGGGCGAGAAAACTCCGGCGTTGGTGAATGCATTGCCCCCGCCAAGGTTGACGATTGCACCCGAGTTGAATACTCCGGCTGGATTGTTGTTGAAGACGTTTGACCCGGTGCCGAGATTGACCGAGCCGGTGATGATGCCGTTGTTATGGACTGTGTCGTTGCCGATACCTCCGATGATCGCTGTACCGCTGAGAGCGGAGACGCTGCCGGCGTTGGTGAGCGTGTTATTGGCTCCGCCGTCGATGTTCACTCCAGCGCCGCTGCCCGAGCCGCCTCGGACCGTGCCGCCGCCGATGTTGACGGAGATATTGCCACGGCCGCTACCACCGACGCTCTGTGCATGGATGCCGTCGGAGTTCACGCCATTGGCCGTGATGTCGCTGGCAAGCGTGACGGTGACCGGACCGGCCGTGCCAGACCCCGCTGCACTCTGTGCGAGGATGCCGTGGGCCGTATCGCCGTGCGTCGTGATGCTACCGGTGTGAGTGACGCTGACCGCGCCCGCCGAGCCCGAGCCGCCGGCACTGCCGGCGAAGCCGACCCCGAAGCCCAGCGAGCCATCAACGGAAACGCCGGCGGCTACGAGAGAATCAACGAGCGTACTGACGCCGACATCATCCTTGATCCCGGCAAAGCCCCCTCCGCCGCCGATGCTCTGGGCGAGGATGCCGTGCGCAAATCCGCCGTGGGTCGTGATGTCACCGCTGTTGTTGACGTTGACCGCAGCGCCACTGCCGTTGCCGCCACTGCTGCGTTCGAGTTTCAGAGAGGACGCCAGTTGAATCAATCCGTACTTATCCTTGATGCTCAGTCCGCCGACACCCCCTCCGCCACCGACGCTCTGGGCGAGGATGCCGGTGGCAAAATCCTCTTGGGTAGCGATGTCGCCGCTATTGTCCACGGTGACAATGCCACCACTGCCGCCCGACCCGCCACTGGCGCCCATCTTGAGGCCGCCGTCGAGAAAGACGGACCTGGCGACCTCCAGCAGTTCCGCGGGGTTGGGAATCACTGAGAAACCCAATGACATGTCGTCGCCACCGGCGCCCCCCCCGCCGCCGATACTCTGCGCCAGGATGCCGTGGGCAAGACTACCCTGTGTGGTAATTGGGCCCTTGTTGGTGACTTCAGCTTCGCCGCCAACGCCGCCCGAGCCGCCTGAACCTCCAATCGTCGAGCGTGGACTCATTTTGGGCACGATGAGTTGTTGCACCATATCCTGGAGGCCAGGCAAAGCGATGGTCAGTGCGACACTGTTGCCGCCCGCGCCGCCGCCGCCACCCACGCTCTGGGCGAGGATGCCGTAGGCGGAATCGCCTTGCGTATCGATGCTGCCAGCGCTGTCAACGAAAGCCTTGTTGGCTGCGCCCCCATACCCGCCAAAGCCCCCCATAGCCATGTTCGCGACCATGCTCTTGAAACTCAGACCGCCGCTCACACTGATGCCGCCGTCACCGCCGCCACCGCCCACGCTCTGGGCATGGGCGCCGTAAGAGCGGGAGCCGGAGGTAGCGATATTCCCGGTGCTGGTAATTGTCGCTGCCTGCCCATTGCCTCCGTCGCCCCCCCAACCACCGAGGCTAAAGCCAATGCCCACTCCTGGCAGTCCTTCCACCCCCCCGATCGTCGCAGACAGAGTGACGGCATCGCCTCCGGAGCCGCCGCCGCCACCCACGCTCTCGGCATACAGGCCGTGAGCCTGTGCGCCCTGTGTAGTGATCGTACTACCGCTGGTGATGTTGACAGCAGCCGCGTTACCGCCGGCACCGGCCCATCCCCCGAGCGCGGCAGTCTCTGAGAACTCCACCCCGACTGCTACGGTGTAAGCGTTTCCCCCGCTGCCGCCGCCTCCGCCCACACTCTGGGCGTGGATTCCATGCGAGGATACGCCGGCCGTGAGGATGGAAGCATTTGCGCTGTCGACATCGACCTGCCCACCGTCACCGCCGCCGGTGCTCCCGCCGCCCAGGGCGTAGGCAAACCCCAGTCCCACATCGTAGGCCGCCCCCCCCGCCCCGCCGCCGCCGCCCACGCTTTGGGCGAGGATCCCACTGGAGTTGCCCCCGGAAGTCTCCAGGTCACCGCTATTGTTGACCCTGACCACGTCACCGCTGCCCCCCGCGCCGCCTCTGCCGCCCATAGACACAAGAGGGCTATAACTTGTTCCGCCGCGACCACCAGCGACTCCGCCGCCACCGCCGATACTCTGGGCGAAGATGCTGTCCGAGCGGTTGCCGGCCGTGGTGATAGCCCCGCTGTTCTGTACGGTGACGCTGCCGCCATTGCCGGTGCTGTCTCCGCTTCCGCCCATAGCGACCAGTCCGCCGGAGCCCCCGCCGGAACCACCGCCGGCGCCGACGCTTTGGGCGACGATCCCAAAGGAATCGTCGTCGGCGGTCTGGAGCAACCCGCTATTCGTGACGTTGACCGTGCCTCCGTTCCCACCGCCCGCGCCCGAGCCGCCGAGCGAGAACAGGCCGCCGCCCATACGCGCACGTCCGCCGCCGCCCCCGATGCTCTGGGCGGAGATGCTGGCCGAGTTGGTGCCGGCGGTGGTTATGGCGCCGCTGTTGTCAATTGTGATAACGCCCCCGTGGCTGGTGCCGGAGCCACTGCCACCGATAGCAACGAGCCCCCCGGCACCCGCGCCTGAGCCGCCGCCTTTCCCGATGCTCTGGGCGTCGATCCCGATGGCATCGTTGCCACCGGTCTGGAGCACGCCGCGGTTCGTGATGTTGACAGTGCCCCCGTCACCGCCGGCCGAACCGGCGCCACCAATGGCAACCAGGCCGCCCGTGCTGCCCGCCGTGCCGCCCCCTCCCCCGATGGTCTGGGCGAAAATGCTGTCCGAGCCACCACCCTGTGTGTGGATGGCCCCGTCGTTGACCACCGTGACGGTGCCGCCATCGCCGGTGCTGTTGGCGCTGCCGCCGATACTGACAAGCCCGCCGGAACCGCCGCTCGAACCGCCGCCGCCCCCGATGCTTTGGGCCAGGATCCCATAGATGTCTATCCCCCAAGTCTGGAGCTGACCACTGTTGCCAACCGCCACGTTGCCGCCGTTACCACCAGCGGAACCGCCGCCACCGAGGACAACCACCCCACCGGAGCCGCTGGCGTTGCCGCCTCCGCCGCCGATACTCTGGCCAAATATGGCGGCCCTGGTAAGCTCCAAACTGTCACCCTCCGTCGTGATGGTCCCGCTGTTGGTCACCGTGACATCTCCCCCGTCACCGGCACTGTTTCCGCTGCCGCCCCAGCCAAACACGCCGCCGGCGCCGCCGCCACCGCTGGCGAATCCACCGACGCTCTGGGCTAAGATGCCGCGAGAGTCCACGCCGGATGTCAGGATATCCCCCGTATTGCCGACTACGACATTACCGCCTGGACCACTGCCGAGAGCACCGCCGCCAACGCCGACCGCACCGCCGCCGTACCCACCACTTCCACCTGCGCCACCAAGGCTCTTGCCGACAATGCCATCGGCGGAATTGCCGGCGGTCTCGATGCTGCCGTAGTTGTGGACACTGACGGGGCCGCCGCTACGTCCCTGGCCGCCTTTGCCGCCCTCAGCATAGCCACCGGATTCGGCCGAGCCGCCATTGCCGCCATTGCCCCCTTGACTAACTGCGTAGATACCGGGAGAGAAATCGCCACCAGTGTGGATGCCGCCATTGCTATTGACAATCACGTCCCAGCCATAGCCCCCGTCTCCCCCGTCACCGCCAACGGCATCCACCCACGCATCGTCCGAACCCCCGTTACCGCCGTTGCCCCCTATGCTTGCTGCGTAGATGCCGTGAGCTTGCGTGCCGGACGTTATAATCTCATAACCGCCGCTAGCAAAGCTAACCTCCGGACCCAGGTGTTTCCATGGCGGTAATGCTAGCATAAACACGACCCAACTGCCGGATCCACCATCGCCGCCGTTACCGCCTGCGGACAGGTCAAACAAACCTGAGTTTGCACCGTTCGCTCCGTTCGCACCCAGCGCGTCCAATCGTATGCCATGAACACCGGCCGCCGGCGTCATGTTGCTGTTGAGATTATAGACGTTGTACGTGAACGTACCATCTCCATCGTTGGCCGCAAATAACGGCGGAGAGGCCCAATACGATTCGGGCCAAATACCCGAGGATTGGTTGCCGGTAAAATAGAAGTCCAATCCGCTCTGTAGCGGCAGATCGGGGCCGGCGAGTACTCGCGGGCTTATCACAAAAAGGACTACCATCGACGCCGACAACAACACTGTTGATTTTTCTTGCAGCTTCATTTCTCTACCCTTCCCACAAAATGCCACTGTTTACGAGTTACTATTTCGCCGTATGGAAAACGCCCATTTCTGAGCATAAGAATCTGCATGGGGCCGCATTGGACTTGCCAAAAGCCTGTTGAGGAGGGAAATCCGCAGGGCCTCCTGCTCCCAGATCGAATCTTAGCCTCTGCAGCAATGTGATTGGCACAAAGACAACTCCGAGCCACGCAAGGGGCTCCGTGGATGTGAGGGACCCGAAGGTATCTCACACACACTTCTACGCGGGGAGAACGACCCTCCTCGCCTAAATCCCGGGTAGGATAAATGACTGTCGCCCGTTCCTGCATCTATTATCAGCAGGGCAACAGTAAAGAGGATAATCTATGAACAGCCGACTTGTCAAGCACTTTTTCGCTCCGGACGCGGCCAACGGTTTGTCATGATCGTCGGGTGCGATCAGATCGGCTGCCGTAGCGATTTGGTACGGGTCTTCCGCCGTTCCGCTACCCCCGCCGTATTTGGCCTTCGCAGGTATGCTGATAAGGCAAACCGCGATAAGTAAAGGGATTATCCGCAGGATTTCTGACTTTCGAGTCGCTTTCATATCCTATTATTCTGCCTTCTTCCTCCTGTAAGCAAGCCAGCAGAATTGCGGTCGTATGACCGCCTGCTTCTCCTATAGTTGCCGATGTGCAGTATACCAGATAGGGCTTATGCACGTCAACTGCAAAAAATACAGAGGATTCGTCACGATAGAGTTATGAAAGTGCCAAGCTGATAGACGATGAGTGTTATGACATAAGCCAGTGCGGTCAGGCCGAAGAACTGAAAGAGCGCCCAGGCCCAGGAGTTTGTTTCCTGCCTGGTCATTGCGATGGTTGCCACACACGGCGTGCTAATCAAGCAAAACAACATAATGCAAAAGCCCGTCAATGGCGTATAGTCCTGCTGGAGTTTTTCCCGCAGAGTCTGTGACCGCCGGTCAGCACGACCCGCCGAATATGCTATCGCCAATTGTGATACAAATAGCTCCTTGGCGACGGCTGCGCCGATAAGGGCTGTTCCAATCTTCCAGTCGAAACCGAGCGGCTTTAAGGCCGGCTCTATCACTCTTCCCAATCGGCCAACGACCGAGTGCTCCAATCGAACCTGGCGTGCATGCTCGGGGCCTAAATTGGCCAGACCTGCTCGGCTGGGCTGGGGATAGCTCATCGCCGCCCATAGCACAATTGATGCGCCCAGGATTATTGTCCCTGCCTTTCTCAGATACATCCAACCTCTTTGCCACATGTGAATGCAGACTGACGTAAGTGTGGGCATGCGATAAGGCGGAAGCTCCATTACAAACGGTATCGTCTCGCCTCTGAGCACGGTCAGCCGGAGTATCTTGATGCACACAATTGCCAGCACTATCCCGATCAGATAGATCAGCCATAGCACCGGCCCGCGCAAGTTCTCCGGGAAAAAGGCCGGTATAATCAGCCCATAGATAGTTAGCCTGGCGCCGCAGCTCATAAGAGGTATCACCATAATCGTAGTAAGCCGGTTGTGCCTGTTCTCAAGTATTCGTGTGCCCATAATAGCCGGCACCGAACAGCCGAAGCCGATAAGCATCGGTATAAAGCTTTTTCCGTGCAGCCCTATTTTGTGCATCACATGGTCCATGACAAACGCTGCCCTCGCCATATAGCCCGAATCTTCCAGCACTGCAATTGCCAGGAATAATATCAGGATGTTAGGCAAAAAAACCAGGACGCCGCCGACGCCGCCAATAACGCCGTCAATTAGAAGCGACTTGAGCCAGCTCTCGCTGCCGGTTGGCCAAAAAGCGGCTATGCTTGCGCCGAGCCAATCGAAGAGCAGCTCCAGCCAGCCCATAGGATACCTGCCCAGCTTGAATGTCAGCACAAAGACCAGGTACATAAGCAGCAGAAAGACGGGCAGGCCGAGAATGTTATTGATCAGCACGGCATCTATCGTGTCACTGGCACTGTGACGTGACTCCACCGTAGTTTTGATGGTTTCTTGACAGGCGCCTGAAATAAATCCGTACCTTCGGTCGGCAATCACTGTCTCTGGCTCTTCTGCGAAAATAGTCCTGAGATGCCCGATGCTGACTCTGACCGCGTCCTGCACCTCTGAGCTGGAAATCTTTGCGGTCACTTCGACATCCTGCTCTAACAGCTTGAGCGCAACCCACCGAGCGCCGTATTTCTGGGCCAATTGCTTTGCTTTCTCTGCGACGATTTTTTCGATCCGGCCTATTTCGTCTTCAATTTCTGTTCCGTAGTAGACCTGGTGCGCGCGCTGGCGCTTCGGCTGCCGCACCGTTGCAACGATTGCATCGAGTAGCTCTATTCGACCCTTGCCCTTATTGCCAACGGTGGGAACTATCGCCGCCTCCAAAAGCCTCAACAAATGCTCGATATCAAAAACCAGTCCCCTTCGCTCTGCAATGTCACTCATGTTGAAGGCTAACACCAACGGGACGCCCATCTCGATAAACTGAGTTGCCAGATACAAATTTCGCTCGATATTGGAGGCGTCAATAACATCGACCACGACGTCGGGATGTTGGTCGACTATGAAATTGCGGGCAACAAGCTCTTCGACCGAATAAGCTGTCAGGCTGTAAGTCCCGGGTAAATCGACTACCGTCATTTCGCAGTCTTTGTATCTGCACAGCCCTTGCTTCTTCTCCACCGTGACACCTGGGTAATTGCCCACATGCTGGTGGGCGCCGGTCAACATGTTGAATATGGTGGTCTTGCCGCTATTCGGATTGCCTGCTATGGCTACGGTAATCTTCATCATAATCTTTGAACACCAATTGAAACGCTGAAAAGAAAAGTTAGGCTTGGCAAACAATATCTTCAAAAAAAACTTGCCTCAAAGCGGTCGCTATTTACACAACCATAATTTTGTGTGCCATTCCTCTGCCCAATGCTACCTTTGTGCCCTTAACGTTTACAATGAAAGGCCCTGGCCCGCCGCTGCTGACAACGGTTATTTCCACATTCGGCACCAGCCCCATGGCCAGCAGTCGGCTACGCAGACCCTGCCCCGCTTCTATGCCGGCTAACTTAACCGTCCGGCCAGCCTCGACCGCCGACAAAGGTCTTAATTTTGTTAGCTCCATCACTTGCCGTCTCCCACTCTATTGCCTTGTCTGTTGCTATTTTGCAGTGAGTTCTTTCTGCAGAATCTTCTGAACCTCGTCGCCAGGTCGTAGCCCCGTTTAGTTTCAGTGGTGACAAATTCTATGAAACACAAAAGCCTGCCGATAACCTCCTGCCCCAAGGCATGTTCAGCTTTGCAGGCGGCTTTGTGCGCAACGTCTTTTTCGACACCTAATACCTTGACAAGAAAGGACTTGAGAATATTGTGCTTACGGACAACCTCGGCGGCGGCAGCCCGACCAGAGCCGGTAAGCGTGACACAATCGTAGGGCGTGTAATTAGCCAGTCCCTTTCTCTTGAGTACTCGCAACGCGCCCGTGACCGAAGGCTTGGATACTCCCAGCGACTTTGCTATGTCCTTGCTGTGGGCAGCTTTAGACTCGCCGGCTATGTTGAAAATAGCCTCAAGATAATCCTCCAAAGAGGCACTCAGATTATTGTTTCTCGTAGCAGCCATAGGTTCTTGTCCACTCTACCAAATCCCTCCCAATATAGTTAGGGATAGCTAACTTTGTCAAGAATTTTTTAGAAAAACCTTGCCCAAATCAATCAAGAACACAAAAGACCCGTCCAGGCGGGTACCGCAAGCACCAGCAGAGACGTAGACTTCGGTTAAGACAGAATCCCCATACGGAAATCAAGAAAACGTTTGTGTTGGCAACTATCTTGCGTTAGAATATGGTTACTTAGACGGGGCGTGGCGCAGTTTGGCTAGCGCGCTTGCATGGGGTGCAAGAGGTCGCAGGTTCAAGTCCTGTCGCCCCGACTTGAGTGGACACCTGTGACTTTCCACAAGGATTGAGAACGGTAACCTGTACTCACCACAAAGGTTTACAGTATCGAGTCGTAAGTTCAAAAACACCGAATCCACAACTTGGCGTTTTTGGGCAGGTGAGAATACAACGTATTGCTGTGAAAGACGTTGTGCGAGTTCTAAAATTTTTGCTGCATCGTAGCTATTTACTTGTTTCCCAGACTCAACTTGATTGATCTGCCTTTGCAGCAGTTCAAGTTCTTTCTGTTTTTGCCGGGCCAGACGCAAAAACTCCTCTGCGAGGTTGTCTTTAGTTTGGGCGGCCTTCAGCAAGACGTGTCCAAAGTAGCTTGTGCATCGGTAGCTCTTTTCTTGAGGTTTCGCAACTCCTGTTCTGCATCATCAACATCTTTCTCAAGTATGTTTTTCAGATATGCCAGTGCCCAATCGTATATTTCTTTTGGCAGAATTAGTCTATCCAGCATATCAGTGACCTGAGATTCGATCACTGATTCTGGCACCCAGCTTGGCCGAACCGGATGCTCGTAATGGTTTATTTGGGCACACCTGTAATACGTATACCGTTGTTTATGCAATTCGGCAGTAATGCTATATCCACAGTGGGCACACTTGATAAGCCCATGGCCGTATGTGAAATGCCTTCGTTTGTAGTGGCTGCAGCGGTTACGACCGTCCAGCATTTGTTGCACTCTTTCCCAAGTTTGCTCGTCGACAAGTGCCTCATGTTTGCCTTCGTAAATCTGCCCACGCCAGAGGATTTTGCCGATGTAGAAGGGATGGCGCAATAGTTTCGCCAGATGGGAACGCGTCCAGCGTTGTGTCCTCGGGGAAAAGTACATATAGCGTTGGAAAACCTCATCTCGGAGTGTGTCGATGGTATGCTTGCCTGATGACATTAGCTTGAAGATTGTACGAACTGTCTCGGCCTTCGGGGCATCTGGAACCGGTAGCTTGGAGCCATTGGAACCCTGACCCATGCGATAGCCATAAGGGGGTGCATGAGGATACTCCCCGGCCTCAATCTTGCTGCGAAAACCCTTGTTGATCTCTTCCTTGAGATTGTCGGTGTACCACCGTGCTACAACACCCATTACACCTATGCCTAGGCGGCCAGCAGCATTCTGTGGAAATTCCTGACTGGCAAAGAATACTTTCTTGTCTTTTTGCGTCTCCAGACGCTCAAGCATAGCCAAATCCGTGAGGTTGCGGCAGGCACGGTCGACTTTATGAAATACCACGCCGTCGATGGTAGGATCGCTACAAATGCGATTGACGATTTGGCGAAATCGTTGCCTTTCTTTTTGCTTAGAAGCAGTTTCGACATATCGAACGGTTTCGACAATTTCATACCCTTTACGCTCTGCCCATTCACGGTTAGCTTAGTCCTGGGCTCCGAGGCTGTAGCCTTCGCTCTGCTCGCGTGATGAGACTCGGCAAACACTGAGTAGTCTCAGTAGTCGATTCTTTCTCTTCATCATACTATTCTCCATTTTTGCTGGCCAAAGCACGAAGAAATCGGCCGAAATCCTCTATAATTCGGTCGGCTTCTTTCTCAGAAATCGGTCTTCCGGCCACCTTCGACCAGACACGCTGAGTGTACTTACGAAATGCTAACACATCGCTCGGGTCGGGCGCAAGTAAATTCTTCTGATCTTTTTGAGAGTTTATATTCAACTTTTTTGGCATGATATTCGTAACAGAAGAATGAACCTCAAATTGTCAGACGGCAACCTACTTCTCATAGGCTCAAGTAAGACCAGGCGCTGACATAGACCTGCCGGTGTGAGAACGAAGTTGCTGGTGAAGCTGGCTCTTACTGAGTCCGTTGGAGCAATGGGCTTGAGATAGTACTCGCCGTAAGTGAACACCCCCCAAAGACACGCTTAGCAGCAAGAGGATCGCCCACTTTCTGTATCTGAAAACTGACAGCCTATGTCGTTAAATCAGGAGAAACCCCAGACCTTTCCGCCCATTTCCCATCATCGCTTTCTGGCCAGTTGTTTTTCATTGCAAATAACGAGAATTCTACACGGGGGGTTAATGCTCCAGCTTCAAAAGTACAATCACCGGTGCCGACATACATCACTCTGCTAGCCCCTACACAAGCGTGACTTCTTGAATTCAATTTTTCAGGCCTACAAAAAA
>CAZMLE010000080.1:0-16709 GCA_964567045.1 uncultured Pirellulales bacterium | reverse complement strand
ATTATTCGCGGCAGCAGGGAGTCGGCCTATGGTTCTGGAGGCACTCCAGAGAGCTCCGCACGCCCGAAGCACGAGAGGCATTCTTTAAGAGATTGCACGATCTGGGTGTAGTCGGGGCTAAGATCGACTTTTTCGATCACGAGCACAAAGACATAATCGATCACTACACTGCGCTGCTCAAGGAAGCCGCCAAATACCACGTGCTGGTCAACTTCCACGGCGCAAATAAGCCCACCGGCGAGGCGCGGACCTGGCCCAACGAACTGGTCCGCGAGGCCGTCAGGGGCATGGAGGCCAGCAAGCTGGCCGACCGGGCCACTCACAACGTGACCCTGCCTTTCACTCGCTATCTGGCTGGTCACGGCGATTATACGCCCGTGCACTTCGGCGCACGCCGCGCAAACACCACCTGGACACACCAGATTGCTACCGCCGCCGTTTTCAACTCGCCTCTACTGACTTACGGTGCGCAGCCTGCGAACATCCTGAAGAACCCGGGCGTCGAGATGATAAAAAGCATCCCGGCCGTCTGGGATGAAACCATCGTCCTGCCCATTTCGCAGATTGGCGAAATCGCGGCGTTTGCGCGACGCAGCGGCGATACATGGTTTCTGGCCATCCTGAACGGCCTGGCGGCAAGGACGTTAGAGATTCCCCTATCGTTCTTGGGTGAGGGCCCGTATCATGCGATGCTTCTTCGGGACAACAAGGTTGACGCTGCGGCGGTAGAGGTCGAGAACACGACCCTCAGGCGCAGCGATTCGCTTGCGATCGAGCTGGTTGCTGGCGGCGGTTTCATCGCCCGCTTCTGGCCTGCTTCCGTGGCCCGTGACCCGAGCGACGAGCGACGAGCGACGACTTCAGCACAGGGTTGCCTGGATGAGGGACCCCGCTTCGCGGGAAGCCAAGCAAGCCCGCTGGGGCGTGATGACCCATTATCTGGCTGACTGGAGGGCCAAAGTCGACAATGAGAAAATGAGCGTCGACAACTGGAACGACATGATCGACCATTTCGACGTTGAAGGGCTGGCTAAGCAGATCGAATCGGTCGGAGCAGGCTACTACCTCATTACTATCGGTCAGAACTCCGGCTACTATCTGGCGCCCAACGCAACCTACGATAAACTTGTTGGAATCCAGCCGAGCAAGCCCGTCCGGAGCCGGGTCGAAGGATGCTCACGGCGGGACTTGGTCGCCGACCTGTACGAACCGCTGCACAAGCGCGGCATCAAGCTGATGGTGTACCTGCCGGCTGGCGCACCGGCAGGCGATCGAGCCGCTCGAGATGCGCTGCAATGGCAGAACGGCCCCTACCCAAACCGTGAGTTTCAACTGAAGTGGGAGCAGGTGATCCGGGAATGGTCCACGCGCTGGGGCGACAAGGTTGCTGGCTGGTGGTTCGACGGCTGCTACTGGCCTAACATAATGTATCGCTCGAAAGAACCTCCCAACTTCGAGAGCTTTGCCGCCGCGGCGCGGGCGGGCAATGCAGAGAGTATCGTCGCCTTTAATCCCGGCGTAGTGCCCCGGATCGTTTCTGTTACTCCGCATGAAGATTACACCGCCGGTGAGATCAACGACCCGAACAGGATAGAGATACGGCGAGCAGTAGATGGGAAAGTTGATGGTGCTCAGGTTCACATACTGAGCTTCCTCGGCCAGAGGTGGGGTATGGGCTCGCCGCGATTCACCACAGAGCAGGTGGTCGAATGGAGCCGCAAAATTGCCGAGGCAGGCGGCGTAATCACTTGGGATGTGCCGATTCAGAAAAGCGGGTTGATCTCCCAGCCGTTTATGGACCAATTGGCCGCTGTCGGCAAGGCCTTTGCCGTCAGGCGGTGAAAGAAACTTAAAGGGTAAAGCGGAAAGCGGAAAACTGTTGAATTCCGCCGTTTTATCCGCCACACGAACGGCGGATTTGCGTTTTTAGCTTTGCGTTTTACGCCATACGCTATACGCACGCTTGGGCCGCCAGCGGCGGGCGAAGGCACGCAATACGCAAATTTACCATTGGGCTTCAGCGTAGGGACCTATGTAGCCTTGCGGCCTGGGCTTTGGCCGGGATTTGATTATTGCTTCAGCGATGGCAATGTCACTTTGGCGGGTAATCTTTATATTCGAAGAATCTGCCTCCACGATTGTTACTTTTTCGCCCAGCGCCTCAACCAGTTGTGAATCATCGCTGATTTTGCTTGACGAGAGATTCTTGAGGTTTGCATACGCCCTTGCCAGTAGCGAAGCTGCAAAGACCTGCGGCGTTTGGGCTTCGTAAAGGCCCACTCTGTCGACGGTCTTGATTATGCAATTATCTTTTACTTGTTTTATGGTCGCCGCAACAGGACATGCTGGTATAGCTGCCCCACTTACCCCGGCGGCGGAGATGACCTCGTCAATCAATTTATCCGTTACACAGCAGCGGCAGGCATCGTGCACCGCAATCAAATCGACATCATCTTTGACAAGCTCGAGCCCTTTATTGATGGTGTCGAAACGTTCATAGCCGCCGAAGAAAAGCTTCACGTTAAAAAACTTCAGGTTTGCTTCCCATTTGACGCTCACCAATTCCTCGTCTTCCGGGGCAATACCCAATAGAACCTGCTTTACGTCGTCTCGGTTGGCAAAAAGTTCGACACTTCGTAAAAAGACCGCCCGCCCAGCCACATCAACAAATTGCTTTCTTCTT
Organism: uncultured Pirellulales bacterium; assembly: GCA_964567045.1. Taxonomy (GTDB): domain Bacteria; phylum Planctomycetota; class Phycisphaerae; order Sedimentisphaerales; family Anaerobacaceae; genus JAFNGF01. The sequence goes on along the minus strand of CAZMLE010000080.1, from coordinate 14,026 downwards.
TTTCCGCCGAATCGACTGGCAGGTCCTGCCGCACAAATAATCGCTGCCACAGTTTTGGACATATCACAAACAATCCCTGATTAAAGTCTTTCAGGCGTCAATTTTCGATTGCAAATCTTCAATTGTCAATTTTCAATTGGAGTTTCTTCTTGACGAACAATCGCAAATGGGCTTTATTTAGTGGTGTGGCTGGCGCGCAAAAGAGTACGCCGGATGTAATAGCTTACAGATAAACGGTTTGCGTACCTATACGGAATAGTGGCTTAAGGCTGGAAAGGATTGAACCATGCAGACTGTCAAACTTTTGGGGGTCTCTCTGGTATGTACTTTTATCGTACTGGCCAGTGGTTGTAACGGGGAGATGAAAGATCTCAGAATCCAAAACGATAGACAACAGAAACGAATAGCACAACTCGAAAGCGAGCTGCGGACGGCTGAGCTGCAGCTTGACCAGCTAAAAAGGCAGCTTGCCACCGCTGAAGCAACCGGTGGTATAGATGCACAAGCACTGCGCGAGAAAATCGCTGCGCTGGAAGCGGACCTGGCAAAAAAGAAAGAGATGATCGCCTCGATGCAGGATAGACTGCTCGGTGTGACACCGCTGCCGATCGAGCTTACCGGCAAGCTGGAAGATTTTGCCAAGCAGCACAGTGACATGGTTACGTATGATGCCGGCCGGGGCATTGTCAAGTTCAAGAGCGATTTGCTCTTTGAATTGGGCAGCGATCAGGTGGCAACATCGGCGGTTCAGACCGTTAAGGCGCTTTGCGACATCTTGAATTCCGAGGAGGCCAAGAAGTTCGACGTTATAATTGCCGGCCACACCGACGATATCCCGATTGAAAGGCCTGAGACACGTGTGAAGCATCCAAGCAACTGGCACTTATCGGCTCACCGAGCCATATCGGTCCTACAGATTATGGCCAGCAGTAACGTTAACGCGGAGCGGCTGAGTGTTCGCGGGTTCGGTGAATATCGCCCGGTCGTGCCGAACATGCCCAGCAAGAAAGGCAACGCGCAGAATAGACGAGTCGAGATATACATCGTCCCTACGGCAACGTAGCCCCGCACCAACTATACGGCGATGGCAGAACGCACTTTGATTATTATCAAGCCTGACGGCATTCAGCGGCATCTGGCAGGACGGATAATCGCGCGTTTTGAGCAAAAAGGCCTGAAACTGGTCGCTGCAAAATTTATGCAAATTTCGCAGGAGATCGCCCGGCAACTGTACGCCGTTCATCGCGGCAAGCCATTTTACGAAGGTATCGTCAAATACCTTTGCTCAGCCCCAACGCTGGTAACGGTCTGGCAAGCAGAGGGAGTGATAAAAATCACGCGTAAGATAATCGGAGCTACTTTCGGCTATGAGGCTGAGCCGGGCACTATTCGGGGAGACTTCGGCTGTTCGCAGAGGTATAACCTCGTACACGGTTCGGATAGTCCCGAATCGGCCCAGCACGAGATAGGGCTGTTTTTCCGTCCTGATGAAATCGTCGATTACGAATTTGCTGATGCCGACTGGCTCTACGGCAGAAGCGATTAGTCCGAGAAAACACCGCACCCCCCGCGCCTCATGGCTTCTGCAAAAAATCACCCTGCTTCAAGCGCACGTCATGTCACTATCTTTTTACTTGAATTGACGCGATATTGATAGTAGAATGGTAGCAATGTTAAGGCTTGCCGGGAGGGCAAACACTGAATGCAGAGACTTGTTCTGACTCTAACAGCCGTCTTGCTCGTTGTGCCCTGTCAGGGAAAAACAATTACCGTTGACGACAACGGAGCGGCGGATTTTGCCCATATCCAGGATGCAATCAACAACTCCTGGCACGGAGATACTATCGTTGTCAAGCCCGGTACGTACAAGGAGAACATTTCTTTCATCGGCAGGGCTATTACACTTACCAGCCAAGACCCGGACAATGCGAGCATCGTTCAGTCAACTGTCATCAAAGCCGATTCCGACTACAGCGTGACTTTTAAGTGGAACGAAGGCAATAATTCTGTGCTGACGGGCTTTACAATCACCGGACGAGGCATTTATTGCAGCGGCGCCTCACCGACAATCACAAAAAACCTGATCACCAAGTGTGCGACGCACGGTATCTTCGGGCAGAATAATGCCGCCCCTGTTATCTGCGACAATACCGTACAAGCCAACGCCCAGCAGGGCATATACAGATGCGATGGGCCAATCAAAAATAATGCGATCCTACAGAATAGCGCCGGCATAGCCTATTGTAACGGCCAAATAGTCAACAACCTCATCTCAGCGAACTCCAACACCATCCAGGGATTCGGCGCCGGCCTTTATTACTGCGACGGTGACATCATCGGCAATGTGATTACCAACAACTATGCCTCGTCTATGGGAGGGGGGCTTTACGGATGCGACGGCAGTATTGTCGGCAACATTATTGCCGGCAACAGAGCGGCTTTGTCGGGCGGCGGAGTCAGCAATTGCAGCCGGTCTATACGCAATAACACTATCGTAGGTAACATAGCAGATCAAGATGGCGGCGGCCTGTACAGTTGCACAAGTTTTATTCGGAACAACATAATCGCGTTCAACATAGCCAGTGACGGCGGTGGAATCCACGGCGCCGGCAAAAACTCCTACAATTGCTTCTGGATGAATACGGGCGGCAACCTCGGCGGCGATGCGAAGGTTGGCTCCGGTGATATCATTGTAGAGCCTCTTTTTGCACTTAGCCCTTACTGGGACACAAAAGGCACGCCCGACCAGAGCGACGATATTTGGATGGATGGTGACTACCATCTGAAATCGCAGGTGGGCAGATGGGACCCCTACAGCAAAAGCTGGAGCGTTGACGATGTCACCAGCCGGTGCGTTGACGCCGGCGACCCTAACTCAGATTGGACTGCGGAATTGTGGCCGCACGGCAAACGTATAAACATGGGAGCCTACGGCGGCACACCGCAGGCAAGTATGTCACTTTCTCAGGCAGGCAATATCGCGGACCTCAATGGCGACGACCTGGTTGACTACGGCGACCTGGCGCTATTTACGCAGCACTGGGCCCGCCAGGAAGTTCTGTTGGCCGCCGACCTCAATAGAAATGGCTTGGTCAATTTTAAAGATTTCTGCATTCTGGTCGCCAATTGGGCAGCGCAGCCGCCTCCACCAACGCCGCCCTTGCCAAACCCAATGACTTGGGCGAAAGAACCTTATGCTACCTCTGCGTATTCAATCGCTATGGTAGCTGTCACTGCTACGTCGACCGACGGCAGCGGGGCGGAATACTACTTCGAGAATTACTACAGCCCGCAGACCAATAGCGGCTGGATTTTATTTGCGCCGGGCGAAGAACCCAGGTGGGAAGTGACGGATCTTTTGCCGGAGACTTTATACTGGTACAGGGTCAAGGCCCGAAATAAGACCAATCTTCTGGAGGCCAAGTGGTCGGACCGTGCCGGAGCGACCACGCTGCGTGAGGATACTATCCCCCCAAGTCCTGACCCGGCAACCTGGCAGACAGAGCCATACGCAAGCTCGGCTGGCTCAATCCGGATGGTGGCCACCGCAGCGACCGACGATAGCGGCGTGGAGTACCAGTTCGAATGCACTTCGCATCCGGCATACGGCAGCAACTGGCAGGATAGTCCCATCTATGAAGTTAGTTCTCTGGCGAAAGATAATTACACCTTTGTGCTCAGGGTCCGCGACAAATCGCCCAATCACAATACCACCCGCGCGTCAATTGCGGTTACTGTCGATCTGAAACCTCCGGAGCCGGACCCGATGAAATGGCAAGTTGAGCCTCACGAAAACTACGGAGGTGGTGGAACGTTCGATTTCTACGCTACTATGACAGCCACTGAAGCCACAGATGAAAGCGGCGGTGTGCAATATTATTTTGAGTGCACCACTGAGTCGGGCTTTAGCAGCACCTGGCAAAGCTCACGTACATACACTGTCCTGGTAGGCAGAAGTGGACAGTACCAGCGTTTCCACGTCAAGGCACGCGACCTATACAAAAACGAGACCGGCTGGTCAACTCTGCTGCCGACCTTGCCCTGATCCGTAAGAGCTCCAGAACGTATGTCGTCCTTCGTCTCTCGTTTTTCGTCCCTCGGCACAGGCGGTCGCCACAGTTTGATCTGCCTGATCTTGTTGCTTACGGAAAGCGGAGGGGAAGCCCCGGCTCGCCGGGGTAAGCGGTGAACTTATAGGACTTTTGCCGCGTATGGTTCTTGTCACGCAGAGCAAGTATTGTATTTTTTTATCTGGTGTGAACTCTGTGTCCTCTGTGGCTCTTTTCTTTGCCGCTGGGCTGCTTTTCTAAAGCTATGTTCTTTATTTGCCGATACTTATGTTGTAACAGGGCTGTTGGTCAAATCTTTCTATTTTGACTGCCGGCAGAAAAGCTCCCGGATGAAGTTTTGACAGACGGTTAGCGGGTTTTTATCTATTGTTGCGCAACCGACCGACACGGAGTCTGCCAATTGACTCTGTTACTTTAGCTTTTTGCGGTTTCAACGCGGGGTTTTTTATAAAGGCACTGGTTACAGGCGGCGGCTGTTGGCGTCAGACTCATAGGTGAGGACCTGGTTCGAGACGACAATTGACAATCGAAAATTGAAAATTTGTTGGGGGTTGGCTTATTTTCAGCAATACGGCCTAAAAGTAGTAATTGGCAGATTTTTTAGCACCATCGGGCCCAGGCAAACAGTTTGGTACGGAATGGTCGTGCCTCTAATTATCGAAAGCTTGAAATGGAGATCAGAGGCGTATTGTGTCTACAACGCTTAGGCATCCAGATGGGTTGGTCCACATCGAGCAACCGAAGACGGGAAAAAACAAAATCTCTATTGAGATCCTCAACAAGAAAGTGTTCATGCCAAGAAGCACATGTGAAACATCCTATCCTGTCGATTTGATAGAACGGATTCTGAATGTAAAAGGAATAGGCTATTTATGCGATGAGATAATGAGGGATGAGGATCCGATGTATGTCCAATGTAGCCTTAAATATGACATGTTGAGCTATATTGGCGAGGATAGTTTCGATAAAAAAAGAATTCTCGACTTTGGCTGTGGCAGCGGCGCATCCACAATGGTACTGGCTCGAATGTTCCCAAATAGTGAAATAGTTGGGGTGGAACTTGAAGATCAGTTGCTATCCATTGCTAAGATGAGAGCAAAGCATTATGAATTCGACAATGTGAGTTTTATTCGGTCTCCGACTGCTGACGATCTTCCATCTGAACTCGGCGACTTTGATTACGCCGTTTTAAGTGCTGTGTATGAGCATCTTCTTGCAAATGAACGACAAAACTTGCTGCCTAAGATATGGTCCCACTTAAAACCAGGCGGTGTCCTGTTCATTAATCAAACACCTTATAGGTACTTTCTGATAGAGTCGCACACTACGGGTCTACCGCTGATAAACTACCTTCCGTATAAACCAGCATTGTACTTAGCCACAAGATTTTCGAAAAGGGTCAGCCCTGATGATGACTGGGAAACTTTGTTACGCAGAGGAATACGAGGCGGAACTGTGCAACAAATAATGAAAATATTGAGGGCAACATCTGATAAACCAGTCCTTTTAGAGCCAGATAGACCTGGAATAAAAGACAGAATCGACCTTTGGTATCGGTTGTCAGGGACGACAAGACTTCCGATTCTAAAGAAGTTTTTGATGTGTTTGTTAAAAACTTTCAAACTAATCTCTGGGGTAACAGTCACACCGTTGCTGTCCTTAGCGATAAAGAAATCACATTCAAAATCATAATGGCAAGCAGAGAATTTCAAGGGCAAGTGCTTTGACGGCTGAAACGAAACCAAAACTTGGTTATTGGTATTTGGGATGTCTTTGTGGCGCAGGTGTGCTTTATCTTCTTAGTTGTGCGCCGGGAGCCTTGTGGCAGGATAGCGGCCTGATTCAGTACCGCATCTGGCATAATGATATAGAAGGATTTTCGGGCCTTGCGATTTCCCATCCGCTGTTTTACCTGCTGGCTATCGGTGTAAAGCACATACCTCTCGGAGAATTTGGGCATAGGGTCAACCTGCTATCAGCAATTGCGGCGGCGGTGGCAGTCGCAAACGTCTTCTTGTTCGCGCATCTGTGGCTGGGCAGAAAATTTCCTGCGATAGTAGCAGCTTTTACTCTGGCTGTTTCCCACACGTTCTGGAATCACGCAAGCATTATCGAGACATATACTCTGTGGGCAGCCTTATTTACCGCCGAATTGATAATGCTATTACAGTACATCAAGACTAGATGCATCGGCTATTTGTACTGGCTGGGACTACTCAACGGTTTGGCAATTGCCGTCCACATGCTCGCTTCCATACCGCTTGCGTGTTATGCAGTATTTCTGATCGTGTTGCTTGCCAGAAAGGAAATTCGCACGCGTGATCTGCTGGTCGTCGTTCTATTGTGGATTGTAGGTGCCCTGCCCTATGAGTATTTGATAATCAAAAACATAGCGCAAACGGGCGACATTGGGGGTACTTTAGCCTCTGCTGCTTTTGGCCTCCGCTGGCAAGGGGCGGTTCTTAATACCTCGCTGTCAGCCAAACTTGTCAAACAGAACCTCCAGTATATTCTTTATAATTTTGCCACTCCCAACATTCTGCTGTTATTCGTGGGCTGCTTTGCGCTGCTCAGGGATAGAGCCAGGCCCGGGCTTAGAAATATCCTGCTGGTTCTTGCGGTCTTATTCTTTGTGTTTGCTTTTCGATATACCATTAAGGATAGATACGCGTTCTTCATACCATTTTATTGTGTGGCTTCAATCATCATAGGTGCAGGGGCACACGCAGCCAACCAGCACATGAACCGCAAAGCGGTTCCATATTTGATTTTGTTTTTCAGTTTATTGCCGGTGCCTATTTACGCCTGTGTACCAAGTTTGGCTGCGAAGATGCAGCTTGATCTTGGCACACGAGGCGACATTCCCTACCGAAACGACTACCAGTATTTTCTGCAGCCCTGGAAGACCGGCTACGATGGACCGGAGCGCTTCGCCGAGCAGGCGTTGGAGGCGGTGGAGAATAATGCTGTGATCTACGCCGATAGCACTACGGTTGCTGCCCTTTTATATGTACAGGAGGTCAAAGGTAAGCGTCCGGATGTGAAGATCACTTCCGGTACGGCAAAAAGTAAAGACGCGCCAAGGTTTGACGAAACTACTATTGAGCAGTTGCTACAGGATCGCCACATATACGTTGTGTCGTCGAAGCCAGACTATTGCCCGGCATTTGTCCTTGACAACTATGAGCTGGTTCAGGCTGGACTTCTGTGGCGGGTGGTGGGGCGGAAAACCTGCGGTAAAACCGCAACGAAAAACAACCCCCCAATAAACTCGTCCTGAGCCGGGCCGAAGGATTGGGGGGCTGAATATTTGCAATATGCACACCGAACTGTCGGCGGATAACCCGTTCGGCTATAATCGCTACGGCTTTGCCTGGCAACATATACCTCAGGGTGGCGCCGCTCATCTTGATTTTGGCTGCTATGACGGCACTTTTCTTGCCAGCCTGAAAGGCAAAGGAATCGCTCGCCTGGTCGGCGTGGATATTTCCGCCGATGCGGTACGTCAAGCTCACGAGCGATTTGCGGATATCGAAGTCACACATATCTCAAAGACTGTGCCCTTGCCCTTTGGTGATCGTGCCTTCACATCCATTACTATCCTGGATGTGATCGAACACCTGGATGAGCAAAACGCCTTGTTAGACGAGCTGAATCGCGTATTGCAAGATAACGGAATATTGGTTGTCACAGTGCCGGGGCAGCACCTTTTTTCGTTTCTGGATGCAGGAAATCTTAAATTCCGCTTTCCCCGCATACACCGCTGGTACTATTGTAGGAAGCACTCACAAGCAGAATACGAGGACCGCTACGTGGCAAACCCTGACGGTCTGGTCGGTGACATTTCGGCAAAAAAACGCTGGCATCAACATTTTTCCCCGGCGCAACTGGAAACGCTGCTGAACGGGTCCGCCTTGACTGTGGTTGACTTCGATGGCATGGGCTTTTTTATTCGGGTGACCAAGAACATCCAATTTCTGCTCGGATGGCTCAAGCCGCTGCAATCATTTTTCAGAAAGCTTGAGGTTCTCGATGCAAGGCTTTTCGGGTCAGCCAACCTCTTTTGTGCAGCCCGAAAACAGCGGAAGAATTCTCAAGATCACGTGTGCAAATCATAAACACTACGATGGACGAGCGTATTGCGACTTCAAAAAGGTTGATCCACAACACGGTTTTCAACGTCGTCGCGCTGATAAGTAACGCGGTTATTGCCTTCTTCTTGACGCGTTTCTTTCTGGCCAAGCTCGGGCACGACCGTTATGGCGTGTGGGTGTTGATCGGCGGCTCTATCTTACATTACGGGCCATTGTTGAACATGGGGCTAAATAGTGCCGTGAACAGATACATTCCAGTCTATCTGGCAAAAAACGATAACCAAGGCGTCCAACGAGTGATTAACACGACGCTCCTATTTTACTCGGCTTTGGGCATCCTGCTTGTCGGGGTAAGCATGGTGCTCCACTACAATGTCGGCTCGTGGTTCAACATTAAACCTGAGCTGGTGCCGAGTGCAGCCGTGCTTGTCCTGGTGATTGGATTCTCTTGTGCGCTGGCAATGCCACTGCAGTTATACACTGCGGTGCTGAGCGGTCTGCAACGGTATGACATCATCAATTCAACGATGCTTATAATTTTGCTGGTGCGAACGGTGCTGTTGGTGGTTTTACTATCAAGAGGTTACGGCCTGTTGACGATGGGAATGACGTGGGGTCTCAGCGAGATTATCATGAGAGCTTTGCAGTTTGTTTTTGTCAGACAGTTGCTGCCGCAAGTGTCACTATCCCTGACCAACACGGATTTCCAGCTTCTGCGCGAGATGCTGCCTTATGGAATAAACACCTTTTTATATGCCATGGGAGCTGTAGTAATTTACCACGCCAGCAATGTAGTGATCGGCATATTCATGGGTACGACAGAAATAAGCCAATTCTTTATTGCCAGCGCAGGAATTCTGCTATTGTCACAGTTTTTGCAGGCCTTCAGCGCAGCCATAAAGCCTGCCGTCAGTGAGCTGGATGCCAGAGACGACCAATTGCGCGTCAAAGAAATATCATTCCTTACGCAAAAATATAGTCTTCTGCTGTTAATCCCTGGCGTCTGGTTCCTGGTCATAATGGGCAGAGAGTTTCTCCAGGTATGGGTCGGCGATGAATTTCCAGACCCTGCTGTAATTGATGCAATGGCAGTTATCTTAGCCATCCTCGCTGTTGGGCACTGTTTGAGGCTGGCGCAGCACAGTAATTTCCTTGTGTTGGTCGGCCGCGGCGAGCATAAAATTTTCGGGATTCTTACGGCTTTAACAGCACTACTTTGTGTTTTTGCATCTGTCGTTTCAGTAAAGGTGCTCAATTGGGGATTGCTGGGCATAGCTTGGTCCAATTTCCTGCCGATGGCGTTAATATCAGGTCTAATCTTGCCGATATATTTTAACTGGAAAATGCGTATTTCTTTCTCGGAAAGTGCTCGCACTGTTTGGCGGCCGGCCTTGCTCGGTTCGTTGCCGGGCGTGGCGGTGATCACCCTGTGGAAATATGTGGCTGCCCCGAATTCATGGCCCGAGCTGATGGCTGTGATAATTACCGCTACTGTGGTGACATTGGCGAGCAGTTGGTTCCTGAGTCTGGAAGAAGTCGAGCGAAGGCGATTCGCACATATTGCTTTGCGTCGGCAACCCCAAAAAAAATTTGGGGGCTAAATCTTTAGCCCCGCAATTCATTGCGGGGTTATCGGGACATGGCGAAAAAGTACTCCTACAGAAACTCCCATAAATACGCCAAGAAAGGTGCTGAATATGAGGCCTTCTACGAAATGCAGCCTTGGGAAAGATTTCTGTGGTCGCGCGAGCAGGAAATCATCCTGCACATATTGGAAAAATATTTCAGAGGCAGAGATATTCATCTGCTCGACTTTGCGTGCGGTACAGGACGGATGACAGGCTTTATGGAGGAACGGGTAAAAACCTCAACGGGTGTCGACGTATCGGGTTCAATGTTAGCCATCGCCAAACGGAAACTGAACCGGACCGAAATTATCAAGGCGGACATTACCACAGAAGACGTCTTGCAGGGAAGGAAGTTCAATCTAATAACGGCCTTCAGGTTCTTTGTTAACGCTGAGCCGGCTTTGCGTTCGGCTGCGATGCAAGCTCTTGCAGGGCTGCTGTCCGAAGATGGCTATTTCGTATTCAACAACCATCAAAGTTATGGCTCACCCTGGATTAAGCTGCGATGTCTACGGCATCGGCAGGTAAATCCACAAGGCATATTCAACGTTATGACCATTGGCGAGATGAGAAACCTTGTTGAATGCGTAGGATTGGAGATAGTGGAGCTTTATCCGGTTGGTTTCTTTCACCCGCCCAAGATTGCCATTCCTCTGGTCGTTTGCAGTACGGCTGAAAATGTATGCAGCCGGTTCAAGTCTCTTGCCCGGTTTTCTGAAAGTCCGGTAGCAATATGTCGTTGGCGTGACAGGGCATAGTTGATGGAATTTAATGGTGACATCGCGCAGAAAAGCGGCAGCTCTTCGTTGTTGGCTGTAGAGGCGCTGAAGACCCAAAGGGCGGGTGAAATCGGCAAAAGTAGCGGGCTTTTTTATGTCCCCAAGGTGATCAATTTCGATGCTGAGACGGGTGTGCTTGAATTTGAGCGTCTCAGAGGCCTTGTAACATTACTTGATTTGGCCATCAAGAAAGACCTGCGGTTGTTCGAACTATTAGAAAAGACGGGCAGGGCCTTGGCTGCGATCCATCAGCAATTGGTTTTGCCTGATGACATGAAGTATGAGCTGCCGCCGGAATGGATGGGCCCTCCAGACGAAAATGTTTTTATTCATGGCGATTTTGCGACCATTAACGTCTGTTTCCACGAACCATCCAGCCGACTTGTTATATTGGACTGGTCGGCGGCACCGATTATGGGAAGAACTCCTACTTTTGGCAGCCGGTTCTTCGATATTCTTTGGTTTGTCAGCTCCCTCTTTCATGGTGCGCCAGGCAAAAGTGTCCTGAGCTGGGATGCTGAGAAAATGACCAGCGCTTTCTTGACAGGCTGTGGCATCAACGCCTCTTCCGAAGGTCTCAACAGGTTCAAGACTTATGTCACCAAGATATGTCGTCTACACAAAAACCACGTCTGGCAACTTGCGCACCGACAACGGTCACTTGTGAGGGCAACAGCTTACATTCTTGTTCAGATGTATATGTATGCCCGTTTATGCCTGTTCTTGCGTAAATGCTGTAAATACGGCTTTGCATAGCGGAGGCATTTCTATGCCAGGTATCATTGCTGTATCTTGGACAGAGGCTCGCCGACAGCAGGCCGAGGTCTTATTCCAGCGAGCATGCAAGTGCTTCTGGCACTTCAAGGGCCTTGTGTGTACAAGCAGAATTCTTGAGCCTGCTTATGGAATCGCGCGTTTGCCCAATGCCATGTCCCAGTGTCCGGATATTTACCGGACAAAAAATAAACGTCTGATATTCGCAGCGGCAGGTTGGTGGTTTGACCCCGATGGCCCAGAAAGTGAGAAACCTTGTCTGGAAGCCCTGGCTAAGCGCTACGCCAGCGAAGGCAAGACAGCACTGCGACGTCTGCAGGGCCAATATCTGATCATTGTTGGCGAACCGGAGGAAGACCGGCTGACGGCGTACAGCGACCCTCTGGGGATGTTTCCTATCTACGCGGCAGAGTCCGATGGAATCGCCTGGTGTAGTACGTCGGCCCTTGCACTGGCAGCAGCACTTGGCAGCCAACTTGATACCGAAGCGCTCAGAGGCTTATTTATGGGTGGGGCTATCCGAAGTCCCAATAGTGCCTTTGCTGGGATCAGGCGTGTGGGTATCGGAGAGCAGGTGCTTTTAGCTGACGGTCGTGTGCGGGTTGATCGCGTCTGGAGTCCGTTCCAGCCCCCTCGGACGTACCGCAAGCTGGAGGACGCCGCAGGCGAGGGCCTGGCGTTGCTGCAACGATCCTGCCGGCGCATCTATCAGGTATGGCCTCGCTGCGCTCTGGATCTTACTGCCGGTCTGGATTCGCGGCTGGTTGTTGCGACCATAGCCAGTCTGGGCTTTCCGGTGCGAGTGACGGTGAGTGGACACCAAAGCGATTTGGATGTCACCATCGCTCGCCAGATATCGCAACATCTTGAGTGGCCATTGCTCCAGTTTGACGAGCCCCCCGATTGGGGACAACGGCGTTGGGAACTATTCAAGCAAGGCGTCAGCCTTGCAGAGGGCGAACTTTCCGGTTCAGCCATTGATGGCGTTGTTCGGGTAAAGCTGGCACTATCTGATTTGGTTGACGCGGCCCTTAGCGGTGGCGGCGGTGAGCTTTATCGCGATTTCTTCTGGCAGCAAGAATTTTTTAAGATCGGTAAAACCTCCGACCTCGATCTATCGCGGGTTTTCCGCTACCGCTTCTTCTTCTCGGTCGGTCCAAATATTAGTTTATTTGGAAAGGACTGGCAGGCGGATTATATCAGCGATCAAATGCAAATCGCTCGGCAGATTGTGGACCTGGAACCAAGCGCGCTGAACACGGCAAAACTTGACGCCCTTTATCTTTGGAAGTGCTCCGGGCATTTCGCCCGCTACAGCGGAGCGGTTTATCCGCTGATTGCGTCCCCTCTTGTGCTGCTGAGTCGCGACCTGTTTGAGTATCTGGTTGCGCTTCCCTGGCAGTACCGGACTCGCGGACGATTAGTCCGACAGATCATCACGCGCGCACATCCAAAGCTGGCAACGATGCCTACATGGTACGGCGGTTCAGCAGAGCCAATGCGGATTACTCGGCCGCAGAACTACCTGCCATACGCTTTCGGCGCTTTCAAGAAGCTTGTGAGAAAATTCGGGCAGTTGACCATCGGACATCCTATATTCCCGGACCCTTGCCGGTGGAAGCTGAATCCATCTGTCAACGCAGAGTTTGTAGCTTTGTTGGATCGTGAGGGATTTCTTGATATTGATAACCTGCAAACCATCGATTTGTATGATCCAGATGGCTTAAGAGCCTTCCTGTCAAGAGCCCACGATGCCGATTTTCAGGACTTCAACCTATTGTATGTGATTGTTACAATCGAATTGCTTTATCGCATGCGCGAATGGACACCGGCGAGCGAGGAAACTCGCCAATTGGCTTACGCCTATAAGGATAACTGACAATGGTGAGATTATCCCAGACACAATAATTTGGAGTCGTGCAGGGAAAATATGGTATTTTAAAGGGTTTTTTCTCTGCCGGCGTTTTGTTTGCGTCAGATAATGCCGATATTATTGCATTAGGATACGTCGGACTATTCTCACTGTAATACTCTCATTGGAGGCTGATGTCTTATGTACGCTGAATATGCAGACCAGATGAATCAAGCGGATTTGCTCTACGAGCCAGCCGAGCGGACCTCTGATATTCAGCTACCCGGGGCTTTGAATATTCTGCTGCTTACAATATGGGCAGTGATTTGTCTGATTGGATTTGCTGTAATCTTCCTGACAAAGAATACCGTGGCTGGAATTTTTATCATAGGTATCCCAACGGTTGTGGGCATGGTTATAAAGCCGACCTTTGCTTTGTGCATTATGATGCTGGTGCTGCCGACAGGTGCTGGTATCGGTGTAGAGCAGGATTTCAGCCTCGATCGGGGAGTAGGGATAGCTTTAGCCATCGCCTTTGGGCTGAATTTATTGATAACTCGGCCCAGATTGCGTATCGGCAACAAGGGATTATGGGTCTTGATTATATACACGCTTTGGGTGCTTTTAACATTGGTGGCGGCGCCTTATTTTGCTCAAGAGTTAATCCGTGCCCTTACTCAGGTTCAGCTTCTGGCACTTGTCTTCATCGTGTACTGGATATTGCAGACAAACCAGGCAAAGGCTTTCCTGTGGGCGCTAAGGTCGTACGTAGTTGGGACGTTGGGCACGATCACATTAGCATTTATAACCGGCGCGGCGATACAAGTGC
>CAZMLE010000079.1:0-16885 GCA_964567045.1 uncultured Pirellulales bacterium | reverse complement strand
TCGTCAGCCGGCTGCTTTGCCAGCCGCACAATATGGCTGAATGTCACCACCCCCCCTAGCGAAACTCTGAGTTATTTGTGCGCCGCTACGCACGCGGTCTTGGCGGCCCATCTGCCAGAAATTTTCACCCCCTATGCCTCTAACATAGACCGATCTTGCCAGCGTATTGATTAGGCGCGCGCCAAAGTGCGCGCCAACGATGTACTTTTTTGGCACTTATTGACCTTCGCCTGGTCTACGCCTGTCGTCATAAGTCTTTTTGTAGCAAGCAGAAGTGCTTTTGTGGCAAGGAGTTATAAAGCGGTTATTCGGCTTGGAAGGCCGATGCTCTGCCATTGAGCTACGCCCGCGTCGGCAACTGGTTGTTGATTATCGACTAACGATTGTCTACAATTCAACAATAAACGGTCAGTAGCAGATAGTCAATAGGAAACGGAAATGAGCATTACCGAAGTAGCTGCGGCAGCTAAGTCCGCCTCGATCCAATTGGCGGCAGTAGAGACACGAGTGAAAAGTAGTGCACTGGCTGAGATTGCCGGGGCTTTACAGCATCGCAGCGATGAAATCATATCCGCCAACAAGCACGACCTGGCAGCCGCAGAAAAAAACGATCTGGCGGCACCTCTGCTGAAACGCCTCAAATTCGACCAGGGCAAGATCGCTGAGGTCTGCGCGGGCATCGAGAGTCTACTCAAACTCGATGACCCGGTCGGCAAGACAATTAGTGCCACCGAGCTTGACGCGAACCTCGAACTGTACAAGGTCAGTTGCCCGATCGGCGTGATCGGCGTTGTCTTCGAGTCTCGCCCGGACGCCCTCGTGCAAATCTCAACGCTGTGCCTGAAAAGCGGTAATGCCGTACTGCTTAAAGGCGGAAGCGAAGCCGCCAAAACCAACAGAATCTTAGCGGATGTGATTTCACAGGCCGGCGGAAAAGCCGGCCTGCCTAGGGGATGGATTCACCTGTTGGAAACTCGCCAGGATGTCGCCGAGATGCTGGCTCTGGACGAATACATTGATTTGATTATCCCTCGCGGCTCAAATCAATTCGTCCGGTATATAATGGATAATACCACTATTCCGGTGCTCGGGCACGCCGAAGGGATATGCCATGTTTACGTAGATGGTGATGCCGATCTGGATATGGCTGTGAATATCGTGGTCGATTCCAAGTGCCAGTACGTCGCCGTTTGTAACGCAGCCGAAACCCTGCTGGTGGACGATAAAATTGCCGAAAACTTTTTGCCCAAAGTAAAAGCCGCCTTAGAGCAAAGAAATGTCGAGCTACGCGGCTGCCCCAAAACCGCAGCCGTGATCGACGTAAAACCTGCAACCGAACAAGATTGGTCAACCGAATATCTTGATTACATCCTCTCGATAAAAGTTGTCCAAGGTCTGGATGAGGCGATTGAGCACATAAACCGCTACGGCTCACGGCACACCGATACCATTGTTACCGCAAATAAGGAAAAGGCCGACAAGTTCATGTCCCTGGTTGATTCAGCAAATGTATTCTGGAACTGCAGCACCCGCTTTAGCGATGGCTACCGGTATGGTCTTGGCGCCGAAGTGGGCATCAGCACGAATAAGATACACGCTCGCGGCCCGGTCGGCCTGGAAGGCCTCGTGATTTACAAATGGAAGCTGATAGGCACCGGCCAAATCGTCGCCGACTATTGTGGCCCGAACGCAAAACAATTCACGCACAGAAAATTAGAAAAAAACTATCAGAATTAGAATAGGCGGGACATTTGCTGCCGTGTAAAACTTCTTGAGAAGTAACGACTGAAGTATACAATACAGTCGTATGCACTAAAATGTGTGTGGCCAAAGGAATAATAACATGCCTCATAATCCTTTAGAAATCGCTATAGTGCCTGAAATACTCATATGGGCAAGAGAAAGTATAGGATTAGATGTTCCAAAAGTTGCAAGAAAACTACATACAACTGAGGATGTTATAAGTAAATGGGAAAATGATGAAAAAAATCCCACATTGACTCAAATAGAAAAGCTTGCCAATGTTTATAAGCGTTCGCTTGCCACATTTTTCCTTCCAACTCCTCCCCAAGAACCGCCCTTTCCAAAAGATTTCCGCACTTTACCGCAAGAAAAGAGAAAGCCCTTTTCCCCAAAAACCAGATTAGCTGTCAGACGAGCCCGACGCCTCCAATATCTTGCAGTAGAGTTAGCAAATGTCCTTAATCACAAGATTGTTATTGAGATAGGCAAAGCTAATTTATCAGACGACCCTGAGAAGCTTGCAAGTCGAGTGAGAGAGTGGTTAGCGATAGGAGTCCGAGAGCAACTCAAGTGGAGAACCGAGCGTCAGGCTTTCGATGAATGGAAGAAAGCGGTAGAAAGATGTGGGGTATTTGTGTTTCAAATGAGCATGCCATTAGAAGAAACAAGAGGATTTTCATTGCCAAGTGATACCTCTCCTGCAATTGTGCTTAATCTCCATGACGCAATCAAAGGACGGATTTTCTCTCTCCTCCACGAATATGGACACCTTCTTCTTGATGATGCTGGGATATGTGATATGGGAGACGAGGGTTACCCGCACACAGGACATAAATCAACCGAAAGATTCTGTAATCACTTTGCGGGAGCGGTCTTGGTTCCAGGTGATGCTTTAACGAGCCACGAATTAGTTAAAGGTATCAAGTCTGCTGTTGAGTGGTCTGACGACGATTTGGAAAAACTCGCTCAAGGGTTCCGAGTCAGCCAGCCCGTAATTTTAAGAAGGCTGGTCGTACTGGGGCGGGCAAATGGTGCTTTTTATAAAAGGAAACAAAAGCAATGGGAATCTTTGCCACCTCCCCCAAAGAAATGGGGACAACGAAATCCGGCAAAGGAATGTATTACAAACACTGGAATGCCATTTGTATCTCTCGTTCTTGAGTCGCAAAGAGGGGAAAAAATTACTTATAAGGATGCCGCAGATTATCTGTCAATCCGTTTAAAATACCTGCCAAAAGTAGAACAACTTATTGGAGGTAAGTCTTAACTATAATGGGGTTGTTTGGTCCGGATTATTGTATAGACACAAGTGCGCTTGTAGATTTGAGGAGGCGGAGATATGCGCCCGATGTTTTTCCATCGGTGTGGAAACGAATTGAAGAACTTGTTGATGAAAAACGTCTTATTGCACATCAACAAGTTTTTGAAGAACTCAAAATACATGCGGATCGGAACGATAACTTACTAAAATGGGCAAAGACGCACAAGCACTTGTTCACAGGTCTAAACAAAGCGCAGAGTGAACATGTGCAGAATATCTTGAAAGTATTTCCGAAGCTTATTGATGAAAAAAAAGAAACACCAGAGGCTGACCCGTTTGTTATCGCTCTCGCAATAGTTGATAATCGCATAGTTATCACCTCCGAGCAACCTGCAAACATAGATGTAAACAAGAATGCGCGCCCTAAAATTCCCGATGTATGCAAACATTTCAAGGTGAAATGTATTTACGACTTGCTAGAATTTTTTAGACAAGAGAAATGGGAATTTTGAGTAATGGTATAAAACCCCGCGGTAAATCACGGGACTAAATATTTTTGAGGGACAGAATCCTCGTATAGATAGGCTGGGCAGGTGGGTACGGTATAATGCTAGGAAGAATACAGAGCTTCTGGGGCAAAGATGCGTGATTTCGGCAAGGCAAAACGAATAGTTGTAAGAATCGGCACTATTGTTTTGACTAAAAATGGCGGCATGGATAGCGCTTACGTCCGCCGGTTGTAAGTCGGTAGTATTTGGCTGGCGGTTGTACGGCTCAACTGACCTCGCCCAAGCCCGGCTTGCGATTGTGGGCGATTGTCATTCCAGCCGAAGTCCCCCGTACGCACCCGCGCCCGTTGTCATTTAATTCACCGGCCACAAAAAATCATCAAAAAAGGATAAAGCGGTAACAAAACGGTAACAGGCGGAGGGCAAATTACGCTTGTGTGAAATGAGCCGTCCGTGCTAATCTATTTTTATAATAAGGAGAACAGCATTATGAAACGAAAACCTCTAATTGCAGGCGGCCTGGCGGTGCTGCTGCTCTGCTCGTTCGGCCTTGTGATATGTACAGAAGGTTCGCAATCACAGGGAGAGGCTACAAAGGGTTGGCCGGAGCAGTTCGGGAAGCGAAAGTTGTACTCGTGTGAATACGGGTCTATTTACGCCGGGAAGAAATCCGGTGCCGATCAGGCTAAGAAAGTGCTCCAGACCGTTGTGAAAGACCTGAGGCAAGCCGGCGTGACAAAACCGACAGACGGGCTTATCTTAGTGATGGATAATAACGAAAAGCCTCCTATTGAGCTCACCACACTCATCGAAGCTGCAAAGAAGGCCAATACGCAAAAGGCGGGTGAGAAATCCGAAGACCCCGCGAAAGCCCTGGCCGAGGCCAAAGAGAAGATGGAGGAGGCGGGGCTGGAGATGGAGGTAGTGCTTTCAATTGTGCCTATCCCGATCGGGCTTGCTGGACTGCCTGAAATCTTCAAAGAATTTCCAGAAGATGTGGATCAGCAGATCGGCTGGTGCATCATTGTTCCGACGGACGGGTGTGTCAAGGCCGGCTTGAAGAAGATCATCGACGTGGGGATGAAAAAGGAAAAGGTCGGTTTGGCGGAACGACTGATGCTGGGTGCTTTGATGCCGTTGATCGAGCACAAGGCCACCGAGCAGATCAAAAAAACCTGGCAGGCGATGCTGTATCAGCTTGTTCTGGATGCAGAAAAAGACTTGCCCGCGGAGCAGAAGCAAGAAATGGGCAAGGCCTATAAGCAGAAGCTGGGTCTCGATGACGAATCCAAGGGGGATCACAATAAGTGAATACTCGCTGGTGAATAGTAAATATTAACGAGCAAAGAATGCGAAATTTCGAGAACACCAAACGAATAGTTGTAAAAATCGGCACAAGCATTTTGACCAAAGATGGTGGCCTGGATGGCGCCTATGTCCGCCAAATCGCTGCCCAAATAGACGGGCTACTAAAAAGCGGCAGGCAGGTCGTGATCGTCACCTCCGGCGCTATCGGAATGGGGGCCGGGCAGTTAAGTATAGCCGGGAAAGTCCAGGATATAAAGATGCGACAGGCCTGCGCAGCGATCGGCCAGCCGCTACTTATGCAGGAATATCGAAAATCGTTTCTGCGCTACGGCGTTACCGTCGCCCAGGTTCTACTTACTGCTGAAGTACTTAATAACCGCAAAACCTACCTGAATCTCCGCAACTCCATCGAAACACTACTTAGATTGGGAACCGTACCCATCCTGAACGAGAACGACAGTGTGAGCACCGAAGAAATCGGCACCGCCTTCGGCGATAACGATAGACTCAGCGCACTGGTTGCAAGCAAAATTGATGCGGATCTTCTGATTATTCTCAGTGACATAGACGCCCTTTACGACAAGAACCCACGTGAATTTGCCGACGCCAAAGCGATACCGACCGTGTTCGAAATAACGCAGGACATTATTCGAAGCGCAGGAGACGCAGGCAGCGAATACGCAACTGGCGGAATGAAAACCAAAATCGAAGCTGCGAAGATCGCCGCTAATGCTGGCTGCCGAATGGTGCTTGCCCACGGCAGAGCGAAAAATGTTATTAGCCGGATCATCGCCGGCGAAGAAGTCGGCACGATTTTTATGCCCAGGCGAAAGCTGAGTAACCGCGCCAGATGGATTCTCAATAGCGCCGCAGCCGGCGTGATAAATATTGACGAAGGCGCAATGCGGGCCGTTAGAAATCACAAAAGCCTTCTGCCAAGCGGGGTAGTCTCAGTCGAGGGGAGATTCGAGGCCGGCGAGGTTGTTATGCTCAATGATAATTCCAAAGCCGTCACCAGTCTTAGTAGTTCACAGCTAAAGACACTCGCTGGCAAGCACAGTTCTGAGATAAAAAAGCTGCTGGGCCCTGGCCATCGTGACGTGGTAGCCATCCCGGAAGATATTGTTTTTATTGACTATTAATTTAGGAGAAACGCGAAATGAAACAGCACAAAGGCGGCGAAATTGCTCTTTTTGTCTTGCTGGTCGTGACATCGCTTCTGCTGGTAGGCTGTGTGATCAGCGACAGTGACGTGCACTACACCGGCATCGCAGATGAAAGTCTTAAGCAGGTCCAGTGCGGCCAGACGACAAAGGACTGGCTGGTGGCGACATTCGGTGAGCCGAGCGAGCAACGTGTAACGGATGAAGGCAACGAGATACTCAGCTACAAATGCACAAGGAAACAAGATAACAGCGTTGTCGTGTTTCCCATCGTCATCGTCGACGATGAAAAGGAAACAGAACATACCATCTCGTTCGAGCTGAAAGACGGCATTGTCCAGCGGTACTGGAAGAAAACGTAGCCGCAAGCGCCCAAGATTAAGCGGTTTCTTGCACCGCTGGGAAATTTAGCTGAGCGAATTCGCCATGTAGTCTCTTTGCGGCTTTGTCATACGCCTTCGCTGCTTCGATCTCATCGTTGAAGCAGCCGAGGTTTAGTTGTATCCCATCCTTCTTGATGTAAGCAGCCCATTTCCGCCGACGTTTGTTCCAGGATATGCCTTTGTACCTTGACGAAGCGCCTCTGGCGAGGACGTTGGCATTGTTCTGCTGGATGGTGCAGTTGCGAAGATTTCGCTTTCGGTTGTCTAACCCATTGTGATTTATATGGTCGCAGACCAGGTGCCGCGGCGTATTCATAATCAGCCGATGCATGTAGACCCTTCTTGATCTGCGCTCGATGCTAATGCTGCGGACGGCGTAGGTTGAGCTTTTATTTACCTTGCAGTGCCATCGGAATTGGCAGAGCCAGATGTAGTCTTCCGGATCGACTTTGGCGTACTGACCCTGCGTGAGCGGGATTTTGCAATAGTCGCCGAAGCGGTCCCTGTATATGGGCAGGTCGTTTTTTGGCCAGTAGTCTGTCTCGATGTTGCTCTCGCCCACAAAGCGAAACGCTCCGCATATATCCTGCTGCTTGACGATGGGCCAGCGAGCAAGGCCGGTGCTGACATCAACTTCGGGCGGATTCTTTGCGCAATGCAGGACATCGGCGATAAGCCGCGAAAAGTAGCATTGGCCACATCTTCTTTCTGCCTGGCCTTGTTGCATAGGCATCCTTTTTTCGTCGGCCTGGCTGCCACTTGCGGTGTCCTCCCATAATTGGATGGACCTGCGTGTTTTAGTCGAAAAAAGTAGATTTTCGCCCGGCTGTTTTTTCGCTAAGTGCTTGTGGCCGTGAGAATTAAAATTTTTTGCAAAATTCCGATTTTTCTCCGCAGGGTGCAGCACATTTGGGCGATTTTTGGGGCGATATGAGTTTTGTGGTTGGTCGTTAGAGGATACTGTACTACTCGATTACTGAATTGGCAATTGACACCAAATAATCAATAGTCAATAATCAATTCAGACGGCCGGAGTGGCGAAATTGGCAGACGCGCGGGACTCAAAATCCCGTCCGGTTTACCCCGGGTGTGGGTCCGAATCCCACCTCCGGCAGTTTTTCGTTGTGCGTATCCTTCGACTACGCTCAGGACAGGTTTCGTGAAGCGTATTGCGTTAAATACTCTTATTCCCGCGCAAGCGCGAGAAGCTACTTTTGTTGCAGTGTTTTCTGGATTCCTGCCGCCCGATTGGCGTCTGGGACAGGCTTCGCAGGAATGAGCGGTGGTTGCAGCGTATGAGGATGAGCTATTATCCGGAAACGGACTCTCTGTACATTGACCTTGCTGACCGGCCAAGCACCAAGAGCAAGGAAGTTTCGGAAGGTATTGTTCTCGACTACGATGCAAATGGCAATCTTGTCGGTATCGACATTGACAACGCCAGCAAAAAGCTCAATCTGAGAGAGTTAATCTTGAGCAAACTACAGACGGAGATACAAAGCCTGTCAGCTTAGCGAAACAGCCAGACGCGCGGGACTGGCAATCCCGTCCGGCTCACCCCGGTTGTCCGGCCTTCGCAGCCGAGGCCGCTTCGGCGGAGCAGGCTGGGTCTGAATCCCACCTCCGGCAGTTTCGTCCGGAACTTTGCAGATGGGATGCGGCTCATACGGATATTCATGCTTATGCATGTTATTGATTGGAACGAAGTAATGGAGTCCCAACACAAGACCTGCGACGCCCGTGCCGGCTGGAAAGTGGCGACGGTGATCGCCCTGCTGCTAATGAGCAAGTATCTATTTATAGCTTCGCGTACCACCTTGTGGGACCGGGACGAGCCGCATTTTGCCCGTGCCGCGGTAGAGATGGTTGAGTCAGGCAATTACCTGTTTCCCACTTTCAACGGACAAATGTGGCCGGACAAACCAATCCTCCTTTACTGGCTTATGTCCGTGCCGATTCGTCTAATCGGGCCGACGGAGTTTGCCTGCCGGTTTTGGGCGGTGGCCGGTACCGCACTGACCTGTCTGCTGACATTCTTCATCGGGCAGCATCTGCTGGGCACAAAAGCAGGGTTGTGGGCCATGGTTATCCTGGGCTTGACATTGATGATGCTGGGTGTTGGCACCGTTGCGACCACTGACACAGTATTGTTGCCCTTCATGGTTGGTGCGCTGGCGCTTTTTGTACACCCCATTAGCTCAGGAACTCACATATCGCGCGTGATTCTTCTGGGCATTGCGCTGGGTGCCGGCATGCTGGCCAAAGGACCAATAGGAGTTCTGCCGATTCCGGTAATAATAGCGATTCTGTGGCTGAACCGCAAAGCCAAGCCCGGTCTGGTCCGATCTCTTTGGCAGCTTGGGGCTGCCTTAACGATAGGAGTTTTGATTTTCCTGGCATGGGCAATTCCTGCCAACAGTGCTACAAAAGGTGAGTTTTTGCGTATCTTTATCGGCCGTGACGTGCTGACTCGAGCAATTAAGCCGATGGAACATCATGGCGGAAACTTCTTGCTATACTTACCATACTATCTGCCCGTTATTATTGTAGGTTTTTTCCCTTGGACACTGCACCTGCCTGGAGCTTTTTCAGCAGTACTTGGGGGCCGCCTGGGCGGACAACATTTCCAAGCGATGGTGATTGGCTGGGTTGTGCCGATCTTTACTATAATGACCTTGGCAATCACTAAATTGCCACATTATATATTGTTCATTTGGCCCGCTCTGGCTCTATCGGTGGCAGGCACGATTGTCGCAGCCCGGCAAAATAGGTTAAGCGCACGCGATCGAATCTGGTTGCGACACGGCATCTGGTTCTTTGGTCCGTTGGCAGTTGCTATGGCGCTGGGCTTGATGATTGGGCCTTGGTTCCTGCCAATACCAGCTTTACGTTGGTCTTGCCTGGCATCTGGTATGGTGTTGTCAGCCATGACCATAATTGCTATCTGCCAACAACGGGCCGACCGTCCGGAAGCCAGTGCTGTAGCGCTGGTTGTCGGTATGCTTGTCTTTGAGATTCCGTTTGTATTCGGCGTGCTCCCGGCATTGGAGCAGGTAAAAATATCTCCCGCCATCGCCCAAGTTGTCAAGGCCAAGACTCCCACAGACACACCCGTAGCAACCTATAAATATGGTGAGCCAAGCCTTAATTTTTATATCGGGCGGCAAATTGAGCCGCTCCGTAGTGAAGAGGCTGTTGTCTCCTGGACTCAACAGGCAAAACCCGGAGTCCTAATCATACCCAAAGAATTGCTCGCCGGTATTCAACAGAGCTATGGGACTTTGCCTTTAGAGCAAATCGCCTTGAAGAAAGGCTTCAACTATTCGAAAGGCAAAATACTTGAAGTACTCGCTCTGGTTCGCAAAATGGGGCAATAGTGATCGAAGAAAAAAAATCCCAACCGCATCTGCGCCGGATCAATTTGACAATAATGGTTTCCATTATTGCATTAGGTTTGGCCACTTTGCTCAGCTATTTTTTAGTTGATGAACGTGTTTTTTCCTGGCTCCGTCAGCATCCCCACGACTGGCAGAAGAACGACTGGGTACAGGCATTAGGACTATTGGGCAAGAGCTATGTACTGGTTTGGCTGCTTCTGAACTGGATATGTATCAGCGGCCGGACACGACTGGCCACCATCGGATTGCTGGCCCTGCTGCTTGCAGGCCCAATTGTGCACCCAGTGAAACTCCTGACGCGCAGACCACGGCCGCAGCATGTTATCAAAGCCCACTTGCAGCAAGAAGACCCAAACGGGGTAATGCAAAGGTGGTCATTTCCTTCTGGCGATACGGCCGCTGTATTTGCGGTCGCTACAGCTTTGGCACCCTTCATCGCTTGGCCCTGGATACCGGTACTCTTCACGATTAGCAGTGCGGTCAGTCTTCTCAGAGTAGTTGTATTGGCACACTACCCATCAGATGTGTGCGCCGGGGCAGCAATAGGCATCTTCTCGGGTTGGCTCATTTTACGAATCAGCCGACAATGGCTATCGCCGGACTCGTTCCGACTGGACCGTTATCGTGGTATCGCAGTCCTCGGCGTGGTTTTGATACCTCCGTTTATTGGCCTATTTAAAGGAGTCGATGACCTACTGATTTTCCTGAAGAGCTACGGCGCGCTGGTTGCAGGCATTTATCTGATCGCCAAAGCTGGCACATGGTCGAAGTGGCTGTGAAGACGCCATCTCCTCTGCCATCATTCAGACAGTCGTCCGCCTTCTTTACTTGGCTACAAACGGTGATAGTTCGCGGATTTGATTGACGATTTGGGGCATTATTTCGATGGTGTAATCGACCTCTTCCTCGGTCTTGTACCTACTTAAGCTAAAGCGAATTCAGCCATGGGCGGCAGTAAACGGTACGCCCATCGCACGCAATACGTGACTCAGCTTAAGCGATGCCAAATCAAACGCAGATGACAGAAGTGACCTTGTGGCGGTTTTTGTAGTCGGACAAAAATTCAAAAATCTCAAGCGGGCACGGTACGCTGCTTGGCCCACTGCCGTAGGGCGGCGATTTGCTCGCGCTTTATTACAGCCAGCGGTTTGGTTGACTGCAACTGTTCGAGGATGTGCGCAGTCGAAATTGACTCCTTTTTGCTGGTTGCCCTGTAAAGTGCAGATATGATGGCCTGTTCAATTTCCGCACCGCTGAAACCAGCCGATTCTGCTGCCAGCAGCGGGCAGTCGTATGTGCCGGGGTCAAGACCGCGTTTGGCAAGATGAATTCTAAAAATATGTTCACGCAAATTCGGGTCGGGCAAATCCACAAAGAAAACCTCGTCAAAACGCCCCTTTCGCAGAAACTCGGGCGCCAGCATATAGATATTGTTAGCAGTAGCAGCGAGAAAACAGCCGGTTCTGCGTTCCTGCATCCACGTCAAAAACGTTCCCAGGACTCGTTGCGAAACTCCCCCATCGACGTCGCCGGCAGAGGCAGCGAAACCCTTCTCAATCTCATCGATCCACAAACACAAAGGAGAAAGTTGCTCGACGGTTTTTAGTGCCTTTCTTAGATTCTGCTCTGTCTGGCCTATATATTTACTGTACAACCGAGTTAGGTCCAATCTATATAAAGAAAGTCCCAGCTCCCTTGCGACGACTTTTACCGCCAGGCTCTTACCGCAACCTTGCACTCCCATTAAGAGTATTCCCTTGGGCGGCGGTAATGAAGCAGATGTGTCGCCGTGAAAACTATGCTTTCTTTCGGACAACCACATTTTGAGGTTATCGAAGTCGCCTATGTTGCTTTTATCCTCCGAAATACAGAATCCCAAGACTCCTTCACGATCAAAAATTTCCCTTTTGCACAACTCAATTGTGCCCAGGTCGGAAATGGACAGCTTGTTATCATCTAAGATGCATCTATTTACGATATTTCTTATCTGCTGAGCGGACAATCCGGCCAGTGCCTTGGTCATCTTTTTTGCCTCATTGGCGGTGAGAAACACAACGACATTCTTGTTTGATTGCCTTAGTTCAATTATCGTCTCATTTACGACATTGACTATCTCCTGTTCGGTCAGAAAGCCGCCTATAATGTGGGCTGCGTATGGCTCTATATCTGGAGGCAGCTTGTACTCAGTCGCCAGGATGATGACAGTTGTGACGGTGTTCTGGATTGTGATAAGTAAGTCTTTAAGAAGCCGCAGGACCACAGAATCCTGCAAATACTTGTCGAGGTCTTTGAAAACGAAAAGACTCTCGCGGGAGGTGGACTCCGCAGAGGGGTTGACGATTTCCAGAACGGTTTTGAGCATTATGATGGGGTCTCTACTCTGATAATAGGAACGCTCCCGGCGCTCCTTTCGGAGCCCGTCTGTAACCGACCATTGGTAAAAAGTCAAATTTAGTTCCCTCGCCATCTGAGTCAACTGTGTGAGAACGTACTGCTCGTCGATGGACTCCACCAGGACCAGTGGATACTTCGATTTAATCAAGAGCTTAATTTCTTCGTTTATATGACTCATAATACCTTGCGTCGGACTATGGCCCGATCGCTCTCGCCCATTGTACATACAATAATACCGTAATGTTAGCTGAAAATAAACCAAGCACTGCAGGCAAAGGCTGTTTTGTTTGCCAGAGCGACTTGTGGGCTCACCTTTAAGAAACAGTGGCGGCGAGCATATGAAGACGCAGTTTATCACTGCACAAAAGGTGAGAGTTCGCGGAGCTGGTTGACGATCTGGGGTGTTATTTCGATTGTGTAATCGACCTCTTCCTCTGTGTTGTATCTGTTGAGGCTGAATCGAATTGAGCCGTGGGCGGCGGTGAATGGTACGCCCATCGCACGCAAAACGTGAGAAGGCTCCAATGAGCCGGAGGTACAAGCCGAGCCGCTACTTGCGCAGATGCCGTATTTATCGAGCATAAGCAGAATCGCTTCGCCTTCGATATACTCAAAGCTGATATTAGTCGTGTTCGGCAGGCGATTTTTCTTATCGCCATTGAGACGCGAGTCGGGGCAATTCTCCAACATTGCATTTTCCAGCTTGTCACGCAGACGCTTTACTTTCTTATTTTCCTGCTCGATATTCTCGGCTGCCAATTCGCAGGCTTTTCCCAGGCCGACGATTCCCGGCACATTCTCTGTGCCGGCCCTTCTGCCTGCCTCCTGATGGCCGCCAAGCATAAAGGGTGCTATTCGCGTGCCCTTTCTTACGTAAAGGGCGCCCACGCCCTTTGGCCCGTGCAGCTTATGCCCGGAAAGGCTGAACAAGTCAATGTTGCTTTTCGCCAGGTTCAGCGGTATTTTGCCAACCGCCTGCACCCCGTCGGTGTGAAATACTACGTCTTTGCCGACAGCAATTTTGGCGATTTTATCTATCGGAAATACGACGCCCGTCTCGTTGTTGGCATACATAATCGAAACCAGAGCGGTGTCATCGTCGATGTGCTCCTCCAGTTCCGCCAGATCCAGCCGGCCTTCTTTATCCACGCCAAGCTCTACGACCGTGTAGCCGTGATTTTCGAGGTCTCGGCAGACGGCCAGTACCGCCGGATGCTCGACTCTGGTCGTTATCACCTTTCGCTTATTCGGAGTTGCGGCCAACGTGCCTTTGATGGCGGCGTTGTCACTTTCTGTGCCGCCGCCGGTAAATATGATCTCGCCAGGCTCGCAGCCAAGCAATGCGGCAACCTGCTCGCGGGCGTGGCGGATTCTTCGGCCAACCTGGCCTCCAAACGTATGCATACTCGAAGGATTACCGTAAAGCTGAGAGAAAAATGGCTTCATCTCCTGCAGCACTTCTTCGGCCATCTTCGTAGTGGCGTTATTGTCGAAATATATGGTTTTCATCATTTATCCTATGTGATTATGCGGCTGCCCGGCGGAATCTTTGTCCTCCTCGACGAAAAGGTCGTCCGAGACGAACTCTCTCAGTTTGGCTTCAACGACATCTTTCATCGTGAACTCTGTGAGCCTACACTGGGCACACATTCCTCTGAACGCGACGATGACCTTGTTTCCTTCAACGTCAATCAGCTCAATATTTCCTCCGTGGGCCCGTAGTGCAGGGCGGATCTGCTCGTTGATGGTTTGCTGAATCATCTGTATTTTCTGGATATTGGTGAGCTTGCCTGCTCGGCCAGGCACAGCGGCTGGCGCCAGTTTTACTTTTTCGCCCTGTACCTTTTCTATTATTTTTTCGATTTCGCCCTTGCATCCGCCGCACCCGCCGCCGGCTTTGCAGTAGTTCGTCACCTGGTCAACGGTTGTCAGGTCGTTCTCCCGTATCACCCTTTCGATCTCTCTGTCGGTAACGCCGAAGCACGTGCAGACGACGTTGCCTTGAAGCTCGTGCTTTTTCTTGCCGCCGGTTCGGTGATTCTCGATCGCGGCTTCAAGAGCTTCTCTGCCCATAACCGAGCAGTGCATCTTCTGCTCCGGCAGACCGCCGAGATAATCGGCGATGTCCCTGTTGGTCACCTTGGCGGCTTCATCCAGAGTTTTGCCTTTTATCATCTCGGTCAACACTGAAGATGTAGCGATGGCACTTGCGCAGCCGAACGTTTTGAACTTTGCATCCTTGATTCTGCCGTTTTCATCCAGCTTGAACGTCAGCCTCAGGGCATCGCCGCAGGCAAGTGACCCGACCTCACCGACGCCATCGGGGTCTTCGATCTCGCCGACGTTACGCGGATTGAAAAAGTGGTCTTTGAGCTTATCAGTATATTCCCACATAGCTCTTACCTTTGGCTGGCTTCCAGCGCCTCTTCAAAATCGGCTATTATGTCGTCAATGTGTTCTGTTCCTACCGAGACACGAATATAATCATCTGTTACGCCGGCTGCAAGCTGTTCTTGCCTGCTAAGCTGCTGGTGCGTTGTGCTGGCTGGATGTATCACCAGAGTCTTGCTGTCACCGATATTGGCCAGGTGACTGGCCAGCTTGACGCTATTTATGAACTTTATGCCGGCTTCTTTGCCGCCCTTTATTCCGAAGCCCAGGATCGCGCCCTGCCCATCGGGCAGGTATTTTTTCGCCAGAGCGTAATCCGGGTGAGACTTTAGGGCGGGATAATTGACCCACTTGACCTGTTTCTGTTTTTCGAGCCACTGTGCAAGTTTAAGCGCATTTTCACTGTGTCTGGGCATCCGCAGATGCAGTGTCTCCAGCCCTTGTAGGAAAAGAAAAGCATTGAACGGCGACATGCAACTACCCATATCGCGCAAGAACTGAACCCTGGCTTTGATAATATACGCCATCTCGCCAAACCGCTCCACATACCTGACGCCATGATAGCTCGGGTCCGGCTCGGTCATCTCAGGATACCGCCCGTTTGTCCAGTCAAACTTGCCCGAATCGACGATCGCCCCACCGATGCTTGTGCCGTGTCCGCCGATAAATTTTGTGCAGCTATGAACTACGATGTCGATACCGTATTCGATCGGCCTAAGCAATATGGGCGTCGTGACGGTGCTGTCGCAAATTACCGGCATGCCGTTTTTGTGCGCGATGTCGGCTATCTTTTCATACTCCAAAACGTCATTTTTGGGATTGCCGATGGTTTCTATATAAATGAGTCTGGTGTTGGGCTTGATCGCTTTGGCGAAATTTTCAACCCTTTTAGGGTCTACAAAAGTCACTTCAATCCCGAGCTTGTGGAATGTCTGGCTAAATAGAGTGACTGTGCCGCCGTACAGGGAGTTGGAAGACACCAAATGACCTCCAGCACCACAGATATTGAAGATGCTTACGTAGATCGCTGATTGTCCTGAACTTAATGCCAAACCACCGACGCCGCCTTCCAAAGCAGCCAGACGTTTCTCGAAGACATCCGTGGTCGGATTCATCAGGCGGGTGTAGATATTGCCAAACTCCTCAAGCGCAAATAACCTTGCTGCATGGTCGGTGTCCTTGAAACAATAGCTGGTCGTCTGGTAGATGGGCACAGCCCGGCTCAGGGTATCGGAATCAACCTTGTGGCCCGCGTGTAAAGCCAGAGTCTCCAGACGATATTTTCTGTCTCCTATCACTTTTTCACCTCCTGACCAACACCGAGGCACGACGCCACGTTTTCATTGGCTGCTTCAATCGCAATTGCGGCTGCTTTTTTGCCCGATAGCAGCATACCGCCGAAAGTCGGGCCCATTCGCGGAAGACCAAAGACGGTTGCTACTGCCATTCCCACCACAATCAAGCCGGGATAGACCTCCTTTGTGTTTTGGACAACCGCGTCTTCCGATTCCTCTATGCACATAGGCCCGAATCCTTTTATCTTGACCAGGCCCCTATTGGCAAGCGACTGCACAACCACAGCATCGTGCCCCGTGGCATCAACGACTAATTTCGCTTCGATGCCCACCGGGTCTACGCACGTAATTGCTCGTGGCAGTGCCGACACGGGCGTCCAGTTAATGACGACCCCGCATACCCTGTTATTTTTTACGATCACATCATCGAACTTGGTCATATTCAGTACCTTGACACCCGCATCGCAAGCCGCCGCGATCAACTTGGAGCAGACGTGCGGCCCGTCCGCCACGAATAAGCCGTCTTCCACCTCTTTATATGGTGCTCCGATTTCATCGAGGATTTCTTGAGCCGGCGCCCTGAATGTAACCTTATTCATAAGGTAGCCGCCGATCCAGAATCCTCCGCCAAGATAATTGTTGCTCTCTACCAACAGTGTCTTTTCGCCCCTGAGAGCAAATTCTCTGGCTGCCACAAGTCCGCTGGGACCCGCACCGACAACAATCACATCATTGTCGAGGTGCTCCTGAAATTCCTTGGCGAATTCAGATACTATTGTACCGGTGATGTCCTTTTCAGTTACTTTTGAGAAAATCATACTATTGTCTCCTTTCAACAATTGCCATACTGTTCTGTCGTCGCCCAAATGATGAATGTCATTCTGAGCGAAGCGAAGAATCTGGCTTACGTGGGCCGGATGCTTCGCCTGTCGGCTCAGCATGACACGCATCAGCCGATCTACCACAGAGCAGTACCTGCAAAACCTATCTTGCCGGCAGAATTTCCACCATTCTGTCGAGTGATTTCTTTGCCCGTTTGG
>CAZMLE010000078.1:0-16991 GCA_964567045.1 uncultured Pirellulales bacterium | reverse complement strand
TTCACATACTAATTCAAACTCAGGAAATGTCCAATTCCGTCTGAATCACCACATTCATATTATGTCTAAAAACGCCCGGATAGAATCTTGCCAAGCTGCCCCCTTGGCGATAGTGCGTTAGATTCTTAGTACCAGGCTTACATTAGTATCAAAAATATCTCGGCTGCACTGTAGCCATGGGACAAAAAAGTATAGGGTTTCTGAGATCGCAGCAGCAATTCGAATCAGTTTTTACCGAGCGGGTCATAGTACCGTTTAGGCACATCATCGCCGGTTGTCTCTTGGATGATACTGATATGGTTGTCCAGCCACAACATGTTCAGTCTTCCCCCTGTTCTGAATGCTTCACCGGATCTTATATTATGCCTAAAGATCGCCCTGTACCAATCCTGACGACCCCCTGTTCGATAATGAGTCAAATTCATCGTGCCAGGACCGCTATTAAAAAGCATATCGCTGACACCGTTTTCAATCCTTGGCTCGATGTGGTCCTGACATAAAACAACCTCTGCGGGAGTTCGTATGCTCGTGGTCTTTTCTCTGTCCAGCCAGCCATTGAGAGCAAACGCTGAGTCGTAAAACACCTTAGGATCATAACCATACAGTTTAGTGCTTACTAGTAATTCAGCGGCACTCTTGAAACTTGGGCAGCCAAAAACCTTTGTGTTCTTTACGTAATCTCTATAGGCCACACCCCAATAAGAGTCATCCTCGTCGTGTCTATAAAAAGTGCCGTCTGGATGGCGCCAGTAGTACTCATTGCACTTGGTGTCGCTGTGTGGAGCATACTGATGACAGTTAGCCATTGCAAAATCATTGTCTTGCAGATAAAGGTAGATAATGAGCCCCACCTGCTTCAAGTTTGATCTGCAGCTGATCTCTTGTGCTTGTTCCTTGGCCCTCCGCAGAGTAGGCATCAATATTGCCATCAATATGGCAATGATAGCGATGACCACCAACAGTTCTATCAACGTAAATCCCCGGGCCATTCTCTTAATGCGCCTTGCTTTGTAATCACTCATACCTTCGCCTCATACATGTCTGCCTACTGTTTGCAGCCAAGTCTGTAATCCCCCTGAAGCTAACAGTTCTATCACGTATCCCACAATCTGGCGGTGCCGTGCATGCCACGATATATTTATGATACTACACAGTGCTGCAAAATGCAACAGTGTGAATGCAACTTTTTCGCGTTTGATCGTCAGAGTCAGCAGAAATCTGCTTTTTCAAAAAATTTCGCCGCCCAATATGGCTAAAGCAAACCCTTAAATCTGTCGATTTTTTCATTATAAGCGCAAAATGTGTGGGAGAACCAATAATGGATGAAACCGGAGAGTGCAGAAGAGAGCCACGATTACGCTATCAGTGGCCTATCTGGTTTGCCGAAGACTTTGCCAAAACGGTTTCGCAGGGCTTGATGGTCAACGTTTCCAGCGGTGGCATGGCTTTTACGTGCGATGTCCACGAGAGTTGTCCCCAGGCGGGCCAACGGCTGATCACCCGCTTTAGCATACCACGCTTGGAAGCGAATGAGTTCTCAGATATGACCAGCTTCACTCGCACTGGCCGGGTCTGCCGAGTTGAAAAAGTAAATCGTTCCTTGTGCCGCGTTGCGCTTCAATTTGACGAGCCGCTTTCTCTAAAACCCTGCGAGCAGGCCAGCATTGATCTGATGCGCAGCCAGAGTCCAACACCCTGAAGGTTGAAAAAGAAGGTGATTGATGATGCGGTGACTCATTCACCGGCTCTCTGATCCTTATTGACTTTTTTCGTTCACTGGTTAATATGCGTCTGTAGTAGGAAGCGCATTGCCATTGACAGAATCTGTTGGATAGTCTAAAAAGAGCAATACCCTTTTTGAAAGGTGCAGAAATGTGTAGGACATGTGGATGCCAGTCAGGCAAAAAGACGGCAAAATCAGCAAAAGCCAAGACAAGCACCAAGAGTAAGGCCAAATCGAAGAAAGCATGATGCTCTCGGCTCAACGGTCGAGCACGCATCTCTTGCAGCCGCCGAGACCACGCAGGCACGAGGGACGCGGTGGGCGGCTTGGCGTCCAGAAAAGGCCTGCTACTGCTTTATCCTGTAGATATGCACGCCCAGCGGGCCAAACTCATCCGCAAACGAACCGCCGCTGGCTGTGAGGGTGCGGTCTTCATTTACAACCTCAACTCTCGTACCGGGTTTGAGTCCCTCCACCTCGATCCGAGCTCGATCGGCACGCTGTCGTGAATCGTAATTGACTACAAAAAGGTAAGTGTAACCACCCGACTTCTTAGCCATGATGTCACCATTGAGCTGATCGTCGAACGTTAGGCTTACCTTGACCTTCGCTGGCTCAGACAGGATGACCGGCGCCAAGCGGGTAATCTGCTCGTTGATATCTTTCATCGCCTCGACGTTTTCCGGCGGCACACCAAACTGCCTGTACGCGGGTTTCCAGACGTGGGTGAAATATCCGATTGCAGTCGCGCCACGGCAGATGGCCATCCAGACCTCGCCCCGAATGTGAGCCGGCGTCACGGCTTTTTGCCCTTCCAGCGGGCCGGTCCACTGGCTGCCACGGCAGGTCTCAATCCAGGCGTAAATGGGCCTGGGCCCTGCGAGATCACTCAGCGCCGCGGTGCCATCGTGAACAAGGTGAACCCATTCCGGCTTGTTCCAGCCATAGATAGGATATATATCATACCCAACGACGTCGGCTGCCGCGACATACTGCGGATAAAGGCTTGCACGTTCTTCTTCGGACCACTTTTTGAAGAACGGAAGAAAATAGCCCGTAACAGTCATAAAGACCGGGCGGGATGCGTCCCTGGCCTTTATGCTACGATATTGCTCCAGCGTTTCAGCCGGCCATTTCCGTGGAACGTGCCGGGCAGGGCACAGCAGCACATTGTTGCCGTTTTTGTCGAAGCCCTCAATCTCACCGATAGAGCCCCAGACCTGCTCACCCGGATAAGTCGAATGGACTCTGGAGCAAAGCTCCTTGAACCGCGCTGGAGCTGGCAGGTCAACTTGCTGCCTACCTGTCTCGTTTTCAAGTGCTTTTCGCACAATTTCAGTGCCGTCGGCTATGAAGGAAACATCTTTGGCGACGGCCAGGCCTTTGGAGATGGTCAGCCAGATAGCCAGACTGTGCACCTCAACAGGCTGATTCAGTCTCAGCGTAAACTCCGCCCCTTGCAGCGGGTCAAGGACCGACCAGCTATGGGTGACACCGTCAAAAATCTGCCAGAGCGGCGTTTTTTCATTGATCCGCAGGCCCTCGCCGGGCACGATGTTGGCATCACTTCTTGAAGATGGCAAATCTGGCTCGTCGTCATGGATGTACGCCAGCAGCGCCGGATTTGCTTTCAATCGTTCGTCAAACGGCATCACCCCGTAGAAGCCGGCTTTTCGGACCAGCTCCAAATATTCGACTACATCCTTGGTCCGGCCGGATCCTCGCCAGTATCCTGCCACCGTGTTGACTCCAGCCGCACGAGCCGATGGAAAGTTTGCCGGATCCTGCAGCCAGATCATAATGGGAAAGAATACTTTCTGGTTGACGACAATAGCCCGATTTGCATCTATCCCGACGGTTTCAATCGGCTCAAGCCCCGTACCACCCGCGACGCCGATAAGTGCCGCCAGTAATCCGTATACGCATGCTAACCTCGTGCTCATATTCTTCTCCGCTGGGTATTACGTGTCTCGTCTCTCGTCGCCCGTCGCTCGAGTCACGAGCCACAGGCGACGGGTCACGAGCGACGAGCGACCTTCGCTGCCCGTGCTAAATGGGGGATTGAAGGCCATTCAGGTCCACTTCGAGCTGCTTATTCTCTCGGATAACCTCATCCCAGGTGAGCTTTGTGTTTCTTTTGGCAGCCTCACGTCCCAGGATGGTGGCCAGCGTAGCGTTCACGCTCGGCTCAACCGTCGGGTTGTCGTAAATGCCATTGACGATGCTCTTGTGGAAGGTATCTATGTTACGTTCGGCACCGCGGGGATACAGATCAACAACGTCACCTCCTCGGTATCCACCTCGATTTCCGAGGATATGAACGCGTCCGGTATAACCTGTTTCCATGTAGCCGTCCTGGCCTTGGGCAAAACACTCGCAACGAAATTCCGACCGATTCTTCAGGTGCTCGCCCCGATGGTTCAAAATGAGCCCATCGGCAAACTCGTAAGTGACAGAATAAACGTCGTGCGAATCACCGTGCGGCCCATTCCTTGCGATGCGGGAACTGCCCATGGCACTGATCGGCGGACCGCCAGCAATCCATAAAGCGACATCGATAGCGTGAATGCCGGCATTAACCAGGTAACTGCCGCCCAGCTCCTCGTCATTAACCCAAATTAGATTCTGCAATCGGCTTTCGATAGTTCCTGTCTTGGGAGGGTCGGGGAAGCTTTCGTCATTGTATTCGCAGCTCAGCATCCCAATCTTGCCGATCAAGCCCTGGTGCACCTGCCTGATGGCTTCGATATAGAACGGGTCGGTGCGAGTCTGAAAATCAACCAGAAAGACCTTCTTTTCTGCTGCGGCCTTGCGGCCCATCCTGGCGATCCGCAAACAGCCCGGCACATCGCAGCCCAACGGTTTGGCGATGTACACATGGCAGCCTGCCCCCACGGCAGCTTCAACGTGTTCCGGAAAACAATAAGGCGGCGTCTCTAAAAATACCGCATCCACCTTGCTGGCGACCAGTTGTTTATAGCCTGATAGTCCGGAAAAACGCCGGCCTTTGGCAACCTTGAATTGCTCACCGGCGGTTTCGGCCACGCCAGCAAAATAATCTGCCACTGCAGTGATCTGATAACCTCCGTGCTGCTGTAACATACGGGCAATCATTTGCCCGCGACCGCCCAGACCGATGCAGCCAGCCCCGACGCGAGAGTTCGCCTGCGCTGCTTTGACTAAAGCAGGTTTCATAATCGTAAAGCAGACTCCTGCCGCCCCCGCTCCGGACATAAAGCCACGACGCGTCATACCTTTTGCCCGCTTCCCTTCCGCCTTCATAATGTGATTCTCACTTTCGCCGGTGACGTCGCGGCAAAACTGTTACGTAGGGATCGCCAATACGAACCGGCGGTCTTACCCTGCCTCCGCGCGGGGCAACTCTATCAATGGCGGACCTCAAACACGCAGAAAATGCGCTGAGTCCCCTACCTGCGCCGAGGACATGACAAAAAGCTTTGCAGCTTCAAAATCAAAGGCAGGCCATTTAGCTAACGGCCTGCCCGATCCGAAGCGCTGGCTCGTATGATTTGCTCAGGACAGAAAGAGAGCACATCAGCCTATGCTATGCAACAACTCTCTTTCTGTAGAACAGGAACAAAATTATACCTAAAGCAATCAGGCCGACCAGCCCGTTCTCGCCCAGGGCACTAAGCAACCCGGTCAGATTGGCGACAATCTTCCCGAAAAAGGGAACTGTCTCGCCAAAGAGGATTTCAAATGCAATCCCCAGGGCGATCAGCAGCAGTGAGATTTCCGTAATCTCGCCCAGCCATTTCTTTATCTCTGCCAGAAAATGCATCCTTGTCTCTCCTAATTAAGTACCGGTAAAATCGTGAAACCGAAACAGTATCTTGGCATTTTCTCGGCTCGTTGTGCCGGATTACTTTAAATTTGTAGCCAAAAATATTCGCGCATTTTGCCCACCACCAACGATTCACACCCCTAAAGCAAGGCCTGAAGCACACCCTAAAAACCCCATTATCAGTACTGATAACGCCACGTATCCCCGCCTCCATCCGCTGCTTGGACCAGCGGTCACTTTCGCCTACGACCGCCGCTGTTGCACACTTCCCGCCCCCTTGACCGGCCTTCCTGGGCCATCCCAGACGCGGCCGCGTCCGAACCAGGCACACACGGACCTGGCGCACGATCGCCTGCCCCCCCCATTCAAGCGCTGGCTCCGGCCCTGACTATGCTGATAGCCCGGACTTGTCTGTTAAAGTGGCGCATTTCCTCTTGACTTTGGATGTGAAAATAGGCTATAATTTTGCTATGCTTGGACGAGTTTTATCGTTACTTTTGCGTGTATGCCTCATCGCAGCACTGTGGGCATTCGTCTGGCAGCTCGTGGAACCCAGAACGCAACTTATGCGGATACTCAGAGCAGCACTGCTACTGCTCGGCCTGTTGGGTATTCTGGCTGCAATCCGAGTTACTGGCGGCTGACTTGCCTCAACTCTGCTAACTACTGAAGCACCTTAATTCTTACGTTGCGAAATTCGACATAGTCACCGTGTCCGCAAAAGCCGATATGGCCTTCTTGTCGTTTCAGTCCCGGATGGTCACGTTCATCTATGGTTTTAGGTTTACTCGCCTCATCGATGTCTGCATCGACAATGGTAGTACCGTTTAGCTTTACCGAGATGCGCCGGCCTCTGGCTACCACCTCTTCTGAATTCCACTCACCAATAGGTTTGAGGTAGCCACGTTTGGCAGGCACCACACCGTAGATGGAACCGTGATACTGATAGGGCCTGAGGTTGCTGTACTTGGCGGCAGTGTCATCCAATATCTGAATCTCCATGCCGACGTATGCCGGATCCCCTGACAGCGGCGCGCGAATCGCCAAGCCGTTGTTTGCACCGGGGGTCAGTCTGAATTCAAAACGAAGGACAAAGTCACCATATTGACCCACGGCGTAGAGATTTCCGCCACCGAGTTTGGGATCAAGGACGATATTACCATCTTTGACCAGGTAGCCCTTAGTACTGCCCGTCCAGCCGGTCAGGTCCTGGCCGTTAAACAGCGACGTAAAGCCCTCACCCTTTTCTTGCTCACTCAGTTCGCTGGAGCGGCTTTCTCGCGGGATGTCGCGGATGAATATATTTCTAAAATATAGGGGACTGCTGTGCGACTGCAGCTCTATCTGACCGATGGGGTAGATCGGCTTATCCAGCTCCCAGTAGTTCTCCATGACCACGTTGTCAACTACCAGGACATCATTTAGATACACTGTTACCAATTCGTTGATCATAATGATCCTAAACGTGTTCCATTGGCCGATTGGCTTGTCAGCAGGCTTCAGAGGCTTACTCGAACCTTTTTGGTTATTATACAAGCCGCCCGAGCCGACCTGTGCACCGACACCTGTATTCGCTTGGTCCCATATTTGTACCTGGGGTGAACCGCGCAGATAGATGCCGCTGTCGCCCCCGCTTTCAATCTTCCAATCCACCAGCAGTTCAAAATCGCCGTATTCCTTTACCGTGCACAGGCTATGTCCTTTGCCATCAAAACAGAGAACTCCATCGACCCCCTTCCAGTGCGCACGCATGGCCTCATCAGCCTCAGCTTGAGCGCCAGCAAGTTCTGGACGTCCCATCTTTTGGCGAGTTCTCGGATCCGCAACCAAGCCCTTCCAACCCGTTAGGTCTTTGCCATTGAAAAGGGCCACAAATCCTTTGGGCGGCTGATTCAATCCGCCCTGCTTTGCCTGATCTGCTTCGCCTGTATACCCAGCACCGATGAAAAGAAGAACTAAAAGCCCAATAGCTATTAACATATTCAGGCCAAACACAGCTTTGTTCATTTTGTTTCCCTTTCGCGATTTTTTGTGTCATTTCCCATGTCTTGACCAAAAGAAATATCTACAAGCCTTCAAACACAAATATTACCTGCCAGTCCCCATGTCGTCAATATATCATTGCCTGCAAATATCCTGCATCCGGCTTACAAAGAATTCTTTGAGCACGGTTGCTCAAATCGCCGTTAAAAGGCCTATAATAACGGCATTGCTTGTCTTATTACACCTGATCAATCAAGAAAACCAGCAGTTTTCGGCCGATCGCCAAGAAAATGCTTGACTTTACGAACATCATAAGGTATGATACCGATATAATTAGTCGGCATCCGGGGGAATCTAGCGGGTACAGTGTTAGCATCCCCTACTGATCGCCAGTCATGGAAACCAAGTTGTTTGGAGGAGTGATTAAATGACCAAGAAAACACTATGTATCCTAACGGTCTGTCTTCTGGCGGTGGGTTCCGCCACTGCCGTTCCGACGGTCACAGTAACCCGCATCGGTGGCTATTATAGCGGAAGCGGCGGGGAGTTCACGCTGAGTCCTAACCAGGATCTCAAGAATATCACAGCGGAGACCGGACCTTTTCAGACATTCTGCATAGAGAAGCAAGAATACATTGGCATCGGCGGCACCTACGATGTGATGGTGAGCACCGAAGCGATAGGCGGAGGTATTAATAACGGTCCCAACGGTCCGTTGGGCGGCGATCCGCTCGACCCTATGACGGCTTACCTATACACCAAGTTCCGCGCAGGAACACTGGCTGGCTATGATTACAATCCCGCAAGTGGCCGGTCAGCCTCGGCTGGTGCTCTTCAGAAGGTAATTTGGTTTATCGAAGACGAGGAACCAAAAACGTGGGTATCCGGTTCGCTTGAGGACATATTCTACAGCGCTGCCAAGAACTCAGGATGGACAAACATAGGTAACGTCCGCGTATTGAACCTCTATGCACAGGGACGCTTGGGGGACAACTGCTGCGCCAAACAGGATCAACTGGTGCTGGTTCCTGCGCCCGGGGCTATTCTGCTGGGCGGCATCGGCATAACTTTAGTTGGCTGGCTGAGAAGGCGAAAAACCCTGTAGACAGCAAAAAAACTGGATTAATAAAAGGCTGCGAGCATCTGCTTGCAGCTTTTTTTATGCCCTGGCTCTGCAAGACACTGCGAGTTGATGTCTTCAGTTATTCTGGTACAGCTCCAACAGCCTCTCCATTCGGGCGGCACTATCGGCCAAACCACCCTCACGATTACGCAGAAGCCAGAGACGCTTGTGCTCGCTGATTATCTTGGCCAAATCGACTGCCAGCTCTTTGCGCACATCGGGCGGGATACTGGCAATTTTCCCATCCGTCGTTTGCAGCCGGGCTATTGCAAAAGAGCACGCATGACGTAAAAGCCTGGCTGCGTTGGACACTTCATCAGCAACCTGGCCAGCATCCTGACGCTCCAGCCGCGCATTGGGAAGTGGCTGTATGACGTCCTCAATGTAATCGCGTGTCTTTTTCAGGCGCTCAACTGTTAAATTCGCGTAAGGCCCCGTATGAATAGAGCAGTCGGGGTTTTGCAGTATATAGAAGAGTATGGACTGGTTGCCCAACAAAACGCCAGGCTCTTTGTAGGCATTGCCCAGGTCGCACACTATCTTTCCCATAACCGCAGCTTTGTCCTTGAAGGCGTGGTGATTGAGTACCGCTGCAAGGTCGCAATTCTTATTGGTCTTTGTTGCCCAGCTCACTGCCGCTCCGTATGCGTATCCTGGATAGCACGCCGGTAGTGGTTGCCAGTGCCCATTGTCACCCCAGTCAGTATTGAGATAACCGACGGCGCCGTGAGCCAGGCCATTGTCGGCTGCATTTGCGAGATTGCCAATCGCGTTTTCAGTCCTGCCTGCGATGCTGTTCCAACTGGAAGTGCCCGGGCAAACGTAGAATGGAACCCCTGATGCGGCGAATTTCGGACATTGCTCCGCGAAGGGATGGTCTGCCTCGTAACCCCAAACCATTGCCACTACACCATCCGGAAGCTCAGTTATCAGCTCAGGGCTGCGCAATATGATATCGCCCCAAAACTGCATAGTGCGACTATGCTTTTGAACCTGCTTATGAATCTTCAAAAGAAAATCCAAATAGACCCTGCCTA
Source organism: uncultured Pirellulales bacterium (assembly GCA_964567045.1). GTDB lineage: Bacteria > Planctomycetota > Phycisphaerae > Sedimentisphaerales > Anaerobacaceae > JAFNGF01. The sequence continues at coordinate 7,320 of CAZMLE010000078.1, read as the reverse complement.
ACCCAAGTTTTTCGCACATCTCTTTGCTCTTGCCCGAGCCCAGATCGAAGGTCTCATCACAGTTCACATTGAACTGCGCGCTGGAAAAATGCGGAAGAAGTTCATCATAAAGCTCAGCTATCAGCTGTATCGACCCCGGCACTGCCGGACTCAAGCTAAACGGGTAATCTTCCCGCTCAGCCAAATGCAAATATTCTTTATGCTTCAGCCATCTGTCCAGATGAGCAAATGAACTCTGGTTTGGCACCAGCTCGACAAACCTTTCTCGGCAGTAAGCATCGAGGGCCATTATCTGTTCACCGGTCATCGGACTGGCGTGCTCCCAGACCACCTTATGATTGCGATAGGCGAAGGTATGTTCCGTATAAAGCTGGAGCTGATTTATCTTCCACTCACAGAGCAAATCGACCAGCCCATACAGCGTGTGCATCTCGGGAACTTTATCTCTGCTGATATCCAGCAGCACACCGCGATTAGGAAAATCGGGCCAATCGCGTATCTCGATGCATGGCAATTGTCCTATTCCTGCTCTTTGTCTGCAAATCTGTCTGAGAGTCTGCGCAGCGTAAAAAGCTCCCGCGGTATCATGGGCTACTATGCGTATCTGATTCTCGTTGATAAATAGCTGATATCCCTGTCGCTGGGATACCTGTGACGCGTCAATTCTGACCGTGGCACCAATGCACTGCGGTCTGCTGCCTTTTACTGCCGTTAACTGCCAGGGTGGCCCCACTTGCACCAGAGACTGCTGGATAATTCGTCCCACATTCAGCCGGTCCAGCGATGAATCCATGTGGCACGGCCATCTCCCGTGAGGGATCCCCAAGCGGACTGACCGTGATTTCATGGGCTGGAAGCCCATGCCCACGAAAATGAACCGCTCAGGCGTCAGCTTATAAGTTCCAGAGGAGTAATTGACCTGCTGCGGTTCGGGCAGCAGAATTAATCCGCCATACGTCTGGCGGATAAATCTTGGGACCCCGCCCGGCGGGAACCCTCTTGTATTGTCTGTCTCAGGCCCCGCCCTGAGCAATGGCCAAGGGCCTCGGTATCGCTTCCCAGATTCTTCGCCTGCGCTCAGAAGGCAAATCACAGTCGTAATTATTGATGTCGCGACCACCCTAATCATGTTTTTACCTCCAGCAGCAAGAAAAAATGTCCCATTCGGGCACATGCCCGCGGCCGTATCGCCCCCGCTCCTGTCTTCCGCCAGGAAGACGCGGGGGCCACGTCACGCCTGATATTAACACTCTTTCTGACTGCCCTGTCCACCATTTCTTTAGGGCTAAATATATTGATTAAGCGGGTTCAGATGTGTTACAATATAAGTATGTCAGCCGGATGCTCGATTGTGGCACGGCCATCTTGGCCGTGTTTTCACGGGCTGCAAGCCCGTGCCACAGCATCAAGTATCCCGGGTCGAGGGCTCCAGCCTATGAGAATAGCTTTGGCATCGTTTGTATTGACGGCCTCGTTGGTTAGCTCTGTGACCGCAAGCTGCCCGTTGGGTGATGTGAATAAGGACTGCCAGGTCGATTTACAGGACCTCTCACTTCTGGCTGAACAATGGCTGGCGCCTCCGGATAGCTCAGTCGACTTAAATGGTGACGACAGCGTCAATATGGTTGACCTTACTCTATTGGCCGACAACTGGTATAGGGCTGGCATCCCCCTGGTGATTAACGAAGTCCTAACATCCAACGCTACAATTACCAAAGACCCGCAAGGCCAATACGATGACTGGATCGAAATCTACAATTACGGCAACACCGGCGTTAACGTAGCCGGCATGTATCTCACCGACAACCTGGACCAGCCCACGATGTGGCAAATTCCTGCCAATAACCCCGCCGCAACTACGATCCCTGCCGGCGGCTATTTGTTGATATGGGCGGACGGCGAGGTAGCCGATGCCGGTCTGCACGCCAATTTCCAGCTCAGCGCCAGTGGCGAAGATATTGGCCTGTTCGCCGCCGATGGCAGCACCTTGATCGACGCTATTAGTTTTGGCGACCAGAGGACCGACATCTCGTTTGGCCGCTTCCCCGATGCGGGCAGTAACCTGCGGTTGATGGCCTTTGCCAGCCCGGGCGGGCCAAATGTCGGCGGCTATGAAGGTTTTGTTGATGACCCAAGATTCAGCCACGAACGCGGCTTTTATGACGAAGGTTTCTATCTTACCATTAACACGGCAACTGACGGTGCTATCATCTACTATACCACCGACGGCAGTGAGCCATACCAGACAGGAGGCCGCTTTCCGACCGGCAAGGTCTACACCGGTCCCGTTGGCGTGTCCAGGACCACGTGTTTGCGGGCCAAGGCGATAAAGTTCGGCTGGCAGCCCTCCAGGACCGTGACCCACACATACATTTTTCTCAAAGACGTGATAAGGCAGTCCCCACAGGGCGAATCGCCCGGATCTGGCTGGCCCGCAAGTGGCGTCAATGGCCAAGTGTTGAGATACGGCATGAATTCTTACATTGTGAATCACGCGGTCTGGGGGCCTCAACTCGCAAAAGCACTGCTCTCGATTCCTACAATGTCCATTGTGACCGACCTGGCCAACCTGTTCGCTCCCTCGAAAGGCATTTACGTTAACGCTGGACAGCACGGCAGCGCATGGGAGCGGCCGATATCGCTGGAGCTGATTTATCCGTCCGATCTTCAAGGCCCAGGGTTTCCAGATTTGGTGAAGGTGCCTGATGGCCACGGAGGAATACGCTGGGAACTGCCGGCTGATATGCGGGATGCGTTTCAGATTAACGCCGGCCTGCGGATCCGAGGAGGGTACAGCCGCTCCGGCGGGAATCCAAAGCATGCGTTCCGCTTATTCTTCCGGGCCGAATATGGCGAGGGCAAGCTCGAGTATCCGCTGTTTGGCGCCGAAGGCGTCGACAGCTTCGATAAGGTCGACCTTGCCACTGCCCAGAACTACTCCTGGAGTTTCGAGGGCAGTAGCGCCAATACGATGTGTCGCGACATCTGGGCACGCGACTCACAGGGGCTGATGGGTCAAGCCTACAGCAAAAGCCGATACTATCACCTCTATATCAATGGACATTACTGGGGTATCTACCTGACGCAGGAGCGCCCTGAAGCAGCGTTCGGGGCATCGTACTTCGGCGGAGATCGAGAAGAATGGGACTGTGTCAAGGCAACCGGTCCGAACGCTGGCTACACCATTGAGGCTACGGACGGTAACCTCGACACCTGGCAACAACTGTGGGAGTTGGGCAACCTCGTATCTGCAAGTCCAGCCAGCTACTATCGTGCTCAGGGACTGAATCCAGACGGCACGCGAAATCCGGGCTATCCGGTCCTGCTGGATGTCGACAATCTGATTGATTATATGATCATGGTTTTTTATGATGGCGACCGCGACGCACCAATCTCCAACTTCCTGAGCAATACCAGGACGAACAACTGGTATGGCATCCGCAACCGCGGTGGCGAAGAAGGATTCCGGTTTTTTGTTCACGATGCCGAGCACATCATGTCGAGGGGCATGACAAGTAGAACCGGACCTTATCAGTGTGGCGACCAATTCCGCTACAGCAACCCGCAGTGGATACATCAAGAGCTAATGGCTCACCCCGAGTACTGTATGCGCTTCGCCGACCGCGCGCACAAATACCTGTTCAATAACAGCATGTTGACTGCGGGTGCTGCTATCGAACGTTTCCGTGCCCGTGCCCAGCAAATCGATATGGCGATTATTGCCGAGTCGGCGCGTTGGGGAAGTGCCTCGCTCACCAAGGATACCTGGCTCAGCGCGATCAATAATGAAATCAACAATTTCTTCCCCAGCCGGGCACAGATCATTGTGAACCAGCTCAAGAACACCAGACTCAGAAGCGGCGCTCTTGCTCCGCTGTATCCAAGCGTTACCGCTCCGGTGTTCAGCCAGCACGGCGGATTAGTTCCCAGCGGATTTGCTCTGCAAATGCAGGCGCCGACAGGCACGATATATTACACTCTCGATGGCTCCGACCCACGTATGCCAGGCGGGGCCGTGAACACCGGCCATGCAACCGTATATGCCGCACCTATCAGACTCACTCAGAGCGCACACGTCAAGGCCCGCACGCTCAGCGGCAGTACCTGGAGCGCACTTAATGAGGCGACCTTCGCGGTTGGGCCGGTAGCAGAAAACCTCCGCATCACCGAGATTATGTACCATCCGCCGGATACCGATAGCCCAAGCGATGCAAACGAAGAGTTCATAGAGCTAAAAAATATCCGGAGCGAAACCATCAACTTGAACCTTGTGCGCTTCACCAACGGCATCGACTTAACGTTTCCAAGCATAGAACTTGCACCGGGCAAGTATGTCCTGGTCGTTAAAGACCAGGCAGCTTTTTATGCCCGGTATCCGGATTTCGCCGGAGTCATCGCCGGGCAGTACGCCGGCAGTCTGGCTAACGAGGGCGAAAGAATCCGCCTGGAAGATGCTGTCGGCCAGACGATACTGGATTTCAAATACAGTGACGGCTGGCGTGACATTACCGATGGCGGTGGTTTTTCTCTGACCGTCGTAAACCCTGCGAATCCTGACCCAAATAGCTGGGGCGAGAAGGACTCCTGGCGGGCAAGTGCGTTTTACGGCGGCTCGCCAGGCTGGGACGATACCGGCATTGTGCCTGAGCCTGGCTCGGTAGTAATAAACGAAGTATTGGCCCATGCTCACGCTGAGGCTTCTGATTGGATAGAGCTTTACAATACTACGGGCGAAGCGATCAATATCGGCGGCTGGTTCTTAAGCGACGATGGCAACGACCTGACCAAATACCAGATTGCCGATGGCGCGGTCATTGCCGGTAACGGCTATCTTGTATTCTATCAGGACCAGCATTTCGGCAACGCCGGTGATGCTAACTGTCACACGGTTTTTGCCTTAAGCGAGAATGGCGACCAAGTATATCTGTCATCGGCTCAGCAAGGCATATTGACGGGCTATCAAGAAGTGGAGGACTTTGGTGCTTCGCAGACGGACGTAGCGTTTGGCAGGTACTATAAAGGCAGCACGGATAACTACAACTTTGTGGCGATGAGCGAAAATACGCCCGGCAGGGCCAACGCCTATCCGAAGGTTGGGCCTATCGTCATCAATGAGATTATGTACAATCCCGGCTCCGGCAATCAGAATGAGGAGTATATCGAGCTATTTAATATAAGTTCCGAGGCGGTGACTTTATATCGTTATGATAAGTCTGAGGCCTGGCGTTTTACCGATGGCATAGAATTTGTTTTTCCTTCCGATCCGGTAGTTACGATACCTGCCGGCGGCTATCTGTTAGTCGTGAAGCATTTGGATGCTTTTGCTGCCCGATATGGTGCGATGCCCGCAGGGGTGGTGGTTCTTGGCCCTTATGATGGGCAGTTGCAGAATGGCGGTGAGAAGGTAGAGCTAAGTATGCCCGGTGACGTGGATGTATTTGGCACACGTTATTACATCCGGATTGACAGGGTAAGTTACAGTGACGGTTCTCATCCGGAGGATTGTCCTGGCGGAGTTGACCTCTGGCCTACCGAAGCCGATGGTAGCGGCTTATCACTTTCTCGCCAGGTTCCTTCTGCCTACGGCAACGATGTCGCCAACTGGAGAGCCAGTACCGCTTCTCCCGGCCAGGTCAACCCGTAATTCTCCAGGCCAATGAAACCACGGATTACACAGATTTCACTGCACTTATTTTAGACGGGATTAACAGGATTTCCTTTCTTTTTGGTTCGGTTTTATCCTGTAAATCCTGTCGGAAAATTCCGTGTTAATCCGCGAAATCTGTGGTTTATTTTTATGTCCACGCTACACTTCATCCGGCACGACCCAAGGTTGGCGATACTGGCGTTTCAAATACTTGTTTGCCTCATCAGAGTTTCTAAATGACTCGGTTTGTGGGTCAAATTCCAGTTTCTGATTGCCAACGCGATATTTATCCGCCAGACGTAAGGCGGATGAATGTTGGCCAGATGACACAGTAGCACCGACTGGTGGCCTATTCCCACATCGGCGATGGGTTTATTGGGACCCCGCCCGGCGGGAACCCTGTTGCGGGTGCGAATACAGTCAATGAAATTATCCTGGTGCTCTTTATCGGCCTGCCGGCCGAATTCCGACTGGACTAATTCGCTATTCGCATTGTACGCCTGCCAGCCGTCGCCATGCCTACCAAAATACACAAAGCCCTCGGTTCGTCGCTCGTCGCTCGTCGCTCGGGTCACGGGCGACGGGTCACGGGCGACGGATCACGCAGCTCCATCGGCGTTCCAAACACGGACTTGACCTGCGAACAGGTCAGTGTTTTGAAGACGGCCAATTGGGTATCAGGAGTAGGCCCTCCATCCAGCAGAGCATCGACACGGCCAAACTGGCAAACACTTTTTGGATACGGCACATCATTGGGGAAACCCCGCCATGGTGATGGCGGGGTTAACCGGTTAGCCCCGCAATATATTGCGGGGTCCCACCAAGCCAAGGCCCTCGCGGATTGTAAGGTAATTTCGGGGCAGGGCCGCACCATAAATCATAGTCAAAACCTTCGGGAACCCCCGCAGCTTCTTGCGAAGCAAGAGCGGGGGGAAGGTTACGCTGCCTGGGATGCTGCATCATATTGAACACGCGAACAAGATGAATGTCGCCGAGCTTGCCCGACTGAATGTATTGCCTGGCTTTGTGGACGTAAGGAGCACTTCGCGACTGCATACCCACCTGGACGACCCTGTTGTACTTACGGGCGGCCTCGACCATCTTTCTGCCCTCCCCCCCGTGTCTTCTGGCGAAGACAGAAACGGGGGTGGGCAAGCGGTTTTTCCACGTAGACGTCTTTGCCTGCCTGACAAACCCCGTCATCGTGATGACGGGGTTAACCGGTAAGCCCTGCCAGCACTCTGGCAGGGTTACTCCAAGAGCGTGCCAGTGGTCGGGCGTGGCGTTGATAAGGGCATCGACACTTCTATCATCGACGATCCTGCGGAAATCCTGCACTAACTTGGGACTTTTATCCGCCAGACGGACGGCGGATTTATGCTGAGCTTCTTCCACGACCTTGCGGGCCCGCGCAAAGCGCCTGCTGTCCGGGTCACAGAGATAGGCAATCTCTGCATCCGGCCGCTTAGCGAACTGCTCGGCCAGGTATGTTCCCCGTCCCCCCAGTCCCATCACTGCTATCACGACTCTATCTCCGCTTGGGGACGCCTGACGGCGGTTGGCCCCGCGCGACTTTCCAGGCGACAGTAACATCCCCGCTTTCGCGGGGACAAGCTTGCTGTGTCAACTGGTACATGGGTAACACTTTAAACCGGGAACATAGGTAACAGGTT
>CAZMLE010000077.1:0-17239 GCA_964567045.1 uncultured Pirellulales bacterium | reverse complement strand
TCCTCGCTTTGCATTTTTGGCTTAGTGGCGCATGGTGGTTGTGCCAAAAAAGAAAGCGACAAGCTACATAAGGAACTGGTAGTCCTGTGTGGAAGTTCATTTCCTGGGCCGATGGAACAACTGTGCTCGGAGTTCACAGCCAAGACAGGGATAGAGATAGCCACCACGGTAGCCGGCAGCGAGGATTTTCTGCCCCTGGTAAAAGCGGGCCGAAAAGGAGACGTCCTCGTTACCCACGACCCATATCTTGATTATGTTGCTGACGCCAATGCCCTGGGAGATCACGCTGCGGTGGGTTTTGTGGCTCCGGTGCTGGCAGTGCAGAAGGGCAATCCCAAAGGCCTAACACGCATAGAAGACCTGACGCAGCCCGGCTTGAAGGTGGCTCTGAGCAATCCACAGTATTCCACCTGCGGCCAGATAGTTTTTGCCCTTTTGGAAAAGAAAGGTATAAAAGACGCGGTAATGAGGAACGTTGGAAACCGCTTAACCAAAGGGCACAGTACGCTGGGTACCTTTCTTAAGACGCAGACAGTAGATGCGGTCATTATCTGGAACGGTGTGGCCCATACGTTCCGTGACAGCGTGGAAATTGTGCCCACACCCTACGAATACGACAACGAGATACGGGTGCACATTATCGGTTTGAGCTACTCCAAAGAGCCGGAACTACTTAAGCAGTTTATCGAATTTGCCCGAAGCAGAGGCCCAGAGATTTTCGCCCAGCATGGTTATACCAAATGAAGCGAATAATAATGGCTATAATCCTGGCAGCGGCCGTGATGTCTATCGGCTGTGATAGAAGAGAACCTGAATCCGCCGGCGGCGGATCACAGGCGAAGGAGCTGCTGCTTTATTGTGGCGCCGGCATCCGCCCGCCGGTCGATGAGCTGGTTGTAGTGTTCCAACGAGATTACGGGGTGAAAGTTGCCGTAGATTATGCCGGTAGTGAAATGCTCTTGTCTACGATAAGGCTTGCTCGCCGCGGTGATCTGTATATGCCCGGTGATAAGCACTACATCGAACAGGCTGAGCAGGAAAACATGATTTTTTCGCACCGGCCAGTTTGCTACTGGGTGCCAACCATCCTGGTACAGAAAGGCAATCCGAAAAATATCCGCGGCTTGGAGGATCTATTTCAAGGCGGTCTGAAGTTAGGTCTGGGCGATCCGAACGCTTGTGCCATAGGCAGAGTAACGCAGCAGATACTTGCCAAGAACAACATCCCATGGGAGGATATAAAAGAGCATGTCGCGTACCAATCGCTGACGGTTAATGAGCTGGGTATGCAAATTCAGGCAAGGTCGCTCGACGCGGTCATTGTCTGGGATGCAATAGCGCAATACTATAGCGAATACGGTGATCAGATACCCATTGCCCCGGAGAAAAACGTGATTTCCACTGTCGATATAGGCGTGCTGACGTTCAGCAAACAGAAGAAACTTGCTGAGAAGTTCATAGATTTTGCCACTGGTGCATCAGGCCGGGAGATTTTTGAGAAATATCACTACCGCACCACGGCTCCGCAGTAAAGAGGCGGGGACAAAGAAAATGCAGAAAATACAACCGATGCTTGGGTTTGCCGTGTGTTTTGTTATTACGGCACTTCTGATGGGGTGTGCGACAGTCAGAAAAAGCCCTGGCAAGCTTTATATCGTTGGTATGGGCACGGCTCCGGACCTCATCACGGTGCGCGGCATCGAAGCGGTCAAGAAGGCAGACATCGTTCTTGTCCACGACCCTCAGGGACTTAAGGATTGGAAATCCTTCGTAGTCAACAAAGAGGCATGGGTCTTTCCGCGTTTCAACCTGTTGTTCTTCGGGATTGACCCTAATATATTGGCAGACCCTTCTGAGAAAGCGCTCGCCGAAAGGCTTGCCAGAGCCCGTTGTGAGATTGTCAATAAAATACGTTACGCGGTCGAGCGAGGCAATACCGTGGCAATCCTGGAGGCAGGGGATCCCATGATGTACGGTGAGACCTTTTATCTGGAAATGCTGCCGAAGGATTTTCTATCCGAGATAATACCTGGGGTGGGAGCATTTCAGGCCGCGAGTGCCGCAGTAAAAATGAGTCCGCCTTATGGTTGGGACACAAATGCCGTAATCCTTAGCATGGCCGACTGGCAAGGGCGAGTTGATACCAACGAAAAGCTTATGGAGACTGGAAGCAGCATGGTTTTCTACACCATGCATCTGAACTATCCAAAGCTCTTCACAGAACTGAAACGACACTATCCTGAAAACACACCTGTCGCCATTGTCTGCTATGCCGGCGATCGGAAACGCCAGAAAGTCATAACCAGCACCGTAGGAAGTCTCTTGGATGAGGTAAATCTCGAGAACGTTCCGGTAGACAAACACATGCTGCTTGTGGGTAAGTTTCTTACGGTGGGCCAGGCGAGAAAGGATGGATTAGTCAGCGGCAGGAAATTCATTGAAATGATGCGTTATGAAAATCGACAACGTGATGAGGATTGAAAATTGACAATTGGCAATTGTAAATTGAAAATTGACCCTCGCGTTCGCGGTGGCTTCACCCTGGTCGAGTTGTTGGTGGTGATCTCCATAATTGGGATACTTCTATCGATTTTGCTGCCCTGCCTGTCCCGCACGCGGGCAATGACTAAGGAGGTGGTGTGTGCGGGGAATCTACGAACATGGGGGCAGGCGTTTCATCTTTACGCCGATGATTACGACGGCACTCTACCACACACAGACGACCGTGCCCGTAACCGTCCGCCGGACGTTTATGACCCAGCTCACCCTGAGCACGAGTGCTGCTACATCGACCTATTGCCGCCGTTGATGGGCAGACGTCCGTGGCGAGACTTCGCCAACGGGGCCAAGCCGGTCGACGATATCTGGCAATGTCCCGAGGCCAAGCCGCTGCCGGACTCGGCCTACAGTCCCAGCTATCAACCATCGGTGCAGGGCTATCACAGCTATGCGATGAACTCGTACTTAGAGCACGATTTCGAGTTTGGAAGATATAAACAGTACCCGAGCTTCCTGAAGTTGTCTCTGTGCCGGGCTCCATCGCGAACTATTCTTATGTTCGAGCAGACTCTCGACCCGCAACAAGGATACGGCCAGCAAGGAGGCCATTCGATGGCCGGTCGATACACCGCCGAAGATGCCCGAGCGCTGGCCGAACGACACGCCCACATCCGAGGCGGACTCGGCGGCAACGTTATCATGCTTGACGGCCACAGACAGTGGAGGAACGATTTGTGGGACGAATCGCTGGGTAATCCTCGGATACCTTCAGAAAACGATCTGACCTGGTTCCCGTATTAACTGAAGAAAGGGGAAGGTGACTTGTGAGCATACGTTCCTTATGTCTGCTTATTGTGAGCGTTGCTGCTGGGCTGTTTATGCAGGCTGCGCCGGTAGAAGCTGCCACCGTCAAAACGTTCGCCATCGATGTGGATACGTACATAGACAGTCGTGATCCGACATACAACCATGGTGTTGCCACTACAGCCAAGGTCGTGGTCAACGGTACGGATGGATCACTGGCACGAGTTCTGTTCAGACTGCCCGATAATATCTGGTCAATTTCCGAAGATCAATTGATCTCGGCAAAGGTTTGGTTCTATGTCTGGATGGATCGCAGCGCAGACCGGACCGTGACGCTACATCCCCTGATTAGAGGATTTGCAGAGGGTACAGGTGATGGGACGCTCTCTGGTGACGGCGCGACCTGGGAAAGATACGATGGCAGCAATTCGTGGACCTGTACGGGGAGCGACTATGACTCCAAAGCCTTCGTTCACGCAGTCGAGTCAACGAATTGGTTCAGTTGGGACATCACACCTCTATGGGACAACACAAATCTGCGTTCATTCGGAGCTATGCTGAAGATGAATGACGAGTCAGACCCAGGCTACCCGAACATACCTCGCGCGCCGTTCACCAGCAGTGATGGCCCGGCTAACGAGCGCCCTTACATCGAAGTTACATACGCTGATTGGCTGAGGGCTGACATAAACGGTGACGGCGTTGTGGACTTGCTTGATTTTGCCATGTTGGCATCAAACTGGTTGCGCAGCAACCCTTCCGTTGATGCAGATATAGCGCCGGCGAGCGGCGATGGTATCGTGGATGCTCTCGATCTAAATGAACTAACCTCACACTGGCTGGAATCTGAAGACAGCGAGGGTTTATGATAGGTTCGGAGAAAGATTTCAAATGAAAAATTTGATGCACACTCCTGTAAGAGGCTGGCGCGACCGCGTTTTCTCCGCCGCGACATTTTTCTTCGTAGCTGCTTTCGTGCTCTTTGTATTGGTGCTGATTGTCACGGACGTTTTCTACATCAATGCCAAGGCAGTCATAACGGTTCTAACCTCGAGATTTATTCGGCACGCTCTTTGGATGAGTATCTGGACGACCTTTGTTACGACTCTTATAGCTTTACTCTTTGCCGTACCTATGGGATATGCTCTGAGCCGCTTTCGATTTCCCGGTCGGCTCTTAGCCGATACCATCGTGGACTTACCCGTTGTGTTTCCTCCTCTGGTTGTCGGTCTTACGCTGCTGGTATTTTTCTCACAAGCGAGGTTGGGCCGATGGATACAAGAAGACCTGGGTCTGGAGTTTGTTTTTCAGCCCAAAGGCATCGTGCTGTGTCAGTTTCTGGCTGCCGCCAGTCTTGCTATACGGTCGGCCAAGGCTGCCTTTGATAGCGTCGACCGACGTCACGAGGATGTGGCGCTGACCTTGGGTTGTACCCAGTGGGGCAGTTTCTACCGGGTTTGCCTGCCTCTGGCGCGGAACGGAATTGTTGCTGGCGGCATCTTGACCTGGGCGAGGGCTTTTGGTCTTTTTGGGCCGTTGATGATCTTTGTCGGGTCCTTTCGTGGCCGGACAGAAGTCCTAAGTACTACCATCTTTCTTGAGCAGTCGGTTGGCAATCTTGAGGTGGCTTTGGCGATAGCGTTACTGCTTATCTTCATGGCCCTGGTTGCCATAACTGTTATTCGGCTTCTTGGTGGTTCGGTGCTGTAAAACCATGATTCGCACAGAAGAGCTTTGTTTTCGCATCGGTACATTTGCGTTGCAGCACTTGAATATCGAGGTCGCAACCGGGCAATACTTTGTTCTCCTGGGGCCGCCCGGCTCAGGTAAGACCGTCTTTCTGGAGTGTCTGTGCGGCCTTAAGAAGATCGATTCGGGAAAAATATTCATCGATGGCCGAGACGTCACCCACCTCGAGCCGCGCGCGCGGCATATCGGTTACGTGCCTCAGGATTACGCCCTTTTCCCGCACCTTTCAGTCGAGCAGAATATCGCATTTGGTTTACGTGCCCGCCGGTATCAACGAAAAGACGTCACTGCCAGAGTCGCCCAGACCGCCGACTTACTTGGGATTCAGCATCTGATGCCGCGCAGGATTGACGGCCTCAGTGGTGGGGAAAGGCAGCGGGTTGCACTGGCAAGGGCTCTGGTCTTGCGCCCCAAGGTCTTGCTCCTGGATGAGCCGGTGTGTGCCCTGGACGAGTTCACCCGACAGGATATCTGTGCCCAGTTGTTGCGCATTCAACGCCAGCTTGGTCTGACTACTATCCACGTGAGTCATAACCTGGAAGAGGCTTTTTCGGTGGCCGACCGCGCTGCTATATTGTACCAGGGCGCCGTCCAGCAGGATGGGTCTTTGGATGAATTGCTGCGCAGGCCGAACACCGAGTTTGTTGCTCGTTTTATGCGGTGCGAAAACATCTATTGCGGCGAGCTGATAAGCACAGGCACAGATTGTTCCATCGCCCGAATAAATGCCCAGACTTGTCCCGAGCGGAGCCGAGGGATTGAACTGCAGGTGCCAGGCCAAGCCCGCCCTGCCGGGAGCCAAATCAAGTTGGCGGTAAGGCCGGAAGACGTACTTGTTCTTCCCCGCAGCCGCCATAACCGCAAGGGTGAAAACGAGTTTGCTGTTAATCTGGTAGGCTTTCGCGACTGTGGTGGTTACATGAGACTCGAATTAGATGGCCCACTCAGTATGATTGCACACGTAACTCACGCGACATTTGCGCAGGTTATGGCCGACGCTGACCCGACCGTAAATATCGCTCTACCGCGCAGCAGTATTCATGTGCTCCGGCAATAATCGGGCGTAACCGCGGACGCTTGGGTGCCTTTTGCCGCTGCCTGCTTTATCCGTGCGGGCGTCATCGGCAGGCAAAATATTCTTACGCCTATTGCATCGTAAATGGCGTTGGCAACAACGGCGCCCATACAAATAATTGCCGGCTCACCGCCTCCCTGGGCAGAAATATCGTCTGACTTAACAAGCACTGTCTCGATTTTTGGCAGCCATGAGAAGCGAGGGATTTCATAAGTATTGAAGTTCACATCGAGAATCTTTCCGCCCTTGAAACGGATTTCCTCGGCCAGCGCATAGCCCAATCCCATAGTGACACAGCCCTCCATCTGTAATTTTGCTCCTTCAGGGTTAATCACCACGCCCATATCCTGAGCACATACTACGCGCTTGACCTGAACATGACCAGTATTGTTATCGACTTCTACCTCAGCTATATGTGCGACATAGGTCCCTGAATCGATGCCGCAGGCCACGCCGCAGCCACGACCGCTATGTCCCGCTGATGGAGTCCAGCCGAATTTTTCTGCTGCGGCTTTGAGAACTCTTATCATTCTCTGGTCGCTCAAATTCTTCAGGCGAAATTCCACAGGGTCTATTTTCGCCTTAGAAGCCATAATGTCAATCTGCGATTCTCTGGCAAATGTATTGGTGTTATTAGCCGGTGCACGCCAGGGACCGATGCTAAAAGGATGCGCGCCGGGCGAGCCTCGGCCCCATTCTCCAAAGGCTGCCGTGCGATGATGCGGTATGCTATAAAACTGCTGAGCGCCTCTTGAGCCTGCGAAGTAGACGCCGTAATCCCAGAAAACGATTTTGCCTGAGTCGGCGATTCCCGATTTTATCTTAACTACCGCTGCCGGTCGAAAGCTGTCATAGAAGAACTCTTCCGCCCGGCTCCAGGCAACCTGGACAGGTTTTCCGGCTAACTTTGCCAACCTTGCTGCCTCTACCGCCTGCGAGCCTTGAGTTTTTCCGCCAAATCCTCCACCCACAAAAGGAGTAATAACACGGACATTTTCAGCAGCAAAGCCCAGTGCCCGGGCTACCTGGTCCTTGACGGTGAAAGGACCTTGAGTCGACGCCCAAACGGTTGCCTTGTCGCCTTCAACTTTAGCTAAAGCGGTGTGCGTCTCTACAGGGGCGTGGGCAACATAGCTATTCAAGTATGTATGCTCAGCCGTAATCTCGGCGAGCTTTTCGCCGGTTTTGATGTCGCCGTCACTATCTACTACATCGCTTTTTGGAGCATTTCTGAGCAGGTGCTCAAAGATATTCTCGTCGTCAACTTGTGCCGGCGGCAGGTCAAATTGGGCCTTGATTTTTGCCAGGGCCTTTTCTGCTTCATCGGGACTGTTAGCCAGAACAGCGATCAAATCGCCATCCCGGACCAGTTGCACATCTGGCATCTTTTCAACTGCGGAGGTATCAATGTTGGTTAATTTAGCGCCGTGAGCGGGCGGGCGCAGAATGCTCGCATACAGCATATCGGGCAGCCGGATGTCTCCGGCATACTTGGCTTTTCCGGTAACTTTCTCCACCGCGTCCCTGCGTAGAACCGGTTTGCCAACAATGTTGAATTCGGATACCGTCTTTAAGACGGGTTTTTGTTTTGCACGCCGTTGAATTGTCTTGCCGTTGGCAAGTTGTGCGTATGTGACCTGTTTTTGCTTTTGGTCTTTGTCGAATATTACGCCCTCTTTTGTTATCAGGCTGCTTGCGGGTATCTGCAGATGTTCGGCTGCCAGCTCTATCAAAACGGCTCTGGCTTCTGCCGCTGCCGCCCTAAGAGCAGGCCCAAAGAAACGGGTGGTCATAGACCCAAAAGTACCCATATCCCACGGACACAGAGCTGTGTCGCCCATGACCATATCCACCGATTCCAAAGATACGTCAAGCTCATCGGCCAGCATCTGAGCCAAGGAAGTTATCACGCCCTGGCCCAGCTCGACTTTGCCTGTGAAGCAGGTGACTCGGCCATCCGCTGCCACTCTGAGATAGGCGTTAAAATCATCGGGATATCCTCTGCCGCGTCCTTGTGCCTGTAGTACCGAAGGATCTCCGAGATAAAAAAGGATTATGACGCCGCCCGTGCTCTTCAAAAACTCTCGCCGACTGAGCTGAGGGGCAGCGGTTATGTCGCTAAAATCCAGGTCTTGATAATCCCTGTGTCCGTTTTCTTTCGTCATCGCTGAACTCCTTTGGTTTCTGTCGCCGCGGATTGGATAGCCTGGATGATACGAGCGTGTGCCCCGCATCGGCACAGATTGCCCTCCATGGCCTGCATAATTTGTGCCTGCGTCGGCTGAGGATTTTTCAGCAATAGGCCGTGAGCACTGAGGATCATGCCAGGCGTACAGAAGCCGCATTGAAGGGCATCGTGCTTTATGAACGCTTCTTGAATTGGATGGAGTTTGCCGTTCTTGGCCAATCCTTCGATCGTAAGAATCTTTTTTTCTTTTACGCCTTTGATTGGGAACCGGCAGGAATGGACAGGCTCGCCATCCACGAGAACCGTACAGGCGCCGCATAAGCCTGCGCCGCAGCCGTACTTGGCTCCGGTAAGCCCTATGTCGGTGCGCAAAACCCATAGAAGCATCCGGTCGCTGTCTGTGGTCAGGCTTATGGATTTGCCGTTAAGCGTGAACGAAACGTTTTCCACCATATCGACCTCTCCTGCTTTTCATGTCGCCAACAAGTTTGAAATTGAAACTTGGCAATTGAAAATTTACAATGCCCAACATTATACCATGAGTGATTTTGAAATATATAAAAATGCAGCCCTTGTTTTGCAAACAGGCGAAAATGTCGCTCTGATAACGGTCATCTCTACAGAAGGCTCAACTCCCGGAAAAGTCGGCTATAAGATGCTTGTTTGGGGGCAGGACGCCCAGACTCTCGGCACGGTGGGAGGAGGCCTGGTTGAAGCTGAAGTAATTGATATAGCCAAAGGCATTTTGCCGAAACCAGAAAACCGGGTTCTTAGATTCAGTTTTGACGCTCGCACGGGCAGTGAGGGACCCCGCTCGGCGGGAATCCAAAGGGGAATATGCGGAGGGTCGATGGAAGTTCTTGTCGAAACCTTCGATCAAAAAAGCCTGCCGCTATTTGAACGACTCTTAGTCGCTATCGAAAACGGGCAAAAGGGCGCACTTATCTCAACCATTTCGCCCAAAAGAGCACCAAAAAAAGTCTTTCTAAGAGACACCGAACAGGTTGATGCCGCAGCTAATCGTGACTTGCCACCTGAAGCCATTACTTCCCTTAAGAGGGCCATGGATACAGAACAACCTGAGAAGAAAACCCTGCAAGGCGGGGTGGAAATATTTATCGAGCCTGTTTTGGAAGAACCGATGGTTTTTATTTTTGGCGCCGGACACTTATCCTACCATATCTGCCGGTACGCAAAATCAGTAAATTTTCGAGTTACCGTGTGTGACGACCGGGCGGAATTTGCCAATAAAAGCCGATTCCCGGATGCAGATAGCATCATTGTTGAGAGCTTTGAAAGCGTATTCGACAAGATTGACGTAAACAGAAATTCCTATATCGTCATTGTCACTAGAGGTCACGAATCAGACCAGACGGTCCTCGAAAAAGCCGTCAAGACCGATGCGAGATATGTCGGAATGATCGGCAGCAAGAAAAAGACCACAACTATCCTGAAAAGACTACAGGAAAAAGGAATTCCGCAAGAAGCGTTAAGACGGGTTTATTCTCCCATCGGCATTTCAATAGGTGCGGTCACCCCGCAGGAAATCGCCCTGAGCATAGTATGCGAGCTGACGAAAATACGAAGGCTCGGAGTTACAGCCCCGGCAAATCACATGAAACTATCCGCCCGCGGTGGACTGCAGGAGGAAAAGTGATGATAAATGCTGTGGTCCTGGCAGCCGGGGCGTCAAAGAGAATGGGCAAGCCAAAGCCCTTATTAAGATTCAAGGATAGAACATTCTTAGAGCAGATTATCGCCGTGCTGAAGCTTTCTGATGCGGACAGAATCACCGTAGTTCTGGGGGCTGACGCTGACGCCATAAGAGAAACGGTTGATCTATCCGGAGTCAACGTTGTCATAAATAAAGATTTCCAGAGAGGGCAGTTGTCGTCTCTTATCGCGGCGATAAAAACTACCCCGCCGCAAACACAAGCGATACTTGTCTGTTTGGCGGACATGCCTTTTATTACTGCCGAGGTTGTCGATGAAATTATTAGTAAATTCAAAGAAACGAATGTCCCGATCATCGTTCCCGTTTTCAACAAAATAAGAGGTCATCCCACACTGTTCGCAAGGAGCTTATTCGATGAGTTGCTAAATGCCCCGCAAGAACAGGGCGCCAGATTCGTCCTATACTCAAACGAGCAGCGGATACTCGAGCTGCAAACATCCCAGAGTGGGATACTGATTCGTATTGATAGCCCCGATGACTACAGACTGCACTTTGGAGCCGAGCCGACTCTCCCCGGCAATTCGCCCACGTGAGGAAAGGATTCCATGCACTGCGATCTATCGACACAGAACAGCGTGCCCGCCTCCGGCGGGAATCCCTCGACTGCGATCGGGACAGGTTTCGAATCTTCCCGCGGCTGCCCCGCGGCCAGCGCAGCGAGCTGGGCATGGAAACTTATCCCGGTTATTGTTATCTCTTTGGCGGTGAAGTGTCTGCTTGCTCGGTATTTCCCTTTTGTCGGGGATGAGGCCTATTTCACTCTCTGGGGAAAACATATCAGTGCCGGATACTACGACCACCCTCCGATGATAGGTTGGCTGCTGCACCTGCTGTTGTATGTCGGTGACTCTGTGCTGTTCTTACGATTGTTGCCCATAGTATTTAGCACTGCCGTTGGAGTTGGACTATATGTGCTGCTAAAGCCGTATGATGAGGGACCCCGCTCCGCGGGAACCCAGCGCAAGGCGTACCTTGTTTTCCTGTTATTTATGGTTTCTCCTGTAAACACCGGTTTCTTTCTCGTTGCACCGGATGACCCTCTGCTGCTGTTTTCTTTCCTGTCGGTCTTTTTCCTTTTCAAAGCGGAAACTAAAGGTAGCTACATACACTATTTTCTTTCAGGCGTCTTTTGGGGCCTGGCTTTTCTTTCCAAGTATTTTGCGGTGCTGCTGGCTTTTTCCTACTTGGTCTATTTCCTGTCGGTCTGCAAGCGTGCCCGCGCCCCTGCCGCAGGGGCGGGGCGTGCCCGCAGGATCAAAGGGGTCATTTTGTTCGCTTTGGGCGCGATCCCATTTGTAGCACAGAACGCTGTTTGGAACTACCAAAATGGCTGGCCGAATATCATGCACAATTGGTTCAATAGATTCGGGTCTAATCCGAATCCAGCCGTTAACCTCTTATGCTTAGGCTTTTCTCTGCTCTATCTAATGACGCCTCCTGTCGTGTACTTTTTGTTCAAGAATAGATCTCGCATCCTACACGCTTTCTGGAAAGAGAATCCCTCGACTGCGCTCGGGACAGGCTTTAGGCTCTTCGCGCTGGCTGCTCTGGTTCCTTTGTGCGTGTTTGTTATTGTCTCACTCAAGAAATTTGTGGGGCCCCACTGGTATTGGTCTTTTCTACCCTGTGCTTTCGTTGTTGCTGGCTTGACCCTCGACGCAAATCAAATCGTCAAAAGCATCAGGTTTTCTTGCGTTTTCTCACTGCTACAAGCCTGTTTTTTCCTTGCAGTTCCTTTGGCGCCGCTTGAAAGCTTGAAAGGGCTGGTCAGCGAGCGCGATCGGGCTTCACTTATCTTCTACATACACCCTCAGAAGGTGGTCCGCTTACTTGAGCAGTATAGGGGCGACTTTGTCTTGGCGACCAGAAGCTATTCAGCATCTGCTTTTCTGGAGTATCACTGTGGGGACCCGGTGATTGTATTTGGAAATGGGTCACGTCACGCCCGACAGGATGACATCCGAACAGACTTTAGAGAACTCGATGGGAAAAACCTGTTGATCTTGGAAATAGGTGAGGCAGAGGAAAGTCGCTACAGCGCTTGTTTTGAAAAAGTACAGATAGAGACCCTCTGCTTTCGCAGAGGCACGCTTGCCCCCGCGCAGGCGGGGGGCGAAGGGTCCTTTTTTCTCGTGCTGGGATATGATTTCAAATACCAAGAGTATCGGCAGAAGTATTTGCGCAGCATCGTGAGCAAGTTCTACCAAATCCCTGCATGGTTGCCTCATGCAAACAACTTCTTTCGTGAGAAGTACGATTTTTAACCACAGATCTGTGGATTGGGTTTCCTACAGCAGCTTCATCTTACGCAAGCTCTTGATACAGCGTTCGACGCACTCCAGAGGCGGATAGGCGTAGCTTTCCTGCTCGACGATGTACCACTCTGTTCCGCCGACCGCTTTGCAAAGGGCAAAGAAAGCCTTCCAGTTGATGTCGCCTTGCCCGAACAGGGCTTTGTCGTTGGTCTTACTGAACTCCTTCAGGTGCACGGTGATCGCCCGCTCAGGATACCGGTATAAATAGGGCAGAGGGTCAGCCCCGCCGTGCAGGGCATTACCCGTGTCAAGCTGCATAATCACATCCTGGCTGGCGTTACTCCAGAAGATATCCCAGGGAATCTGGCCATCCATAGGAGCAAATTCGATACTGTGGTTATGGTAGCCCACGAGCATTCCATGGGGCTTAACTTTCTCCGCCAGCTCGTTGAAAAGTTTAGCTGTATCCAGCCAGGCCTGGCGTGAGGCCGTGTGCTTCTCAGGCAACGAGGGGACAACGAGGTACTTGTTGCCCAGCGTTTTATTGAACTCGATGGTCGGCTGGAGCTTGTCGCCGAGCAATGTATCCAACCCCGTATGCGTGCCACAGCAAACAAGACCGTTGTCATCCAGCATCTTGCGCAACTGGTCGGCACTGCGGTCGTAGTAGCCAGCAAATTCGACGCCAATGTAGCCCATCTTTGCCACGGCTGCTATCGTGCCCGGCAGGTCACGCTGGCAGTCTTCACGAACCGAGTAAAGCTGAAGCCCAATCGGAGTCTGGCGTTTCGTTTTTTCTTTTGTCTGGCTCTTCTTTTCCTTTTGGGGCTTGGACGCTGCCTCAGCACCGGATGCCAGCATAGCCGCCACAGCAACACTTTCTGCCAGAAAACCTCGTCTTGAAACCGACCCTATTCCGCGTAGTAACATTGAGTTTTCCTCCTTTTTAAGACCATCCGGAACTATTTAATGCACATTCTGCGATCAGACTCACTCAGCTACACGCTGAGCGACATTTTTTAATTATACCCTGCCTTGCAGCCCAGTCTACGGCATTTTAGCCGATTTCTCAGAACCCGTGCAGGCGGACGGCCGGTTTGCGATCTGCTTGTCTCGCGGAAGATAGTCTAAAGCAAATTGCACAGATAGACCGATTAGTATTATAGGACTCCGGCGCGCCCGGGGTGGCCCACTGGTATTCGCAGGACTCAATTAGGAGATTTAGCGATGGAGTTTCTCAAAGAAATAAAAAAGTGGCTTGGCGAGATTACTGAAATTTCTTTATTGCTGGTTGCCCTTGGAGTCTTGGTAACAATCCTTTTTGGTGAGGATGTTCCGTTCTTTAGCGGAGTTGCCGCCAATCTTACCGTGCTGCTGAACGCTCTGGGGGAAAAAGGGCTTGTTGGGTTGGTTGCTTTGGGCATTATTCTGTTCTTGTTTTACAAAAAAAAGGCCGTTGCCTGATATTTTCAAAAGCAACCTATTTTTTGCTTGACAAAGGCAAAGACTAAAGTGAAACTGTAAATATGATTAATAGGTAGAACGTCAGAAGGGACTAAGACCACAATACGACTTCGGGCGGACTCTACTTTGCGAAAACCGAGCCCGACAGAGCTAATCAGTGTTCTGTCGGGTTTTTTGTTGTAAGGGCAGCACTTATAATGGCAACAGTAAATCCGCCGTTTGTCTGGCGGATAAAGTAGAAAAGGAGGTCTGAAAATGTTTAAGAAATTTGTAGTTTCCATTGCAGCTATTGTGCTGTTATGCTCCGCAAGCCTTGCGTCTATAGGTCAGGCCCAGGGGTCCACGGTGGCTGCAAGCAGTTGGATGGCCAACGCTGGATCCGTCGGCTCGGGGGCAGGCTGCAGCATGACCACAATTGCTCACTGCCAGATAGCAAGCTCTTACTGTGGTATGATTGCCTTTCAACATCAGACGTGTACCGTTGGCTTGCAGCCCCTGTGGAAACAGGGGTGGTGTTTTTACTGGCCGCCGTGTCCGCACCCGTGTCCGCCATGTCCACGCCCCTGCCCGCCGCCTCCACCACCGGCCACTCCGTCATGCGTCGCCAGAGGCGGTGATGCCAGTGCTACTGCTACTGCCGTCAGTGATGGCGGAAGTGCGTATGCAAGTGCTCGGGCAGTTGGTGGTGACGCCACCGCGGTAGTTAAGTGACAAACCAGGCAAGTTCGGTGCAGCCTTCAAAGCGAAGGTCGCTCTGGCTGCGGTCAAAAGCGACAGTACCATCGCCCAACTGGCCAGCAAGTTTGGGGTCTGTCCCAACCAGATTAGTACTACAGTGCCGCATAGTCGCCAATCAGGCGGTATACAAAAGCTCAATTGACTGACTTTTATGCCCAGTTTTCGCAGACGGCTTTCGGCAACAGCGGTTCGGATGCCTGCCAAATTTCCTCCGGCAATTTCCGGGCAATGTCTTTGAGTTCCATAGGAAGCCTCCTGTCCTATCATTTTCGATTGTTGTCGAACGCTTCCTAATATCGTTATGATCACCCTGATTACCTGAGGTCTTTCCCGCTAGCCCTTAGGTTTACTCTTCAGGCTGTGGTTTTATTTGCTCCCGTCAGACTGTTGAAATTCAAAGAAGCGTTTGATACTATTTGGAATTGAAAGGGAGCAGAAGTGTTTCAAGACGGGACAAATGGGAAATGTCAGTTAAGATAAATATTGGGATGGGCTCTGGTATGCGCAGTCATCTAAAATCCTTGATTGTCGGTGCCGTTTTAGCGAGCACTGGCGTGTTCAGCCATTCGACCTTAGCCGCTTCGGCAGAAAGTCCGCTTCGTCCTCCGTCTGTGCCGCTGGTAGCGTGCGACCCCTACTTTAGCATCTGGTCGCCGGCCGATAATCTAAGCGACGCGCCCACCAACCATTGGACGCGGGCGCCTCAGCGGCTGACCAGCATGGTGCGGATCGACGGCAAGACCTACCGCATTATGGGCGACGAGCCCAAGGACATTCCGGCGCTTGAGCAAAAGCGCGTGATGGTTATGCCCACCACCACGATGTACATGTTTGAGGGCAAAGGGGTGCGTGTGAGCCTCTCCTTCATGACGCCCTTTCTCCCCGATGACCTGATGGTCTTCTCGAGGCCGGTGACCTACTTGACCTGGCGGCTTAGCTCCACCGACGGCAAGAAGCACGAGGTGATGGTCTATTACGACAACACCGCCGAGCTGGTGGTCAATACTACTTCGCAGGAGGTGACCTGGGCCAGCGAGAAGATCGGCGATCTGGATGTTATGAAGGTGGGCACGGTCGAGCAGCCGGTGCTGCGCCGCAAGGGCGATGAGGTCCGGATCGACTGGGGCTACGAGTATGTCGCGGTTCCACAGTCGCAGGGCGGCAAGACCCTGATTGCCCCGGCCGAGACAGCCCGCCAGGCGATTGAGAAAGAAGTCGTTGCGGCAGCGGTTGAGGGACCGAAGCCAGCTAAGGATGCTCCGGTGCTGTCGGTGACATTCAAGCTGGACAATGTGGCCGAGGAGCCCGTCTCGCGCTGGCTCATCCTGGCCTACGACGACATCTATTCGGCCCAGTTCTTCTACAAAAATCTGAAGGCCTACTGGAAAAAGGACGGCGCCGAGATCGCCGACCTGCTGCAGAAGTCGGCCGCCGAATATGACGACCTGCGGCATCGCTGCCGGGAGTTCAACCGCGAAATGATGGCCGACCTGAACGAGGTCGGCGGCCCCAAGTATGCCCAGCTTTGTGCGCTGGCCTATCGGCAGTCCCTGGCGGCCAGCAAGGTCGTGGCCGACGACAACGGCCAACCGCTGTTCTTCTGCAAGGAGAACACCAGCAACGGTTGCATGGGTACCGTGGATGTCTTCTATCCGCAGTCCCCGCTTCCGCTACTGGTGAGTCCCTCCCTTTCCAAGGCCATGCTGATCCCCGTGCTTGAATACGCCAGCTCCACGCACTGGAACTGGCCCAACGCGCCGCACGACGTTGGCACTTGGCCAAAGGCGAACGGCCAAGTCTACGGTGGGGCGAAGAGCGATGGTGGCATGCCGGTCGAGGAGACCGGCAACATGCTCCTGCTGGTGGCGGCGGTGGCCCAGGTCGAAGGCAATGCCGATTTCGCCGCCAAGTACTGGCCGACTCTGACCAAGTGGGCCGAGTACCTCAAGGGCAAGGGCTTTGACCCCGAGAACCAGCTTTGCACAGACGATTTCGCCGGCCGCCTGGCCCACAACGTCAACCTGTCGGCCAAGGCCATCTGCGCTCTGGGTGCGTTCGGCAAGCTCTGCGCGATGCGCGGCGACAAGGCGACGGCGCAGGAGTACACCAAGATGGCCAAGGAGTTTGCGCTGCGATGGGTCAAGGAAGCCGACGACGGCGACCACTTCCGCCTGGCCTTCGACAAGCCGGGGACCTGGAGCTCCAAGTACAACCTGGTCTGGGACAAGATCCTGGAGATGAACCTGTTCCCCGAAGACGCGATCAAGAAGGAAATGGCGTTCTACCGCCGGAACCTCGACAAGTACGGCCTGCCGCTGGACGGCCGCAAGCAAGTAGCCGGCCGTAATACGCCCAACCAGAGAATGGCCTTCTGGAGCAAAACGGACTGGGCCTTCTGGACCGCGTGCCTGACGAATAACCAGGAGGACTTTCAGGCGATCATCGCGCCGATTTACAGATTCTTCAACGAGGCGACTGTCCGGGTGGGGCTGACCGACCTTTACTTCACCGACCAGCCTGATGCGGCCCTGATGCACTCGCGCCCGGTGATCGGCGGCCTGTTCATCAAGATGCTCTACAACAAGCAGATCTGGAAGAAGTGGGCCGAGCGGGACAAGACCAAGGCGAACGGCCCGTGGGCGCCGCTGCCCAAGCCGCCGAAGACATCCGTGGTGGTGCCGACCTCCGAGAAGGAACCCGCGACCTGGCGTTACACGACCGAGCAGCCCGGC
>CAZMLE010000076.1:0-17299 GCA_964567045.1 uncultured Pirellulales bacterium | reverse complement strand
CGTGTCTAATAGAAGATTTGTCCTTTACGCCGAGACGATTTCTGGGTATAATATGCCCGTAAGTAATGGAATAGGATTAGAATGTAAGATAGTTCGTAGTTCATGGTTCATTGATCGTTGTTCATGGTTCGTGGTCGATAGCCGATGATGATTTGTCATTCCTGCAAAAGCAGGAATCCAGACACCTTGATCGCCCTGGATTCCGCATCAAGTGCGGAATGACAGGGTCCAGAGCGCGCCCGAAACAGCGTAATTATGCAAAACAAAGCCAATTTGCGAAAAGGTCAAATGAACGCAAGCCGAATTGCTACAAGGGTTTATGAGAAAAATATCGTATTGGACACTTGGTGAAAACAAAGCCAAACAAAGCCAATCCTTCGACTTTACTCAGAGCCTGCCCTGAGCCTGCCGAAGGGACGGGCCAAAGCCCGTTTATTTTTTTTACCGCAGAGTACGCTGAGTACGCAGAGAAGAGCGATACTTGTGTAAGTGATTATCCAATAGAGAAATACGCTCTCTATCCTATTTCTCCGTGTTCTTTGCGAACTCGGCGGTTAATGAAAAACAAAGCCAAACAAAGGCTTACTAAGGCACTAACTTATGGAACAGCAAAAGGGTAAGAGTCCCAAAGAAAGCGCGGTAGAAACAAGATATATCCTTATGCCTCAGCACGCCAACCCGCAGGGAACCGCTTTCGGCGGCGTGATTATCGCCTGGATCGATACGGTGGCCGCAATGGCAGCACAAAAACACGCGGGCTGTGAGGTCGTTACCGCCGGCATCGACTCGCTTATCTTCCGCGAGCCGATCCGCATCGGAGACCACGTGGTGCTCAAGGCATCGGTTAATTACGTCAGCCGATCATCCATGGAGGTGGGCGTGCAGGTAACAAGAGAAGACCCGTACAGCAGCCAGAGTGCGGTCGCTACCACCGCACATTTGACCTTTGTGGCACTTGACGAAAACAAGAATCCCACGCCTGCTCCGCCGATTTTGCCGGAAACAGACCAGGAGAAAAGACGCTACGAGAATGCCAGACTTCGCGTCCAGGCCAGAAAGAAATTAATAAAGAGAATCTGATGATACCTGCTCCAGCGACTCACTACACAATGATTATATCATGAATCTCAGGGCGGGGTAGGTAAAATTCGTCGTCAGCATAACCAAAGTCTGTGACCGCTGTGATTCTGCTCGATTTATGCTGGGCAATCGAAGTTTCATGTAGATTCGGTCTGAAAATCTCTATAAGCCCTTGGGAAGAAAGAAGTTACGTGGGAAGCTGATTTCACTTAAATACGTCTTGGAATTTTATAGAATCCCTATTGACGAGAATATAGATAATGTGGTATAAATACACAAGCTGGTGTTATTTCTGCATTTCATTTTCCCAATAGGCAGGTTCTGAAGCAATTCCTGCGAGCCCCCGGATTGCGCCTCGGACAGGTTCCTTACTAAGTTAAGTCATGAAAAGTCCTTTGAGGGAAAGATTCCGCCCGACAGTGGTTGTTACCGGTTAAGAATGGCCTTTCATAAGCTAAAAATTTCAGCTCTTAGGGCAAAAAAGGTTGAAAGTGGCTCCGTTGGCCGTTATAAGATTGAGAATTTCTTCAATCTTACTGGGGTCTAAATGGAATTAGTAGAGTTTAAATGGAGTTATATCTGCGGTAACAAAGAGGTCCTAAAACTTATGAGGTCATAGGCTTTTTTCGCGAGGTGTAGGCGCTAAACAAATTTCTGGCAACTCGCGTACCAGAAGTTGCTTTGCTTGAAGATAACTAGAATGGAGCTATAAATGGTGAAAGATTCATCAAAAGGACCATATCTTGTGCAGAGTAGGATACCCACAGCGAAACGAGAATGCGTTTCTGTCATTAAGTTGACAGACCTTATTGCGCAACTGCAGAAATTGTGCCGGTCCAAGTTTAAGACAAACGAGCGCAGATTGGAACTGCCTTATTTCTGCCGGAATGCCCACAAATCAAAAGATGGATGTCACATTTGTTTCGAGGTCGCCAACAGCGTAAAAACCGTTACGGATAAACTATCTGACCAACTTTTCTGCTTCGTATTCTGTTGTATATTGGGAGCAAAAATTTTGGTCGTAAAGATCGCCAAAGACGTTTATTTGGCCTTTTGCCGTAGCCCGATAAAACACTTGTCACACCTTAAGAAGGCCGCGCTCCTAAGCCAACGCAATGTGCACGAAGTTGAGAAGAATTGGGAGAAACTGCCCGAATTTAATCTCGGATTCATCGAAAGTGTCATAGAAAAGATGAAACAGATGGGAGTAGCAATTTCAGCCGAGATAGAGCATAGTATGAGGGAACTCGGAAGAGCCTATGGGCTGTTCGAGTTTGACATTGTTGTCTACAATACACTTGAAACGATCTCTCGTCAAAACAGCCATCATCGTGGGATAATCACGATAAGTTTCGCGTCAAAGCCCAAGGGTGAGCCTATAGTTCGAATTGTTAGGGATCAAGTTGGTCCAGACGCAAAAAGGGGGGAGATTCTCATAGTTGGTTTGGTAGTTAAGTTGCCCTCGTCCGGGAAGCTCAAGGATTGCCTCAAGTTATCTATAGTTAAGAAAGTTACCGAGGCGCTTTTACCGCAGAATGGACGCCCGGATTACTGGTTCCCTGCATCAGGGGACGGTAAATGGGATGCTAAGGTAGATATTTACATAGAGAAGAGAAGCTACTGGGAGCCTTCTTGGCGCAAGTATGTCCAGGAACAAACCATCGCTGGGTTAGACGTTGGCGCGGGTACGGCTTACACGCGTCTGCTGCAAGAATTGCCAAAAAGCAATGTAGACCGTTTCAAGCAGGTCGTTTGCAAACGCGCTGACCCTCAGCTTCATGAGGTGACGGTAAGAGGAAGGAAGACGTTGCGCTCACAAGCGCTCGAAGACCTCAGAAATGCGATGGGCATAGAAGGTACAAGTGCTGAATGGATTAAAGAATGGGACGTACGCAAACAACGTATTGAGAACCTTCTGCGCTTTGTTGAGCTGTACCCATTTTTGACCATTGCCCCACCAGAACAGGCAAGGATCGATCGGGTCAACCTTTTGCTGCGCGATTTTGGGAGCGGTAGTTCCAAGTACATAAATGTGATCAAGACTGCTCTGGAGAGGGAGGAGGTACGTCAACTCAATTCGACATTCAAAGATTTCCAGCGCGAATTATCTGCTTTTCGAAGGATGCTACCGACGTTAATGAGAACTTGTCCCGGCGAATTTGTTGCTGTTCTAAACGGTGACGTTGTAGATCGCGACAAGGACGAATTTGAGTTGGCTGAGAGGATTTGTAATAACTATACAAATCAGTTTGTCCTGATTCGAGAGGTCA
The DNA here is from genome assembly GCA_964567045.1 of uncultured Pirellulales bacterium. Lineage (GTDB taxonomy): Bacteria > Planctomycetota > Phycisphaerae > Sedimentisphaerales > Anaerobacaceae > JAFNGF01. The sequence continues at coordinate 13,949 of CAZMLE010000076.1, read as the reverse complement.
AAGAAGAAATTCTGGACACTGTTGCACTAGAGTCACCAGAAGGGGTAACTGAATGATTACGGGTAAGCTTTCGCAGAAGTGCGGGCTCTTCAGACACGAAAATCCTGCTCTAGTCATTTATAACATCAGGGTGCGTGACCTAAGTGGATATATTTTCCCCGAGCCATTAGATGGGCTTGTGGATACAGGGGCAGACCAAAGTGCGATTCCACAAGTAATACGGACGCGACTTGGTCTTAGCATTACTGGGTTCAAAAACGTGAGGGGGTTTGATAACATGGAGAAAACCTGGCCTGTTTGCCGGGTCTATTTCATAGTTGAAGGCGTTGGTAAGATCCCGCTAAATGTGTTTGTTACGAGCAGAAGTTACATCCTTTTGGGACGTGATTTCCTCAGGAAGATGCTTTTGGTAATGGATAACAAAATCTCACAGTATGCACTTCTTTTTTGATAGAGCGGGACGCGCTCTTGCCTAAAATTAGGCTCAATAACCCGCGTCGAGGCCAGAAAGAAATTACTCAATCCGCAGGACGCCTAACGGCGAAAGATCAAATGACATCCGGCAAGCGTCAGTGTAAGTTTATCTCTATGCCGAGGACTCTGCCGTTCGGGACAGAGATTCAGCTCTGCGATGCGAATGAGAATTGGACTCAATTTCTATCCTACCAGGATATCGCGGAGGCGGAGCCTTGAGCTCATACTTTTGCCTGAGCATTTCTCTTTTCTGATAGCACTGCTCCTTGAAAACGGCGATCTCAGAATCAAGATTCGCGCTGGACGAATCGCCGAAAAATGCGTGCACGATCGGGAAAACCAGGTCCGGCTTTTTCTTTCGCAACTCTTTCGCCATCGCTTCGATCTTCGCGGTGGCAACTCCTTCCTGCATGCAGGTAAACGGGCCTACGTGAAATATGCCGGAAATATACGCCTCGCCGGCCGGCTTGATTAAATCATGCATAAAGTAATACGCGATGGCCGTACTCAGGGGCGATTCGCCTTCGATATTGCCGTGGGTCTCGTGGTGCCTTTCCAGGGTCTCGATCATTTCCATAGGGGTCGGGAAAACGTGTCTGCCCTCAAGCACCTCGTGGAAAGGCGCAGCGATCTTTTCCTCGACAGACGACATGTATTTGCCCTTAAGAACTCCTTTAGCAAGTTTGGCTGCGTATCGTAAAGTCCTGGCTAAATTCAACTGCGCCAGTCCCAGTTTAACATCCCGTTTTGCATTCCTGCGATTCATTTGATTTACGTAGTACAGCCAGTCCGTTATGGGGTCTCTTATTACTTCCAGTTGCTGCTGCTCCAATTGCCGGACTACGTAACTGGTATAAGGATCATGCTGGCGCATATAGATTTCGCCTATGTATAGAACAAGTGGAAAACGCTCGTGATTCGCTCGGCAGTTTTCCTTGAACACAGCCACCGTTTCCTCGCCCCACGCGACCAGGTCCTGCGTTCGGGCGCCTTTTTCTACCACCCTCTGCAGCGCACTTAGACGCTCCTTCTTTAGCTGGTCTACCACCTGGCTGTCATCAGCATACGGGCGAAATCTCAGAACGACGTCCTCCAGCAGATCCGATGCTTTTATCCCTTTGAACAGGATCTGCTGCATCTTAATTTTATCCGAGACGCCGAAGCTTTGCGGAAAAGGTATATCCAGGTAATCGCTCTCCGAAGAGGGCCCTACGACGGGGACCTTTTCCAGGCCTTCGCAGTCCATAAAGTACCGCAGCAGCTCGGTGTATTTGCCAAACCTGCACGGGCCGCTTGTAGTGGGCAGCATAACCAGATAGTTATCTTCCACGTACTGTTTGCCCTTTGCCTCAATCTGCTCCTGCAAGAAGCCAATCGCATCACCAACCACACCCTTGAGCGGATGGCAAACCTCGGTATAGATGTGCTTGCGGGCAACTTCGTAACCTCTCTGCGTAGCGGTCGGCAGCACTAAACTATCTATGCCAAAGTACTTCAGGCCGGCAACGCCGACATGGCTGCCATCGCCCATGTAAGGAATAAGCCAGATTCGTTTGTCATAGCTATCGGGCGAGGATAATTTCAAGCGCTCCATCTGCAGGCGTTGTGGCCTACTCTGATTTACGACCCTTTCATGGGCCTCGGTCCTGGTAACGAAAGGCGCGTTGTTGGTTTGCGCATCGGTCAGCAGAACCAGCAACGGCTTATCAGCCGCCTGCTGAATCCTTTCTTCCTGATAGATTTTCAGGCTATCCGGCCCACAGGCGAAGTTCATCATCCTGATGCCGAACAGGTTCGGATGGTCCGCTACAAAAAGGTGCGCTTTAAGAATTTTTACGCTCTCAACCCAAAACTCGTTGGTAACGATCTGGTCGATTGGGATGTTCTCGAATTTATGCTCTAAAAAGATTTGCGGTATGTAATCGAGGCCCCTAACCTGTGAAAACATCGCTCCGGAGTTGGAGCTGGCCTCGGGGTCAAGCAGGACGTAGTCTCTGCCGATACCGACGTAGGCCTTTAGGTCCGTGCCCTCGATCCGCCTTAAGAATTTGTCGCCCTCCTGAGCGAGGTCGTTCTTGAATTGGGCTTCGGCTTCGTCTGCGGACTTGATAGCGGCTCGAATCTGTCTATTGCTGCACTTCAAGCCCAATCTATCAAATTCCTGCCGCAGCGCGTGCGCAAGATATTCTCGGTCTCCGAAGTGCAAGATGGGATTTATCTGCCTGTTCTTATCCAGAGAAAGAACGTCATTCAGCACGTAGCCCTCCGACTCGGTATAAATGCAGTATTTCAGGTCGGGCGGCGCAGGTTTTCTCTGCTCAATAAAGCTCGGATTGAACAGGTACTCAATTCTGGGATCACTGTTTAGCACCGCTGCGTGTCCTGTTGCTAACTTTCGGGCAATGCAGAATTCGGTTCTGGAGTTATCCACGCCGATTTTTGCTATCTCTTTATTACTCTGCGGTGAAATCACCGGGAAAAAGCCGAGTCTCCGCAAAAGTGCAGCGCTCCAGATTCCCTTTTCGCCCAGCGTTGTTAGGCTTCTTTTAACGCCTATAGTCTTCCCGTTCAGTGCGTCGCCGTGCCGGCCACGGTTAAACACGGCCTCGCCTAAGACGCCCCCATACAGCTTGAAGTGCTTTTCAAATATCTGGTGGTACTTCTCGACGTAATCGGGCCTCGGTTTTCTGGCGGACTCAGAATTCCCCCTCGGACAAAAGCCGCCTGTAATTATTTCGTCGTCCTCGATCGAGAAAACCTCAAGCTGACAATCCCTGATGCCGCAGGATTTTCCTTTGAATAGCTCTTTGCAGGCAACCCTGCGTTTCTTAAATGGCATATCGACCAGGTCCCAGCCCCTAAAGGCCGATTCGCAGCTCTTGCCCTGCTGCTGGAGGTGCTTTATGTTCTCGATAATGTCCAGTGCCTGGCCCCATGCCCCGAACATCTCTCTATGCGGATAAGCCTCTATTTCTTTGCCCGTTACCTGCGCCAGAGCAGCCAGAAACGCCTTTCCCAACGGCGGGCCGCCCTGGGCGGAGCACTTTTGCCCTGCGTGCTGGGAACCGCCAACAAACTTGTAGTAGTAGCTGGCGGCGGTCCCCCTTACTATCGCAGCAGCTATCTCGTCTTTGCCGAATCCTTCAGCGATGAGCCTGTTCTCGTCCATTTCCATAAAGACGCCGCAGGTCGAGTCAATTATGGGTGCCCTTTTCGCCCTAAGTGCCGCTTCCTGCAGGGAGTTCTCCACATTGAGGTTTATCACGTCCGCCATATTCTCCAGCGTTTGGCCCGACCCAGCCTGGCAGCTATAGTTCATCTTCGCCTCTTTTACGGTTCCGTCCGCGGCGAAGCTGGTGAACTTCATATCCTGACCGCCCACCTCGAAAATGGTATCGATCTGTGGGTCGTAATGTTTGACGCCCAGAGCGTGACAGGTAATCTCGTCGGTTATGCGGTCGGCAAGCTCAATTCCTGTTTTGGCGAGCCGCTCAGCCTTCTTCTTGCTAACTAAAATTTTCTCGTATAGCTTTCTGGCGGAGCCTGTTGCACCCACGCCCCTGACAATCACCTTATCTCGGTGCCTGCTGAGATATCTTAGGACGCGCTTTAGTGATTCTTCCGGATTGCCGTGCGTCTTGATATAGAGTTTGTCCAAGAGTTTGCCGGTTTTTACCTCTACCAGAGCACCTTTAGTTGTCGTGCTTCCGCCGTCGATTCCCAGGACCACTTCTGTGCCGGCAGATGTTTCTCCTTTGAGCTGTTGGTCGGTCGCGTGCACCTTCTGTAGGCATTCAGCCAACGGTGGGGCAAACTGTCTCTTCTGCCTGCTGTATTCGACAACCCTCTCCAGTTGTTCGGTCTTCATAACGAATTCGTTGCCTTGCTCAATCGCTTTTAAGGCGGCGCCTATAGCGGCTATGTTGTTGTAGTGCTGCGGTCGTTCTATAGGGACGCATAGCAGCTCTGCTAAGTGTGCTCTTATAAGGTCATTGCTTAAGACACCGCCGGTTCCTATGCCAAACTTGGCGCCGCGGTGATCGGCGAGTTCGCATATGCCCAGGACATCGATCTTGTAGTTTCGGGCGACCGTGCGGAAGAGACCTGCTAAATTGTCCTTTCTAGTTGCACCCTCATTTTGCTTGTGAATCAAGTCAGATTGAATCACGACGCCACAGCGTGCCAGAAACTCACTGGGATCTGTCCCCTCACGGGCCTCCTGCTCAGCCCGGCGGAACATTTCCTCCAAGCGTGCCTGTAGCTTCCGCCGGTTCCGAACACGAATGCTCTCTTTTGTGCCGCCGTCCGGTGCTGCGCCAGGGTCTTCTAAGTCTGGATTGGGAATCTCACCTTCGAACAGTCTACGGCATTGCTTTTCTATCAGAGTACCAGAGCCGCCGCCGCACTTAGTGCCGGTCCTCCACTCCTGAATAACACGTTTCCCGTTGACTGATTCCAGGTGAAAAAAGTACGAGTCCTTTGCCCCGATATGCAGGACATATCTGGCGTTGGGGCTGACGATCTCAGTTCCTTTAGGGATGGCCACACTGTCATAGACATACGTTGCCCCGCTCATGACCTGCGGAAACATCTGGGCGCCGCTGCCTGTAAAAGCGGTGCTCTTGATAGATTCAATAGCAAAACTATCAAGTATATCCCGCCAGGCTTCTATTAGTGCCCCAATAGGGTTAGCAAAGTGCATTATCGGCCTAGGCGAAAATACTACCGTGCCATCCTCCGCAAGCATAGCATAATGCACAAAGCTGCTGCCTACGTCAAAACCTGCATACAGTGCTTTCTTGCAATCCCAACCTTGTTTTTCCATCATAAGGTGGATAACCTGTTTCTGTAAATGATAAAACCACTAACAACTCACACGCAAATTGTCTTAATAATCGCGTCCGTTAATTTTGTCAAGTAAACTCACTACTAAGCTAATAGTTCATACAGGCTTACAGTAACAAAGCCCATTACCTAATAATAGACCCCGCAAATGCTTATGTAAGAGAACAGCACTAAACTCACAAATTCATTGGGTATATGAATACTACTACTATGAGACTTATATTATTTTAACTCAAATAAATACACCTATTTGGATAAAATGCCCTTATCGCCCTCGAGGAGATAAAATTTTTAGCGAAAAAACATTGTGGATATATACTTTCTGGTGTAAACTAAGAAGCTTGACTTATGTACTAAAACCACACGTTTTGTTGTTTTCTATTAAGTACGGGAAGCTATTATGAACGCACAGTTTAACCGAGCGGGGCTTGCCGAGGCGCTGGGTCTTTTAACATCTGTTGTGCCGAGCCGCACGCCCAAGCCTATTCTACAATGTGTTCTAATTAATGCACAGAAAAAAGAAACGCGCATGTGCGCCACAGATCTGGAGGTAGGCATTAACCATGTTATTTCTGGTGTTCAGGTTGATGAAGAGGGAGCCATCGCGGTGCAGGCAGACAGACTAAATGCTATAGTGCGAGAAAGCACCGAAGACGTGCTCAAGCTGGAAGCCGCAGAAGGTATGTGCACAGTAACAGGGGCGGATAGCAAATTCACCATCTATGGACAAACGGCTGACCAATATCCTACTGTCCCTGTTTTTGAGGGCGAGTCTGATATAGAGATCACTTTGGAGAATCTGCAGGCCGGTATAGGCCAGTGCCTGTTTGCGGCGGCTAAAGAGAGCAGCCGTTATGCTATTAACGGTGTGCTGTGGGAAACCAAGGCGAAAAAAATGTGGTTGGTGGCGACTGACGGCAGGCGGCTGGCACGGTGCAGAGTGAGCTTGGTGTCGGGGCAACGTGAGCAGGCCCAGCGAAAAGTGATAGTTCCAGCTAAAACAATGGCGCTGCTGAGTAAGGTCACACGCCATGACAAAGAAACCGTTGCGGTCAAACTTGTTGACAACCAGATACTGTTTAGCTGCGCCGATGTAGTAGTAAGCTCCAACCTCGTGGAAGGCAATTTTCCCAATTATGACGACATCATTCCGACAGATTACCAGAAAAAGCTCAGGCTGTCGACGGCGGCAACACTAAGTGCTGTTCGGCGAGCAGCTTTACTAACCAGCGAGGAATCCAGAGGGATCAAGCTCTCCATCAGCAAGGATAGTTTGGTCTTTTCAGGCAGGGCGCCGGAAACGGGTGATGCGCGCGTTAGTATGCCTATTGAGTACAAAGGCGACCCTATTGACATCGGCTTCAATCCACAGTTTTTGGGTGACGCGCTGCGGGTTATCCAGACGCCGGAGTTTGAAATGGAGCTGGGTGAGCCTGACCGGCCGGGCGTAATCAAGACGGGCACAGATTTTCTCTATGTCCTAATGCCCATCAGCCTTGCTTGAAGGCCAGCCCCTTCATAAGGAGTCTGTAAGTTCAGGTCATGTCAGGCTATGATTAGAGGCAACCGACAAGACAGGTATGCTGGCCGAAACCCAACTGCCGACATGGCCGACGGCGCGGTGAAGTTAGGCCATGTGGTACGTCAAGTTCTAGAGAATCAAATCTCACCGCGGCAGGCCAGGTTCAGTGCTGTAATTGAATCGTGGCAGCGGTTAGTGCCGGTCGAATTTGCTTGCCACTGTAAGCTTGTTGACCTTACAGCGGGGGTGCTGAAAGTGATGGTTGACTCGCCGTCATATATGTATGAGCTGCAGCTATGCCGGTCGGCGCTTCTCAGCGAGCTACAGCGAGAATGTCCACACGCTCGCATAAGAAAAATTAAGCTTGCTGTGGGCTGAGTATGATCGGCTGCCCAGCAAAGCGCCATTACCCGATGCCGCAATTTTTCAAGCCGGAACCAGGAAATTTCCGAAGTTTAATTAGGTCCCAACTACAACATAGGAGCTATGTATAGAACGCATATATGGGTGCTCAGAAATACGATGCCAGCAGCATTAAGATACTTGGCGGCATAGAAGCGGTCCGCAAGAGGCCGGAGATGTATATCGGCGACCGCGGGCCCGGCGGCTTGCACCATCTGGTCTATGAGGTGCTCGATAACTCCATCGACGAGGCAATGGCTGGATTTTGCGACAGCGTAAGTGTCCGCATCGGCGCCGATGGCAGTTGCGCAGTAGAGGATAACGGCCGTGGAATACCTGTCGAAGAGCATAAGGAAGCCAAGGTAAGTGCTTTGGAGGTTGCGCTGTGCACGCTCCACGCGGGCGGTAAGTTCGACAACGAGAGCTACAAAGTGGCCGGCGGGCTGCATGGTGTAGGCGTAAGTGTCGTTAATGCGCTCAGCGAGTGGTTTGAGGCGGACGTCTATCGAGATGGCAAACACTTCCATTTCGAGTGTGTCCGCGGTAAACGTACCGCCCCGGTAAAGGAGATTGGTCGAAGCCTAAAGCGCGGAACAAAGATAACCTTCATGCCCGACCAGGAGATATTCGTAGATGCCGAGTTTGCCTACGATACGCTGCTGAAACGAATACGGGAGCTTGCGTATCTAAATGCGGGCTTAAAGATTGCCTTCCACGATGATAGGGCGGATAAAAAAGAAGCGTTCAAGTTTGATGAGGGCATTAAGGCCTTTATCAGGCATCTGAACGAGGGCAAGGAGGTGCTGCATCAGGATGTGATTTACCTGGCCAAGCAAGACGCCGAAGCGAAGCTGGCCTGCGAGGTAGCGATGCAGTATAACGATGGCTACACTGAGAACGTGTTGCCTTTCGCTAATAACATCCGCAATATTGATGGCGGCACGCACCTCTCGGGGTTTAAGACTGCACTAACACGCACGATGAACTACTATGCCAAAGCCAACAATCTGCTGAAAAACGGCCAGGTGACCACCGGCGAAGACCTTCGGGAAGGGCTAACCGCTGTGGTGGCGGTCAAGCTTGCGGAGCCGCACTTCGAGGCCCAGACAAAGGTGCGCCTGACTAATCCAGAGGTCGGCGGTTTTGTCGAAACTACCGTCAACGAGCAGCTTGGTCATTACCTGGAAGAGCACCCCACAGAGGCAAAGCGGATACTTAATAAGGCTATCCAGGCTGCTGCTGCTCGCGAGGCAGCCAGAAAGGCCCGAGAGCTAACCAGGCGAAAGGGCGCCTTGAGCAGCGCAAGTTTGCCCGGCAAATTATGGGACTGTGCCAGCAGGGAAAAAGTCACCACAGAGATATTTATCGTTGAAGGCGACTCTGCGGGTGGTTCGGCAAAGGCAGGACGTGACAGAAACATTCAGGCAATTCTGCCGCTCAAGGGCAAAATCCTCAATGTCGAAAAGGCCCGAGTGGAAAAAATGCTCGCCCACGATGAAATCCGAACCATGATAAGTGCGCTGGGAACCGGTATCGGCGTCGATGACTTCGATGTCGAAAAATGCCGCTACGGCAAGATAATCCTCATGACTGATGCCGATGTCGATGGTGCCCACATTCGAACGCTGCTTCTGACCTTTTTCTTCCGGCAGATGCAGGAGCTGCTCGACAGACGCATGGTCTACATTGCTCAGCCTCCACTGTATGAAATCCGGGTCAAGGGTCAGAAGAAGTCTGAGTATATTTTGAACGAGAGTCAGATGCGACGGCGTATGATTGCTCGTGGTCTTGAGGGAACAGAGCTAATAATACACGGTGATCAGCGCGCAGAACCGCGACCGTCAGGGAGCGGCCGCCCTAAAAAAGGTGCTGAGTCCTCAGAACCGCGCAAAGTCTCCGGGGTACAACTGGCTGCCCTGGTCAAGGCTCTTGCTGACGTGGAGCGCAGCGTAGGGGTTCTTGCCAGGCGAGGCGTTAACTTTGAGCAGTTCATCAAAGCACACTATGATGGGCAGCAGTTGCCGCGGTTTCTCATTCGCGCGCAAGGGCGCGAAGAAGTCTATTGCGACGCTGGGCAGTACGAGGCTCGGCTGGATGAGCTAAAGGCCTGCCCCGAGCCAAGCCGAGAGGATACTGTCAAGGCGGCGGATGCCGAGCCGGAGCCCCGACTGGTCGGCGAGGAACTGCACGAGGTCGCGCGCATCAATCAGATAAACGAAAAGCTAAAGACCGAGTTTGCTCTTGATCTGAATGATTTTCTGCTCAAAACAGAGAAATCTGTTTCCGGCGAATCTTTGCCCACCAAGTTTGCCCTGTGCCGTAAGGCATCCCCTAGCGGACTTCACGGCACGGAGAGCCGCGGGGCCTCGCCTGCCGAAGTCTACGACGTGGCTTCGCTGGCAGATATCTGCCCTGCTATCAGGCAAATCGGCGGCAAGGGCATTGAAATAAAGCGGTTCAAAGGTCTAGGGGAGATGAATGCTGAGCAGCTCTGGGAGACGACGATGAATCCGGCCAGTAGAACCTTGCTTAGTGTTAGGCTTGACGATGCCGGTGAAGCGGACAGGCTCTTTAGCATTTTGATGGGCGATGACGTTCAACAGCGGCGCGACTTTATCCGTGATCACGCCCTTGAGGTCCAGTACCTTGATATCTAAAAAAACAGCCGGGGCGTGTGCCCCGGCCTTGCCCCGGAAATTCTACAGCGGGTTCTCCCTTGATGTGTGGCAACCCCTAAGGGGTGCTCGGGCTATCAGTAGGCAAGAGGTTGTCCCCACTGCCGAAATAGGGCGAAATATAAGTTCACTTTTCGAGTCTTTTGGGACCCTACCTTCTTTTGCGGAATCCCGTCTATCATAGTAGACGCAGCTGCTGCCCCGAATGTTACAGATATTTCCAGCCGGACTCCGCAATCGTCGGGCAAAACCCACTGCTCATCGCCGTAGATTTTGGCTGGACCAAAAGCGTGTCTCAGGTTGCCCGGGGCCGGGACTTGCACGTGACGTCAGTATCGCCGTCCGCTGGCGGAACTCGTCATCAGTCATTTTGCCTGTTGAATACGCATCCATGTCTGCTTTTTTGGCCCGAATGGTGAGAATCAACGAGGATGCCTCGGTTCCAGATGCCATCAGAATTACGGACTCGTCCGCTTTGAGGTTTCGGATGTTCGCAGCGTGCTTTAGTGCCTTAATGAGAGTCGCCTTTAGCTGCTCAACCGTATCTTTATCGTACTGTCTTGCTGCTGCATCCCGCTGATGCATATACTCTAAGCCTAACTCTTTATCCGACGCCATCATCCCTCGCTTTGTTTGTTCCCAGACCGGATCGGCGCCTTCTTTGACTTTCTGCACCTGGACTTGCGGCGGCGAGAGTGGAAAGTCAACATTCATAAAGAATAGTGCCGCGTAGCCCTGTACGTACATAGCTTGGGTCTGCGTCGCACCGGGCTGGCGGGACCCGCCAAGTAAATCGTCAAGCTCAATGAGCAAGCCAAAACGCGCGCGTCGCTGCGCTCGGCCCAGTTTGTTGTCTAAGATGCGCGACATAATATTGAGGTCTTCAACTATCATGGCAAGGTCCTCGGCCTTAGTCTGCGAAGTCAAAACCAATAGGCCGCCTGTGAGGGAATCGGCTCCCTCCAGCCCGGCTCCGAGACGTGCAAGATTATAGCTTACTTCTTGCATGGCAAAATCAGCCTGTGCCTGGGCGTCCGCGGCTGCAAGCTCTGCTACTTTTTGCGAGACCTGGGCCGCCTTTTCTGTTAGTTCTGCCTGTTTTTGTGCTAAGACTGCTTCTGTCTGGCGGGCATCTTGAACCAGGATTAGGGTGGGCGTCAGCCCGCCGATAGGGAATTGGTGGGGCACGCCCCACCCTACATTGACCGCGATGAACGCTATAGTAATTTGGGTGAGCGATTTCATTTTTCTGCTCTCCTTTCAAACCAGAAAGAACCCCCAGTAAAACTGGGGGCTAAATATTTATCCGCCGGCCGTGCGGCGGAGTTAGCCCGTGGTTTTACCACGGGTTTGTTCTGTCAATATTTGACGGTCTGGACGCGCTGGCTGAATTGGTCATAATTGAGCTGGTCTTTTGCGAAGCTGTCGACGTCCGACTTTTTGGCACGAATCGTAAGGAACGTGGCTTGGCCAGGCACTTCCGTGGCCGGAATCACACTGGAGGTTCGGACATCGGATGCTGCTGGCGACTTCTCGCCACTGCTTCTTGTGACAATTGCGCTTGTAATAATCACAGCGGGAGTGGAGCTCCTTACCACGACCGTTACCCATTCGTCGGTTTTCAGGCCTCGAATGTTTGCTGCATGTTTGAGCGTTTTGATTATTGTCTTTTGCAGGTCTTGGACTCTTTCAGCGTCATAGTCTCTTTGTGGCTGTACTTTTACGCGTCGGCTGGTATCGCCAGGGCTATAAATCTCCCTTCTTGTGTCTCTCCAAACCGCATCGACACCTTCGTCGGGTTTCTCCTGCTGCACCTTGGGTGGGGGCGACAGCGGGAAATCTACGCCGATAAGAAATAGCGAGCCAAAACCTTCCAGGTAAATCGCCTGGGTCGCATGGCTCCGGCCCACAAAGACTTCGGACCATGGGTCGGAGTTCCGGTCGAAAAAGACGCCTGTGCTTGTCGCAGTCAAGCGCTGCTGGCCGAGATTTTTGTCGAAGATCCGCGACATTATGCTCGTGTCTTCCATAATCGCCAAAATCTCCTCCGATTTCATCTCTGTGCTGGGAATTACCAGAACTGCGCCGGCGGTACTGCGTTCTGACGGCCAGGCGGAAACGGAGACGGGGCGACTTTCCTGGATGGGTGCGTTGGACGCTACTGGTTGCTCTACCGCTACCAGTTCCCCATCTTGTACGCTGACACTTGCCGCCGGTGTGCTGGGAGCCTGGGCAAAAACTGCCGACGCCGGGGATGACGATGCCAGCATAATAATGATAGTGGTTTTAGTTAGAGCTTTCATTGTCTACTCCTTTCATTTGTGGTGTCTGGACTTTCATATACGTTTGGATTTAAGCCAGCCGGCTGGTTATAAACTAAGAATTGTACTATATCGTCCTTGGTACGCTGCAACTCATCCCCGGTAGCGACAGCGAGGGTCTCCAGGCCATCTGCGAGCTGTGCTTTGTCGCGCACACGGTCTGATTCTATTTGGCGTAGCGCTGCTGCAATCGACCGCAGATCCCTGATTTGCGCATCTCTGACAGATTGAACGAGGTCTCTGAGCAACTGGTTGGTCGCAGCTCCCGAAGCGGCTAAGGTCTGCACAGCAAACTGGTTGAGGTCCTGGCGATATTCGGCGCGGAGCTCGTCTTTAAGTTCGGCGTTGTTGGCAGCCAGGATCAGTTGCCACTGTCGGCCCATCGGCTCAAGCATATCCCGCTCGATGGCGGGCTTGAGAGCGGCGTAAAGTTCTTCGGCATCCATCGGCTTGGGTGCTGACAGCCGGCCGACCAAATATCCGGCGGCAATCAGCACAACCGCCGCCGCAGCGAATTTCGTAAAGTTCACGAACCGGCAGCCTATCGCGAATCGCCTATCGCTTATCGCCGTTTGCGATGTGCCATTTGCGATTTGCGAATCGCCGACAGCAGCGGCAAGTTTGGCAAGTGTTGCGTTCACAGCTTCTTGCGGCGGGCCGGGCGGAACTTCCGTATTGGCAAGAGCTTCTGTTGCCTTGTCCAGCAGGTTCTTTTCTTGTGTCATAACCGTACCTCACTTTCTTCTTTGCCGGGCGCTTTGCCTACTCCGCCGAAGTCAGCCTCGGCTGCGAAGGCGGATTCAAGGAGCATACGCAGTTTTGCGCGGGCCCGATGCAGCGATACGCCTGCTGCGCTGGTTCTGATTCCTAACTGTTTGGCAATCAAGCGGTAACTCATGCCGTTCAGGTAGCGGAGGCAAAAAATCTCGGCTTGCTGCGGCGGCAGTTGAGCGATGGCTTTTCGCAGCTTTGCAGCTAACTCCCCAGTTTCTAACTGCTGAGCAGGATCGGGATTACGGCTTGGCACGCCTGCCCTGAGCTGAGTCGAAGGGGCGGACCAGTCGCCTTGTTCCCTGTCGGCGTGCGACCGGCGAATGCGCTGCCGCAATTGGTCTATTGCCCGCGCGGTAGCCAGCCGAGATAGCAGTGCAGGGAAGTTTCGCACCTGCTGGCGCCGTGAAACCGCCAAAGCACAAATGAATGTTTCCTGAAAACAGTCAGCCGTATCCGTGTGGTTACCCAAAAGCCTGTACGCAGTCTGCCATACAATCGGGCCGTGCTGTTTCACAATTACCTGCCAATCAACTGTTTGCAAACAATTCTCCCTGTAAAGGTGCCTGTAAAACGGCAGGCATATAGCTACCGGTAGCTTCGAGAATTCGCTTTGCCTCAGTGCGGCAAGAACATCCTAACACTATCATCATAGTAGTCGATGCACGTTAAAGTTTATTACAAAAAAGGCGAACATTCACAAAGCCAGATCAAATTTTATTTGATTGAGTGAAAATTTCGCTTGCAAAGATTTTTTGAGCATGGCAAAATGAAATTGTTTTCCAGTCAGGGCAATCTGAACGCGGCAACGCAAGAAAGTTTGCGACTGCGAGGCTTAGGAATGAGGGGAAGCCAGGTCGAAAATTTGAAAATTGAAATTCGAAATTCGAAATTCCGGTGTATTGCCGGCGGCTGTTCCTTCTTGAAGAGCCTAGCTTT
>CAZMLE010000075.1:0-17552 GCA_964567045.1 uncultured Pirellulales bacterium | reverse complement strand
CCAAAATATCGGCTACGTCCAGCTTACACCGTGAGTTAAGATGCGTTTGCCCTGGGCGCTGGTGGGAAAGATTTGACAAGCGACGGCTTTGTTGACTTTGAAGACCTGATGGTGTTAGCCGACAACTGGCTGCGGGGCTTCGATTGATCCCGACATTTATTGAAGCTTTGTCCGGCTGCGTGACCATTAGCAAGGCCATTTCTTACGCGATCCGTCGACCCGGCTCCGGACGGGAAGCCCATTTATCCATAAAAATCTCCACAATTCGGTGAAATATCCAGGCTAAAACGCCACGAGAGACCCTACCGATGCAGAATCGACTCACAACTGACGAACTTGGATTGGCCCAGCATTTGCCGGCTTAGATGACAGAAGAATGAGTTCTCGCACATCTTTTAATTACAAAGGCTTGGTGAAAATCGGGGTGACTGGACTTGAACCAGCGACCTCCTGCTCCCAAAGCAGGCGCTCTAGCCAAACTGAGCTACACCCCGGTGCTGTTGGCATTGCTGCCGGCTTCTATCAGCCGGCGTCTCTTCTACGGAACCTATTTTACACCAACTGCGACGATATTCCAATATAATCATATTCCGAATCACTGTGTTGCCAAATCCCCGGGTAGAGCTGCAGATATGCGTGTGACAGCTAAAAAAATTTGCATAACTGTTGCCTTTAAGGTATAATGCAACATGGCAGTTTCCTGCCGAAAACGACTGTTCGCGATCACCAAGGATGTGGTGGCTTTACGCTTAACAGCCGAACGGATGTTACGGCGAACAAAATACGCAACGCAGGCATATATTATGTTTGCCAGAGATTTGGCCTCTGATCGATTCAAGCGAGCGGCAAGGCAAAAGAGCCCGGCAAATTGACCTATCAGGTTATAGGAGATAAACGACTATGGCCGGCATGTTTTATTCACTGAAAGAGGCAGCCGAGAAACTCAACGTGACTGAGGTTCAGGTGAGGGAATTAGCCAGGCAAGGCAAGTTGCGTGAGTTTCGCGACGGCTCAAATTTGTTGTTTAAGGTTGATGAGGTCGAGGCCTTAATGTCTGTCACGGGCGTTGGGGAGCCCAAAGAGGTCTTAGCTCCATCGAAGAAACCAAAACGGCCGAGAAGAACGAAAAAGCCAGAGCCACCAGCAGAGTTGGAGCAAAAGCCAATAGAACAGGAGGAGCCGAAAGAGCCGCTTGGTGTAGCGGAGTTAGAAGAAGCAGCGCCCCCGCAGCCCGCCGAAGAACCTGTGATCGCCGAGGAGCTTGGTAGCATCGAAGCCGAGGAAATCTCCTTGGCACCAGAAACTGGGATTCCAGCCGCAGAAGGCGAGTTGACCGATGCGGACACCGCTGTAACTGGTGAAGGGGTCAGCGTTCTTGGGGAGACCGACCAGGATTACGCCGTCACCGATGATACGATGGCCGAGACAACGGCAGCACCGAGCACCACCGGCACGACTCCTGAAGCACCATTGGAAGAAATCGAAGAGGATGTTAATCTGGATAGCTTCGGCAGCGGGTCAGGGCTGTTGGACCTTTCACTTCAGGCCGACGACACATCATTAGGTGGTATTCTTGACGAGATCTACACCCCCGAAGCTGGTGAAGGCAAGGAGCCAGCGGCAGCCTCATCTGAAGAAATGGCCGCCGAGGCGGAGCAAATGCTGCCGGAGGAAGAGATTGCGACCCCAGAACCGGCTGTAGTGACACCGATGATAGCTCCTGCGTATGTGGAAGCCGAGCCGGACGTGCAGAGCAAAACGCTCGGCATGCTGCTGTTCCTGCCGCTATTAGTCTTTGTCTACACAGCAGTTGTGGCTGTGGCAGGTCTAAAAGGCGTGATGCCCTCAATTCTGGCCGCCGTGCAGGGCGTAATCTGGTATATGCTCATCGGCGCGTTCGTGGCAACAGCTTTGGTGGTGGGTGGGGCTTTTGTCCTGACTGGCAATCTCGGCTTGATGGCTAAGAAGGGGGAAAAGCCGAAAAAACCGAAAAAATCCAAGAAAACTGAGGAATCTCCGCCCGCTCCGGAAGAAGCTGGCGCGTAATCCTTCGCTAACTGGATTCTTGCAGCCCTTTTTGGAGACCAGAAAAGGGCTGTTTTTTTGCGCGTAAAATTTGGCAAATTGCGCAAAATAGGTGGGTACTACAATTTACCCAGACTCACATTTCTCAGACATTTCGAAGCAGACTACTTTGCCACATCAGAAGCTCCGTCGGCCATTTTATCCGCAGTGAGATGTCTCGATTTGGACACCTGGTTGTTAAGACTTTTTGCGAAAATTCTTATAAGTGCTTATCTGACAAGAGCATAAGTGCAAAACGGGAAAAGTCCAAAAATGAGCAGAAATGCGCAGAAATTAACAGAAATGCGCAGCTTTTGACCAAAAATGATCAAGAAATGCGCACTTTTTAACACGTCTACAAAATTGTATTTGACTTTTATCCGGGCCACAGATTCCTGGCACAGAAGTTGCTGCACCTGTCGATCCTGGATGCTGGATTCTTGATGCTCGATACCCGATGCGAGACAAGAAAATTTTGCGTTTCTTCGTGCGGTATTTCAGTATAATGAGTGTGCGGTCTTGCAGTGCATCTGGGAAAGCGGCAGTCGATTTCCTGGTTGTGCGCTTCTGGTGCGTGAACGTGAAGATTCGGGAGCATTTTGAACTATCGGGCGGAAAATGTGATATTCGGCTCGATTTAGCACGATAAGGAGTGGGTAAGCAAGACATTCATAGGGCAGAGTGAGCACATTCTTCGAGGTTTGACAAGCCGTGACGTCTGAGTTTGTATTAGGGGATGAAAAACGGGCAATTCGTCTCGTTGAATATCTAACGAGACTGGCATCTCTTCGTACAAAAATTGTAAGAGAGTTATCTGAAGATTCTCAGGTACTTTGGATACATAAAATTCCACGAGAAAAAGGATGTTTTACTCAGGCATGGGGAATAAGTGAGGAATACGACCAGGATATTTGGATGGAGGTACAGACATATCGAGAACCGGAACTTCCAAGCCCACCAGAGATATGCCTTCATTGGATCAATAATAACACCATCAAAGACACTAAAGATTTGCCTGCTCTTTTGGAGACGATTATACAGCAGGTTAAAAATCCGGGATGGAAAGAAGGCTCGGATCAGCCTCAATATCTCAACCAAACGATATATTTGGAGAATTGTCACCGAGTTAGAGAAGAATGGAATAAGTATGTTGAGCAGAAATGGCTCCCATGGTCTGAACAACACAAAAAATGGGAAGAGGTTCACGAAGTCTATTCCACTCTTTTTGCCATTCATCAGGAACAATTAAGACTTGGCGAAGAGTATGAATTGGTTTTGGGATTAGGGCTGTTGACCTGGCAGACCCCAAGCAATCAAAGAGTAAGACGACATCTTGTCGCTGCAAATGCAGCCCTTGAATTCGAACCACGTTTAGGAAAATTCACTGTCAGATCCAATCCGGATGGTGCGAATCTCAGGCCGGAATTGGATATGCTGGACATCGAAGAGCAGCCGGTTCGGGCGGAAGAAACGGCAAAAACCGGTCTTATGAACGCTGAGGACGACCCCTGGGATAAAAATTGTATAGAGGGAGTCCTAAAAGCCCTTGTTCACTCAATCAATACTCTTGGCGAGTATCATGACCGGCTGGAGCCAAAGACTGCCCAGTATTCTGAAAAGCCTGTCGTCGAATACGCTCCCGCGCTCATTTTGAGCAAAAGGTCAATCAGAGGTTTGACAGAAGTATTAAAACGAATGAAAAAGAGGATCGAAGATGGAGAAATAATACCTCCTGAATTTAGGGATATTGCAGAGATACCGGACGATGATGGTCGAACCGTTCCGGAAGGGGTGGGTGACCCAAGTGTACAGGTCCCTGGCGAAATCTACTTCCCAAAACCTTTTAATGAAGAACAAAGACGTATCATAGAAAAAATCCAGGTTGCAAATGGAGTACTTGTCCAGGGTCCTCCTGGGACGGGCAAATCGCACACGATCGCTAATCTTATTTGCCATTTGCTTGCTACAGGTCAACGAATACTTGTTACGGCGAAAACTCCACGAGCATTAAAGGTTCTTGAAGGACATCTCCCCAAAGAGATGCGCCCGCTTTGCATAAATCTGCTGGGAAGCGGCATTGAAGAAAGAAAAGCATTAGAGGCAAGTGTAAATTCAATTCTTCAAAAGAATGAGGATTCAAATCTTTTTGAAAACGCACAAAAAGGAATTCAAAAAGGGGAAGATGACCTTTATCGTTTGAGAAAGGAGAAAGCAGCAATAACAAATAGACTACGAGCCATTCGGGAGTCCGAGACTCACTCACAGAGTGTCGCCGATGGCGCATACCGAGGCACAGCGGCTCAAATCGCCCGGGAATTGAAAAGAGATGAAAACAAATATGGGTGGTTAACCGATGAAGTTCCTCTTGACTGCGAATGTCCTGTATCTGAAACAGAGCTATACAAATTGCTGAACGGGCTGCGTGTCCTGACGGATGAGAAGAAGAAAGAACTTGAACAGTCTTGGCCCGGTCTTAATTCAATTCCAAATGCTCAACAGTTCGAGTTTCTTGTAAGGCAAGAACAAGAAGCTGCGGAACAGGAGAAAACCTTATCGGCCGGTATCGATACTGATTTTTTTCAGGCCATTTCCAATTTAAAAGAAGACCTGATTCATTTAATTCGGGATAGCCTGAATCAATTATCGAGCGAAATACATAGGATAAAGTCGATACCTCATGATTGGATCCCCGGCGCGATCCGGGACGTAGCTTTAGGAAATTGCGCAATCTGGGAGGAATTAATCAGATTTTCCGACCAGACGATAAGCAATCTAACGGATATCGTTCAGAAAGCCGATTCCACAAATATAACTCTGCCTGAAAATAGTGACACCAAAGCGGTTTATGAAGACGGCTTGGTTATAAAAAATCACCTCTCAAACGGAGGCAAGTTAGGTTGGGGTCCATTCTGCCCAGGGATTATCAAACCCGTAAGGTACATAATCAAAACAATTCGAGTCAACGGTCGCCCGTGCAACTGCCTTGAGAATGTTGGCTTGCTGGTAGATGCTTTGAGAGTTCAGATTGAATTAGGGCAGGGTTGGGAATACTGGACCGGATGTTCTGAAAGACCAAAAGGTCCATACAATTTGCAGTTTAGGGCATTTGTATCCTTATCAGATACACTTCGTGACATCCTTTCCCTTGAGGAGAAGTTCAATCACTGCAAAAAGATATTAACGCAATGCCGTAATCCTGTTGAGCCCGTATGGTACGAAGAATCCGCCCTGCAGAAACTTGCTCATACATGCGACAGTATGATTGCCGGAATCAACAGCCGCAAAGCCAAGTATGAGATTGAGCGGGTAGATTCTCCGACAGCAGTGTTTGCAGCCAGAAGCAATGCTCACCCTGTGACGAAGGAACTACTGGAAGCGATTCGATCGCGCAACATGGACGCGTACGCTCGTGCCTACGCAAAGATCGACGAGTTAGACCGAGAGAAGGAATCTGCTGGTTGGGCCGAAAAAACGCTTCAAACAATAAAGCAGGTTACGCCTAATTTAGCAGATAAACTTTCACAAAACTGCGCAGATCCTTCTTGGAATGAACGAATCAGGTTGTTTCCAGATGCTTGGCGTTGGGCTAAAGCTCGCACTTGGCTTCAGGATTATATCCGTAAAGAAGATGCACCCAGTCTTGAAAGGCGTGCACAGCAGGTCGAATCAGAGATAAGTAAAATTATTGCTCATATCGCATCCCTCAAGGCATGGTCGTTTTGTTTCAGCAGGATGAAGGAAGACCACAGGAAACATATGGAGAATTGGCGGCTAATGATAAGCAAAATAACTAAAACGGGAAGGGGAAAACACGACAATTGGCGCCGCCGCGAAGCACAAAGAAGCCTTGATGAGTGTCGCGAAGCAGTTCCAGCGTGGGTCATGCCCCTTCATAGGGTATGGGATACGGTGGATCCTTCTCCCGGAATATTTGATGTAATCATAGTTGACGAAGCATCGCAGTGTGGTTTTGAGGCAATTCCTCTTTTTTACCTCTCGAAGAAAATACTCATCGTTGGGGATGACAAGCAAATCAGTCCAGATTCTCCAGGTGTCCCAGAAAATGCTGTTCATCGCCTGATGGAGGAATTCCTGTACGACTTTAAGTTCAAACCATCTTTCGGCTTGCACGTAAGTCTTTTTGATCACGGAAAGCGCCTTTTCGCAACTCACCGCGTATCATTGCGTGAACATTTCCGCTGTATGCCTGAGATTATTCGATTCTCTAATGACCTTTGCTATTCCGATACACCCTTGATTGCACTCAGGCAATACGGAGCAGACAGACTTGAACCCATCAAACACGTATATCTTGATAATGGTTATCGAGAAGGATCCGAAAACCGCGTCATCAACCGTCCTGAAGCAGAAGCCATAGTCAATAAAATAGTGGAACTCTGTAAAGACGATGGGTATAGAGATAAAACTATGGGAGTTATCGTCCTTCAGGGAAATGCTCAAGCCGGATTGATTGAAAGGCAATTATTGGAGCGTTTAGGCGCAGAAGAAATGGATAAACGGAGGCTTATTTGCGGAAATCCATACAGTTTCCAGGGAGATGAGCGGGATGTAATGTTTCTCTCGATGGTAGCGGCGCCGAATGAGAGAATCGGAGCAATGGCAAGAGATACTTATGAGAGAAGTTTCAACGTTGCAGCAAGCAGAGCAAAAGATCAAATGTGGTTGTTTCATTCTGTTACACAGAACGACTTGGGCGATACTTGTCTCCGCAAGCGTCTCCTGAAACATTTTGAGGAAACTCGAATACAAGAGATCGCAGGCATAGTTGTTGATGATCTGAGAAAGCAATCTGAACGGGCTAATCGCTCTATTGAAAAACCACCGCAACCTTTCGATAGCTGGTTTGAGGTGGATGTCGCGTTAGAAATAGCGGGCAGAGGTTACAAAGTAATTCCACAGTTAGAGATTGCGCGCAAATTCATAGATATCGTTATCGAAGGGGGACAATCGCGTTTAGCCGTTGAATGTTACGGAGATTACTGGCATGGCGCCGAGCAGTATGAGCGGGATATGGAGCGTCAGCGGAAGCTGGAACGATGCAAGTGGGTATTTTATATCGTCAGGGAATCTGCTTTTTATGCAAATAAAGAGGTCGCATTGAGCGGTTTATGGCGTATGCTCGAAGAAAGAGGTATTTATCCGAAGTATGAACAAGCATCGACTGTGGAACGATCCGATGTAGCGGGAGAAGTCAAGAAAGCTTGCGGTAAAAGAGTCGAGGTCGGCGATACGGTGGTTTACGTCGATGAGGAGGAACCGGATTCAGAAAAGCAGGCACTTATCACGCGCGGCCCTTCAAATCCTGAATCGGGAGAAATAAATGTCAATACACCGATTGCACAGTCGCTCTTGGGGGCATCCGTCGGACAAGTAGTTGAGGTAATACTACCAACCCGTAAAGCACATTTGCGTATAATCGATATACGTAAAGGGGGAACATAAGAAAAGGGCGTTGTCCTACCAATAACGACTAAACAAGGGGGCAGGCTTGGCGGGGGAAATATTTGACAGGACCCCCTGCGTAAAGCAGGGGACTAAACCTGGATGCCAACGGGCTTTGTCAGTATTCTTTGAAGTTTCTCATCCATTCGGGCCAGTCGGTCCTGTGGTAGATAGAACAAGGAAAAAGCTGAACATGCGTCACCCGCGTCTACATCGCTCGCGGCGATGCTGCATGTGTAGAACCCGCGGCAAAACTGCGGGCCAAATGTGAGATTAAAGACTTTTTCGCTTCTCCTCGTCTGACAGCGGTTCATTTAGTGAGCCGGAGCGGAAGCCCTGCAGGTCAACGGTTACGAACTTAAAGCCGAGCGATTTTATCTTGTCAACAATCTGCGAGCGAAGCGGCTCGGCGGTGATTTTTTCGAGATCTTTCGGATTCACCTCAATTCGTGCAATGGTGTCGTGATGCCGAACGCGGAACTCCACCAAACCTAATTCCCTCAAGAAGTCCTCGGCTTCGTCAATTTGCCTTAGCCGTTGTTCGGTTACCTCGATGCCATAAGCGATTCTGGATGCCAGGCAGGGCGAGGCCGGCAGGTCAGCGGTGGGTAAGTTCATTTCGCTGCTTAGCCGGCGGATGTCGCTCTTTGTGAGGTTGGCCTCAGCCAGAGGTGAGCGGATGCCGAAGATCTTCATCGCGCGGTTGCCGGGACGAAAATCGTCAAGGTCGTCGTAGTTGGTGCCGAAGACAACGTGGTTAAAGCCTCTTTGTCGGGCAATATCCAGCAGAACCTTGCAGAGATGCGATTTGCAGTGAAAGCACCTGTCGGCCTTGTTGGCAGTGAAATTCGGGTCGGCAAGTTCGTTCGCCTCTACGATCTGAAGTTCTGCGCCAATACTCTTTGCAACTTCAGCCGCTCTTTGCAGTTGGTTAGCAGGTTCAGAAGGCCCGACGCTCATGCAGGCAAGGACATTTTCAGCCCCCAGCGTACCGACCGCTACTTTCAGCAGAAACGTGCTATCCACCCCGCCGGAGTACGCGATAACCACTCGCCCCAGTTTCTTAAGGGTTTCCTTAAGCGAATTGTGCTTTTCTTGTAGATTCACAAAGCCGATGGAGGGATTCGGACCCTCAACCCCGGCTTTACGAAAGCCGTGCTCTACCGTTGAGCTACATCGGCCAATATGCCGGCTATAATACTGATCATTGCCTGGTTTGCAAAGAGGCTTCATCGGGTTAATGAGCAGACGCCGCGGCCAGAGGACAGAGGACCGAGAACGGAGGACAGAACTCTGTCTTCTGACTTCTGTCTTATGACTTCTGTTTCCAGATTGGCTTTGATTGGGTTTGTTTTCTTGGACTGCGAAACCCGTCTTGTTTTCATAATCACTTTGTGAAAAACCCTTTGCGTTCATTCTGGCTCTTCGGGAATTGGCTTTGTTTTGCATAAAACACTGTGGAGATTGGCCTTCTTTTGCCTAAAAATCCCAATCATCTCTGTTTCTCATGTTTCTGTTTACTGCCTCCTGTCTTCTGCCTTCTGTCCTCTGTCATCTGTCTTCTGATTCCCTGATTTTCTGATCATCTGATAACCTAATGAACACCCGCTTGCTGAGGCTCGCGGTTCTGACCTGCGTCTTTCCGACTCCACCAAGGCTACGCCGGACAGGCTGTCTCCTGTTTTCTGTATTCTGTATTCTGTCCCTTCGGCTGCGCTCAGGGCAAGCTTCTGTCTCCTGTCTCCTGTCTTCTGTATTCTGTATTCTGTTCTTTTTAGTGTGCTTCTATTCCATTAGTTACGGGCATATTATACCCAGAAAGCACTTGGCCGTAAAGGAAAATCCTCAATTAGACACAGATTAACACGGATTTTTCCGGATTATGATTGTAGGGTGTGGTACTCGTGCTTCCTAGCAAAGCTAACTTCGCAGAGTAGCATTTCGCACCATTTTCGCTTCTTCGTTATCTTGCCCCTTATTCCGGTCGATAGTAGCTGGTGGCAAAATAACGAGATCCGGCAACTTTGGGGTGAAAAATGCCAAAATGAACTGTTCCGCGTACGCGTTTGTGCGCTGACACAAAAAACTTATACAGCCTTACGTTTTGGCCGATAGCAAGTTCGGAGGAAACACCAGGGGGTTTGCACTTTTGATTGAAACGTTGTGGAAATCCTTGGGGCCACAGATGACCCAACGAAGTCGGTCACGGCTGGAACAGTTATGGTTGAAGCTCTGTGTTCTGGTCTGGAGGTAAAGAAGGGAGGAACGAAATGAATCAGGAAAACGCAATGAGGAAAGGAAACAATCCAGCAGTCTCACTAATCATGATAGTCATCGGGTTGGCAGTAGTTGGGCTTCTGTATGCCACCTATCAGCAGGGCGCTCCCACCCCAACGGTTTCAAACCCCCTCAAAGGTCGGGTCCTGATGGTTGAATTGACTGAAGAGTCGAGCGAAGGTTGGGGTCCGGAGGTATTCTCCAAAGCCCTCGAAAGCGGGGGTAGGATAAAAATAACCTTTGAACAGATACGGAGCCGCTATCCTGAGATAGAAACATACGTTGTAGGCAGTTCGGCCGGCACATATTTCACCACCGGTGCCTTGATCAACTTCATTACCTCTAAGGGGTGGAGCTATCAAGGGCGCGATTTGGGCGATTTGGTTTTCACTCACAATTGATACACTGCGCACAGCAGTCCGCAGCCGATGCCGCCCCGATAAATAACGCATCTGAGCTCCAAGAATTGCCCCTTTCTGTCCTTTTCGCTTCGGCCCTTTGACCTTTTGGTTATCTTGCCTCTTATTCCAGTCGATAGAAGATAGAGGCGGAATAACCAGATACGGCACCTTTGATGGGGGAAATGCCAAAATGAAATATACGGCCTGCCCATTTGATTGCGCGAAAGCTTTATCCAGAGAATTGCCTCAAAGAAGCGAACTATGAAAAAAGCGACATATAAAAATGGCCAAACCAACATATGAAATCAGCAGGAAGATTTGGAGGTGTTATCATGAGAGGACTATTAGTGCGAGTCGGAGCGGACCAGACCAAGGCGGGCGGGGAATTCAACGGACCGGTCAACAGCACGACCAAACAGTTTGCCTACGTGCCCATACCCGAGGACAAGGAAACCAATCAGGGCATGGAGAAACCGTACACCCTCGTGAGCGATGTTCTATTACAACTCGACGTCCCGCTTCCCGCCCGTCTCAGACAGCGTAACATGCACCTTGACCCAGACTTCAAGCATCTGACATATGGCGATCAAGGACGTAAGGGCAGGCGGATCAAAAAAATATGGAAAGAGAAAGATGGGCCTGTCTTCCTTGCCTTCTACGCAGGTCTCGGCGACGTGAATCCCAACAAGGAGCGTCTGGTCTATGCTATTGTTGGTTTCTATATCATTGAGGAGATCGTACAGGCAACCGAGGTTTCCCCCAGTCGTTGTGACGAGAATGCCCATACACGCTGTGCCCGGCCCGGCGAAGATGAAATCGTGGTGCGAGCGAAGCGTGGACGGTCGGGCAGACTAAAGCAGTGTCTACCAATTGGTTGCTACCGTCCTCGTTCCGAGAATCCGAACGGGCGCCCTCAATACCGCGTCAAATGCAACCTCCTTAAAGAATGGGGTGGGTTATCCGTTAAAGACAGCTGGTTACAACGAGGGATGTCCGAGTTCAAAGATGCCGAGCGGTTTCTGAGGTGGTTCAGACAATGCTCTCCAGACCTAGTCTCTCGGAACAACTGAAGTACGCAATGCTGTAGATCTTCTATCATGGTGGGCAAGCGAAGGGCGTCATATTGGAAACAATGTGAGGAGCAAAGCAGTGAATGGTAACATAAGAAACCAGACAATGGTCGCCGATTACATTAACGAGGTACTCACGCGGTTTGCGGAAGGCATGGGCAGCATTACCCCAGACATCACGGACCGCGTTTTTCTGATGATTGAGGGCCACCCTCAGCTACGTCCAGCGTATGACAATCTAATTGCTGACGGAACCTCGAAGCACGGGCTCAACACACGGCTCGGCAAGAGGATAAGAGAACACTTCCGCCTGCGGAACGTCGGACGTTGCGGCAACCCAAAGAGTTGCTTGATTAAGTCATACGAACGACACGCGAAGTAACCGCAGCCTTCTACTCACCGAGGGCTTCGATATCGGCGGTGTCTCAGGCAATTGATTATTGATGATGTAAGACGAGCACTGTGTCACGAACCCTGGCTCTCGATTCGGTCAGCATCGAGGCGGTCTTTGTCTCGTCCTGTGGCACGTTTATTCTTAATCAGGTCGCTGCGCGACAGAACCGGAATCGGCAATTCTTCGATCTCAACTATCTGACAGTTCTGATAAGCATCATCGAACCTGACGCCGCTGATGGTGGTTATGATATCAATGCGGCGGGGCGCGACGCCGATTTGAAAGACGATGCCGGGCCTGACAAAGGTAGCCTCGTCGATCTCGTGAAGCGGAGCACCAAACGCCACCAGTGAGTAATAGACCCGCCTGGAATTATCTGCAGATGGTTCGACCCAGATGTCTATATCCCCGGTCGCACGGGGGTATCCATGTGCTCCCATCGCGTATGCGCCGACCAGAAGGAACTTAACCTTGTTGTCTAACAAGGCTTGCAACATGTCTTTGTAGTCGCTGTTGAGCACGGTCTTTCTCTCGCAGTGACCAGAGTTCTTCGGTCAGCTCCCAGATAAAACTCAGACGCTCGGCTGGTGATGCGTCCATATAACCGCTGTCCTCATCGCTCAGCTTTTTTAACCTGGCTTTATCTTTCTGAAGTCTCATCGCAGCCATATTATACCACATCTACTGTGCATTTGCACCTAATCAAACCACTCGTCTTCTGCGTCGAATGGCGGGATACAAACATTCACAATACGCATTCTGCCTGAGGCGCGGTGCCGGCAGCCGGGCTTGATAAGGACCGCGGTAAAAGGCTTCACGGGCACAAGATCGCCGTCAAGCTCCACGAAGCCATCGCCCTCCAGAACAAGGTAAATCTCCGTATGCTCTTTATGGTAATGCACCTTGGAATCTTCGATGATTTCAACTATGTGCATAGTCGCGGCTTGGTTATCGGGGCTGACAAAGGCCCGCTGCGCATAGCCACACGGGCAGTTTACTAGGTCTATCTGGTCGAAATGTGCTACCATATAATTTGCCATTATTTGCTCCGTATTTGCCCCCGGCAGTCGGAGGAATGCCCTTGAAACCTCAGAAAGCACCGTGTATATTCAAAGCCTCAAGGTGAAAATTCTAAATTCAAAACCGTCAATTTTCAAGGATAAAGATGAATAAGCCATTTGATATCTCAGGTAAAGTAGTCGCTATTACGGGCGGCGGCGGAGTCTTGTGCGGAACAATGGCCAAGGCGCTGGCTAAAGCCGGTGCAAAAATCGCTGTTCTGGATTTAATCGAAGCCGCCGCAAAGAAAGTTGCAGACGAAATCAAATCCGGCAACGGTCAAGCCATTGCAGTTAAATGCAATGTGCTGGACAAAAAGAGTCTGGAGGATGCTCAAGAGAAAATCGCTGCCAGGCTCGGACAAGTTGACGTGCTGATCAATGGCGCGGGCGGCAATAAGAAAGAAGCTACCACTTCTCCGGAGCTTTCCTTCTTTGACCTGCCGACAGAAGCTGTTCGGCTCGTTTTCGAGCTTAATTTTATTGGCACGTTATTGCCGACGCAGGTCTTTGCCAGAGAGATGGCTGAAAGAGGCACGGGCGTAATATTGAACATTTCCAGCATGACTGCTCTTCGCCCCTTAACCAAAGTGGCTGCGTACTCAGCAGCCAAAGCCGCGGTTAGCAACTTCACGCAATGGCTGGCGGTGCACGTGTGCCAGAACTACTCTAAAGAGATTCGCGTTAATGCCATCGCACCGGGTTTTTTCCTGACGGAGCAAAATCGCTTTCTCTTGACCGATGAGAAATCTGGCGAGCTGACCGACCGCGGCAAGAAGATCATCGAGCATACGCCGATGGGAAGGTTTGGCCAGCCGGAAGAATTGGTTGGAACGGTTATGTGGCTCTTAAGCGATGCAGCGAAATTCGTCACCGGAGTTGTCGTGCCTATTGATGGCGGATTTTCAGCCTTTAGTGGAGTCTAAATCGTGGTGTGTCGCGCGTACTGCGTGGTGCGTGCCACAATACGCAGTACCACATACCAAATGCAATACAGGAGTGCAAAATGGTTAATGTTGACCCGGCAAAACCCTTGAAGGAATTTAAGCCCAAAAAGGAATTCTTTGTGGGCATCGATTCGGACGGCTGTGCATTCGACAGCATGGGCATTAAACAACGGGAGTGTTTTTGTCCCTGGATGATTGGACACTTCGGTCTCCAGCCGGTAGCTCAAGCCGCCCGCGAGTGCAAGGATTTTGCAGACCTTTTTTCCAATACGCGTGGTGCCAATCGGCATAAGACGATCAAGCGTATTTTAGCCGAACTTTTGCCATCCCACCCGATGGTCAAGGAAAGGAATTTTAAGGTTCCACAGTTTCCACATTATTTTGCCTGGGTCGATGACCCCAAAAGCGTCCTTAGCGACGATGGACTTAAGCAAGCAATAGAAAAGGCCTCGGACCCGGCTGCAAAGCGGGAGCTGGAACTTGTGCTCACCTGGAGTCAGCGAGTCAATTGGGCTATCAAAGAGATTGTCAAACAGATGCCGCCGTTCCCGTATGTGCGGGAGAGCCTAGAAAAAATCAAGCCTTTGGTGGACGTAATTGTGGTCTCCGCAACGCCTGGCGAGGCACTTATCCGCGAGTGGGAAGAACACGACATCGCTAAGTACGTAAACGTTATAGCCGGCCAGGAAATGGGCACAAAAGCGCAGCATTTAGAATATGCCGCCAAAGGCAAATACGATAAAGATCACATCCTGATGATCGGCGATGCGCTGGGCGATCTGAAAGCAGCCAGGGCAAACAATGCGCTATTTTATCCGGTAAATCCCGGCAGTGAGGTCGAATCGTGGAAGCGGTTTCACGATGAGGCGTTTGACAGATTTATCAAAGGCGGGTACGCGGGCAAATATGAGGAAAAGTTAATCGCCGAGTTTGAAAAATGCCTGCCCGGAACGCCGCCCTGGCAAAAATAGTTTATGGTGATTGAACGACGAAACAAGAACGGCTTTGTCCAAAACGACCAGGCTCGGCAAGCAATCGGCCAGTTCTTTGCGCAGAATGACTACGCCGGCAAACGCATCCTGCTGATTATTCCTGACAACACGCGCTCCGGACCTATAGGCGACATATTCAAAATAATTTATGAGTGTTTGCAGCGAAAGGCAAAGGCTCTTGATTGCCTGGTTGCTCTGGGGACTCATCAGCCCATGAGCGAAGAGCAAATCTGTGCTCGGCTGGCTATCACGATGGCCGAGCGGCACGCAAAATACGCCACGGTCAAATTCTTTAACCACGAATGGAACAAACCGGAAACATTCACGTCTATCGGCAAAATCGCCGCTGACGAAATCGAGAAAATCACCGGGGGCTTATTCTGCGAAGAGGTTAACGTAGCGGTCAACAGTTTGATTTTTGATTACGATGAGATTCTCATCCTGGGTCCTGTTTTCCCGCACGAAGTTGTGGGTTTTTCCGGGGGGCATAAATATATCTTCCCCGGCATCGCGGGCGAGGAGATCATAAACTTCTTTCACTGGCTCGGCGCTGTGATCACCAACCCCGTTATAAACGGCAATAAATGGACGCCAACCCGGCAGGTAGTTGAAAAAGCCGCTTCATTTATAAAACTGCCGCGGCAATTGTTTGCCGTTGTGGCCGTTGAAAATAAGCTCAAGGGACTATTCATCGGCGATTGCACCGAGGCCTGGGAAAAGGCCGCTGACCTGTCACAGCAAGTCCATATAATCTATAAGGATAAGGCGTACAAAACCATTCTCGGCATCGCCCCGAAAATGTACGAGGACTTATGGACGGCGGCTAAAGCTATGTACAAATTGGAGCCGATCGCCGCTGACGGCGCGACTTTGATTATTTATGCCCCGCACATAACCGAAATCTCGTACACACACGGCAAATTTATCGACAAAATCGGCTACCACACCCGCGATTATTTCGTTGATCGGCTGGACAAATTCGCCGGCATACCACGAGCGGTTATCGCACATTCCACGCACGTTAAAGGCATCGGCACATACATAAACGGCGTCGAAAAACCAAGAATCAATGTGGTGCTGGCGACCGGCATCAGCAAGCAGCGCTGCGAGAAGGTAAATCTCGGCTATATGAATCCTGATAGTATTGATATATCTGACTACGAAAATAGGGAAGATGAAGGTATATTAGTTGTCCGCCACGCCGGCGAGACATTATACAGATTGGCAGATGGTTCTGTGCCAACAATTGCTAGCCGCTGCGACCGGTAGCTGCGGCATTATTGGAAAATGACAATGAATTATCACGGAATAGATATTTCAGAAGAGCAGATCGTCGAATTCTGTCGAAAATGGAAGGTCAAAGAGCTGTCGCTTTTTGGCTCGGTCTTGCGCGACGACTTTGGGCCCGAGAGCGACATTGACGTTCTTGTCACGTTTGAACCTGATGCGCCCTGGAGCCTGTGGGACCTGATAGATATGCGCGAAGAACTTCAGCACTTGTTTGGGCGAACCGTTGACCTGGTGGAGAAGGATGCCTTGCGAAACCCCTTTCGCCGAGCCGAAATTCTCCGCAACCACAAGGTAGTGTATGCGGCCTAAAAGTAGCGACATTTCGTATCCATGTGATATGCTCGGGCCCGCTTACGCACTCCAGGCATTTTATGAAACGGAATCTCATTCAAAATACCCGTTCGTTGATACTCAATCAAACTGTTGATTTCGGAATGAAAACATCTGAAACAGATCGAATCGCAAAACTATCAGTCATACCAGCGATAAAATCTAAGATGATCAATTCATCAGGTTCTTGAGGTGAGTAAGCGTCCCTCATGTCTCTTAGGACAAAGTCCTGTAAGACTCTATAAACAGTCGGAACGGATACATCTTTGTTTGGATCAGGATACTTTTGTGATCTGAACCTACTTGTTCTTTTAATCTCGGATAGCAGGTCATCAAATAGATACTTTATGGTCTTGCTGGCCTGATCTTCATATCTTTGCGCTTCAGGGCTTTCATAAATATGTTCTTTATTGAATGCGGCCAATCTATGAAGCAATTCACCTAATTGGGGTGAAATGGCTATATAGTTTCTATTGTAGCTGCTTCTAACCATATCCTCAACGAAGGTTCCGATAATTTGCCCATTGGTTGTCCCCAGCTTCTCGCGAAACTCACTGGAAATGTCGTTCTCTTTGATAATATCCGCCTCGATAGCATCTTCTATGTCTTTGCCAGCATAAGCAATCTTGTCAATCAGTCGAACGATACAGCCCTCTAAAGTCGCAGGGTTACCCGCTTCTTCACGAGTTTTAATGCTCTCAAGGTTCTTGTTTTTGGAGCCACCTTCGAGTTTGCAACTCTCGAAATCCTCACCACAGTGTGAAATTATGCCATCCCTGACTTCCCACGTGAGGTTAAGGCCCGGCTTCTCTCTGTCACGTTTCGCTATCCAGTCCACAACTCTAAGGCCATACACCTCGTGAGAGAACTTCGGCATTAATCGCTTGAGCACCTCGTGCTTCTGGAATACCTCCGTAAGGAACTCCTCACCTTGGTGCCCGAACGGGGGGTGTCCGATGTCGTGAGCCAATCCTATTGCCTCCGCAAGGTCTTCATTCAAACCGAGGCAACGGGCCACGGTGCGTGCAGCAGATGCAACAAATCTAACATGGTCCATTCTGGTGCTGACATGGTCGTTTTGGGGGAAATAGAAAACCTGAGTCTTATGTCTTAACCGGCGAAAAGACTGCGAGTAGATAATTCTGTGAACGTCACGCTGAAAGTCAGTGCGGAATTCGTCAGGGCTTTGAGGCTTGCGCCTGCCACGAGTACCTAGGCCCTACACAAGCGTGACTTCTTGAATTCAATTTTTCAGGCCTACAAAAA
>CAZMLE010000074.1:0-17989 GCA_964567045.1 uncultured Pirellulales bacterium | reverse complement strand
TATGACACGAGCGCAATGGAGAGCCACCCATGCTGCTTAACGGAACGCCATTCGTAACAGTCAGCATTATTGACCAGGAGGAAACAAACGGTGTGTTTAGGCTGGCGTGCTTACGGAGAATCTTTGACCTGACTGAATTCTCAGGGACCCCACGCCGGGGGGACGCGAATCCACTGATGAATAATTGCGCAACGCCATACTTGGCAGGCTACACGCAAGCAAATCGGCAAAGATTTGACCGCAGGCTTGCAGTACTACATCGACCAGATGCTTGATTTTAGCGATTATCCCAACACGTTCTTGTTTCAGTGCCAGAACAACACCAATATCTAATTCGCCCTACGCTACAGCTTCTAAGGATTGGAAACAGCTTAGTTCAGACCGTATCGGAAAGGGGGGCGGGAAAAACAAGACCTGATATATTGCGGAATCTGCGGGTGCGCCATGAAGGTCCAGGATATTTGCTATCACTTACGCAATTTATATGCTGTTACGTCTATGACGTTCTTGCTGTACCTCAGGGTCGTTTTCTCACTTGTAAAGATCACAAAGACGTCTATCGTGTTCTGCCGAAATAGGCTACTATCCGTGACCACCTTTCTGACCTCATTGAGGGGGATAAGCAACACATCGTCACGTGACACCAATAGGTAGCCCTGCCCTTTTTCAAGTGAATTGAGAAATCGGTCTCTGAATGTGATTTGCCAGCCCTTCGGCTTCAAACTGCCGGGCCGGATATAAGCCTTCTGTCCGTCAATTATGGCTTCTTTAGCCTTGAAGCTTTCGACCTGCATTCCCGCATGAACCAAAAGCTTTTTTAATTCGTCTCCAAATACCTCCTCAAGGCCTTCTTCTTCGAGCGGCTTCATGATTACCTTTTTCTTTAGCAGAAAATAGTTCAACTCTTCAAGCAGCGACTCGACTGTTTGCTTTTGAATCGGATTAAGACTTGTTTGCCGCCCCTGGGATACAACCTGATATTTGTTGGCTTTGAATAGCCGGATCAAGTGATGCTCCAAAGCTAACCTGACAACTGTATCATTGAAATCCGACTGAGTAGCTGGGCGGCCATCGTTCAGTATGAGTGCAGTATTCCAGTTCTTTATCTTCGGCTCAGGATTTTGGATGTGGTTTTTTATCCTTTCGTAAATATTGCCTGCTTCACCGATGTATGCTCTCATACGGTCAAACAAAATATAGTTGCCAGGAAACGGCACTTTGCCCATTTCTTGGTTAAGTCTTTCAAGTGCTTTCACAGAACGAGGAATATGCCATGAGCGAATTTGCTTTGTAGTACGTGCTCTGATTATACCGTTGCTGTTCTTCGGGTCTTCGTGATATCCCATTTCCGGATCAGGCATAGCGCTACGCCTTCAGAAGTGTGACTATCGATTCTCTCAACCTGTAACTTCTTATCTGTCCTGAACGTCTCTCTCTTGCCTTCTCTATCTTTTCAATCTTCAGGCCCAGACCTAATCCAATCTTTGCTATGAGCAGGTCGGTAGGGACATACACGTCTGCAATGAGGCTGTCTCCAACAACCAGTATGAATCTGCCGCCCCTCCTAAGAGAGACAACCACGTTTTTCATCACCCTAAACATATCATCAAAATACTTGTGAACGATATAAGGCATGTCCTGTCTTCTATAAGCACCCCTCCTAATGATGTTCTTCTCGATGTTCGTTTTGATTTTTTCTATCCAATCGTTAGTATAAGTGGAGGAGCACTGATAGAATTTTTTGATCAGCCCCTTTGAAACATTGTCGCACACAACCATATCATCTTTTATTTTCTTTAAGTCCCTCTGGCTATGAACGAATTCCAGCCACGCCATTTCGATCTTGTAATTCATTACATAATCAAGACCGTTCATATAAGGAGGGGACGTGATGGCTAAATCAAATCTGTGTCTGTGCTTGAAGGTCATTGCGTTGGAGCAGAAAATCTTAGCCTCGGTGTATATAGAGCTTTTGTACTGAGACTGGACAAGCTGCAAGTCGTCGGCAATCTCATGTACTTTCTCCTCGAAGAGCACAAAAGGTGCTGAGTCCTTTACGATCTTGTTTTTGACATATCCGAGGCAGGGGCTTCTTTTAAGATTACTGCAGTCCGCTAAAATTGCGGAAAAAGCCAGCCTGAGAAGATTTTTGATTTTTTCCTGTTCTTCGGTACGCGTCCTCATGGATACAATACCCCCGTTGATCGTTTCCAGGTTGCGCAGCACGGATGGTCGGAATTGAGACGTAGACTTAAGAAAAGAAGGTGCCAGCACTGATTTGTTCTTAGGCATCTGCTTGTATGCCTCAAGTAATCGACCTGGAGACACGTCCCACGAGTTCACTTTTGTCTGGGCAATAAACTGCAAGAGTGGGTTCAGCTCAGTTCCTATTGATGTGTAGCCGTTGAATTTAGCCTGTGCGATGACGGTTCCGCAGCCGGCAAAAGGATCAAGAACGACAGGCTGACGGTAGGATTCCCTATATCGGTTGAGTATGGTCTGTACGAATAGCGCTGAGAATCCTTGCACGTAGGAAGCCCAGCGGTGTACAGCCTCATTCGTGTTCGGTGCGAATTGCATGTGGATAGGTTGATCGCTTTCAACTATGTCGACTTTGAGTTGTTCAAGGTACGGAATAGAGTCGACACTTGAGGACCCGCCTTTCTTCGGTGACCTGACGATGTTGAGTTTTCTGGCATCTAGGCCCGCCTCATCCAGTCGACGGTTTTCCGCATTCACACTATCATCCTGATATAGCTCCTGTTTGTCAGTCACTTTCCTCACAGCAGGCTTGGTCATGGTGGGTGTCAAGAGCTTCAGTTCGTATCCTGATTGGCATACATTTCCTACGGCGGAAGTTTTGCCTGCATTATTGAGCTTTACGCGATATGTTCTTTTAGCGAGTCGTTCGATTGTCACTGCATCGCCAGCGCCGAGTCTGTGATGGCTGACAAATTCCTTTACCCATCTTCTCTCTCGGAAAAACCATCGTGGCTTCCCAGTCATCTTGTCAGTAGGAATGTCTGTCTTTATCGGCGTGGATAGGCCATCAGCTCGCAATGTGATTGGGACTCCAAGTCCCCCAGCGCGCGAAGAATGCCCAAAAACATCGGGTGGGAAAAAATCTCTGCCACAAGAACGGATGGTCAGGTTCCCATATTTATGGGCGGCTGGTGTCAGCGTAATTAGGCGCGAGTCCATTCCTGCTTCGTTCCCCTGAGATGAGTTTGCAAATACCACCTACCGTATGATGTTAGTGTAACAAATCCTGAAGCGAAGTAAATCTCATTTTTTAACACTAACAGAGGTTTTTGCGCTGCGAGACGAATCCCTTTTGGTTTGACGATTGGCGGCACATTAGCTAAACTTGACAATGAATTCTTTCGGTCGTTGGCTTTTAGCCAGAAGAAGTAAGGAGCCAGATCATGCAAAAGCATAAAGCAATTACTCGGCGGGGATTTCTAAAAAAGGCGACGCGGGCGGCTATTGGAGCGGTAGGGTTTCCCTGCATAGTGCGGTCTTCGGCGCTCGGAAAAGCTGGTACTGTGCCGGCCAGCAGCCGAATCACGGTCGGATGCGTCGGAGTCGGACCTCAGGGCACCGGTGTGATGGGAAACTTTCTCGCGCAGAAAGATGCCAGAGTTGTCGCAGTGTGCGACCTTAAAAAGCCGGCACGAGAACAAGCCTGCAACCTGGTCAACAAGCACTACCAAAATGAGGACTGCGCGACCTACCAGGACTTCCGTGAACTTATCGCCCGCGGCGACATCGATGTGGTTTCAGTCGCCACCACCGATCACTGGCACGTTTTGGTGTCACTTGCGGCGGCAAGGGCGGGCAAAGACATCTACCTGGAAAAGCCGATGGGTCTGAGCCTGGCTGAAGACCAGGCACTGCGACAAACCTGCCATCGCTATGGGACTATTTTTCAGTTCGGCACTCAGCAGCGCTCCAGCAGGGATTTTCGCTTTGCTTGCGAATTGGCTCTGAACGAACGAATCGGCAAGCTGCACACGATCAATGTATGGTCACCAGGCAGTGCTTCGGGCGGCTCGCCGGAGCCGGCGCCCCAGCCCGATTGGATCGATTACAATATGTGGCTAGGACCAGCCCCGTATACGCCCTATACCAAGGACCGATGCTCAAATGCACTCTGGTGGTTCATTTCCGATTATGCGCTGGGCTTCATTGCCGGCTGGGGCGTTCATCCGCTGGATATTGCGCTTTGGGGCGGCGGTGAGAAACTCGCCTGCCCGGCAGAAATCGAAGGCAAAGGCGTCTGGCCTGACCCGGCGGGCGTATGCGACACGGCTATGAACTGGAACGTCGTCGCCAAATACGACAGCGGCGTAACGATGAACTTTACAGGCTGCCCATACCCAGATGAGTGGCGAAAACGCTATGGGCGGACGACAGACCATGGCACAGCATTTGAAGGGACCGAAGGCTGGGTGCACGTTGACCGCTCCGGCATCAATGCTCATCCGAAAGAGTTATTGCAGACAGAATTTGGGCCCAACGAAATTCGCCTGACCGAAAGCAACAACCACGCAAGGAATCTTCTGGATTGCGTGAAAAGCCGGGCTCAGACTATATGTCCTATTGACGCAGCGGTGCAGGCTGATATAGTTTGCCAGATTAGTGATATTGCGATACGCCTCGAGCAGAAGCTGCGATGGGACCCGACAAAAGAGCGATTCGTCGACAACGATGCCGCCAACCGTAGACTTGTTCGTTCTATGCGTAGTCCCTGGAGACTGTAGGGGCAAAAGACCGACAAGAAAAAGTTCAACTATTGAGGAGAAAACTAGAATGGCAAGGAAGTTACTGCTAATGGTGGCCTGTGCAAGTGTACTTCTGGCTGGGTGCCAATCGGCGGAGAAAATGTACACTAAAGCGGCGGACTGGCAGAGTCTTTTTGACGGCAAGACATTGAATGGCTGGAAGGCCAGCGAGAACAAAGACACTTTCAGCGTCCGCGACGGAATGATAGTGGTCAAAGGTCCTCGCAGTCATCTCTTCTATGTAGGCCCGGTGGAAAATGCCAACTTTAAGAATTTCGAGTTCAAGGCAGATGTTATGACCGAGCCGGGCTCAAATTCGGGCATATATTTTCATACCGAGTATCAGCAGACCGGCTGGCCGGGCAAAGGCTATGAAGTCCAGGTCAACAACAGCTATAAGGGGGACTGGAAAAGGACGGGCAGCCTTTATGACGTTGTCAATGTCAAGGAGACGCCCGCAAAGGACAACCAGTGGTTTACCGAGCACATCATCGTCAGAGGCAAACACATCACCATCAAAGTCAACGGCGAAACGGTGGTCGATTATACCGAGCCGGAAAACGTTATCCGTGAGGATTGGCCAGGCCGCAAGTTGTCAAGCGGGACGTTTGCTCTGCAGGGACACGACCCAAATAGCGTCGTCTACTTCAAGAATATTATGGTTAAGCCGTTGCCCTCAGAGCCGGCTAAAAAAATTAAAGCGGTGGTGGTTACCGGTGGGCACGACTTTGAAGAAAAACCGTTTTTGTCGCTGTTTGAAGGCTACGATGATATCGAGTACGTCCAGGCAGAACAAAAGGACCACAGCGAGATATTTGAGGACATAAGCGGATGGGACTACGATGTGATTGTGCTATTTAATATGACTCAAAACATATCACCGAAGCGGCAGGAGAACTTCACCAAATTGCTCAATCGCGGCGTCGGAGTGCTGGCGTTGCACCATTCGATGGGGTCTTTCCAGCAGTGGAACGAGTATGGCAAGATCATCGGTGGCAAATACTATTTGAAACCGACAGCCGAGAATGCGGCAAGCACATACAAACACGATGTGGATTTCACTGTACACATAGCAGATAGCAAGCACCCGATCACACGTGGCATCGCTGATTTTTCTACCCACGATGAAACGTACAAGAATTGCGGATTCCAGAAGGATAATCGCGTGCTCTTGACTACCGATGATCCAACAAGTGACAAGCCGGTCGGCTGGGTCAGGAACTATGGCAAGGCCAAAATCTGCTGCATCCAGGTAGGCCACGGCCCCAGCGTGTATGCCGAGGCAAACTATCGGCAGTTGATTGCACGCTCGATCAGATGGTGCGCAGGCAGAGGCAGTTAAGAAGGAGGATACCCATGTCATCGAAACTGAATCGTCGCAGATTTATCGAGAAGTCGCTCCAGATTTCTGCCGGCAGTGCATTGGCGCTGCAGACCGGCGGAGCCAGCTTATTTGCCCAGGACGAGGCCCGAAAATCGGGCGCCCAAAAGCAGCTCGGCGCACCACAAGCCGTGTTGCCGCGAGGACGGATTGGCAATCTCAACGTAAGCCGGGTGCTGCTGGGCGGAAATTTGCTGACGCACTACACCCACAGCCGGGACCTGAAATATGTCTACAACCTGACCGCCCATTACAACACCGAAGAGAAAATCTTCGAGACGATGGCCCTGGCCGAGGCTCACGGTATCAACACACTATCAATACATAACCCGCCCGGCATTGTGGATATGCTCAAGAAATACCGCCTGCGTCAGGGCGGCAAAATCCAATGGATTATATGCTCCACCGCCGCTGTTGAGCCGGGCATGAAGGCGTACACCGATGATGTAAAAGCCCTGCTGGACGAAGGCGCCGACGCAATCTATCTTTGGGGTGTGCACGCCGACCGGCTTATCGCCGAGGGTAAGGTCGATTTGATCAGGCAGGCTGTTGAGATCGCCAAAGACCTCGGTGCTCCCTCAGGCGTTGGTGGTCACGACCTGCGAGTGGTCATCGAGTGTGAGAAGAACAAAATCCCCGCCGACTTCTATATTAAGACATTTCATCACCACAACTACCCGAGTGCTCCAAAACCGCACGAGTTGAAAAATCCCTACAATGAGGTTCCGGGCTATTGGTGTAAAGAGCCTGAAAAGACTATCGAGGTTATGAAGACTGTGACCAAACCCTGGATTGCCTTTAAGGTAATGGCTGCCGGCGCCATTCCGCCGCAGGATGCGTTCAAATACGTCGTTGAAAATGGCGCCGACCATATTCTTGCCGGCATGTTCGACTTTGAGATCGCCGAGGACGTTCTGATCGCCAATAAAATCCTGGCCGACGCCAAACGCACACGTCCCTGGCGAAGTTAGCGTGCGGCCCCCGGCTGAGAGTATGTCCGTCTTGGCCTGAGTGCGCAAGTAAAACATACTTTGTACAGCGTGTCTTCGCCCACACTGCGAAAATTAGCGTGTTATGATCTCGGCTAATTTATCCAAGATAGCAAGACTTGCAGCCACCAGTTTTTGATCTCTAAGATCATCCGTAAGTTTATTGCCGTGAAACAGATTACATCTGATTGTGTAGATGCAGTCCATAACTTGGCAGAGATCTCTCGTGTCTGCAATGGTGTAGTGCTTCCTGCTCTTTAACTCGGTGACTCCCTTTTCTGCTATTGTGGCAACGCCGTTTTCATAAACGCTATCGGTTTGCAGCAACTCTTGATGTCGTTTGCCAGTTTTTTGCTCCTGTGCGAATCTTTGCGGTTTTTCCGTATCGCGGATGTTTCCGTATTTGAAGGTAAAGTAGGCATTGAAGGCAATCCACAGAGACATAAATCTAAAAAAGACATCATTGGTTTCAAACGCTTGTTGTCTTGAGATTTTTACCCAGTTCGTAATGATTTCCCTCAGATTCATTTCTGTCCTTTCTCAAAAGGCAATAGGTCGCACCATCAAAAGGCCGGGCCATTGCCCTACCCTCCGGGAAAGCTGTCAAAGTCTATCGGTATTAGTCGATCCTGGATGCTTTCCCAGGCTATGCACTGGAATAATATCACTGCTCCGGCGTTTCAACGAGCACTTTCCGCGAGAGGTTACCGTCAATATAACGTATAGTCCCGATAGTACAATCTCAGTATAAATTTCCCCGTAAAACTTTTCAAACGCCCAATAGAAGCTGGATCCCGGCTTCCAGGCTTGTTCCCAAACCGGAGATTGCTTCGTCGTCCCGATCTATCGGGACTCCTCGCAATGACAAAGTGCTCAGTTTTCATGTCATTGCGAGGCCCAGGCGTGCCGGGGCCGTGGCAATCTCAGCCTCCGCGCACTAACTCTACTCTTGAACAAGCAAATCAAGGGCGGTAGACTCTATCGTCTTTGCGATAAAGCACATGTGCCAAATAAGGAAAGGGTATGAGAACTTCAGCATCGCTTTCGACCTTGTTAGTGACGTGGCTGCCGGCTTGGTTTGCCGCCGGTAGCTCTTTGCAGCAGTATTCTGTCATTTTGCGAGATGCGCCGCGCTTACAGTTTCCAGGCGTTGTGCACGGTAACATGGACCCGAATAAGCCCGGCGATGTCGACTGCAGCAGCTCGGCACACTGGGACGGCGACACCATGTACATTTTCTATTCGACAGGACATCCATTTCGTTCATTCGGGCCCGACATTTTTCATCTTAGCCGGCCCTCACAGCGTGTTAGCTTTGACAACGAAGCAGGCTGGACAATGGGCGGCCGCTGGATTGAATCAACACACAAGGCCGACGACGGCAAGCTCTACATGTGGTATCACAATGAGCCGCCTCTTACGCCTGATAGAACTGCGCCGCGGATAGGTGCGATGGTCTCGACAGATAACGGCCTTACCTGGCAAGACCTGGGCATCATTCTCGAAGCACCTTCCGGCTCCAATAACTTAGACTCGGCAAACAAATACTTCGTGGGAGGCAACGGTGATTTTGCAGTCGTGGGCGACCGCGGCAAAAAGTATCTGTACTTTTTCATAAGCACCTATCATGCCGATAAAGCCGAGCAGGGCGTGGCTGTGGCACGAATGCCTTACGAAGAGCGAGATAGGCCCAAAGGCAAGGTCGCCAAATGGCATCGAGGGCGATGGGCCGAACCCGGCATCGGCGGGCACCTCACGCCAATCTTGCCCGCAGTAATCGATTGGCACCGCCCGGACGCCGACGCCTTCTGGGGCCCTTCTGTCCACTGGAATACGCATCTGAATGTGTGGGTGATGCTCCTTAACCGCGCCAGGGATAAAGATTGGAATCAGGAGGGAATCTACATAAGTTTCAACGCAGACCTGGCCGAGCCAACCGGATGGACAAAGCCGATTAAGATTCTCGATGCCAGCGAACTGGAGAAGTCAAAATGGTACCCACAGGTTGTTGGCACAGACGTGACAAAGCGGGAGACTGACAAGCTGGCCGGCAAAACAGCACGACTTTTTGTCGCCGGGCTATCAAAGTGGGATCTCGTTTTCTTAAAGCCATGCCAGGAAAACCCGA
The DNA here is from genome assembly GCA_964567045.1 of uncultured Pirellulales bacterium. Taxonomy (GTDB): domain Bacteria; phylum Planctomycetota; class Phycisphaerae; order Sedimentisphaerales; family Anaerobacaceae; genus JAFNGF01. The sequence continues at coordinate 8,707 of CAZMLE010000074.1, read as the reverse complement.
TAGGTAGGTGATCCGACATTCAGATTAGTTCACGATGTGCTCTTTAGCGACTTCCGCAGCCAATTCGGCAGGCGTCTTTGCCCTTAACGGAAAGAAAGCGGTTGCTGGCGGCAAAAAGACTCACTTCCCAAAAATACTGGAGCAGATAAAAATTTTTCAAAAAATCTGCTTTTTTCTTGCAATCTCTACAATTGTAAAGTATTCTCTTCAGCGTTAGAGAGAAAGGAGTCTATTATGCCAAAGATAAATCATGAGCTTACTGAAGGCGAATGGACGATCATGCAGGCCGTCTGGGACAACGAGCCATGTGCGGCACCGACCGTCCAGGAGCTGCTGCAGAAGCAAAAAGGCTGGCACTACAGCACTGTCAAAACCCTTATGGATCGGATGGTAACCAAAGGTCTGCTCAGTGCTGAGAAGATTCGTAATCTTACCTTATATCGCTCGGCTGTAACCAGGAAACAAGCCCAAAGAGGCGAGATTATGCGGGCGGTAAAAAGGGCCTTTGATGGAGCACTTACCCCTATGATGCAGTTTCTGGTAGATACCAACCAGTTGTCGCAGGAACAGCTACGAGAACTGGAAGTGCTAATCAGAAGAAAACGCAGCAGCGTCAAGCCCGGCAGAAAAAAATAGTGTAGGTGTAACAAAACCGCGGACGGCAACGTCCGGTATACCTGGAGTCCCAGTCATGAGTGAGATATTGCAACAGATTAATTCGATAGGCAAAGCATTTGTCGAATTTGCCGGGCCGATGCTGATCCAATCCAGCGTGCTCGTATTGATTTTGCTGTTGGCGGATTTGCTTTTGCGCAAAAAGGTTCGGGCAGTATTTCGGTATTGGATATGGATGCTGGTACTTGTTAAGCTGGTCCTGCCCACTTCACTGTCACTTCCTATGAGTTTTGGTTACTGGTTCGGCGACAAACTTGGATTTGTCCAAAGAGATCATCTCGATTCTCGATCCTCGATTCCAGATTCCGGATTCCCATTCGAGCATCGCCTTGTGGGCACCGAGCGTCCGGGACCGACAGAGCCCGTCCCTGTGCTGGACTCTGAGCGTGTGCCCGCTACGCCGATTAATCCGCCGGGCCCATCCATGACGGCGCTTTCCTGGCAGGGGGCTGCATTTTTAGTATGGCTGGCGGTGGTGGCAGCAATGTGTCTGTTGCTGCTGCAGCGGGCGATTTTTGTCAGAGGACTTATTGCCCAGGCTGAAGAGGCGACCGGCCTTATGAAAGACACACTGCACTATTGCTGCGAGCGGATGGCAGTAAAAATAAAAGTCCGCCTGAAAATCTCGCCCAACGCAACAAGTCCCGCTGTATGCGGGTTATTCAGGCCTGTGATTCTGCTACCGCGGAATCTCGGCCCTACGCTCGGCTCGAGCCATCTGCGGACGGTTCTGATGCACGAATTGGCGCATATAAAACGCGGCGATTTGTGGATTAATACGGTCCAGACCGCCCTGCAGATAATTTACCTTTATAATCCGCTCTTGTGGCTCGCTAATGCGATAATTCGCAGAGTACGCGAGCAGGCGGTTGATGAAACAGTGCTCGTTGCTATGGGCCCTAAGGCCCAGCAGTACCCCGAGACACTGCTGAATGTGGCCAGGCTGGCCTTTGCCAGTCCAGCTTTGAGCCTCAGGTTGATCGGTGTTATCGAATCGAAAAACCAATTGAAAGAAAGGATAAGAAAAATGTTAGAGAGACCCGTACCAAAAAGCGCAAAACTCGGAATCGTAGGTATGCTGGTTGTTTTTGCCCTCGGTGCTTTCCTGCTTCCGATGGCTAAAGCAAACAAAAGCGCAGCCGATACGCCTGCCGTGAGCGAAAAGCCCAAGACAGAAACAGAAGCTGAATTAAAAATGCTCCAGGACCAGATAGCACAGCTTGAGAAACAATTGCAACGACTCGAGAAGCAAATCCAACAAAAAAAGTCACAGATAGCTGTAGTAGAAACGAAGGCAAAAGAGCAAAGTGATCTGATTAAAAAGGACAAACAAGGAACCGGAAAAGGCAAAGAAAAGGCGAAAGTGACAAAAGAAAAAGCTCCGGCAAAAAAGCAAAGCGATCTGATTAAAAAGGACAAACAAGGAGCCGGAAAAGACAAAGAAAAGGCGAAAGTACCAAAAGAAAAGGCTCCGGCAAAAGAGCAAAGTAATGTGATTAAAAAGGACAAACAAGGAGCCGGAAAAGACAAAGAAAAGCCGAAGGTAACAAAAGAAAAAGCTCCGGCAAAAGAGCAAAGTGATGTGATTAAAAAGGACAAACAAGGAACCGAAAAAGACAAAGAAAAGCCGAGCCGGTCAAAATAGTTATAGATGAAGACGAAAAGACCGTTACTGTAACTGTAACAAAGCTCGACGATGATGAGTGGAACGATATCAATGTAGATTTGGACGTTCAGGTTCCACTGGATACAGACATCATTGTTACCAACGATATAGGTAGTATCAGAATAAACAACATCAAAGGTAAAATACACGGCAAGACCAACGTTGGTGATATTTTCGCCAGTAACATAAATGGTAACATTAAACTTATAACGAATGTTGGGAAAGTTGTTTGTGAAGTCCCTGAGGAAATCTCCGTCGCACGACAGCGAGTTTTCCTGACCTTACGCACGACCAACTGCAGGAATTTCGCTTCCAAGTCGGTCCGTACGAATGGGCAGAATTCAAGGACATCTCGCTTCGCCCCGGAAAAGAAGCTCTCGCTCTGGCTGTGCAGCGAAAAGCTGCCAAACAAAAAGGGCCTGAATTGGTAAGCGTTCATAGTTCATGGTTCATAGTTCATCGGCGAACAATGAACAATCAACAATGAACATAGTTAAGGACGATGAACTGGCCAAGTTTATGCTCGATCACCAGCATCACGGGCCTGACGAAAGCGACCGCCAGGCTCATGCAATCATTATTGCCTGCCCGGTTATTGAGAGGACTTCGGCACTGGAAAAAATCACCGGCCACAGCGAAGGGCCGGATCGTTTCAGCGAGAGAATCAGCAGAGGCTGTAAAGCAGCGATGGCAGAAGTGGTGGGATAGGATTCAGTAGTCGCGACCTGTTTTCCACCGTGCTCGATGTGTGACAACAAAAAGTATTACCCGCGCAAAGTCCACTGTACCAAAAGGCCAACCAACAACGTCCTTATAGATGAGAAGACTTGGCCCTAAGGGCTGGAAAGGGACACACAATGAGCGGGCGAAAAATAGAAAAGGTAATGGATAGGCGTGATTTTCTGCAATCGGCTGCCGCCGCCGGGGCCAGCTTGGTATTTTCACCGATGGTCATAGGACAAACCAGAGCAGGCAAAAAAACGGATGATATAAACGTGGCCCTTATCGGCGCCGGGGCGCAGGGATGGGTCTTATTGAATTCTTGCCTTTTGATACCCGGCGTGCGCTTCAAGGCGGTCTGCGACATCTGGACAAAGCACAATCAAAAACGGGCGTCGGGTCTATTGAGAAAGTATCGGCACGAGCACAACACCTACGCCGACTATCGGGAAATGCTCGATAAGGAAAAAGACCTCGATGCGGCAATAATTGCCACACCTGACTTCTGGCACGCCGAGCATACCGTTGCGTGCCTGGAGGCAGGTCTACACGTCTATTGCGAGAAAGAGATGTCCAATACGCTGGAGGGCGCCAGGCGGATGGTGCAGGCTGCAAAGAAAACCGGCAGACTTCTACAAATCGGGCATCAGCGCCGCAGCAACCCCCGGTATATCTTCTGCTACGAAAAGCTCATAAAGCAAGCGAAGCTGCTGGGACAGATTACCGCCGTCAACGGGCAGTGGAATCGCGCAGTCAATGCGGGTCTGGGCTGGCCGAAAGGAACAGACATCGACCAAGAGACGCTCAAGAAATCCGGTTTCGAGTCTATGGAGCAATTTCGGAACTGGCGCTGGTACAAGGGCCTCGGCGGCGGCCCGATTGTAGACCTCGGCTCGCACCAGATTGACGTCTACAATTGGTTCCTCGATGCACGTCCTGTATCGGTTATGGCCAGCGGCCGCACCAATTACTACAATAAAGAAACGCACCAGTGGTACGACACGGTAATGGCCATATATGAGTACGAAACCGGCCAGGGACCAGTAAGCGCGTACTATCAGACGATATCGGCCAATAGCAGCCAGGGATATTTTGAAAGTTTCATGGGCACAGAAGGGACGTTAGTGGTTTCCGAACCTGCGTCACGCTGCGCCGTGTTCCGTGAATGGTGGGTGCTCGAAGCGGCGTGGGCCAAATGGGTCAGCAAGGGTTACATAGAGCAAGAGGAGGGATTAGACCAGCCGGCGGATAAAGAGGCGGCCGGAGAGATTCGCGTTCCTTCGCCGCAGCCTCCGAAATATAAAATACTGGTGACAATGGATGAGAAAATCCATCAACCGCACCTGGAGAATTTCTTCGATGCCATCCGCGGCAAGGCAAAGCTCAACTGCCCTGCAGAAATCGGCTACGAGACGGCTGCAACCGTATTGAAGGTCAACGAGGCGGCGGAAAAGGGACAAAAGCTCGAGTTCAAGCCGGAAGAGTTCAAGGTTTAGCAAATGACCCCCCAGTAAACCGGGGGGCTAAATGCTTTTGCCTATCCGAAGTTGTAGTATTTCTTCACCGGCTCGGCGACCTGCCAGGTGCACTCGAGGTCTTCCGGGAAAATCACCAGATCGCCGGGGCCGAAGCTGGCTGAATTTCTGCCGTCGGTAACTGTCACTTTGCCCTCTATCAGAAGACAAGTCTCCTTTTCCGTATATACCCAATCGAACGTGCTGGCCGGGCAATTCCAGATCGGCCAGCTCTTGCAGGTCTTTATCTCCTGTTCGCTGGGCTTACGAACAACAACATCTTTCACTGTGGGCATCCGGTCGTTCTCCTTTTGACAATACCTCATGGCTCTTTTGCTACTAACAGATCGGCCAAGATTATACCTAATCAAAAACCATTTTTGAATATCGAGCCGGAATTTTTGATAAAACTGGGTGGCGGTGCTCATCGCTATCATGTAAATTAGCGGCAAATCCTTTTATCTTCTATTTGGAAAGACTGTACTGGTGGAACAAAAGCAGTTAGAGAAGTTCAGGGCCTGGTTTGATGACTACGTATCAGGTTTTTACGGCGATGATGAGTATGTAAATGCCAACCTGAAGATGAAAGAGCAGCACACCCATCGGACGTGCAGCGAGATGCGATACCTGGCCCAGGAAATCGGACTCTCGGATAGCCAAAAGCAAGTAGCTGAGGTAGTTGCCCTTTTTCACGACATAGGGCGGTTCGAGCAGTTCACAACTTATCGAACGTATAATGACGCCAGAAGCACAGACCATTGTGTGCTGGGCGTGAAGGTGCTTGGCCGGGCAAAAGTGCTGGAAAAGCTGGACCCAACAGAAAGGCAGTGGATAGCCAGAGCGATCGAATATCACGGGCGAAAAGAATTGCCCGGAGATTTGAATGGTCAGGCGCTGCTATTTTCCAAATTGATACGGGATGCCGACAAGCTCGACGTGTTGTACACGGTGACGGAATATTACAGACAATACAGGGATAACGGCGAAGGATTTATGCTGGACCTGGAGTTTCCGGATGAACCAGGCTATTCTGCTAAAGTAGTTGAAGGAGTCCTACAGGGCCGGCTGATAGATTATGATGAGCTGCGCACACTAAATGACGCCAAGCTGGTGCAGCTTGGGTGGGTCTATGACGTAAATTTCCCAGCGACATTGGAACGAATAAAGCAGCGCCGATTTCTGGAGAAGCTGCTGGAATTTTTGCCCAAGACGCACGACATCGAGATGGTTAGAGAAAAGATATTTGAGTATGTCGAGGCCAGACTGAGCCAAGATAGATGAAGTCACTCCAACTTGCGCAAAGGAAATTATTATGACGACCATTTTGCGGACGGACATAGCGGCAATCGAGCCAAAGCGAGGCAAGGTCCGTGACATATACGATTTGGGCGATAAGCTGCTTATCGTTGCCACCGACAGGATAAGTGCCTTCGATGTGGTTATGGCTAACGGCATACCCTACAAGGGAATCATTCTGACTCAGATTTCTCGGTTTTGGTTCGATTTTCTAAGTAAAGATGTCGAGCATCACTTACTAACTGATGATGTGGCAACTTTCCCGGAACCGTTCTGCAACTACCCTGAGCAGTTAGCCGGGCGAAGCATGCTGGTCAAAAAGGTCCAAGTTTTGCCTATTGAATGTGTGGTGCGCGGTTATCTGGCTGGCTCCGGCTGGGTCGAATACAAAAAAAGCAGCACAGTCTGTGGACAGAAGTTACCGGCTGGTTTGAGGCAGTGTGAGAAACTGCCGACGCCGATATTTACTCCAGCTACGAAGGCAGAGAGAGGCACGCACGATGAGAATATTAGCTTCGGGCAAAGCGCAGAGATAATCGGTCGACGGCGAGCCTGCTACGTACGTGACAAGAGCATGGAAATCTTCGAAAAAGCAGGCAGCTATGCCCAGAGCAAAGGGATAATTCTGGCTGATACGAAGTTTGAGTGGGGCGTTATCGACGGCAGGATTATTTTAATTGATGAGGTTTTAACGCCGGATTCTTCGCGTTTTTGGCCCGCAGACAAGTACGCCCCCGGCAGGGACCAGGAAAGTTTCGACAAACAATTTGTTCGCAACTACCTCGAGAGCATAAATTTCGACAAATCCGGCCCTGGCGTAGAGCTGCCGCAGGACATCGTGACAAAGACCAGCCAGAAATACATCGAGGCCTACCAGCGACTCACCGGCAAAAAAATCGAATTTGTCAATACCGCGTAATCTTCGGAGACTTAACTGCCGAGACCGTTAGCGCGCAGCGATTGGCCGAACTGGAAAAAGGGCTGGTAAAATAGTCAGTCCTGGAGAGTTAACAATAAGGCCGAACTCCTTTTAACTCGGCCTTTTTTTCAATTGGAGAAACCTTGAGGCCATCAACAAGACGAGTGGATAAATGATACGCATGCTGATTGAGAGTGTGTCGAGTTCAAGGTGTTGAACAGCAAATGCACGAGACTTTTCATCCGTCGTCGCCAGGTTTCGGGTACTTACAAGCCGCATCGTCAAGGATTAGCACCCAATCCGTATCCGTGTAATTTGCCCCCCGCTCATCGGGAGGATCAAAGGTCACCGAAGCTCCGGTATTGGCCGAAGTGCCCAAGTCGATAACATCACCGCTACGCGGATTATACCACCAGGCGTGATAGCGTGAGCCGGCCAAGCGATCTATACGGATTTTAACGTTGGCACCATTAGGTGTGTAAACCATCAAGTAAGTGCGCTCGACATCCCGCAGACAGTAGATACGATTGTGATGTTCGAAGCGCGTGGAAGGATCCAGCGGATCGAGGTCGGGCATTCTGCTTGCCCCTGGACGACAAGATAGCAATTTTTTCAACACCCCAATTTGTTTAGCCACAGTAGATTTGTAGTTGTCAGGATGCTTCCAGACCCAACTGCCGCCGACATGATTGTATGTGCCGAAATGCCATATACCGCCATGTCCGTAAGATGTGCCAAACGCCCCTTCGAACACATTCCACCAAATGATGTGGCGAACCACCGCAGACGTAGCGTAATCACGAATGAACTCATACATTGGCTCGAAGTCCAGACACGGCTTGTTATGAGCGGCCAGACTCTCCTTAATCATGCCTTCAGACTGCAATTCATAGGGTTTGGTGTTCCAGTGACCAGACTGAATTGTATCGAAATCCATAAACGGCTCATCCGGCGGAAACGCAAGCGTGTTCCCCCGTCCCGCAACGTGATACGAGCAGAAAACTGCGTCATAATCCTCGACACCACCGGAGACCCCCTTGGCAATCCCGCGGGCCAGCGCCCGATGCCACGAAAGAGGAAACGCTCGGGTAGGCAGATCACCGCCCATGAACCAGATGATACGGTCGTTCTGGTCGCGGAAACGCTTGCCAAGAAATCGACCGTATGCTTCACACTCCGCCTCACCGGCAATACGTCCCGAGTGAAAATCCTGTCGCCACGTGGGCAGGAATCCAGCGTACATGCTACGTTCTTTTAGTTCGTCAATGATCCACTCGATATAGTCCCACCAGTCGTTGTCAGGGCCGCTGATAACCCTTGGCTTGGAAAAGTTCCCACCGTCGAAAGGTCTCCACCCGTAATGCCTTTGTGGTCCGAAGTCGTGGCCGGTCCCGATGAACTGCACCATCGTGAAGCCTTGGGAGACGCGAATATCGAGGTATTCCTCAATCTGGTCACGGGACAACTCCTGCACCATGTTCCATGCGGTGTCGGACACAAACTCAAAGGCATCTTTCGGATTACTCCTGAAGACGACATTTTTTTTGTTCGGCGACACAACAAAAGGTGTTTTCTTCGCCAAGACATTAGAGCCTGAAATTGTCAGCAATAACAATAGTGTGACCGCCACATTGATCTGCCGTGGAAATAGGAGAGCCGCCATATATTTAACTCCCGTATATTCTGCTCTTATTCCTCCAGGATCAAGACCCAATCATTACCTGGCCCGACATTACCAGGAGGGTCAAATGTTTGATTAATTCAGATTTCCCATTTGATTTCATGAGCGGCATTTCTGCACGCTTTAACACTTTTGCTGATGCACTCCTATGAAATTCACGCCCTATAATAGCAAAAATACGGAGACTGTAGCAACAAAACAGAGCTTTTTTAAATAGTTTCGGTCCATATGACCGA
>CAZMLE010000073.1:0-18065 GCA_964567045.1 uncultured Pirellulales bacterium | reverse complement strand
GCACTCGAACAAATAGCTCCTTCAATGGATAACCCCCAGCTAAATGAACCACAATCCGTCGCACAAAATGCACAAGCCTGGCTCCAACCTTCAGCAGCTTGAGCCGAATAGTGCCCACCTGTGCATTGGCCAACCCGTTATTGACAAGACCTTCTCTGCCAAGCGTGTCCATCAGAACGTAGGCAGCCGACGGAATAATGGAGGACAACAGAAAAAAGCTGGGCCCGGTCAAAGAAATAGAGGATGTTGTAGATTCACTACAGTTTGAAATCACATCTTATCTTTCAGCATTATCAAGCCGGCACCTGTCTGAAGAGGTATCCATCGAATTGCCGGTTCTTTTGCACGCGGTCAACGACCTTAAGCGGATTGGCGATCACGCCGTCAACATTGTCGAAATAGCGCAGCGAAAGATCGACCAAAAACTTTCCTTTAGCAACTCAGCTCTTGGTGAGGCTGAGCAGCTAAGGAAAGAGGCGGCCCAGATGTTCGGTTATGTCATAACAGCTCTGGAGAATAACGATACCGCCGCTGCCAGATTGGCTCTGGTCAACGAAAACAACCTGAACAAAATGCAGGTTGATTTTCGCCGCAGCCATGTTCAACGCATGACCGATGGAATTTGCTCGGCTGAAGCAGACCTGATATTTATTGACTTAGTTGACAATGTCGAAAAGATTGGCGACCACCTCAGTAATATCGCCCAGGCGGTAATAGGCGGCCTGCAGTAGGCAGAAGTCGAGCCAAAAGCTACTTTGGGAGGCGATAACTAAGGCAGGCACCGTGTACCGGGCATGCCATAATCAGATGTAAGCCGCGGAATCTGTGAAGCCTGTGCACGGTAGGCAGGCATCCGTAGTTTTCGATCAAAGCTGCCGATGACACCACACAAAAACCGGAAAATTGCAAATTTTTTTATTCCTTTATTGTCAGGCACTTACACTTCCGGCTCCGATTGCCGGGCCCGATAGCAGCGTCTCGAAGGCTTCTTGGAACTGTTCTATCAGCCCGTTGTAGTAGTCCTGGAGCTTAGTTTTATCTTCCTTGAGCGTGATAGCCGGCTGAATGTGCGCTCCGTATTTGACGATATGCTGCGATATATTTTCTTTTTCGAACTGGTAGTTCATTGTTCGCCGCCCGAATTTTTCTATCCTGGCACAGTTTATAACATAGCCAGCGACACGTCAAAGAAAACCGCAACAGATCGGGCATCTATGTTCTTCGAAATCACAACATGAGAACTCATAGGCCGTTGAGATTGAGGCCATCCGTCATGAGAGGTTTGTGAGAGCACAGGTACCCTGTGAGAAAAGCAAGCTCCACTAGAGATCAAGGAAGGGCGACCTGTAAAGCAAAGCCCTTTGAATCTTCTTCGTTATGCCCAACTGCTCCAACCTGATTTTCATGGGTTGAGTATTGACTTCATATCTTTTGGCAAGAGTTGCGCACAACTGATTGAGGTCCAGTTTTGTATCGTAGTTCCCGCCCTTCACCATAAACTCGTATATCTTGGCGGCGTCGTTGACAACATTCCTTTGTGGAATTAAGAGAGCACCAGCAAAATAATTGGCGTTTCGCTCGATGAAGTTATAGGCCTTGTTAATTCGTTTACTCAGAGCAATTGAGTCTTCAATTGTCCGGCAACTCCCGCAGATTTGACTGTGAAGTACTACGTGGCCTAATTTATGCGCAATCGAGAAATTTGCTCGGGCCCTTTGGAAATTAAGCGTGTCCTCATCAACCAGAATATCAAAGTGGCCATCGGCCTTCCTTGCTAATACCGCAGCTACTTTAAACTTATCTTCGAGCAACGGTGCCGTAACGATATCGTCTACGAGGTTGTTGCTTTCTGCAAGGCAGTCAACATCAATAGGGATGATTATGCCTGTGGGATACCCCGCGCTTAAGATTTGTGCCACGATAACCTCAATTTCAGCGCTCGTGTACCTCCTTGCATGCGAAGGGTCCATCCGTGAATCCTCAGTAGAACTTCGTAATGTACGCGGCTAACTCTGCAAGTCTGCTTTCGCTGAGTTGTTTATTGGCTACGGTTCGTACAAGTACCGGGATGCCGGCCTGTCTTTTCACTGCTTCCGCGACGTCTGCTGGGACGCGACCTTTTGCTTTCGCCGCTAAATCGAACAGCTCATGCGTTCGTGGGTCTTCGCGAGCAAGTCCAAGGGCATCTGATATAGTATCTATTGCTTTCTTGTTCGCCGGTGGTGGAATTCGGTCGCGCTCTAAGTTGCTCAGATTCGACGGCTTCATATTGATCAGATCGGCAAACGCCCGCAACCCAATTCGAGCTTCCTCAAGTCGCAATTTCTTCAACATTTTTCCGAATGTCTTCTCGTGCCCTGCGCCAGCCATAGTTTACCTCCCTTTCAATTGTTATATACATTATATAACAGATCGGTCAAAAGTCAACATCCAATGAGTTTTTTTTTCGGGGTTTTTATCGCGCTGCTCTAATAGCACCTTGTAGCAACTTTTGTGCCACATTTGTAGTTGACGAAGAAATAGCGCAGGGCGTCGATAGGGTGGTCGTAAACGCCGTCTTTTAACGGCAGTTCGCCAACGCCGGCTGTTTCCGGATAATGATAACACTGCATCGCCTCAATCAGCCGACAACAACGCGGGGAAATCACCAGCGAACTCCTGCCCTGGCCATCGCGGATTGCCCGGCGAACAAGCTCGATCCCATCCAGAATGCCGGTCCGCCGATAGCGCACCATTATACCTAGCGCTCGCAGTTCGCGCACGATGCTTGTGCCGGTAACATCGTTTACGCCCGCCCCTGCTGGGTCGCAAAAAGCAGCCGCCACCTGCTCCTCCCGGCAGGGCGTCCGGCTTTTAATCTCTGCGGCGTGCACATCAATCGTGACCCGTGCTCGAACGTATTCGTCAATCACCCGCACAACGCCGCTGCCATCGACCTGAATCCACAGGCACACGAACGGATTGACAAAGCCGAAATCCATCGCCCGATAAAGCGGCAGATTCGGATCATAATCAACCGCCTGCACGTGCACAGCCGGGTCGAACTGGTCGAAGACCACATTCTCCAGCGAAGGTCTTCTGCAGAGCATCTCCGCTTCCCAGCCGGCACGACTTGAGCGGCGCATCTGCGTTATGCAGTCGTCAATCTTCAAATAACCACAGGCGTTTTTTGCCCTGCCCTGGCAATCATCGACCAGCGGACACTGCGAGCAATTTCTGTCGGTGCACTTTTCAACGACCTCCCATACGCACCACTTAAAGACGGGCGTGCCGAATTGCGGAGCAGAGGCGACAACTTTTTGCATCAAGCCGTAAGGCCGGTGCATCGTGCTGATTAACTCCATCGCCGCGACAAGGGAATCTGTGCTCTGTGTAGTGAACTTTGCCGCCGTAAACACGTCCTGGTCGAAAAGCTCAACCTCATCGCAGCGAAGCTTCTGGGTGTGCTGGCCGCGAACGCTGGTTGCCGATTGCGTCAGGACCTCCACAGCAGCATTGTTGACGAATCGGCATTTTTCTTTTAGCACCACCCCGGCAAGAAACTGCTCGAAGCCTCTTTGCAGGAAGTTTGTCAGGTATTGGTACATTCTGCCTGCCTGCTCGCCTGAGCCGGCCAGGATTCTCACCTGGCAGCCTGGCTTAAAGATGCAGTCCAGCAGTGTGGCGATGGCGGCGAGCTGCGTCTTTCCGCCCGTGCGGTTCGCCCAGACGATTGCGTCGCCATTTTTCATCACTCGTTGCTCGGAAACCCCGCAGTGAATTGCGGGGCTAAATACTGTCGAACCTGTGGTGCCTGGCATGGTGAAGTCCGCTGAGAAACTGTGCCAGAGATAATCCATTGGGCTATTGTGCTCCGGGCAGATTCTCCTATCCGGCACATCGACGCCTAAAAAGACCTTGACGTAGTTTTTCAAGTCCTTTCTGGTTTTTGGCCGGGTCTGGCGAAGAAGTGAATAAATGTCCGCTGCTTTTTCGATGTCACTTCCGCTGTCATTGCTGCCCCGTATCAATGTACGGGATAAACTCCGGCAGGAATCCATAATCGTTTTTGCCATAGCTTTAACCTCAAGGTCTGAGTTTAGCCGTCGCCGCCACGGCGACGGCAAGCATGTCGGGCGCTATTGCGCTGCCAGCAGGCGTTCGGCGCCGGGCTGTAACTCAACGCCCACGCCCTCGCTCAGTTGTCTGCCTGTATGTGTGGCCTTTGAATTGCCTGTCAGATCGTAGATGGTATAGGTTTTATCGGCTTCGACGGTAAACCACTGCGGAAACTGGTTTATGCGGGGCCAATCCAGAGGCAGCCTCATATTCACCTTGTGACGCGGGACATCGAAAATTAACTTTCCTTGCCAGGCGTTTTCGGCGCGGAGAACGATCTTAAGGGTGTCGCCATCCTGCACAGCGCCAAAGATGACATCCTGCCGCCAGGGCGCAATGGTCAGGCCGGCTGTCTTCCAAAGGCAATACATAATTGTCGTGCGGGCGAAGTTGCCGTCGCCGTGCCAGCCTTCGATGACGCCATCGGGCTTTTGGATGTCCCACATCCGCTTTATTTCACTATCCAGCCAATCAGCGACGGAAGGGACAGGCTCACGATTGTAAAGGTTAATCGCGCTTTCGATTGAGTCAGCATAGCCATCGGCGCTGCTTCCTTCCCAGAGATAGTTTCTGTAGTGTTCGTTAAGATTCGAAAGGGCCTTGCGAACAGCATCACGGTAGGATTCAATTCTGTCGATAAGATACACCGTGTAATAGCCATTGAAATCATAGCCCCAGGTGTCGGCCAGATTTTTATCGTGCTGGCCGGTCTGCGGATCGACCCAATTATAAAAAAGCCCGTGCTCGTTTCGGGCAACTTCCAGGACGCGATCGAGCATTTGGTGCAGGGGCCTTTGGTACGCCTGCTTTTTCTCCGGCAGAGCAAAGCTCACCGTCGCGTACAGCTCACACAGGCCGGAGATGATTTCGCAACCGTGGTCGCGCAGCCGCAGCATCTTTTCGTCGCGCGTAGGATGATGCCCATCCAGCAGATAATAATCGCCCAGGCGGATAGCCCAATCCAGATACTTTTTCTCGCCGGTCATCCAGTATATGCGCGATAGCGTCTGCAGCATCTCGCCGTTTACTTCTTGGCTGGTTGAGATGATGTTGCCATACTTGGTTTCAATAGGAGCGTGCTTCCATATATCGTCAAGTATGGCAAGCATCCGGTCGCACCAGGCACTTTTGCCCAGCCATTCCGTAAGGGGCAGTAGCCCATCTTTGACGTACTCTGCCGAGCCAAAGATGATGCGGGCAATATCAGGTTCAGGATAGAGAAAGTCCTGTTTTGAGAAAGAATATGTATCGGGCAAGGCGCCGATTCGGCTGGTAAGTTTAGTTTCGCTGCGCAGCATATCGAGCATTCGGCCATTAAAAAGTTCGCGGTCGGTAACGGCGGCGGTCAGGACCATAAAAGGATAATTATCTGCGGCGCAGTCCTGGGCATTCCAGATGTCTTTATCCTGGTTGAGGTTTCTTGGGATTAAGCCGGTCTTTGGATCTGCGTATTTTAGCCAGCCCTGGACAAACCTCTGGCAGCGGATGAATCCCTCATTAGCAGCCCGGCCATTTTCCAGGGCCTGCTGGAAGTCACTATCACTATCCGCCTTGGTCTGCAGAAGTAGCACCCAGTCCTTATCTTCGCCGCTGGATAGTGGCATGAATTTAGCCTTGCCCGTATTTGCAAACGTGCCGACTATCTCGGTCTTTCCAGTTCGCGGGTCGAACCAGGACGCGGTGACTTTCGGCCCGGCAAGTTTATCCATCGCCACGCTCACTGGTTTGCCGTTTGGCAGGTAAACCATCGCCCAACTGCCATCGCTCGCCCTGGTAGCCTGTGCGTGGTCGAGGCCGGAGCCGGCTTCGCCAGCGAGTATGGCCTGATCCGGCACGCGGTCAAGAAATGACCGTGACTCCATCAGCCGGCGTAAGTGCCCCATTTGGGACGCCCCCGGAGCATCGAGGGCAGCCCGCCAACTGCCGCGCTGTCCCGGCCCTTTCGGCAGCGTCTGGACCTGCCCTGGGTAGGCTGGTTCAAAGAAGCCATAGACATCATTGTGCCCGTAGGTGTGTCCGAACGCCCCGGCAAAGACCGCCAAGTAGGCCTTCCGCCGGACCGCGTCGGCGCCCGCGCGAGGGCGGTTCGTGTCCCTGTACACCCAGACGCCATCAGGGGTGTCCTCATAAATGGGTTCACCGTCCAGTACTGGCTTCGTGGGGGTCAGGCCATAATCGTGCGCGATTAGAGTGTGGGTCTCCTGGACGCGGTAGGCCTGGCTGTCGATGAGGTGGCCGGACTGGAGCATATTGAAGTCCAGCCAGGTCTCCGAGTGAAAGTCATGCGATGATGTCAGGGCGACACCTGGGTGAATGGTCATCAATTGAAGGCCGCCGTGCCCGTCGCGCAGACCTCGAGCCATCGAGACGAGAACGCTTTTCTGCTCCGCGCTGATCGGCAGGCGGTAGCCATTGATGGCGTCGTACTCGCCACTGACGATCCACAGAACGTGGGAGTATGCGCCATACCGCTTGCCCAGCCATTGTCCAAGACGGTGCGCTTTCTCCGCATTGGCCCCAAATGCCTTGGCGTATTCGTCACCCCACATGGGCACCAACGCGATGTAGAGCCGATGGTCATAGGCCTTCGTGACGATTGCGTCCATCGTGCGCCAAAAGGCCTCGTTGGGCGTATCCGTGTTGTCTTGGAGGAACGCTCGGTTGCCGGCGCAGTCCGTGACATCATACCCGCATTGGACTTGGATGACGTTGAAACTGTGGCGGACACGGCTGGACATGTAGTGCTCGACATCGCCCGGCGGGATGATGCGGAGCCTCCATGCGGTGTCACCCAGCCAGAAGAAAGGCTCGCCTTTTTCCGTTACCAGGAAACGCCCGTTGTCGCTGACCTTCAAACGTGGCAAACTGCCCGTTTGCTGCGAGGCGGTTCTGCCGACGCCGCGATGGGCAAGGGCCTTGAGCTCCTCAAGGTGGTCCTGATATACGCCGCGAGGAGTGGTGCTGTGTTTTTTGCCGACCGAGGCAGCCATGCCGACAAGCTCGCCCATCATTCCACAAGTCCGCATCACGCGAGTTGTCCCCAGCGCCACGTGAGTGACACTAATGTCACGACCTGCCATAAAAAGATTCTCGATGTTGCGAGAATAAAGGCAGCGATAAGGAATCGCGTAAGGCTCAATGGGCGTAAATTTTGCGATGGAACGAAACTCACCGCCCGGAAAATGCTCGGTGTTTTTGGGGTCCGGATAATGCAGGTCAATCGTCCAGGTGGTTGTGACAAAGGCGTCCGGAAACTCCCTACGACTCTGGATATCCTGCTGCTGCAAAATCACGTCGCCGAGCAGCCTGCGCGATTCGCGCTTGCCGACGATGTAAGCTGCCCATGCCAACTTCTGGTCGGCATACTGGGCTTTTTTTGAGCTGTTATTTTTCAGAAACGCCCAGTTGCCGTATATTGCGCGCAAGGCGTAATCACGGATATGTTCAGCCTGAGCGATCTGGTCGCGGCCAAAGCCTGTCTCCCAGTTCCAGTCGCCGCGAGTTGCGTGCTGGCAACTTTCTTCGGTGAACTTTAGCGACCAGGGACACTCCGGAAAGCTAACAGGCTGCTCGGTCTCGGCGCAGTACCACTGTACGGATGTCCCCAGAGTCAGATTGTCGGGCTTCTCCGGCGCCAGTGATTCGCCCGTCTCACTTTGGGATTCCCGCCCGACGCGGGAATCGGCTCCAGCTAAAAAACCGAGCGTCCCGTCGCCCGTGCAGTCGGCAAAAAGCCAGCCGCTGAAGCGCAATTCTTTGGCCGTCCTGATGTCTTTTGCCAGCACCGCGACAATGCGGCTGCCGTCCTTTTCAACGCGGTAGACATGCGTGTTCAAAAAGAGGCGTATATTTTTTTCAGCCTGGACGACCCGCAGTTTTTTCTGGTCATCGTAATTTTCCGCCGGCTGAGCGTTACCTCTTTTTCCCGAATCGAGCTCCTTTACGACCTCGCCGAGAGCCGGATACGGCGGCAGATTTATCTCGCCATTTAGGTGCACACGCACTTCAGAGCTATTATTTCCGCCCAGCACGGGGCGGTCTTGAATCAACGCCACCTGGAGGCCGAGCCTGGCCGCCGAGATTGCTGTGCATGTGCCGGCCATCCCGCCGCCGACCACGACCAGGTCGAACTGGCCGGCATCTTGCAGTTTCTCCGGCAGGCCCAACATCTTCCGCCGAAAGGCAGCCAGCTCTTCGCCCTTGTCGGGCGGGCGAAAATCTGTATCGCTGGTAAAAACGATGGCGTCACAGCGGCCCTCAAAACCCGTCAGGTCGTGCAGGGCGAGCGTGACTTTTTCTTTTGTAATCTCAACCGCACCGCCATCCTGCCAGTGCCAGTCGGTTCCTTCACGGCCGAAGATGGTCGTGAGAGTTTCATCGTTGACAAGTAATTGAAATTTGCCCGGCGGGTCGGTTGCATCCACACGGTGGCAGGTCATACATCTGGGTTCATTCATTCGAGATTTTTGTGACGGCTCAGGATTGTTCCACACTGCTGCCCAGTCGCGCGTGCGGACCCAAACGCGGTATTTGCCGGTCGCGGGGAAAGTGACAGTCGTGGCAGCGTCTTTGACCGGCTGCCCTAAGCCGTGCGCCAAAAGATACGGCGAACCCATTTGGCCGATTGCCTGCTGGTCGATTACCCAGCCGCCGAGGTCCTGGAAGCTCTCAGCCTCAACTAAAATGGTCTGGGCGTTGGCCGGCGAAAAAGCCGACAGCCAAACCATTGACAAAATTGCCGGACAAGAGATGCGCATTTTCTTTGCCCTTCCGGTGTTTCACTTGAAAATAAGATTCAGGATTTCATCCGACAACCGCAGCGTAAATTCTTTGCCGGCATCTTGCGGGCCAGCCAGCCGATAACGGACTCTTTCGGTCACAGGCCCCAGCAAGGATTGGTCAAAATACCCCACGACAAAGTCGCCCTCTGAATACAATGGTACGCTAAAAATGGCTATGCCCTGCTGGTTGGTGATTGCTTGTTGACCCCAGTAGAGGCCGTTTTGCGTCTGCCTGACGTTGACGCCTTCGAGAGGTTCTTGCTGCGAGTCGATTACTTTTACCGCCACCTTTATGGTTGGCCCAAATGTCCATTCGCCCAAATTGACACTCTGGCCTTGTTGCAGCTTAACGCCGGGGATGACAATTGGGCCCCACTGGTGCTGTCCCAACAGGCGAATCTCTATTGTCATTTCCAGCCCTGCGGCTACATAAATCTTCTGAATGATATTCGGCAGCAACATGGACTTGTAGAATAGTGACGCACCCTGGTTCTTCTTCGGATAGGTGTAATCACCCATTGCTTCGAACCAGTCGGGCTTTTCGCCGGGAAAGCTGAACCAGTTTAGTCTAACTGAATTCTTTGTCTGACCCGCAGGGGTGGGGACATTTGGTTCAATAACGATGGTTGCCGCCGGGAACAGTTTCATCGGCGGCACCGGCACACAGCCAGTCTGGTCAGGCTCAAACTCCAGATGCCTCGCTAGGTCAGCTTGGGCCTGGCTGTCTATCGCCAGGAAGCTGAGTTGCTGCTGGGCACCCAGAAAATCCTTTTTTATGGCGACCAGCCTTGCACTGGCGCTGATACTTTGTGCGGCAAGCGATATCTGGTACTGCCCGTTTTGGTCGGTTTGCACGATCTTCAAGCCCGCAGTACCGCAGATGTCT
Source organism: uncultured Pirellulales bacterium (assembly GCA_964567045.1). Lineage (GTDB taxonomy): Bacteria > Planctomycetota > Phycisphaerae > Sedimentisphaerales > Anaerobacaceae > JAFNGF01. The sequence continues at coordinate 8,300 of CAZMLE010000073.1, read as the reverse complement.
TTCAGAAGCGCTAACTTGGGCTCGTTCAGAGATACTTCCGGGTGCAGCGGCAGCACATCCTGCAGCTCTTCAGCATCAGCATCGAACTGGTGCACTATATGACGGTACGGTGGCGTCAGGACAATCGCCCCCGCTATGGGCTGGCCGGTTAGACCGTGAATAACCTGGCCCCGAAATACAATGTCGGTTTCCTGGATGATTCTTTGGGGTTTGAACGTGACAACTTGCGGCCTTTCTATGCTCAGGTCTACCGGCTCAAACACGTAATATTTGCCGTTCCAGTCTACGGCTGCATAATAAATGCCCGGCACGAACTCTTTTATTTGTAGCCAATGTTTGTAGGTTTGTGCAGACCAACTGCTGCCATCGGGCTTTTGAACCCTGATCTGAATTGCTGCCAGCATTTCGGAGTCGCTGACAGGTCCGAGCTCGTCGTAAAAAATAAGCGCGGGCAGATAGTCTGGGTCTGTCGGCAGCAGAGTGACTATGGTTTCCTGCCCCGCCGGTAGCAATCCCTCATATGATGCAAGAGCAAGCTGCTTTGGGGCTTGCACCTGGACCCTATATTTTGCACCGGGTGGGGCTGGCCTGCTGCCGTTCGGCCCCACGGGTGCCAGCAAAGCAAACAAACCGCTCCGGTCTGTGATAGTCCTCAAGCCACTACTGCCGTATGGAGAAATCAGCGATATGTATCCGCCGCCGGCTATCTCAAGACTGCGGCACTCGATAACGGCCCGGCTGACGCCATTACCGTTGGCGTCTTCGACTCTGCCCCAAATGCAGCGCTGGTCCGCTTCGGTGCCCTTGGGACCAAGCGGCACGGTGCAACTGGCAAGCGGCCCCTCTGTCCGAACAAACTGCCTCGGTTCGACCAGAGCGGTGCCGTAATCAGGATGAGAGACAATAAAGCAGCAGTAGTCCAGCCTTGGGTCATTTCGCGGGGGTTTCAGCCGCCCCATTTCGTCCAGTGTGGCTGTTTCCACGCACGGACCTTCTTTTTTGTGCCAACCCATAGCCTCGAAGATTTCCACCGTCGCGCCACACATGGGATTACCCAGCGCATCTTTGAACACGCACCACTTATCTTTGGGCAGCACGGGAACGGTGTAAATTCGGTGCGGCTGATCCGGCAAATCAAGTGCCGTCGGGCCGACCGGAACCGCGTCAACTTCCGGATAATGAACCATAAATACAAACTTATCGAATCCGCCTGAGCCCGACCTGGGCGTTTTCAAGCGTCCCTGCTCATCGAGTTTTGCTTGTCTTATCCACAGCCATACGCCCTCATTCCACTGGTAGCCCCGCCCAACCATCACCTCCACCGTGGCATCGGCGATAGGCTGCTTGTCGGCGTCCTGAAAGAGGCACCATTGGTATCTTGGCGGTGCAAGTTCTCTCGGCCAAATCGAGAACGCCGGTCCAAATCTATAATCTTGAGCGTAGATGAACTCGCCAACCACAGCCGCCACCGCCTGATCGGTCTGGTCTTCAGCAATAACCGCGACGACTTTCTGCTCCAGCATTTTATCCAGAGCCCGCTCGACAACTCGCACAGACGACTCAATCGCCTTGCTGGCCACGCGCAGACTTTCGGCGTCTTTGGCAATTTGCTCAACAGTTGGCGCAGATTCCTGCCCGAGTCGTACGATGCGGTCAATGGCAGCCTGGACCTGCCCTTCATTTTCTGCGTTGGGGTCGAGCTTGGTCTTTACCGCCTCGGCGAAGCGAACCGCACTTGTTAAGCGGGGCCCAAGGTTCTTGGCCCATTGGTCAATCGTAGGGACTGCTGTCTGGAAAGTTTTGCCGGCTTGGAGCATCTTGTCCAGCGAGACATCGCCCCCGGCACAGCCCAGCACCTGGTCAAGTGCTGAACCGGCGGCACCGGCTGAGTCGGCTATCGAACCCGGCAGCGACCAAATGGAAGGAGCCGGCGCGAGACGGGACTCATAGTCCAGAAACTGCCAAAGGGGCACGAATTTGCGCCCGGTGGCCTGCTCGATGAGTTCCACCGACTGGCGAATCTGCTCAAAGACCGGCTGAATCGCCTGGGTAGATTGCACCAGGCGGCCAAGTGTTGTCCTGGCAGCCTGGCCGGAGACCGCAAGTTGCTCAAAAGACACATCAGCCGCATCCGCAGTTTTGCTTGCAGCAAAAGTCAGTCTTACCGCTTCCAAAGTCACGTAAAGCCCGTCCAGCTTGACGGCCAGCCGATCAAATGCCCTGGGATTATTCTTGGGATCCTGGTAAAGCCGGACCACCACGCCCCGCCCATCGAGTGCCTCACTGGCCAACTGCAGGGCCTGCTGTCTTTTGCCGGAAGGGTCCTGCTGCCCGGCGGAGATGCCGACTGCGATGCCGGCAAAAATAAGCCAGATGAATAAAATGCGTTTCATGCTCCTCACCCTGCCATTACAAGGTGATTATACCCCCTTACAGGCGAAAATCAAGTAAAATCTCTCGTGTGTCTTCTGTCGTCCCTCATCTCTCGTCGCTGTTCCGGCGACGGACCCCGCAATAAATTGCGGGGCTAAATATTGTCGTCCCTCGTCCGTCATCTCTCGTCGCCGTTCCGGCGACGGCTAAACTACCACCATCTCCGCCACCACAGAAGCCCGACACTTACGGCCGAGATAGCTGCAATCGTAAGGATTATCCAGAAAGCCTCCTGACGCGCCGACAGGGGAATACCCACGTTCATCGAAAAAACGCTCACCACCAGGGTCGGCAGCATAATTGCAATTGTAATTAGCGTGAGCGTCTTGATGCGTATGTTAAGGTTGTTACTGATAATGGAGGCACGGGCATCCATAAGGCTTGCCAAAACCTGCGAATATATCTCCGTTTGGCCGCGACACTGGCTATTTTCAATCATAATATCATCCAGGAACTCGGAGGTTTCCTGGCTAAAACCCAGCTTGACGGCGTTGTTGCGGAGCTTCTCTATCAGCATACTGTTGGAATTGATGGCGCTGAGAATGTAAACAAGGCTCTTTTCAAGAGTAAAAAGGTTCAATAAGTACTTATTTTCCATCGACGTGCTTATCTGATGCTCCAGCTCACCGGAAATCTGATTAATGGCCTTTAAGTGCTCGACAAAGTGCAAAATAGCCCGGTAGATAAGCTTCAGGCAGACATCCTGAATCGACTGGATTTTCACAAAGGGCCTGCCCTCAAAAAGCGGTGCATCGTCCCCCACAACAATCACCAGCCGGTCCTTGAAAAGAAAAACGCCCGTAGACATCACCCTGAATAGGAAATTATCCTGCGCGGTGTAGTGCTTGGGCCTTTTGAATATCATCGCTGTGTGCTCAGGCTCGAATTCAAGTCGGCTCAGCTCATCGGGGTCCAGAGATGAGTTCAGCGTGTGCTCATCTATCTTCAGTTGCTCCAGAAGATACTTTCGCTCGTTTTCATCAGGAGCAATATAGACCGACACCACTGGTTCGCCCTGCCCGTTCTCGGCAAGTTTCCCATCGCTAATGTACAGTTTTTTTAGCATACGCCACCGTTAATCGAGCCGGTATTTTACCGATTTTCCGCCCGGCCGCAATTCCATTTTATTTAGCCCCCGGTTTTACCGGGGGTTTCTTTCTGCCAGGGCACTGCGCCGGCCTGGATTATATGATCGCGCAGGGCGTCAAAAAGTTCCTGATACATCGGATGCTTTTTATCCAGTGGATGCTCTTCCTTCGGGTCGTCCGTTAGGTTATAAAGCTGCGGCGGCTCGAAGGGACCGTTTTGCAGCAACTTAAAGTCCCCGTGGCGGGCTGCGTAAAAAGCCCTGCCGCCGAAGTTGCCGCCTTCACGCCTGACCCAGAAAAGGACTCTATCTTCAACCGGCTGGGCCTTTCCCAGCAGGGTCGGCAAAATACTCCGCCCGTCAATTTCGTGCTCCATTTTCACGCGGATAGCTTGGCAAATCGTGGGCAGCAAATCCATCGTTAGCACCATACGGTCGGTGCGTGAGCCGGGCTTGATTCTGTCGGGCCAGACGGCACAGGCCGGCACACGGATTCCGCCTTCATACATCTGTCCCTTGCCGCCGGTAAGCGGGCCGTTACTTGCGCCGAGATTGAGCTGGCCGCCGTTGTCCGAGGTGAAAAAGATAAGCGTGTTGTCACCAAGTCCGCCATCCTTTAGTGCCGCAATTACTTTGCCGATGCCGTTATCCATCTGCTCAATCAATGCCGCCAGGGCGGCACGCTTGTCGCTGATATTTGTTTGGCGATTCTTGGCTTTCTGGAGCCAGATTTCCGGCGGCTGGATCGGCGCGTGCGGGGCGTTGTAAGCCAGGTACAAGAAGAAAGGCTGCGTTGATTTTGCCCGCCCCCGCGTCTCCCGACGCAAGTCGGGGCGGCGGGCCCGCTGCCCGATGTAGTCGATTGCCCACTGTGTGAAAAGGTCGGTTGCGTGGCCTTTGGGGTCGATTTCTTTGTCGTTCAGCCGCATATAGTTAAAGCCGTGTCGGCGGTGCGTGTAGTAATCGTCCATCATGTCGCCCAAGAAGCCGGCAAAGTGGTCGAAGCCGCGCTCATTCGGCGTATTGGGTGACGCCAGGCCCAGGTGCCATTTGCCGATGATGGCCGTGTGGTAGCCGGCCTCTTTCAATAGCCTGGGCAGCAAAAGCGCGTGCTCAGACAGGTAGCCGAAGTTGTTTGTTATGTGCGTGCGGATTACGCCCGGCACGCCGACAAGGTCCGGGTATCTGCCGGTAAGTAGCGAGGCCCGCGTGGGCGAGCAAACAGGACAATTGGCGTAGAAATTGTCGAACCGCATACCGCCGGCAGCCAGATTGTCGATGTTAGGCGTCTGCAAATCCTTGGCGCCGTAGCAGGATAGATCTGCGTAGCCCAGGTCGTCAGCCAAGATGGCAACGATATTGGGCTTTGTGGTTGTGCTTTGTCGCAATTTTGGATGCCCGGGCGTCGCCGTGCCGGCGACGGCTAAACCGGCGCCGAGCGCCGCCTTTTTTAGAAAATCCCGCCTGCTGCAATCTACATCCATCCTTCTTCTCCGGGAGTTCTTATTATACTTTCCTTTAATATCCGGCAGCCTTATTATACTTTCAGGCCGAAGAGTATAATAACATGTTTAACCCCCCAATAAATTGGGGGGCTAAATACTGTATGCTGCCGATCCTGTTGGAAAACGATGATATCATCGCGGTCGATAAGCCCGAAGGCTTGGCTTCGATCCCCGAACGGCAAAAAACCGCACCTAACGTCCTTGCCCAGCTTTCGCCCCCGACCGGCTCGGGGCACAAAATCTACGTGGTGCACCGACTGGATAAAGACGCAAGCGGCGTAATCCTCTTTGCCAAAAACGCACGCACGCACAAGTATCTTAGCCAGCAGTTTACCAGCCGAACCGTCAAGAAAACCTACCTGGCTCTGGTGCACGGCGTTGTCGCTGAGAATCGCGGCGTAATTGATAAGCCGCTGCGGCAGTTCGCCTCCGGACGGGTCGCTGTCGATACCGCCCGCGGAAAACCATCCGTCACCGAGTTTGAGGTCGCCCAGCGATTTGACTCTTACACTTTGGTTCGGGCGTATCCTTTGACGGGAAGGTTGCATCAACTCCGCGTACATTTTTACAGTATCGGACATCCGATTGTCGGCGACCGCCTGTACGGGCAAAAGAACCCCCAAATAAATTTGGGGGCTAAATACTCGCGTTTGATGCTCCACGCCGAGAAAATCACCTTTCAGTTGCCATCCGGCGAGGAACTGGCTATTGAATCGCCGATCCCTGATTCTTTTGCGCAGGTTATCCAATCCTTGGGAAACCGATGGTAAAACTGCTGGAAACCAGTAAACAGACTTAGAAAGTCCTATAAGTATTTCGTTTTCCACTCAAGTAATCCTGCCGTAGCGTCCTATAATTCACTAAAGAAACGTTCCACATCCCTGGATTGACCGAGATTCTAGAGAACCTTTTTATGGAGGACCTGGCTATGGCAGGGCAAAAAACAAGGTTTGAGTGGTTGTTGATAGCACTGGCAGCGTTGATGTTGACGACCGTACCGGCAACGGCAAAGGAGGACACGTTCTCGGTCGTTATAGGACCCAGCAATAACCTCATTAGCGGTAACGGTACCGGCTACAACAGCACCTGATACTTTTACGCCAACACCGGCTGGTGGAACCAGTGGTTTAGCAACGGCCCATACGACCCGCAACAAAAGATGGTTATCGACCTTTCCCTGACGGTCAAGATCAGAAGGCCTGCGTACAAAGGCTCTATAAAAATTGCCTACAACTGGTCCACACCGCAGTGGTCCGGTAGCGGCCAGCCGCCCCTGCCCGCCGACCTGCCCGACCTGACTACCGAAAACAACTATATCAAGCGTTATAAGTTCTACGAAGGCCAGCTAAGTTCCTTTCCCAGCGGTTCTGGCACGATCACTATTAAAAACCATTATGAGATCCTGGATTACAATCCACAGTGGCTTTCTATTGATGTCCAAGGCTCGAACTTTGTGATCGAGGACGGCTGGATCAAGCACGAATGTGCCCCGAACGGCGGCTCGCCCCCGCCCCCACCGCCACCACCAGGCGAGCAATTTGATTTCGGCGACGCCCCGGACGGGCCCTATCCGACGCTGCTGGCTCACGACGGCGCTCGGCACAGAATCGGCGGCCCCTGGCTGGGTGACGCCGACAACGCGCCCGATGCTGAAGCAGACGGTCAGCCAAATGCAGCAGCCCGCGGCGACGACTACACTGGCAGCAATGATGAGCGAGGCGTTTCGATCCCTTGGCTGACCGCTGGTGTGCCTGCAAGCATCTACGTGGACGTCAGCGGCGGAGGCGGTTACGTCTCTGCCTCCTGGATCGACTTCAATCGCAATGGCGATTGGCTCGACCCCGGCGAGCAGGTCTACGCAGGTTCGCTGCCTAATGGGCATCATAAGATCGCGGTGACGCCTCCTTCCGGTTCAGTATTTGGAATTACCTTTGCTCGTTTCCGCATCAGCACCCAGGCAGGGCTTAGCACAACCGGCTTAGCTCCTGACGGCGAGGTCGAGGACCATCAAGTTTGGATATTTCGTCGATGGTGACCCGGCATCGGATTCCAAGTTAAGTTTCTTCTGCCAGGGCGGCAAGAAGGCGGCTGGCAGTCTCGTCGCTCAACGCCTGTTTAGCCCCACGATTTATCGCGGGGTCATTGGCCGGCACGGCGTCGGACCCCACAGTAAGCTGCGGGGCTAAACGTGGCATCGAAATAATGTCCAAACAGGCCTTGCGGGCGGTCTCGGGACTGTCACATCCAGTCAACTGAACCAGCTTGGCGGCGGCCAGCGGCGCATAACGGGCAATTATCAACTGGCTGGCACGATAAGCCCGCCCGACCCGCTCAGCAAACGCCTCAATAAAACGCTCATCAGCCAGCCATTTATTGTAGCGCTTTCTGCTGATTTTGTGCTTATCGAGCACCGCGGCCTCGTCCAGTTCGCCCGCGAATAAATCCTCAATCACCGCCAGTTGTTTTTTGCTCAATGCGTTCATACTCCGTCCCCCTCGGTTGAACAGAAGGCAGAAGACAGAGGACAGAAGACCGAAAACCATCTTCCATTATCCGCCATCAGTTCTCCGTCATCTGCTGTCCGTCGTTGCACGCAGGGCAGCTAACTGCTCGGCTCGGCGCTTCTCAAACTGCTCTTGCGTCAATGGAGTCCAACTTACGGCAGCTCGGCCAAAAAGTGCCTTGAACTTTTCCAGCCCATCAGCGGCTACCTGCCTGCGATGCTCAAGCGTCGCCGAAGCCTGCCCACCGGCAGGCAAAGGCGAAGGCGACGCAGTAGTTCTTTCATTGTTCTCTGTTATAGTATTATTAATAGTAGTAGGACACTTTCGGCCTACTCGGCGACCATTTTTGTCCATGTCCAGAGACGCTCTTTGGCCAGCTACCTGGCCAGTTCTGTCCATGTAAGCCTTAACTTCAGGATGTGATTTAGCCCATAATGTACGATAATATTCCTTTGGGTTTGTTACGCAGATGAAATTGGCTATCTTATTTACCCACCTCCTGATTGTGCGGGTATTGGTCATAAAGATTTCTGCCAGTGTTTGATTGCTTTGCCAGCAGCCTTTGGCGCCGAAGCTATAGATATGAGCAAGAAGCACCTTCTCGCAGAGGCCAATCTCGGGAATATTGAGGATGTGGCCAGGAATCTTCAGATACGGCTCTGTCTGCTTTTTCATTTTGCCGTGCTCCGGGAGTTTAGCCTTCGCCAGCACGGCGACTGTGTCAACTGGTACATGGGTAACACTTTAAACCGGGAACATAGGTAACAGGTT
>CAZMLE010000072.1:0-18087 GCA_964567045.1 uncultured Pirellulales bacterium | reverse complement strand
TTACAATACCATTTGTCAAAGAACCAAATTGAACGTCATTTTTTGGAAAGTGCAGAGACAATACAAAGTGCAAAAAATTGGTCTTGCACATTGCACTGGTCTTAAAGCTGCTGAGAAATTTAAAGAGGCCTTTGCTGATCAATGTTTTATCTGCTCTGTAGGAACACGAATCAATTTATAGGAGATGAAAAATGCCCACATATGAATACAAGTGCCAAACCTGTGGTTATACTTTCGAAAAGTTTCAAAGCATGAAAGATAAACCTTTGGAAAAGTGCCCAAAATGCAATGGAAGAGTCCAGCGTCTGATCAGCGGCGGCGCAGGTGTAATTGTAAAAGGGTCTAATTTTTATAAAACTAACTATGGTGGAGATAATTCTACATCTTGTGGACGAGACAAACCATGTTGTGGACGAGAAATACCTTGCGATAAGAAACCCTGTGAGTCTTAATCAAGACAAAGCAAAATGTTTTTAACTGATTTTATAAAAAGAAGGAAAAATGTAGTCCATCAGGAAAGTGAAGGAATAAATTTAGCTGTCTATTTAATAAATGAATTTAAAGATAGAAGATTTACTTTTAGAGGATTAAAAAATAAGTATTCAGGAATCGACGGCGAAGAGCTATTAAAACTACTTCAGAAGGAAATAGATAGCACTCTTATACTATACAGGTATATAACAAGCGTAAAAAAATACACTGATAAAAAAGGATTTCCTCAAGTAAAAATAAGATTAATCGGAAAAGCAAGTTCTATGAATAGATATAATCCATTAGACATAGAGCTGGATATAAAAACAGAAATGTAACTGCGAATCTTTTATTCAAAGAATTTCAAGATGTCATTAGTGGTTAATAACAAATCTGGCGAAGTCTTACCCTATAACAAAAAACGGGAATTTATATTTGGCCCTGTACCTTCGAGGAGACTTGGACGTTCATTGGGTGTTGATTTAGTTCCATTCAAAACATGCACGTATGATTGTATTTACTGTCAGCTCGGAAGGACAACTAATAAGACAATGCAAAGAAAAGAGTGGGTACCGATTGATGCTGTTATAAAGCAACTTAAGAGAAAGCTTAAATCTAACCCTGATTATATAACCTTATCGGGTTCCGGTGAGCCAACACTTTTTTCGCTTCTGGAGGAGCTTATTTTCAAGATCAAGGGCATTACTGACATCCCTGTAGCTGTTCTTACAAATGGCTCGCTATTATGGCTGCCGCAGGTAAGAGAGGCTTTAAAGCTTGCAGATTTGGTTATCCCATCTCTTGATGCAGGAAGTAACCGGATATTTCAATATGTCAACAGGCCCCATAGAGATATAACTTTTAGCAAAATGCTGGAAGGTTTGGTAAAACTCCGCAATGAATACAAAGGCAATTATTGGCTTGAGGTCTTTATCCTGGCCGGTGTAACCACACCAGAGGCGGAAATCAACAGGTTAAAAACGCATATACACACTATATGTCCTGATAAAGTACAAGTAAATACAGTCGCTCGGCCTCCTGTTGAGGATTTTGCAGAGCCGGCCACGCAAAAACAATTAGAATCTATCGCTAAACAGTTGTATAAAAATGCTGAAGTTATCGCCGATTACCATGGTGTTCATAAACAGCACGATTTTCTAGCCCAACGCGAGGATGTGCTGGCGCTTTTGAAACGTCGTCCTTGTTCTATTGAGGATATCGCTGCTGGCCTGGGCCTTCATATAAACGAGGTTGTCAAATATATTGAGAGATTAACCCTGGCAGAAAAGATAGAAACTGACGTACGCAATCAGAAACTTTATTATAGAGCCAAACTCTAAATGGTCCAAGGCTGTGGGCACACCGGGGCGAAGACCAAATGATAGGCCAAATTCAAAAACCTGTAGAAGAAATTCTTCGATACTTGCAAGTTTATGTAAAATCCGGGAGGATATGACATGCAAAAGTCGCATACTCTGATACGAGATCTCGTCGATAGTAAGATTCTATGCTCACTGGCATTTCTCTGGTTGCTTTTGAGCGGCTTGGGGTGTAGGAACAAAGAGACGGTAAGTGCCCCATCGCAAAAACAAGCAACCGATCAAAACGATATACAAATCACCATTGTCTATGACAATAATCCTTTTGACAAGCGACTGCAAACAGCTTGGGGGTTTGCCTGTCTGATAGAAGGAACTGAGAAAACGGTACTGTTCGACACTGGTGACAACGGCGGGATACTACTCTCGAACATGCGAAAATTAGCTATCAATCCTATTCAGGTGGACACTGTGGTAATCTCACACGCTCACCATGATCACTATGGCGGACTCGCTGACTTTCTTGGCCATAATAGCAACGTAAACGTTTATCTACCCAAGTCTTTTCCGGCAGAGATAAAGCAAATGGTGACAGAATCAGCAGCTCAAGTTATTGAGGTGCATCAGCCGATCAGAATCTGCCGGGCAGTGTACTCCACCGGTGAGCTGGGCAGCGGGATCAAGGAGCAGTCTCTGGTAGTCCAAATGGAAAATGGTCTTGTTGTGATCAGCGGTTGTGCGCATCCCGGCATCGTTAATATCATCAAGCAGGCCAAGGCTCAATTAGCACAAAATGTGTATATGGCGCTGGGCGGGTTTCATCTTCTCGGAAAAAACCGCGAACAGATCGAGCAGATAGTCCATCAGACCAAAGAAGCTAGCGTGCGAGCTGTCGGTCCCTGTCACTGCTCAGGAGATATAGCTCGACATCTGTTCGGGCAAGCCTATGGCGACAATTTCTATCCACTTGGTGTTGGATACAAACTGTGCCTTAGCAAGAAGAGCTTCTCAGATTTAAACCTCCGATAATCGGCAGGTAAGACAGATATGGTTCGCAATCAAGGACGGTTAAAAATTTTATCGGCGGAGCTTGCGTCATCGTGCGGATTAAGATAGGATAAGCTTAAGGGTGAGCTTTTAGATAGTTAACATCAGTTATCCGGAAATTGTCGAGAGTACTATTAAGGGAAAGATAAAGTATGATCATCAGAATATTACTTGGCCTGTTGATTGGGGGAACAATCGGCGCGGTTTTGGGCTATTTCTGTAAGTGTTCGTCTGGAACCTGCCCATTAACGGCGAACCCATACCGCGGGGGGATCTACGGAGCGGTAGTTGGAGCATTATTGGCATCGTTTCTCTCGACACCACCAAAGGAGAAACCAGAATTACCGAATGAAAGACCGGCGGTACAGAAGGAGAAAGCCGAAATACCGAAAGAGAAACCAGAAGGATCGGGCGTTGTCCACATTGACAACAAGTCTGATTTTAATGCCAGCGTGGTCAAAACAAATGGGATCGCTCTTATGGAAAGCTTAACTAAAGACAGTTTTTTACAAAAAGTTTTTAACTATGAGCAAAATAAACAATGGAAGTTTGAAGGCAAACTGCCCTGCATTATTGATTTTTATGCGGATTGGTGTGTGCCGTGCAAAATGGTAGAACCTATTTTGCAAGAACTTGCTCAAGAATACCAAGGTAAGCTCAATATTTACAGAGTAGATACACAAGCTCAGCAGGAATTAGCGGCCGCTTTCGGCATTCAGAGCATCCCCAGCATCCTTTTTGTACCGCTAAATGATAAACCGCAAATGGCAATAGGCGCCTTACCCAAAAAAACACTGAAAAAAACAATAGAGGAAGTATTGAAAGTTGAATAATGTGGACCCATTTTCCATCGCTGTCCCCCCTGCTGAAAATTTTGCAGAGCCAGCCATGCAAAAACAGTTAGAAGCTATCGCTAAACAGTTGTATGATAATGCTGAAGTTATCGTTGATTACAGTGGTGTTTATAAAGAGAAGCATTTTTCTGCACGAAGCGAAGATGTATTTGCGCTTTTGAAGCGTCGTCCTTGTTCAGTAGAAGATATTATCGCAGGCCTCGGCCTGCATCGAAATGAAGTTGTTAAGTATGTAGAAGAATTGCGTTCTGAAGGTAAAATCGAAGCTACAACAAAACGTAGCAAGCTTTACTATAGAGCTGCATTGTAATGTTGTAGTCAAGCACTTGAAACACAGCTTTCAAGAAAAACCGTAAGCATTCAGTCGATTAATGGGTCTGAAGTAAAAGCAAAGGAGATTTAGCCGACCCGCTGCAATTCAGACAGAACATCTGTGATCACTAATGCAGCGACCAGCAAAGGTGAGATTCTGATATGCCAAGGCCAAGACATTGCAGACGTGTGGCTCATCTGCCACAGGTCACATTCTATAAACCGCAGGGCGTCCCCCTGTCTATCTTGCAGCGTATCGCCTTAACGGTTGATGAGCTTGAAGCGATTCGTCTGGCTGACCTACAAGGTTTATATCAAGAACAGGCTGCTGAGCAAATGAATGTGTCCCGTCAGACTTTTGGCAGAATCATTGAATCCGCGCATAAAAAAATCGCCGACGCTTTGGTGAACGGAAAGGCCTTATCAATCGAAGGCGGCATCATCGAATATGACACCACCGCTCCGCCTGAACCACCTCATCGCTTTCGACATGGTCAAGGTGGTCCTGGCTTCGGCAAAAGAAGATGCGGGAGGTTTTAGTTATGAGAATTTGTATTCCAACAGAAACTAATGAAGGAAAATCAGCAGGAGTTTATGGTCATTTCGGCAGTGCCCCTTATTTCACTATCTACGATACAGAAAAAGATGATTGCCAGACGATTGATAATTCAAATCAGCACCACGTACATGGCAGTTGTAATCCAATCGAAGTCTTAGCAAGTAAAGATATCGATGCAGTTGTTTGCAGCGGCATGGGCATGCGCGCGATCCAAAAGCTTAATCAGGCCGGAATTCGGGCATATAAAGCTTCCGGCTCTAACGTCCAAGAGATAATCAAGAAATATCAAGCAAATGAATTAGAAGAAATCACCGTAGAAAATGCCTGTCGCCAGCACAAGTGCCATTAAAAAGGGATGTGGTAATGAAGGTCTGTCCGATAGGAGTTATCCATACGCCATTTAAGTGTAAAAAAGATACCCCTATCCAACCATTCAAATCAAGAGCTATAGGTAGGGTAGAGGTATTTATGAAATACAAAGATGGTCTTTGCGATATAGAAGGATTCTCGCATTTAATTTTAATATATAGATTTCATAAATCAAAAGGGTATCGCTTAAAAGTCACCCCTTTTCTTGATGATGTATTACGTGGCTTATTTGCTACCAGATACCCCAGAAGGCCGAATCAGATTGGTCTAACAGTAGTCAAGCTATTAAAGCGAAAAGGAAATATTCTGTTTGTAAAAGCCATTGATGTCGTAGATGGCTCTCCTTTATTGGATATAAAACCCTATGTTCCTGACTTTGGCCCAAAAGAAAAAGTAAAAATCGGTTGGCTTAAGGGAAAGATAGACAAGGGACGAAATAAGTAAGCCTTGCTGTGCACTAATGTAAGTCGCAATAAAAAACAAGAAATCGGTTCAAAAAGTTTTGAAGGAGATGTGAATGAGGCGACGGGAATTTCTAAAAAACTGCTTGGCACAAGGGGCGGTAGGCGTATCGCTGGTCCCGGTGCAATCAATACGCGGCAGTGAGGAATCAACAAAGCTAAACATCGACCCTGACAAATTCTCCGAAACGGCATACCAGCAGTTTATCCCGGGCAAGCGAACATGCTCAGAGTCGATTCTAATGGCTGGTTGTGAGGCCTTAAGGCTCAAGAGCGAGCTTATTCCCCACATAGCATTAGGTCTGGCTGGTGGTGTTGGTCTGCAAGGAGAAATCTGCGGTGTTCTGACAGGCTGTTCGCTGGTCATTTCTCTTGCAGCGGCGCAAATAGAGAACGACTACGCCAAGAAAAAAATGCTGACTCTTCAGGCTGTGGGACGGGTCCATAGCGCATTCGAAAAACAGTTTGGCAAAACGGATTGCCGATCTCTATGCGGACTGGATTTGACAACGCCGGAGGGCAGAAAAAAGCTTGAAGAGGGCGTCAAAGAGCAGACCTGTGCAAAGTATGTTAAGGTGGGTTCGGCATTGCTGGCAAAAGAGCTGCAAAACCTTCGGCATTTGTAGACGCAAAGATAGTTTCTTGGTGTAACTTGATTCAGCCAATTCGAAAAGCCGCTTTCATACTTACGACCATTTGCTTTGTGGCCTTGGTCACAGGGGTAACGCTGAAACTACACCTATTGAGCCATAAACATCCGGATAATCATACCTCCAGCCGATGTCCAACCTGTCAACAATTGCTAATAACGCCAAATAAATTCGTCTTGGAACCACAATTTAGCCTTCCTGACACGGATTGTTTTACAGATGATATTGAATGTCCGTTTCAAGCTTTTGTAGCTACATTTCGTCACGAACCTTTCGGACCGCGTCCACCACCAGATCGTCCAGCAAGTTAGCAATTAGTTGCCCCCGACTTAATCGGGGGTAGAGAATTGGTTACTGATTAACCAATTAACTATAGATTCTCCGGACACGGTCTATGAATAAGAACATGCGGGCCTTTACGCTAATCGAGTTGCTGGTGGTGATTGCAATTATTGCGCTTCTATTGGCTATTCTTCTGCCGTCGATGAATTTGGCTCGGATGCACGCCAAACGCCTGGCTTCGGCAAGCAACATGCGTCAAATCGGCCTGGCTCTGCAGATGTACGCCGACGATAATCGCGGATTCTTCCCTGAGACGACACACGGATTGACAGGCCAAGAAGCTCGCAAACGCTCCTGGATTTTCACTCTCAGCCCGTATGTCGGCGACGTAAATGAGATTCGCATCTGCCCGGCCGACCCCAAAAGAAAAGAACGTCTGGCCAACGGCCTGAGCAGCTATGTTCTCAACGAATATATCGCGGTTGATAATATCGATCCGTTCGGACGGATTGTCGGCTTATCATACAGGAACCTGCACAGGCTTAAAAAACCGAGTCAAACGATGACAACTTTTGTCGGCGCCGACAGCCTTTCTGTTAGCCTGACTTCAGACCATACTCACTCGCGTTTGTGGTTTCTTCCTGCCCCAAACGTTCCCTGGAACGCTATCCGAAAAGATATTCAGCCGGACCGATACCGCACGCATACATCACTGGATAATACTGCCGGCTCGTCACTGTATCTTTACGCCGATAGCCGAGTGGAAACAATCAAAGCAAAAGATTTGAAAGAAATTGCCGACAGATTTGAGAATTTTGCAAAACCCAAAGATTAAATTAATCCGATGCTCGACGCTTGATACTCGATGAGCATCGGAAGGAGTACAAAAATGTACTTAAATAATTCAAAAACAATCAAGCTGCAAATATTGATTCTTGTTTTCGCTGCAATTTCAACGCCCGCTTTGGCGGAGGAGCACTGTACACTGATTTCCAGCGACATTACTACTTTCTATTTTGGCGTTGAGACGCCTATTCCAGATATAAATCATCCAATAATAATAGACTTTTTTCATACGGATATCGAAGTGGCTTTCACGCAAACAGGCTGGGATATTGCAGTTGCCAGCGATGAGCCGGATAGCCCACTCGGCGAAATCGCTGTCGAACCTGCTGAAGCACTTTTATACGTCAATACGAATGCCCGGATAACGCTTTCATCCATTCCAAATGGCTTTGAATTCATTGGAGCTAAGCCAGGCGCAACCTTCTGGGTGCTGCCGCAGACAGAGGGAACCGGAGCATTGCCGCTGGGCTTATGCGCAGAGCAGGCCGATATTGGCCATCTTTGCAACTGGAATCCAGGCGATGCCAGAGGAGCGGATATCACCGATAAATGGTTTAAAGTAAAAGTTGTTGCCGTTCGAGGACCAGCAGATGCAAATTTTTCCATGTGGCAGGCCGACGGCATAAATCCGCCGGTTGTATTTGTTTCCACTGCCGAAGGCAGAATCACCGAAGATGATGTATTTTACATCTCAGCCGGCAGCCATTCTCATCTAAACTGGGGTTTTACAAAGCCAGGTATATACGAAATTGATTTTCGGATTTCAACGGTCTGTAAGTGTGACGCGGCACTAACGGCTGATATAGCACCAATGGGTAATGAGCTTTACCAGGGGAATTGTATTGTTGATTTTCACGATTTTGCTCTGCTTGTTTCGCACTGGCTTGACGTCGGCTGTGGTGGTACGCCGGATTCATTCGGCGGAACAGATTTGGACAACAACGGTGAAATCGGCTTTAGTGATTTAGTTATTTTGGCAAACCAATGGCTGCAATGTGGATACCCGGGCTGCGAACATTAAAATTATTCGATCCACGATTATCGACACCAACCTCCTAAGAGCGTAAAATAAAAGATGTGAAACTATATCCCATGAAATTCAAACCCATATTCAAGCAGCGAATATGGGGGGGGCAAAAGCTAAAAGAAGTCTTCAACAAGGACATTCCTCCGGGCGAAAGAATCGGCGAAAGCTGGGAGCTGGCCGATCTGCCGGAGGATAAATCCGTCATCTCCAACGGTGAATTTACCGGGCAGACGCTCGCCTCGATAGTCGAGAAATATCCGAAACAGATAACAGGCGATGCGAATTTTACCACGCCTTTTCCTCTGCTGATTAAATTCCTGGACGCCCAAGACATTTTGAGCGTGCAGGTCCATCCGGACGCACAAACCTGCCGGCGCCTGGGCAAGGGACAGCCTAAAACCGAGTGCTGGTACATAGTATCTGCCCCCGCGTCTTCCTGTCGGAAGACAGGAGCGGGGGTGATTTATAAGGGACTAAAAAAAGGCGTAACGAAGAAGCAATTTGCCGAAGCGATAGATAATGGCCGCGTCGCCGAGCTGCTGGCGGAAGTGCCTGTTGAGGTTGGCCAGTGTCACTTTCTTCCAGCCGGCACCATCCACAGCATCGGGCCAGGACTATTGATAGCTGAGATTCAGACGCCCTCAGATACCACCTATCGAGTCTTTGACTTCAACAGAGTAGATGATACGGGCAAAGCCAGACAGCTACATATCGAAGAGGCACTGGAGAGCATTCACTTTGGCATCCAGAGTAGCGAGCTTCCCGTAACAACGGTCGGTCGACTGGTAGATTGCGAACACTTCAAGGTAGATAAAGGGCATCAGGCCAAAGGTTGTGAGCTGCTTCTATCGCCCGGCAAAATGAAGAATATGATTTTCATAACCGGCTCTGGAACAGTCCTGTCAGCCGATGGGGATTCCGTTGAATTTAGAGCGGGTGATACGCTCCTTATCCCCGCTGCCTATGATGGAGCGATGCGTTTTACCAACGATACACAGTACTTGACAGTAACCATCCCTACCAGATGATAGATACGAGATATACGGTTATTTCGATAATTGGCGATGGTGGAATGGCCACCGTTCTGGCGATGCTGCTGAGCGAGAAGCAGAAGCCGAGCGGCGAGCCACGAGCGACGAGTCACCCCCCCCTGCGCGGGGGCAGGCTTGCCCCTGCGAGGGACCCCGTTCTGCGGGAACCCAAAGCAGGGGTTCGGATGTGGGGCTACGATCGGCGGCAGTTGGCTGAGATTGAAGAAAGCCGGGAAAACAAGAAGTTTCTGCCCGGCTATAAGATTCCCGCCTCTGTTATATTCGAGCCTGACGATAAGCGCATAATGGCGGGTGCGGATTTGATTATCTCGGCGGTGCCGTGCCAGTTTATGCGCGGAGTTTGGACGAGGCTGAAGGAGCACGTTCCTGCAAATGTGCCGATTGTTTCGGTCGCCAAGGGTATCGAGAATGAGACGCTTCTTCGCCCCACACAAATCCTCGCCGATGTGCTGGGCGAAGAACGGAAGATGAAAGACGAGGGACGAAGGACGAGCGATCCCCGCTTTTGCGGGGACAGGCTTGCCCCTGCGGAAGCAGGGGAACGAGCGACGAGATTCGCTGTGCTCAGTGGGCCTACGATTGCGGATGAACTGGCAAGAAAGCTGCCGGCAACCGCCTGCGCGGCGGCCAGCGACGAAAAATTAGCCACGAATATCCAGCGAATTTTCAATTGTCCCTGGCTGCGGGTTTATACCAATACCGACGTGGTCGGCGTGGAGTTGGCGGCAGCGTGCAAAAACATTATCGCTATTGCCGCGGGGATTATTGACGGCATCGGAGCCGGTGACAATGCAAAAGCGGCTCTTTTGACCAGAGGACTCGCCGAGATAACTCGCCTTGGCATAGCGATGGGAGCAAAGGAGCAGACTTTTGCGGGGCTGACCGGACTGGGCGACTTAGTGACAACCTGTATTTCGCCCAAAGGAAGAAACCGCTCGTTCGGCGAACGCATAGGCAAGGGCCAATCCCCCCAGCAAGCCGAAAACGCTACCGAGTCGGTAGTCGAAGGTATTGCTACCTGTAAATCGGTAGTTGCACTTGCTGCCAAATATGGCGTTGAGATGCCGATTACGCAGGCAGTTTACGAAGTGCTGTTCGAGAATAAGCCGGTGCAGAAAGCGATTCAAGATTTAATGGAACGCCGGCTCAAGTCTGAATAGAATCCACAAATTCGCGTATCTGGACTATTTCGCTGGCTTTCAGGTAGTGTTATACTTACTGCTTAGGTGAGCCCTGCCGGCAGATTGTGAGCGCCGTTGCGCTCGACCGATAAGGGTGACTATGGTTTTTGCAGAAAGGAGAGAAAAGATGCGGCGTTTAGTTTTTGTTCTGGCTCTGATGTGTCTTGTAGCGATTGGTTTTTGCATTGCAGCCGATGCTCCCCGCCGGCCCGCTCAGATTAGGGTCCTGCTGATTACCGGCGATGACGTCTCGGCGCATCCCTGGCGGGAGATCTCCGAGACCACCCGCGAAGCACTGGTCGCCTCGAAGAAATTCGACGTCAAGGTGTGCGAAGATCCGCTGATCCTCGAATCAGGAACCGCCCTGAAGGCGTACGACGTGATCGTCTTTACGATCTACAGCCAACGTGTTCCGGTGATTCCCGAACAAGCCCAGGAGAACCTGCTGAACTTCGTCAAGGGCGGAAAGGGCTTCTTCGTCCAGCACATGGCCAGCGCCTCGTTCCCCAAGTGGGAGGAATTTGGCAAGCTCTGCGGCCGGAAATGGGTAATGGGCACTTCGGGTCACGGTGCGCGAGGTGTCTTCGAGGCCAAGGTGGTCGACAAGGAACACCCCATCACCGCTGGGATGGATAACTTCCAGACCGATGACGAACTATACGCCAAGTTGCAGGGGACCGGCGAGATCCACGTGCTTGTGCAGGCCGACTCCGATTGGAGCAAGAAGACCGAGCCTTTGGTCTTCACGTTGAACTACGGCAAAGGCCGCACGGTTTACAACGCGTTCGGCCACGATCGCAAGGCTCTGGTGAACCCGAATGTTCAGAGGATAATTGCTCGCGGCGTGGAGTGGGCCGCCACCGGAAAAGTCGAGCAATAAAGCCTGTCCTGAGCAAAGCCTGCACTGAGGTTTGTCGAAGTGTCGAAGGAGGCTGCGCCACGGGTGCCATCCTCAAAACCGATGGTTTTGAGGATGGCTTCTGCGCATCAACGGTAGGGCGGGCTGTGCCCCCCACGCTTCCTGCCCACCCCTTGTCACCCCGAGCGAAGCCGAGGGCTCTGCCTCCGAACGGGACGCTGCTTGGGTTTCGGCCTTCCCAACCGCTTTTTGCTCTTTGATACTGAAGGTCCGGCGCGTCTTAACTGCGTCCGGCAGAGCCGGACTTCAGTCTATTGGCCCGGCTTTAGACCGGACGGATTTGGATTCCCCCACTGACTCCACCTGTGCCCAGCAGTAAAAAAACTTATGAGGACGCAGAAATTTGTACTGGTACCTGTATCCGCGCACGGATCTCTTCGTATATCGGCAGACCAGTATTTTCGGCCACTTCCAACGTAACCGCAAGGGCGTACGCTATTTTCTCCTCCGCATCCAATTTTCCCGCATCCTCACGACAATTGACCCGGATCGACAACAATTCTCCCTCACTATAGACCGCGGCATTTTCGCCCTCGAAGACTTCATGCTGAACAGTTCCTCTTCTTACGGCCATCCAGTCAGCACCCTGTCGTGATACTCCCAAGGCTTCATCTATGTCTTGTAAGGGAAAGTCGAAATACAAAGCTGCCTTTCGATATTTCCTGTTTTTGCAGTTGATCGGTGTCAGCCAGGCGAGGGTGATTACAACCCGTCTCCATATAGCTTGACTATTCAGGCTCGTGGGCAAAGGGATGTTGTACAGATGCCCCTCATCAACTCCCAGCTTCCCACAACCTAACATGGTCGCCCGCTGTCCAGTACAAGCCTTCACGCGGTTGACGCTAACCTCTCCATATCCAAGGAATCTTGTGACGTATTCCTTAAATCTTGACGAGTTACTCGCATGCTTCAATGAGTCTTCAATAACCGGATAAGCTTCACCCCATTGTGCGGCATGAACCAGCATGGCCTTGAGTAACACCGGAAAATATACACCATCTAGGAGCGATCCGTTTGGTGTATCTTGGAGCTCAAGCAACTCATCATACATCATCGTCGCGGCACGCGAGACCAGAGCTGCTGCATTACTTGTGCCGCTGATATAGGTCGCCCCATTTGCTCTCACGGGACTCGCGACCTTGTGGCCCACTATCGGTATCGGTACATCTGGCAGTGTCAAAGTGGCCTTAGTGTGCACATTGCCTTGCTTTTCTTCGTAAAACTGGCGACCACCCGAGAAAAGAACATCCGGCTTTATAGAGTTCCGAAAACCCAGCCCCACCCTGTTGTAAGGCGAGGGCAGAGGGACATCAGCATTATACGGGTCGATATTACGCCCGTCGCCTTTAATTCCCGATTTGTCGCTGTGTACCGCCCCAACCGTCAAGGCGTTCACTGATTCGGCTGGTGCCAAGAGTCTCCTCTGCCTCAAATTAGCGGCCATCGCTCGAATGGTCTCCCTTTGCAGTTCAGAGTGGGACAACGAGGGAAATTCATCTCGCGGTACATCTAATTCTATTTCTTCTGTGTAATTGCCTGCGCTGACAATAAAGAGTAGATTGTATTTCCATGATAGCCAATCCAGCAGTCTTGCCCAGGGGCTCATGTCATAATGAAAGTGTCGATCAGGGTCGCCAACTGAAAGATTTATGATGCGCACGTCAGGGGCTGCAGGTGCTTGGTCAGCATCCCTTTCCACAATTCTCAAAACAGCTCTAAATATCACATCCAACGGATGCGTATCATCTGGAATTCTCTCTCGCCTGGGGCGCACCCAGTCTTTTGGATCTGGTTTAAGAATAGGTCTTACATAGATTGGTCTGGAAAGAGGTTCTTCTGCACCATCGAGCTCACCATGAAGGATTAAAGACGCCATCGCTGTACCATGATGCCGGTCGCTCGCGGGATACAATTCGCCATACTCATCCGGGTCATCGACTACGAGACGCCCCGCAAGCCAGGGATGGTTTTCTAATGGCAAACCATCCAGTAAGGCCACTACTGGTGTGCGTCCTGCGATTTGGAGACTCGTTGGCTCCTGGCAAGTTGTAATGCTGCTGACCGTCTCTGGCAAAGGAAATGCGGTTTGCCCTATAGGGTGAAACAGAAATACTTCAGGTGCGTCCAGAAAACTCGAGACCGCGCTCCTATCTATGGCCTCCAAAAAAGATCTTATATTCGTCGCTGGAATTTGAACAATCGTTCCGTGGTACCTGATTTCCTCGAACAAAATTGGACTTCCAATGCACTGACCTCCAGCTTGAGTCACCCTCTCTTTGAAGACTTCAAATTGCTGCTTGCGGCGCGCCGCATCATTGCGGAACCAAAGCTCAACGTCAAAGCGGATAGGGTCTTGTCGGTACTTACATTCTTCACGCCAATATTTGAGTACACCGGTTTCATAAATTCGATCCTTGATCCCCCAACGCCGCACGTCCTTCAGTTGTTCAAAAATGTGCTTGAGCCGCCCCCATCCATGCGGGAACTTCTCGTCGGGACTTGTCGTAAACCGATCCCAAAGCGAAAGTAACTGTTGGATTCCCGTCTGGTTGCTCATTACCAAATATACCCGCCCAGGGATAATCATTTCCGGTTGATCTTCAAAGTAGAAATCTGCATCAGGTTCAATCTCTTTATCCAACTCTTCCAACCACTCAAACCCTGGGATGCGCTTTCTTTCCAGAGCCTTGTAAAGCTCCTCGACCGAATTTGCGGCCTCCAGAACCACGACCTGCTCAGGCTCTGTACCTGTAAGAACAGTCTGAACCCGAGTCGCCTCCTGTTCAAACTGTCTTCTCAGGGCAGCAAATTTAGGCCCTAGACGCCGTGACTGTCTCTCGGCGCTGGGAAAATGAAACGTGCGCCCTGCCCCACCCCTCAGTTTGCGACGATCACTTCTCACAGGGTTCGGGAAAACTAACAGCGGGTTCTCCGCCATGCTACACCTCCGCTTTATCCTTCGCTTTCAGTCTATCGTGCCATTCATCAAGACAATCATTCACAATCTCTCTTATCTGCCCATTGGGCGCAGAAAGGACATATCGCCTGACAACGTCGAAGCCAAACTCTTCGAGTTCTCCAAAGCTGGTTCCATACAATTTGTCCGATAGTGTTCTTAAACTGTAATTCCAGTCAATATTAAGTCGCTTTTGCAGTTTCTTGAGGTACTCTTCTATATCATTCTTGTTTGGTTTCGGCAGAATCAGTCGCAATTGAAATCGGCGCCACACCGCCCTATCTAGCAACTCAGAATGGTTTGTCGCCGCC
The DNA here is from genome assembly GCA_964567045.1 of uncultured Pirellulales bacterium. Lineage (GTDB taxonomy): Bacteria > Planctomycetota > Phycisphaerae > Sedimentisphaerales > Anaerobacaceae > JAFNGF01. Next base: position 3,471 of record CAZMLE010000072.1, on the reverse strand, counting down.
ACCACAACAACGTGGCTAGGAAGATCATCGATCTGCAAAAGTAGCGAACTTACTACCCTCTTGATTTCTCCCGTATCGTGTGGATCACCTCTCTCTTTTCCAAGCGTGTCGAACTCGTCGAAGAATAACACACATCTTCTTGAACGAACGTAATCAAACACAGTTCTTAACCGTGCCGCAGTCTCCCCAAGAAAACTACCAACAATCCCTTCGTAACGGACAATTACAAGAGGGACCATCATCGCCGTAGCAATCGCTTCCCCAAGCGAAGTCTTTCCGTTCCCAGGTGGCCCAATAAGCAAAATCCGATTTCTTGGCTCAAGATTATGCCCCCTCAATAGCTCCGTCCTATTATGTTCTTCAACCAAGTTCCGGCAAGTTCTATAAGCCAACTCTGGCAACAGGAGATCTTCAAATGTTTTTGTTGGGATAACTTCGTAGATCAGATTGGATAAGCGACCAGCGTTACCTACCGGCCCGATCGTTGGTTGCACGGCGTTCTCACGAGCAATGTATGCGAGAAGCTCCTTCTCTATGCGATCGGCAAGAACATGATGCTGCTTCGCCCGCTCCTCGGCAATAATTGCTTCAATCGTCTTTCGCCAAAGACTTCGGTCAGCCCCCACCCCTGCTTTTACAAGGTTAACAAGTAAGTCAGACCTCGCCATAATAACCGCCAAGCATGCCTTCTACAGTCGAAGTTCAGATACTCGGTAAGCACCTTCTGCATCTACACAATACCCGAACCAGAGACCGGCGTCAAACGATAAAAAAAAGTACTTACCCTGTTTCTGAGCATGTCAAAAAGTGTTCAAAACCTGCTCATTTTTGTTAATTTCTGCTCAAAACGTGCGCAAATCTGTCAATTTCCTGCAAGTTTCTGCTCATTTTTACCCTCAATTTTCGCTCAAAAACGCCTAAGTCCTATAAAATCACCGTTATCACTACTGCTAAAAGCTCTAAATTACTAAAAAGCGGGCAAAAAGCCGTGCCAGGCTCTATTTCTGGACTATTTTACTCTGCTTTTGGCTGCTTCGCGCTCTATTTTCGCAGCTTTTTGCTGACGGCTGCGATGTGCTTCGGCCCTGTGCCGCATCTATCTTCATCTGCAAGGCCTTCTGAAATACCTTTTGCCGTAGTTTGGCCATCGCTATTCTGACGGGTTCTTCGCTATCATTGATAACCGCTCCCGTGCAGGCTTGGTTGATAGCTGTTGTTACCTGTTGAATACATCCTTGAATGTCCTTTTCCAGTGCCTGCCGCAGGGCTTGGGCATCGATTTCTGGCAGCTTGATCTCTTCCATGGTTTTCTCCCTGTAAAATGTCCTTAATGTACACAAACCATACGTGCCTACATTCTACAGGTTGCCTATCTTTCGCGCCAGAAAAATTAGCCACACCCTCCTGGCAGAAAAACTGGTCATGCCGTCGCCTATGCGCTCGATACCCAGAAAAGGTTGGGAAAATACACAAGCTCAAGAAAATTAAGATGTCTCTGACTTTTCCAAAATTTTTCTTGACTTTTTCGCGTAGTAGACTAATATTTCTGAATATGGCAAAAAAGTTGCTTTCAACATCCTGTCCAGCGTGTGGGCTGCCCATGCAAATAGCAGCGATGTTTTGCGCAGCCTGCGGGGTAAAAATCGAAGGTAATTTTAGCGAGACCTTCTTTGACAGACTCACCCCAGGAGACCAAGAATTCTTGGAGCAATATCTCTTGGCGGGATTCAGCATCAAGATGCTGGAACAAAACGGCTCGCTGGGCTATGCGGCAATTAGAACCAGGTTGGATAGGCTTATTGCAAACTACAATATGCTAAAGAAGATGGACGCCCAGAAGAAAGCCGTTCTTGAAGAATTGCGCATAAATAAGATTACCGTGGCTGAGGCCAAAGAGAAGCTCGAAAAACTATCGGGAGACTAAGAAATGGCAAACATGTCAAGTGTATCGTCAGAAGAAGAGCTGTTGCAGCTTCGCAACGAAGGTAAAATCACTGAGGATGAATATGAGGACTTGCGTGAGACGCTGCGAAAAAGCACCAAGCCCAACGCTTTGCCAGTCTTACAGGATAAAACTGTGCCGGTTCGGACTTCTGGTTTGGCAATTGCATCTTTGGCTTGTTCCCTGCTTGGGCCAGTTTGTTGCATCCCAGCTATAATCTGCGGACACCTGGCTGTACGGAGGATGGGAAGAGAACCAGCACTGAGGGGGTATGGTCTGGCTATAGCGGGATTGATTATAGGGTATATCATTCTTGGGATTTCAATAGCCGTAACCGTTCCTTTCTTGCTGTTCCTGGGAGCAAAAGTTAGGTCAGCACAACATATTTCCGTAGTAGTCGAACTGAGAAGCTTTCCTCTCGACGATATGGAAGGGCTTATAACCCAAACAGATGTGCAGATCGACAAGCAAATCTCAAGCGATAGCAATGGCTCTCTGCGAATTGAAGCAACAGAGCCCAGAACGGTCCCGCTATTTGAACTCGGCGATACGGACATCGAAAATACGCGACTTCTTTATCAAGCCCGGATTCGTACACAAGATGTTGAAGGTAAAGTGTATCTGGAAATGTTATGCCACTTTCTCGGCAAGGGAGATTTTTTCTCCAGAGGGCTTATGACATCTTTGTCCGGTTCCACAGATTGGACAACACAGGAAACCCCATTTTTTTTGAAGAGCGGAGAAAACCCCGACAATATAAGGCTCAACCTGGTGATAGATGGCAGGGGTACTGTATGGATTGACGATATTCGGCTGTTGAAGGGACCGCTTAAATAAAGACGCGATGTCACCTTGCTTTTTGGTTATTCCATAGCAAGACTTGCAGACGCGGGCATAAAGTAAAACCAGTTGACTTACACATTTCAGCTACCATCGGGCATTTGGCCAAAAGCTCATCTTTGGTAGTTGCCTGCGGCATCAGCATTACCCTTTCCAGTTCGACACCTCCTATTTCCTTTATTGTCCGCTGTATCTCGGGCAAATCGTCCTGTGAATCAACGACAAACTTCAGTTGGTGCTTGTAATTGTCAATCAGCTTTCGCAAGACAGATACATCTAACCTCGACTCCTCGTGGATCGCTGCAAGCTTTGAGTTGCCGGGCGTAGAATTGCTCAGCTTCGGGCTGATGCTCATCAAGTCACAGGGCATATCGGGCACAAACGCGATACCCGCTGTTTCGATTGTTATATGCTTGCCAGAAGTTCTTAGCTGCTGCACTAATTCGGGCAGGTTCGGATTTATCATCGGCTCTCCGCCGGTTATGACCACAAATTTGCAGGGCCACTTTTGAACAATTCGGATAATCGCGGCGATGCCATAATCCTGCCCTGCGGTTTGGTCCCAAGCGTACTTTGTGTCGCACCATCGGCACCGCAAAGGACAGCCCGCCAGGCGTACGAACACGCTGGGAACGCCGGCCAAAAATCCCTCGCCCTGTAGAGAGTAAAAAATTTCGCTTATTATCATC
>CAZMLE010000071.1:0-18171 GCA_964567045.1 uncultured Pirellulales bacterium | reverse complement strand
CTTCTCTGGAATACCTATCGGCTATCGGCAATTAATATCTTGAATTGGTATAAGATTACTAGTTCGATCATGATAGAGTTATCTCATGCCTATTCGCATTGTGTGATAATCCTGGAAGACTGCCGGAAGGCATTGACTAACCTCAACGGCGTCGCTGACCTGATCGTCACCTCACCCCCTTATGCGGACGCCCGAAGAAAACACTACGATAGTATTCACCCGGACGATTTTCCAGCTTGGTTCCGAACTTTTCACGAACCTTTCTGGAATGCCTTGAAAAAAGAAGGTAGTCTACTTCTAAATATAAAAGACAAAGTTGTCAATGGAGTGCGCCATCGGTTTGTATGGCATACGATTGAGATGCTTTCGTCCCTTGGCTGGTTTTGTATAGATGACTATCTTTGGCACAAACTGAATCCTATGCCGGGGCGGTGGCCCACCCGGTTGCGAGATGGATGGGAGTATTGCTTTCATTTGGCTAAGTGCAAGAGGCCGTATATGGACCCGGACGCAGTACGCAAACCCATCGGAGAGTGGGTCAAGACTCGACTGGCTAAACTCAGTGAAAATGACCTAACGCGCCAGAACTCGGTCAACAAAAGCGGCTTTGGCAGAAACATATCTCGCTGGGTAGGCCAGAAAACTGTTCTGCCCTACAACGTCCTGACTTTACCGTTGGTGGGCGTGAATAAAGGCCATCCAGCGGCTTTCCCGCCCGAATTGCCTGCTTTCTTCATTAAGCTTTTATGCCCTGCCAACGGTTTAGTGGTCGATCCGTTTGCTGGCAGCGGGACAACAGGCATCGCAGCAATGGAACTTGGAAGAGATTGTGTACTAATTGATAACAATGAGGATTATGCCAAGCTCTCTTTTGAGAATCTGCAAAATACGAGAAAAAATGCAACGTTCGAGGTAGAGCTTTTGGCCAAGGACAGTTTAGGCGATTCGCTGAAACCTTCGCTCCTTAGCGCTTTGTTGAGAAAACATAGTACTGTGCAAGATAAAACTTACGGAGAAGCCCAACGAAGTCAAACCAAAGTTTCTGCATTGCAGGGATGAGGCCGCCAGCCTGTGATGTTTGCGGCTCGATCACCGTCCGCGACGGCACCTGCTATAAGTGCTACAACTGCGGCAACTCAATGGGCTGCTCATAATTCGTGGCTCGTGGTTCGTGACTCGGTTTTAATTGCTGGGTCAGGAAGTCCAATCGATGGGCGCACTGAGAAAGCTAAGGAGAGAAGCCGGGTGGAAGGCCGGCGGGAAATATGCGGTTGAACCGCTGCGCCCCACGGAATTTCCGGCCATGCGAAAAATGTCAGAGGTGCTGCTGGACTTTGCTCGGCCGCTGCTTGATGCCGTTGACGACGAGGGTTTCAAAAACGTTATTATCTTTGCCGCACTTTGCTGGAACATTTCCTTCTTACCGGAACGAGAGCAGCACGGGCACTTGCGGCGCATCGTCGATGAGCTCAGTAAGCCCGCCCCGCTCATACGCCCCGACTTCAACGCCTGGGCCAAAACACTCTTGGAGCGCAAGAAGGCTTTCTTCGCGGCTGACAGAAGGATGGTTTTAGACTATAGGGTGGTTGAAGAAAAAGATAGTCGCCATTTGTTTGTAACGTCGACTTTGGCAAAGCCTTGATTGCGGCAGCTCCATGTGTTGGTTTTAATTCGTTGCTCCTCCACGACTCTCTCATTCCAGATCAGCGTGTCACGCGGAAACCGCAGTCGTCCGGTCTCGGCATGACGACCATTGTAGATACCTCACAGATGTCGCGGAAGGAAAAAGCCCGCAAAATGTACCGGACACCGCCTTGTTCTCACTTCCTACGCGGAACACCCTCTGGTTGCTTCCGCAGCGAATCTGTCTTCGCCGTTTCGACCATTCGAATGAAGGCTTTTGGATTGATGATCTTCACGCCGTTATCATTGGTAAAGGCCGATTGAAAGAGAAGATCTTTCATTTGCTCAGGAGACAATTCCGGCCGGATTTGCCAGCCCATGGCTAACACCCCGGCCACATATGGAATCCCCCAACTAAGTCCTCCCCGTCCGTAATACTGATAGCTGGGACGGTCGGGTTCATCCTGTCTCGCGACCGTTCGAAGGGACGTCGGTGCCATCAGATTGTCCGGATTGTAGCGATCCGATAAACCTGGATATCCAGGCGTACACTTGGCTGGGTCCTCCGGATCATGGGGATCACACCAGCAAGAACTGATGAAGCCCTTGTGATGCGAGGCATCCAGGACCAGTATGCCTTCTTCTTGGGCGCGCTCAAACGCCTTATCCCATTGGGCCCGGTTTTTCTTGAAAGGTGATCCCGGACCGGAGGGTCTGGCGGATACGGAAACCACCCGGATCTTTTCTGAATCAGGCAATCCCCGATTGTAGTCTATGATCCAGTCCAGGGCCTCAGCAACATAGGCGCTGTTCCCGGTCCAGGACGCAGCCGCCGCATAAAACACACGCGCCTCCGGCGCAGTGCCACAGTGCGTTCCTACCAGTAAGCTCGTCACCGCAGTTCCATGTATGGTGTCTTGTGGACGGCACCCCACGTCGTGGTAGGCCACTACCTTTCCTATGAACTCCGGATGAGTTAGATACATGGGTTGATCAATAATGGCGACGCATACACCCTTGCCGGTAATGCCCTGGCGATGCAGCTCACGCACGCCCAAGCCGGGGTTCATACTCTCTTGCAGCCGACGCTCGGGATCGAATCCTTCAGGCAGCCTATCCCGTGGAGGCCAGAGAGTCTCCTGGTTGAATGTCAGGGTATCGAGGATACCGCCTGCGTCACGCAGGTCCCAGGCACGCAGATCGTCACCTCGTACATCCATATACGCCTCGACGCCGGCGCGAGGATCGCGTCCAGCCTGAGAACCACGGCTTTCTTCGTCAGTCCTGTTGGTCTTCTGGATTTCAGAGGGTACTTCTTGACGTACCCCTGCCTTGTGACATCCGACAATCAAAATCCCTATGAGAGCGATAAGGACCGCTGTTAGGTGTTTCATTTCTTTGCTCTCCCAATTCATCAACATGGGAATTTGGCAGCCGCACGCGCCGAGGACCGGCGCGACTGTCTCAGGCCGTCGCCTCAACCTTGTAATAGTCATAGGCGGGCAGCGCCGTCAAGAAGACGGTGAACAGGCTGGGCGGCCGCGTCAAAGAAAATGTCAGGGACGTACCCCTATTTTCCACTTCACGTCCGCTTCTTCTCCACCCTCGGACTTCCACAGACACTCGGCTCATTTCGGCCTTTCCAAATCCATCCGACCCACATAGAGTTCCAAGTCATTCATCCCAGTCCCATCAGATATTATCCCGGCCAAACAGGGAATAGGCAAGCTGAAATTGACCAGCGCTTATCTGCGCGCACCTATGTACATCCTTCGGCTGCGCTCAGGACAGCGTCTGTGGCAAAACAAAAAATGGATTGGCTTGCGCTCAGGGCGGGCACTGCGCGGGAATGGCAGAAACCAGGATGAAGCAAAACACCAGATACAAGCGACGAGAGACGGGTCACGAGCTACGAGCTAGAAGTTTCGCTCGACAAAGCCGGTATCGACTTTGCTTTTGGCGAAAAGGTTATGCGAGATAATGTCCAGGCAGGCGGGAATCGTGGTTTTGATCGGCTCAATGACAAATTCCCGCAGGGCCCTTTTCATCGTGGCGATGGCTTCGGCTCGCGTCTTTTGATGGACAATAACCTTGGCAATCATCGAATCGTAATTTTTCGAGACAGTCCAGCCCTGACAAACGTGTGTATCGACTCGCACGCCGGGACCGCCGGGCAGAATTAACCTATCAATCGTGCCGGGAGAAGGGGCAAAATTGTTCGCAGGGTCCTCGGCGTTAATCCGGCACTCAATAGCAACACCTGTATGCTTGATATTTCTCTGGCTTAAATTGATCGTCTCGCCGCTGGCGATCCTTAGCTGCCACTTAATCAAATCGTGGCCGGTAACCAGTTCGGTGACCGGGTGCTCGACCTGGATTCGCGTATTTACCTCGATGAAGTAGAATTTCTTATCGTGGTCGAGAAGAAACTCAACTGTTGCGGCGTTGACATATTTGGCCTCTTTTATGAGTCTGATCGCGGCGCTACAGAGTTCGTCTCTAGTCCGCCCATCCAACACCGGACACGGTGACTCCTCAATCATCTTCTGGTATCTTCGCTGAATCGAGCAGTCTCTTTCATAAAAATGCAGGGCGTTGCCCGCCTTGTCAGCTAATACCTGGACCTCCACGTGCCGGGGCTCGGGCATAAATTTTTCCAGATACACGCTGCCGTCGCCGAAGGCTGCCTCTGCCTCCGCACGTGCGGCATTAAAAGCCGAGCGCAGGCTGATATCGTTGTGCACTACCCTCATCCCACGTCCGCCGCCGCCGGCCGCGGCCTTAATAATCAGCGGATACCCGATCTTGTTTGCCAGTTTTAGCGCTTCGGACTCATCTGCGATGATGCCGTCCGAGCCGGGCACGACCGGCACATCGGCTTGCTGTGCCACTCTGCGGGCCTGGACCTTGTTCCCTAACAGCCGCATCGCCTCAACAGGAGGGCCGATGAATGTTATTCCGCAGTCCTGGCAAATCTGCGCAAAGTCTACGTTCTCGGCCAAAAAACCATAACCTGGATGGATGGCCTCTACATCGGTGATCTCGGCGGTACTTATGATGTGTGGAATATTCAAGTAACTTTCAGCACACTGGGCCGGGCCTATGCAGACCGCTTCGTCGGCGAACTGCAAATATGGAGCGTCCTTATCCGCCTCGGAATAAACCGCGACTGCTTCGATACCCAGCTCATGGCAGGCACGGATAATACGCAGTGCTATTTCACCACGGTTTGCTATCAGGATTCTGGAAAACATTCTTCAATAGTCAATAGAAAATGATCGATAGTCAATTGTTAGTCTGGTTTGACTCTAAACAGAACCTGCCCGTATTCGACAGCCTGACCGTTAGTCACCAGTATCTCGACAATCGTTCCGGCGGTCTCAGCTTTTATCTCGTTCATTACCTTCATGGCTTCGATTAGGCAAACCACCGTCTGCGGCTCAACATGCGTGCCAATCTCCACGTAAGGCTCCGAATCTGGGCTGGGCGTGGCATAAAAAGTCCCCACGATAGGTGACTTTATGTCCACCAAGTTCTGCTGTTCCTGGGGCTTGGCAGCCGGCATCTCAATCATCCCTCGGCCGGAAGGTGCAGGCCCATATTCCGGCTGAAGCACTGCCGCTGCCGGGCCGATTGGTTGAGCAGGGCACCGCTTAAGAAAAATCTTGTCGTCACCATGCTTTATTTCAAGCTCAACCAGCTCATTTTGTTCCATAATCTGGACGAGCTTCTTTATTTTGTCCAGATCGCTGTTTTCCATCTCGGCCATAAGACATAAGTATAACTGCAAGAGACATCCATGCAAACAATTTCCCAAATGCGCCCGCCGAAGCACAAAGAACTGAGTTCCCGGCTGACAGTGAGGATTTAGTGGAGCTGAGTTTGGGATGAGTGGGTTAATCTATGCCCAAGACAGTGACAAAACACGCACGCATTAAATGCAGCTTTTGAACTTGCCCGGTTGATGTTACAGCTTATGCCGCACCGGCAAAAGCAGCACATTTTGGGCATTTAATCTGCGCAATGCAGATTGTCGGCACAAACCTGCTTGGCCGTCGCTGTGCCGGTGACGGCTAAGCGTTAGCAAGAACTTCAAGAAATTTGTCTGCCTACTCCGTTGTTAGCTGCCAAGCTTTTCGTATACGCGTGTGGCCTCAGCTTCTTCAACCGCACGAACGAGATTGTCAGAAGTCATGGTGACTTTGAAGCGGACCTCGCCGGCTTTTACGCCTGTGACCACTACCCGCCAGGTGGCGCTACCTTTTGGTGGAAGACTCTGTAGCGGCACAAAAGTTACTGTGTTGCCGACTCTCGAGCCGGAAGTTGCACCGACTGCGGAAATGTACTGAAGCTTATCTTCCAAGTCACAAGTAATACGGATGTTGGTGTCAGCCGCTGTGCCTTCGTTCGACGTGGTGATCACATAGGTAGTGCCAGCGCCTACCTCGACCGGGTCCTCAACGTCAACGACTTCCAGATGTACCGCCGGTATCCCGGCAATCGAGGTTTCTACTGAAGCAGTCACACCGTCGGCACAGTATGCGGTGGCAGTGGCTGTGTTCATCAGCGCACCCCCATCTATCGGCGTGTAGGATAGACGCATCTGTTTGGAAGCATCGGGCGCAAGAGTGCCCAGCTCCCACACTACCTTCGAGCCGGAAAGTCTGGCGCCGGCAGTGGCCTCTACGGAGGTTGCTCCAGGCGGAATGTTGTGCTCCACCACGGCGTCTCTGGCGAGGCCATCACCTTTGTTCGTCACCACTATTTCATAAGTCACTGACCTGCCCAGGTACTGCCGTTTTGGACCGGTATTGACAATGGTCAGCTTGGGCTGCCGAACAGTGGTTACAATCGCCGCTGATTCAGACCTTAAACCCGAGGGTGACCCAGCAAGAGCCTTATTAACGTACACACCGGTCTTGGTAGCCTGTACTCGGGTCGAGAACTGCCTGGATTGACCTGTCGGCAGCGTGCCAGCATCAAATATCAGTTCCTTCTTGCCATCGAGAGTCTCCAGTCCTGCAGGAAGGACGTATACAATTTTGACGTTCCGGGCTATCCCGCTTCCGGTGTTAGCTACGGTAAACTCCAGCGGAATCGGATCGCACAGCAGAACCTCGGTCGGGGCGTTTGCAGTCAACTCCAGCTTAGGCTGGACAACGTCTACGTCGGCGTAGGATCGGCTGAGCTGGGTAACGGTAGTACAATGCCTAAGCGATTCTCTATCGGTAGCCGTGCCCGTGACATCAATCTGCTTGCTGGCTTTGGGCCCAAGGGAATCCACCGTCCACATAAGCTTGTTACCTTCTTTTCTTGCTGTCGGATAAGCGCTTGCAAATCTAAAATTACTTGGAAGGTCTTCGCTTACGACGATGTCGTTCAGTACTAAATGCGTCAGATTGGTGACCTTGATAGAGTAAGTAAACTGGTTGTCTATCTGGACTTCCCTTGGCATGATTTTGTCCACTTGAATGGTGGCGTAGTCTGCGGACGGATAGACCATCGAGACCACGTGTGCCCCGGACTCACCCATCGCTACCAGTTCCGGCTCGAGGCCCATAGGCGCTAGTTCCACCGGAGCCACCGCAATACGCCCGAGGTCCCTGTGCCAGAGAAAAGTCTGTGGCGTTTGAGCTATTACAGCTTGCGTCCTTTCCGCTCCGGTCGGACGTTCGCCGTTGTAGCAACCAGATAGAGCAACAAGCGTTAGTACGAATAAGGTAGTCAATAGCCTTTTCATTGCACCTCTCCTTTCGTATCTTGAAACTGATTTAGAACAGACGAACGTGTGTCTGCTGCAGACCCAGGGCGAAACAAGGGCTGCTTGCATTACGCACAAGCCCTGATTCTAATTACTTATTTATACCATATTTCCTATATTCACGTCAATACTAATATTTCGATGAAATGGGAATTTTTTACTGAAACCAGCATAGAAGACATGTAAGAACCAGACTCGAAAAATGCCATATTGATAGCCCTATAAAACCTGACCTGCTGCACTTGTGTGTTGGTTGGTGCAAAAAGGGGCGAATTGTTCAGAGCCTCAATATTGAGGTTCCTTCACACTTTTTGGATTGAGGCTCCAAACTATCGTTTGAGACGAGACAGTTCCAAAAGCTGTTTCAGCTTTGTTTGGCAGAGCAATCTTGAGGAGATGGTGCGGAGCAGTGGCGGCAGCCCTCTGTCGGTCATGTTTGCTGCGACCAACTAAAGTATTTCTAGGCCCACCATTGTAATATCATCTACTTCGGACGGAGCCAGTTTTTGGGTTTGGATAAGCGTATTGAATTGGTCCATCATCTCAACGACTGGTAAGTCTTTGATCCTGCAAAACTCTTCGGCGAAATGAAAACCCGCCACGCCGTCGAAGCTGCCGACAAGGGGCTCCACTCCATCGGAGTACAGCAACAGTTTATCTCCGCGCTCGAGCTGGACGATACCCTGCATATATTCGGCCTGTTCAAAGACCCCGAGCAGAGAACCTCGTACCTCCAGTTGCTGGGGTTGCTGGTTGGGCCTCATGAGGATTGGATAGGGGTGTCCGGCACGGGCGTGGGTCAGTTGGAGGGTCTTAATATTCAGCAGGCAGTAGCAACTTGTGGCGAACTGGTAGCCGGACAGTTTCTGCCCGGCCATGCGCAAGTTCAGATTTTTCATAACCTCTGCTGGTGAGAATATCCGGTAATTATTCCCAAGGGTCTCGCGCATAACCAGAGCCTGCTTTACAAAGATAGTCAGAAGTGCTGCCGGCATTGCATGACCTACTGCGTCTGCTATGTAGAAACCGATGTGCTGCTCATCAAGCCGGGCAATATCGTAAATATCGCCGGAGACCCACTCTGCGGGAAGGAAAATTGTGGCCCACTGGACTTCATCGCAATTCGGCAGTTGAGTAGGCAAGAAGTCCCGCTGCACGAGTCCGGCCATGCGAAGCTGCTCGGCCAGACTATCGACCAATGCTCCAGTCATCTGCAGTTGCTCTCCAAATTTGCTTTGACAGATTTTTCTGATCTTATTTGCCGGAACCGCAGGCTTTACCCTCAGACCGGAGTTTCCGGAGCCTCTCTTACGGTACGCCAGATTGAGGCTGATCCTGACCCACAGGTCGTCAATAGAAACTGACTGCACTGTGCCGGCCATAGAGAAGCTGCTCTTTGCGGGCGCCAAAGAAAAGCTCTTTATGGGAATTTCTATGCGATCGGTCAGCAAAATCACGCCTATGCTCTCCATCTCCAGCGACTCAATTATCCGAGCCAGGTTTTGCTGCTGGGCTATGTCCGGGTCCTGTGCGTCTATAATCACAGTACCGATCAGATCGACCCGGTTGCGCACATCAGCAAATTTGTCTATCGGCAGAACCTCACAGGAAAGCTTCTTCTGTTTCAGGAGTCGCTTTATCTCAGCAGGCATCTGACCTCTGTTAGTAAGGTACAGAACGTCGGTGAAGCTCTTTGGCGCCTCAACAGTACGTAATGCGTCTGCTTTTGCCATTTCATTTGCCTTTCTCTTGCATTATGGGACCACAGCCAGATACCTGTTCTGGAGATGCCCGTATGCTAATTTCGGCTTGTTAGGGGGGGGCACTTAGTCGTTTTTTGTTTTTTCTGCTGTAAAAGACAGGTTCAGATGTATATAAGCGGCAGGCCGATCGAAAGTAGAACACAAAAGCTACCCTCAGCCAGCGAAGATCGCTGAGCCGATGCGGAGAATCGTTGCCCCTTCCTCAATGGCAATTTCGTAGTCTGAGCTCATACCCATGCTTAGCTCAGTGAATTGAGGGCCAACTATTTTTTCACCGCGCATTTCAATAAATAGCTCCCGTGCTCTAACAAAACAGGTCCGAACGACATCCTTATTACGGGTCAATGGCGCCATCGTCATAAGTCCGACCAGTTGTAGATTCGGCAAGGTTTCCATCTGCTCAGCTAAATGTGTTGCCGCCCCTACTGGAACGCCATATTTTTGTGGCTCATTGGAAGTGTTTATCTGTAAGAGTACTTTGGGGCGCAGATTCAGCCGTGACGCTGCGGCATTTATCTCTTCAGCCAATCGAAGTGTATCAATCGAATGTATCAGACAAGCTATGGGTAAGACCTGGCGCACTTTGTTGCGCTGCAAATGGCCGATCATGTGCCAGTGGACCTTCCCCGCCGATTTGGAGCTGCTGTCCTGCCTTTCAAGATATTCGGCCACTTCAGCGGACACTTTCTTCAGTTGCTGAGCCCGGTTTTCACCGAGGTCGGTAAAACCCAGTTGAATAATCTCTTTTACGGCTTCAAACGTGGCAGATTTGGTTACTACTACAAGCTTTATCTCTTCGGCGTCTCTGTCGACACGGGCACAAGCAGACTCAATTGTGCCCTGTACGCGTTTTATTCTTTCTGCGATCTCAATCATGAAATAAGGCTAAACAATAACGCCAGGAAAAAAACCACCAAAAACTGAGACGTTTTCAGGACTTGTTAGTTTATGGGAGTTTCTGCCGGCATACAAGGGATTAAGCCAAAATTTTGCCGTATTTCTTGACTGGCAGACAAGTGATGAGCACAAGCATAACAGTTACTTGCCACGCTTAGGCAATCTGCGAACCCGAAGACACCAAAAAGGCAATTTTTCACTTGCATTTGATGAGCATGGTCTGTATACTATTTTGTTAGTATGGGTAGGATAGAGAAAGTCCCGAAAAACTTCTTGCTTTTCTAAATTTTGTTTGACAAGTTTTTCTCGAAAGATTATTTCTTCGGGGTGTTGTTAAATCTGGCGATGAAGAACTGTCGCCAGCAACCTTTGAACCTCGGCGAGGCAGTGTGGTCCACCGGTCTCCCCCCCAGCCGGTCCCACCACCTCGCCATTTTTATGCGCAGTCGGCGGCGAGGAAGTCTTTACGGCAAGAGCCCTTACGTGTACAAATAAGGGTCGGCAAGCGCCTGCCGGCAGGCTGTTCTCAAGCAGCCTGGGGCTGTGGCTTGAAATGTTCCTTGAGGATGATGAACAGCGATACCGAAGCCAGCCCAAGAACGGTTCCGTAAACGAATGTGGCTGAAGGGCCGACCTTTTCCCACAGAAATCCGGCTATTAGTCCTGCCGGCAGTGCCATCAGGCCTGTAGTGGTGTGGAATGTGCCCAGAGCGGTTGCTTTAAGGTGGGCTGTGGCCAGGTCGGAGACGTAGGCTCGCTGATTGCCGTCGATGGCAGCGTACATTACTCCGTAAAGGGCAAACAGAACCACAAAAGCGGCGAGTGAATTGAAAATCGCGAAGCCGGCTGCGGTTAGACTGAACATCAGATAGCCGAAAATGATGACCTTTTCTCTGCCGATTCTGTCTGAAATACCGCCGAGCGGTACTGCCAGGGCGCTGTAGAATATGTTGAACAGCACATACAGCAGAATTGGGGCGGCGACCGACAATCTGCCGGGCAGAAGCTGCTGGGCGCGGATGATAAAGAACATGTAGCTGAAGTTGCCCAGAGCAAAGATGCTCGAAATCAATATGAACAGCCGAAGTGCACGCGGCAGATTCTTCATGCCGAGCTTCAGGGTTATGTTCTGGGGCTGAGCAGGGCTTTCCTTGACGAACCGCAGGGGCGCCAGCGCGGCAAAGCCGATTATGCCGGCAACGAGTATGATGAATTTGAAATCTAACTTGACGAACCAGTACAGAGAAAATGCCACGACCGCGCCAAGGATGGCGCCGACGGTCTCAAGGGCTCTGTGGATTCCGAAGCCTTTGCCTCTGGCGGCGGGCATTGAATCGGCAATAATCGCGTCCCTTGCCGCGGTTCGGATACCCTTGCCGAGCCTTTCCAGCGAGGCAAAAGCTACGGCGCTGGGCCAGGCACGTGAGAATGCCAGAAACAGCTTGAAAAAATTGGAGATACCATATCCGCAGTATACGAAAATCTTGCGTTTTCCTGTCTTGTCGGACCAATAGCCCGACAAAACCTTCAGTATGCTTGAGATGCTTTCTCGCAAGCCGCCGACAAGGCCGATGACCTCGCCGCTGCCGCCGAGCGATGCAAGAAACATCGGCAGAATGGGCATTATCATTTCGCTGCTGAGGTCGTTGAGAAAACTAACGATGCTCAGCAGGATAACGTTTGGCGCAATACTTCTGCGATTGTTGTCCATAACCACCCGCCGGCGCAATGGCAGAGTTTTTCGGCAGGTTATTGCCCCCGCACTTGGACAATCACCTTCCGGCTGCGTGGTCCATCGAATTCACAAAAGAAAATGCCCTGCCAGGTTCCAAGGTCCAGCTTCCCGCCCTTTATCAAGATTTGTTTGCTGCAGCCGATCAGCGTGCTTTTACAGTGGGCATCCGAATTGCCTTCGCTGTGTCGATAGCCTGCCCGATGTCGCGGCACTAATTCATCCAGGGTCAAAAGTATATCGTGAGCAACAGAAGGGTCGGCATTCTCATTTATGGCGATCGCGGCGGTCGTATGAGGACAATACACTATCGCATCGCCATTAGAAACGCTCGATTGCTCTACAATCGAACTGACCTGACTTGTAATATCAATCATCTGGCTACGGCTCTTCGTGCTTAGGCTGAATTGTTGCTGGATGATTCTCATTACAAAGGTACGTCCCACTTTTCTTGACCACAAATCTGATGTTTGTGAGGAAACTCACATTTTTAGCCTCTGCCAAGAAGCTTCTTGAGTTCTGTAATAACCAAAGGGATGTCTTCAGTTGAAGTGCTCCAGACAACGTTCAGGTTGATCGAAAAGTAAGCATGAATGAGTCGGTTCCGCATGCCGACAATAACAGACCAGGGGATCTCGGGTACATTCCCACCAAGTTCCTCTGACACCTGCGTTGCCGCTTCACCTATAATTTCAAGAAGATGAACCAGCGCGTGAACCAGCTTACGGTCTCGGTTCAAATCTTCACGTGTTGAATACTCCACGTATTGCTGGATTTCAAGCGCGGCATCCAGCATGTGCTGGAGTCTTACTCTATCGTCACGCTTGATACTGAACTTCGGCATTTTGTACGACCTCGTCACGGAAATACTGGCTCAAATCTTCAGCAGTCCGAATATCGACTTTTCTGCCAAGCATCTCTGTAAGTTCCATCTCCATCCTGACGATAGAAAAAAGACCTGGTGTATGGTCTTGTTCGAATTCGACCAAAATGTCGATGTCACTGTCAGGCTGCAACTCGCCGCGAACAGCAGAGCCGAAAAGGGACAGCTTCCTGATATGGTTACTTTTGCAGAAGTCAATCAAATTCTCTTTGGGTATTTTCTCTGCGAGCAAATAAGCCATTTTTATTGCCCTTTCTGTATCCACAGATGACTACAAACTCCCTGAATCTGCGAAACCTGTGGTTTCCTCACATCTGCTCCACGACTTCAATACCCAGAAGTTCACTTAGGCCGTGCTTGATTGTATTTGCAGTCAAACGACACAGCAACAGCCTGGCAGGTCTTTTATCTGGCCCGGCATCGAGGACGGGGCAATTTGTATAAAAAGAGCTGAACTTCTGAGCCAGCTCGTACAGATACGCCGTCAGGTAATTCGGCCTGTAATCAGCGGCCGCCGCTTGAATCGCCTCGCCATATCGAATCAGATGTTTGGCCAAATCCATTTCATCCGGGTCGGTCAAACGGGGGCTCTGCAGATTAGTAAGCTCGTCTTCGACATTTATCCCTCTTTCTTGCGCCTTTCGCTCAATCGACTTTATACGTGCGTAGGCGTATTGCATATATGGAGCCGTGTTGCCATCCATCGCTAACATCTTCTCGAAACTAAAGACGTAATCGCTGGTGCGGTTGTTGGAAAAATCCGCATACTTGACGGCGCCGATACCTACCGCCTTTGCAATTTGTTCTTTCTGCTCTGCAGGCAACTCCGGATTCTTTTCCTCAACTATTTTCTTGGCTCGCTTGACCGCTTCATCGAGTAATTCTTTTAGCTTTACGTTTTCTCCTTCTCGCGTCTTTAACGGCGTGCCATCCTCTCTCAATACGCTGCCGAAGGTAACGTGCACAAGGTCAATCTTATTGCTGTTTCGCTTATTCCATCCGGCCATATCAGCCACCGCAAATAACATTTCAAAATGCAGTTTCTGCCGAGCATCGGTGACATAAATAATTTTATCTGCTTTCAGTTCATTGACCCGATAACGCAACGCTGCTAAATCCGTGGTAGCATAAAGATACGCTCCATCGGACTTTTGAATCATAAACGGTAAAGGCTTGCCCTCTTTATTCTTAAACCCCGCTTGTGGTGAGCCTGTCGAATCCAGCGGGAATACACACACCGCTCTATCCGATTCCTTTGCCAAACCTGCCTTTTTCAAATCCGCTACAACATCAGCAAGCTTGTCCTTGTAAAAACTCTCTCCTCTGGCATCTTTATCTGACAGCGTTACTTTAAGCTGTTCATATATTTTATCTATTTCTTCAATCGAGCAACGTACTATATCATACCAGAAAGACAATATTCCAGAAGTACCCTGCTGTAGTTTAACCACACATTCACGTACACTTTGAGCGAATTTTTCGTCACTGTCATATAATTTTTTTGCTTCTCTGTAAGAATGCTCCATATCCGAAATTTTCTGGACGGTTGCTCCAGAAGCACTGCTGATTCGTTGCTTCATAAGGTAGTTAATCAGCATACCGAATTGCGTTCCCCAGTCGCCGATGTGGTTCTGGCGGACGACATTATGGCCGAGGAATTCGAGCGTTCGGCAGATGGAATCGCCGATAATTGTGCTCCGCAGGTGGCCAACGTGCATCTCTTTGGCGATATTCGGGCCAGAAAAATCAACAACGATGGTCTTGGGATGAGGTGTTTTATCTATGCCCAGATTTGTAGGGTCCTTCCGGATTTGACGTAATCTTTCTGCCACGAAATCTGGTTTTAATCGCAGGTTTATAAAACCAGCCCCGGCAACTTCCCACTTTTCACAGATGTCACTTAAGTTAAGATTGTTGACGACCTCTTGCGCCAACTTTCGCGGATTTGTCTTGAGCTGTTTGGCAAGAGCCATTACACCGTTGGCCTGATAATCGCCGAACTTGGGGTCGGTGGCCGGTCGTACGATAGCAGGGCAGGCGCCGGGAACCTGCGCATATTGCTTCATCGCCTCGGATACCCGTTCTTCAAGTTCGTCAATAACGAGCTTCATCGTTTCAAGTTCTTGTCCCACTTGAGACGTTTTGCATCACCCCAGAGTAATTCCAAGTCGTAGTAGTCCCGATACTCGCTATCGAAAATGTGCACCACAACGTCGATAAAGTCCAGCAGAATCCAGCGGCCTTGCTCATACCCGGCCCGGCCAAACCGCATCAGTTGCCGCTCTCGAGCAGCTTCACTAATTTCGTCGGCGACGGTGCGCATCTGGCGGTCGCTTGTGCCGGTAGCGATCACAAAATAATCGGTGGCGGGCGATATGCCCCTTAAATCCAGAACTACGATATTGCTGCAGTGTTGCTCGTCTGCTATTTTGGCTGCGGCCAGGGCAAACGCCCGTGCCTGAATTTCTCTTTTCTTTGCCAAATCACATCCTCATTCGGTCCCAACAAAAAAGGGCGGCCATTTGGACCACCCTGATAGATTACCTTTATTAGCCGGTCACGTCAACCGCGACACTTTTCTGCAAAGGGCTCACGGAATGTCTGGCAAACTGCTACTCAATCATTTACCGCCCAGGCCAAGCCAGCTACTGATAACAGGGGCAAATCTTACCACAACACCCGAAAAGACCACGCTGACCATACACATTAGCTTAATCAGGATGTTCAAGCCCGGACCGGAGGTATCCTTGAACGGGTCGCCCACCGTATCACCAATCACTGCAGCCTTGTGGGCGGGCGAACCTTTGCCGCCATGAGCGCCCTTCTCGATGTACTTTTTGGCGTTGTCCCAGGCGCCGCCGGCGTTGTTCAAAGATACGGCTAGGACAAACCCTCCGGCGGTACTACCTGCCAGCAGGCCCATCACGCCTTCCACGCCCAAAAGTAAGCCCATTGCAACCGGCACGACGATGGCCATCATCGCCGGCAGTATCATTTCTCGCTGTGCTCCTGCGGTGGAAATCGCCACGCAGCGTGCATAATCGGGTTTTTCGGTACCCTGCATAATGCCGGGCTTCTCCTTGAACTGCCGACGCACCTCGTTGACCATCCTGCCGGCGGCTCGGCCGACCGCCTTCATCGCTAACGCTGCAAAAACGAAAGCCATCATGCATCCGATAAACAGCCCTACGATGAGCTTGGGATTCATAATGTTCAAGGCGTACGCATTGACGAAATCTGTAAAAGATGCAGCCTTTACATTCACCAGTATGGGTACTGCCTCAGAGGCAGCCGCAGCCTTAGCCTTCAACGCCTCGAAACTCGCCTGCACCTTGCTGCTAAGCTCTCCGCCGTAAAATACCGTACTGCTGACCTGGTAGATGCCGTCTGCGGATTGGTTAGCGAGCCTGGCAATCCAGATACGCACCTCTTCGATATATGCCGCCAGAAGCGCCAAAGCAGTCAATGCAGCCGAGCCTATTGCGAAACCTTTGCCGGTAGCCGCAGTAGTATTGCCCAGCGCATCAAGAGCATCTGTTCTCTTGCGTATCTCCGCTCCAAGATGGCTCATTTCAGCGTTTCCACCTGCGTTGTCGGCGATAGGCCCATAAGCATCGGTTGCCAGCGTTATTCCCAACGTTGCCAGCATACCGACGGCTGCAAAGCCGATCCCGTAAAGCCCCATCGCCATATTTGTAAACCCGCCGGCCAGCCCATAGGCGAACAGAATCGCAGCAGAAATCGTGATGACAGGCAAACCCGAAGAGATCATTCCCATTGCAAAACCGTCAATGACTACCGTTGCAGCGCCCATCGGGGCTTGATCTGCAATACCTCTGGTCGGTGGATATGTGTCGGATGTGTAATACTCCGTAAATAGGCCAATCAACACGCCCCCGATAAGACCGGAGACCACCGACCCGAATACGCCCCAGGTGATCCAGCCCATCTGCACCAGCACCATAACCGCAACCAGGATCATCGCGGGACTGCTTAGCGTCCCCAACCGCAAGGCCCGCAAGAGATTTCTTTGAGAAGCGTCCTCTTTACAGCGAACAAAGAAGATGCCCAGTATCGAAAGCAATGTGCCGATGCCGGCTACAATCATTGGCGAAAGAACCGCCTTGAGCGGGTCCATCCCATATTGTGCCAGAACACTCATCGGTAGTGCCGCGCCCAGCGCAGCGGTCGCCAGAATCGAGCCGCAATAGCTTTCATAAAGGTCCGCGCCCATTCCCGCGACGTCGCCCACGTTATCGCCGACGTTGTCAGCGATGGTGGCCGGGTTTCTGGGGTCATCCTCCGGGATTCCAGCTTCTACCTTGCCGACAAGGTCTGCTCCGACATCCGCGGACTTAGTGAAGATGCCGCCGCCCACACGGGCAAAGAGCGCCTGAGTCGAAGCTCCCATCCCGAACGTAATCATAGTAGTGGTGATTTCAGCCAGCTTGGTTTCAGGATTCATTCCGGCCTGCACCAGCGTTACGCCGAAAAGTCTCAAACCATTTGCCATGTGCTCAGCGGTATAAATTAGCTTGTCGAGGATCAGGTACCATATAGATATGTCCAGCAAGGCAAAGCCCACTACAACCAGCCCCATCACCGAGCCTGACCGGAACGCCACCTGCAGGGCTCTATTGAGGCTGATCGTTGCCCCCTGTGCGGTTCTGCTGGAGGCATTGGTGGCGGTTTTCATTCCAAGGAAACCGCACAGACCGCTGAAGAATCCGCCCGTCAGAAAGGCGACCGGCACAAATGGATTCTGGATGCCGTAGTAGGCCAGCACAGCGAAAATAAGGCTTAGCCCCACAAATATAATCGCCACCACGCTGTACTGTCTGAAAAGGTATGCGTAGGCGCCCTCACGCACATACGAGGCTATTTCCTCCATAGTCTCATTGCCTTTGGGCGAGACCATCATCTGTCTGTAAAAGACGTAGGCGAAAATCAGCGCAGCAACCGAAGAAATTGGTGCTATCCACCATAATGATGTGATGGCCACGTCGGCAGCTTCAGACCCTTCACCTGCTACTGCCGTCCCACAGAAACCAAACATTGGCACCAAAACTCCCACGAGACTTCTAATGGTCTTCACGTTTTCTGCTCCTTTGGAACTTAACTCTCGTTACCACAGGTTTAAGCAAAATAAAGTCCTATAGTTTAGCGAAACGCACAACCCCTGCAACTATTTTTTTGGCAAAAATCAAAAGAAGAAAGTAGCTACCGCCATTCGTGGTTAGCACCGTATGTTCCACAACCACCAGGCTCCGGGCTGGCAAACATTGCAACCAGAACATTAGGAAAACTGAAGACACTTATTCGCAAAACTGCAACGAAATTCGTTGACTACTCAGGAATTTTATCGTATCCTGACAACACTAATAGAAGATTATTGTGGCCGAAGTTCATGCCTGAGGCGTGAACACGGGGGAACCAGATTCCGGGGCGAATTCCGCTCAAAGCGATAGGGCACTTTCAAGCCCAAGCCCGTCAGCTAACCTCGTAGGCGTTT
>CAZMLE010000070.1:0-18719 GCA_964567045.1 uncultured Pirellulales bacterium | reverse complement strand
TATCTATTCCTCGCGTGGATTGGCTGGAGTTCGAGCCTGTAAACCGACTTTTTAATAATCGCATATGTGGGTTACAGGAGAGGATAAGGCAGTTCAGACCGGACGTCGTCTTTATCCCTACCTCAAGATTTTGGCAGAGCGATGGAATACCAACGGTAACAATGTTACGGAACATGGAGCCTTTAATCTGCCCTTATGAAGGTAATCCGTTTGTGGAGAAAACCAAGAATTGGTTTCGCGTCCGACAGTCTCGAACAGCAGTCACTGAATCTACACGTGTAATCGCCGTATCAGGATTTGTGAAAGATTTCCTGATAGAGAAATGGCGCATGCCTCCGGAGAGAATCGGCCTTGTGTATCACGGTAGAAATACGATTTCTGACTCTAACAATTGTACGAAACCGACTTCGATTCCAGAAAGCTGGAAGGGGAAATTTATATTTACAGCGGGTTCAGTGCGTCCGGCACGGGGGCTCGAGGACATCATTTATAGCGTCAGGCTGCTTGCACGTAAAGATGGATTGGAAGGTCTTGTTATTGCCGGCCATACGGAAGACAGAATGTTGAAGTATCATCGCAAACTGGAGGCTCTGGTTGAATCTATTCGATCCGACATTCCTATCCTTTGGGTCGGAGGGCTCAGTTCAAAGGAGATGACCTGGTGCTATAAGAATTGTGCCATCTTTATTATGACAAGTCGTGTCGAATCTTTTGGTATGATTGCCGTAGAAGCTATGTCACGTGGATGTATTTGTATTGCTGCAGATAATCCCTGCTTGCCCGAGATATTTGGGGATGCGGCTGTATTCTATGCACCTGGAGATTATCGTATGCTTGCTGATAAGATTAGGTCTATTTTGGCTTGGGGCAAAAAAGAAAAAGATGAGATGGCAGGACGTGCCTTGACGAGGGCTAAATGTTTCAATTGGGATGTGTGTGCAGAAAAGACTGTGTCTGAACTCAAGAAGGCTACCGAGGACATTCGTAAATGACTGCTCAACAGGTTTGGATTGGCAGAAATGGTTCTGAAGCCCAACTCCGGGAATCTGTGGAGAAGCTGGCATCATTCCAGGAGTTTAAAAGGGAGATCACGAGGAATCGAGAAGTTCGGATTGTTGGTTTTGTTGGCTCTGAGTATTGACAACATGACACGAGCATACTTCTATTCGCCCATATGCTTTTCCATCCTGATTTTTACCTTTGCAATAACCTTATGATTTGTTGCTCAAAGTAGTACACGCTATGGGAGCTAACGGCAAAAGTATGCTATCAATAATAATAGTGAACTACAACGCCGGAGGCTTGTTGAAGAGGTGTATTGACTCCATATACAAAGAATCAACAATAACATCTTTTGATATCTGGGTTGTTGATAACAACTCAACTGATAAAAGCATACCAATGATGCGACAAAACTTTCCACACGTGAATCTGATTGAGAACAAAGAAAACCTTGGTTTCGCAAAAGCAAATAATCAAGCAATAGCAAGGTGCATCGGCAATTATATTCTTCTTCTTAATCCTGATACGCTGATTCTACAGAATGCTCTTGAGAAGATGGTTGAGTTTATGGACGGGAACCCAAGTGTCGGGATTTGCGGCTGCAAAGTCCTAAATGAAGACGGGACCTTCCAGCTTGCCTGTCGCAGAACTATCCCAACTCCCGGGGTTGCCTTTTTCCGTCTTACAGGTTTAAGCACCCTGTTCCCGAGAAATAAAATAATGGCAAAATATAATCTAACATACATAGATCCCGATGAGCGTCAGGAAGTAGATGCTGTTTCGGGGGCTTTCCTAATGATTCGAAGAGAGCTTGTTGAGGACATTGGGTTGCTCGACGAAAGGTTTTTCATGTACGGCGAAGAACTGGACTGGTGCCTGAGAGCAAAAAAGGCCGAATGGACGGTGATGTATTACCCAGGTGCAGAAATCATTCATTATAAGGGAGAGTGTAGCAAGTTTAACCATAGAAAAGCTGCCTTCGAATTTTATCGATCCATGTATCTCTTTCATAAGAAGCATTTTGCTGAGAATTACAACCCGATTTCAAACATCTTTATTTACGTGGGCATTCTTCTAAAAGCTCTGACATCATGGCGCAGTTTTCTCTTCTCCGCCAAAGTTGGTTCCTTCAAGAAGTAGTTAACGAACTATTTCATCATAAGAAAATGGGCACAGGTTGGCTCTGACAGGAGTAACTCTAAGTGATTAGAAGGGCGCTCATAACTGGTATCACCGGACAGGATGGAAGTTATTTGGTCGAGTTCCTGTTGGAAAAAGGGTATGAGGTGCACGGGCTCATTCGCAGGTCAAGTTCGTTCAATATGGGACGAATAGACCATCTGTACATAGACCCCCACGATCCTGCTGCAAGACTGTTTCTTCACTACGGAGACCTCGTAGATGGAATGGGCCTGCGAGAGATACTGACGCGCGTTCAGCCGGACGAGGTCTACAGCCTCGGCGCGCAATCACACGTTCGTGTTAGTTTCAATCAGCCGGTCTATACCGCACAGGTCGATGCAGTCGGCACAGTATGACTGCTGGAGGCCATTCGTGATACTGGGTTGGAAGTGCGATTCTACCAAGCGTCCTCAAGCGAGATGTGTGGCAAGGCCGTCGAAATTCCACAGCAAGAGAGCACGCCTTTCCATCCACGCAGCCCTTACGCATGTGCCAAAGTCTACAGCTTCTGGCAGACGGTAAACTACCGCGACGCCTACGGTATGTTTGCCTGCAACGGGATCCTCTTCAATCACGAATCTCCAAGGCGAGGTGAGACCTTTGTGACTCGCAAGATCACGAGAGCGGCTACGCGTATAAAGGAGCGATTGCAGGACAAGCTTTACCCGGGCAACGTTGATGCCAAGCGTGACTGGGGATTTGCCGGTGATTACTTTGAAGCAATGTGGCTTATGCTTCAGCAGAACAAGCCTGACGACTATGTTATTGCCACGGGGAAGACGCATTCGGTGCGGTAATTTCTGGATTTGGCTTTTGATACGGTCGGACTTGATTGGAAGAAATTCGTCGAGATCGACCCCCGCTATTTGCGTCCTGCCGAGGTTGACAGGCTTTGTGGAGATGCGTCCAAGGCTAAACGTATTTTGGGTTGCAAGCCGAAGGTGTCTTTCGAAGAATTGGTGGCAATGATGATTCACGCGGACATGGAACTGGCGAGAAAGGAAAGACTTCTTGTAGAGAATGGAATGAGAATCTGAAGGCGTGAATTTAGCAATGGATTTGTCTAAAGAAGAAAGAATCATGGTCACTGGCGGCGCAGGTTTTTTGGGAAAACATCTCCAGCAGGAATTGTTGAAGCGTGGGGTGCCGCGTGAGAATCTGCTGGTGCCGTGCAGAGAAGACTACGACCTCACCAAAGAAGATAATGTAATCCGGATGTACGATGATATGAATCCCACCGTGGTGATTCACCTGGCGGCAGAAGTCGGCGGTATTGGAGCAAACCGAGAAAATCCAGGTCGGTTCTTTTACGCCAATACGGCCATGGGGCTACACCTCATTGAATATGCGCGCCTTTACGGTATAAAGAAGTTTGTTCAGATCGGCACCGTATGCGCCTATCCGAAGTTCACCCCAGTACCATTCAAAGAAGAAAACCTTTGGAATGGCTATCCAGAAGAAACGAACGCACCGTATGGGATAGCGAAAAAAGCACTTCTTGTCATGCTCCAGAGCTATCGTCAGCAATATGGCCTAAGCGGTATTTACCTGCTACCAGTGAACCTGTATGGCCCGGGCGATAACTTTGACCTCAATTCCAGTCACGTAATCCCAGCTCTTATCCGCAAGTTCTGTGGTGCAGTAGATACGGGTGCTAACCAAGTTGTCGTTTGGGGAACCTATCTTGGAGATTCAGGTGATAACTGGGTTAATACTCACAATCTTGCAATTGATGGCCAAGGAAATGCTTATGTATCCGTCACTAGCAACTCGGGCTTCCCGACCACTGCTGGTGCGTTCCAGACAGTATATGGGGGAGGCAATAGTGACATTGCCATCTCAAAGTTTGATTGGGCCACCGGTGCCCTCATTGCGAGTACCTTTCTTGGGGGCAGTGGCGGGGACAACCCGGACGGTATTTACGTAGACGCATCGGGAAATGTCTTTATTACCGGAGAGACCGGTTCTACGGATTTCCCGGTGACATCCGGCACTGCCTATCAGTCGCAAAATGGGGGAAGCCACGACGCTGTTGTTGTTATGTTGTCAGCAGATTTCAGCCAACTTCTTTATTCCACATACATGGGTGGAGGTTCATACGACATGGGTCGTTCCGGCTTCCTGGATCATAATGGCAACCTATATATAACAGGCTGATGTAATGGCAGCGGCTGGCCCACCCAAAATGCCTATCAGGCCTCATTTGCTGGTGGCTCCGGTTCTGATGCTCAAGGTGGTAGTCATGCCGGTGATTGCATTCTAGCTAAGTTTAACATAAGCGAACCTGGTTTACCTACTGTAGCTTTCAACTCGGTTAGCTCGGGTGGCTCTGAAGGCGTTAGTCCGGTGGCATTAGCCGTTGAGCTTTCTGCGGCGTCTGGTCAGGCTGTGACGGTCGATTACTCAGTGACAGGAGGAACAGCTACCGGTGGAGGTGTGGATTATACGCTTGACAATGGCACTTTGACATTCTCTCCCGGTGACACTACAGAGAATATCGAAATAGAGGTCATGGATGACGCATTAGATGAGACCGACGAGACAATCGTCATCACGTTAAGCGGTCCTACGAATGCGACATTAGGAGCAAACGGCAGTTATACCTACACCATCAACGATGATGATGCCATGCCGACTGTTGAATTTGCTACCGTCAGCTCAAGTGCCTCTGAGACCGTTAGCCCAGCGACGCTGGCAGTTAATCTCTCTGCAGCCTCTGGCCAGACTGTGACAGTTGATTACTCTGTGACCGGAGGAACGGCTACCGGAGGTGGGGTAGATTACACACTTGATGCTGGAACTCTAACATTCGAACCGAACGAGACAATCAACTATGTTGAAATCACTATTGCGGATGACTCGTTGCATGAGGAAGATGAGACAGTAGTAATTACATTGAGCGATCCTGACAATGCAACGTTAGGCGCAAAAACGACTCATACTTATATGATCAATGATAATGATGTCGGCCCCACCGCGGTCGTTGAATTTGCTGCTGTTAGCTCAAGTGGCTCCGAAGACGTTAGCCCGGTAGCGTTGGCTGTTGAGCTTACCCCGGCTTCGAGTCAGGCGGTGACAGTGGATTATTCCGTGACCGGTGGAACAGCTACCGGAGATGGTGTGGATTATGCGCTTGCTTCTGGAACGCTGACATTCTCACCTGGGGACACTACAGAGAATGTCGAAATTACTATTGTGGATGACTCACTGGTTGAGGGCAATGAGACGGTTATCGTCACGTTGAGTAATCCTGTGAATGCCACGTTGGGGACAAACGTAAGTCACACCTACACAATAGTCAATGACTATGACGAGACCCCTCCGCAGATATCGGGTCTCATACCCGGTCTGAATTCATTTCAGGTTGCGAGAAATACAATCATCCAGATGCACATCACTGACGGTGGTTCCGGCGTCGAATACGGCGGTGGAACAGTCACAATTCAGGTTGAGGGTGACCTCATTTACGATGGTACTAACGAGAGTCCAGAAGGCGTATATGACTCCACAGCGAGCAGCCAGGCTGTCAAAGGTGTGTGCAAACGTACCGGGACGCCAGCGGATTATACATTTGTTTTTCAGCCATTGACGCTGTTTGACTACGAACAGAAGGTGGACGTCGTGGTAAATGCGGTGGGCAAGGTCGGTAACAGTGTGACGCAAACATACTGTTTCTATACCGTGATGCGGGAATTCGGAAAGAACGTCAAGGTTAACTCAGACACTGGTGCGCTTGTTCAAGATCACCCGGCCACGGCTACTGATTCGGCGGGAAATATCTGGGTTGTATGGGATCAGACGACTGCTGCCGGTGACAGCGATATTTATATAGGAAAGCTTCAAGTAGGTGCAAGTACATTTGATCTGAGTGCTCAAGTTACTGCTGATGCCGACTACCAGAGAAATCCAGCTATTGCAATCGACAACGATGATACGATCTACGTCGTCTGGCAGGGCGACGATCCCAGCGGTAGATGGGATATATTCGCCTCTACATCAGTAGATGGAACAAACTGGTCCAATCCTGTGAAAGTGAATGCAGGCGACCCGAATAATGAGAGCGACCAAACATTCCCCGCAATCGCCATTGACGCAAACGATAAGGCGTATATTGTCTGGGAGGATGACCAAGCCGGAAATAAAGATATCTGGGTGGCTACTTCAGGTAGTGATGCTAATGGAATTACTTGGTCTTCGATGCCCATAACGGTTGACCAATACAACCAAAGTGAGCCCGCGATCGCGATAGACTCGTCGAATATCGCGTATGTGGTCTGGACCGATGGGAGAAGTGGCTCCGACACAGATATTTTTGGGGCTGATTCTGCTACAGGGCCGTGGAGTAATGTTAGCATAGTAGTAAGTGATAGCAATCAATCAAGTCCAGTTATTACAGGTGAATCCTCTGGAAATGGGTTGCACTTGCTGTGGGTCGATGATGCCAACGGCAACGTGGGCATATTTTATGGAGCTACTCCCGACGGATTTGCCACAACACCACTTACTGGGGCGAGCATCATAAAAGAACCGGATAGCATCCAGGCGGCTCCGAGCATTGCGGTCAGTGGCACCGCCAATAGTGCAAAAGTACTGGCGTGTTGGCAAGACGCCCGCAATGTGGTAGACAACAATGGAGACATCGACATTTATTTCGCGGAAAGGGGTTCTGATTTCGGAACCAACATACTTGCTAATGACGATGCAGGAACAAACGTGCAGACATACCCGGTCATTGGCATTGATAAAGATGGATGCCCGTATATTGTGTGGGTGGATAACAGGAGCGGGAATAAAGATATTTATTATGCGGGCGCAACCACGATTGGGCCGGCCTTGCCGACAACCAGCACCACGATTGGAGGAAAGACAATTGTCGAACTCAATGGTGCAAATACCGGATATGTTGATGACGCAACAGATGTACTTGTTGAAATACCGGCGGGAGCGACGCCCAGCAATATACGTGTCACAATTTCCGAGGTAAGGAACCTCCCCGAACTCCCGTCCGGGGCCTTCGGAGTATGTTATGACTTTGGTCCAAGTGGATTAGAGTTCAGTGCGCCGGTAACCATAACAATTCCGCATGCAGCTGATGACTGTCCCGGCTTGCCGATCTATCACGTCTATTGGTACAACACACTAATTGGCGCTTGGAGCACTAGTGGCATAACCAACGTAAGGCACCTGGACGACACTGCTCCCAACGTGGCTCCTGGAATACATGCCGTACAATTCGATACGATGCACTTGGGTATTTTCGGGGCCAGCGCCGGCGCAGCCCCAACAGGTGGAGGCGGAGGAGGTGGCGGCGGCGGGTGCTCAGTGTCACCTCTTGACGAAGGAAGTATCGCCGAGTTTGTGTTGCCATATGCAGCTTTTGTTATCGTGTTGATAGTGATTAGCTGGGTGGATGCCTGTAGGCGAAGAGAAAAACACAAGAGTTAGGCAGATAGTGGAGCTTGTCCATCGGCTAGCAGCTGATACTACCAGATGCTCTTTCCTGATCACGGTTCAGCAGCCACGGGATACCGAGGCGTTGCAGATAGCATCGATTATGATGGCTCATTCTGGCTACTAATCAGCGGCTGGAGCAAAAGCAACAAACAAAATCTCGGTCGACGGAATTCCACTTGGGATGCTACGGTCGAAGACTCTTATTACAGGCTGTTCATAAACCGAAAAGTTTAAATACTCCAAATTCCTTATATGCATTGAAGGCAAAAATATCCAAACCTAAAAAGCTGCTTTCAATCCTGACAAAAGCTCAGATAGAAAAAGCACTCTCAGGATAAACAAAGTGGCCTTGAAAGTCTGGATTCACCTTGCCTTCTAAATTTGGCTTATTCCGGCCTGGAAGAAGCGGAATACCTTGAAAGGCCAAAAGTGCTGAAAGGCTCTTCTTAGCCAACGCCATATAAACTGAGTTCTTCCTCCCAAGATTCCTTCCCCTCATTCAATTCTTTTCTTGACCTCTTTTTCTCACCGCTGGTAGCAACCTTCTCGTCGACATTTTGCTGCTGATGCTGATTTTCAAATAGCGGCCATCGAGAAGGTCTTACTGAAAGTCGCTCCCGTAAAGGTCGCTTATTTAGCGCCTTCTCTGGGCCTGGAATCTATCAGCATCAGCCAAAAGGTTTATAAACCCCTACCACCTTGTACGATCGTACTGATTGGTAATATCCAATCGATAAGAAATAAGCGGAAAATGTCAAAACCAGAAACTGTTTTTAAAGTGGGAGCGGTAAGCGCTTCTATATTTCGAAACACCATCCAGAAGAATGGCCGAGCGATCCCTCTGCCAAAGGTAGTGATTGAAGTCAGGTACGAAGACAAAACTGGCCAATGGAACGGAACCAACAGCCTTAGCTTAAATGACCTTCCTAAAGCGATATCAGCCCTTCAGAAGGCATTTGAGTACCTGATGGAACATAAAGAGCCGGGACAAGCAGAAGAGCCTGAAATAGACTCTCAATGAGCTTGTAGCTCCACCTGCAATTCGAAAAGAAGAACAAAATGGTAACCCTTTTAGTTGGAGGTACGAATTATGGTCGCACCACTTACACAGCCAACCGACAAAAACACAATTAAGCTCCTGCCTCAAGAGAAAGATGGCACATACCGGTTTGATGGAAGATTCGTGGCGACACGCAATGCCATAGCAAAGTTCGGCGAGGCTGCAATTCTTGCAGCATACACCCTGCTTCAAAGAGAGGTTAGCAAAAAAGGCGGCATGGATTATCTGCAGGCCTTCGAAATTGATGGCGAAAGATTATGGTTTATTGACGATGTCAGCCATGTCACCTGCCTGCTACCCAGTGACTACTGATGCTTACAAAAACTACCCCAGTTAAGAACAAATGGCATGCTCCCCAAAAATTGTGCCAGTTTGAACTATACCCTATATAAGCGTGATTATTTGGTTTTTGTCATGATTTGATTCATGAAAATGCTCGAAACGCCCCGAATATCTGCATATAAAGGCTTTTTAAAAGACAGAACAGAAAGGCCATACCAATATGCAAGGAGGCATTTCGAGTGAGTAACAAAATACAAACAAGCTTAAGAAAACCCAAGCAAAGAATTCAATATCGGCTCCGCAAGAAAACCTGGCCTGAGCAATCCGCACCTATGTTTGCAGCCAGTAACATACATTATGAAATGGCCGATCGCGTCCAGGGCCTATCTTATGGCGGTATCGGCGATATCCAACTTCTGGCAAGGCAAACTGGACTGGCAAAGGCCATCGATGAGAAACTGCAACTACTGAAGCGACATCTGCCATACCACGAATCCGATCATGTCCGCAACATCGCCAAAAACAATCTCTGTAATGGTGACTGTCTGGAGGACCTGGAACGCTTGAGAAACGAAGCAGCCGGAGGAATTCTTCCAAGAAGCTATCATTGATGCCGACGGTTTCAGGAAGATACTTATCCGGGGTGACACCGATCTCTCGACCCGGCACTTAGACCGTTGGGATGCCAGAGGGGCAAGGCTTATCTTTGGCATTGACGCGATGCCGAATTTGATAGAGATAGCGGATAACCTGCCTGAGGGTCTTTGGAGGCCGTTTTTGCGTCCGGCCAAATATCAAGTCAAGACAGAACCCAGAACTCGTCCAGGCAATGTCAAGCAGCAGATTGTAGTACAGCGGCAGTATGAAAATATTCGCCTGCAATCTGAAGACGTAGCTGAGTTTGCCTATTCCGGAAGATGAGCGGTGGAAACAAAAGCATAAACGTCACAAGCAGTCGGTTTTGAAGACGGAGCTTAAGAGATTTCGCAATGCCTTTATCCAGTTACCCTGTCAGATTGTAAAAACTGGACGCAAGATTGTATATCGCCTGCTGTCCTGGAATGGTTGGCTGAAAGTATTTTTCCGTGGCTTTTGGGCATTGCGTTATTCATACGGGTGACAGGCAGTGCCAACTTGAAGTCGCAGTACGGACGCTGCGATATCTGCTGGCCCTTTGAGAATTTCAGAAACGAGAATTGTATGACACAACGACAACTTGAAGCGACAGAGTTAACCAGCGAATCGGCTGGCACAAGGAGGTTATGTCCAGACAAAGTTATCGACTCCATAGTATTTAAGGCTAAAAAAATCGCTTGTTTTGGGATTAGTTCACAACTATTTCCATCATCAATAGACTTGAACAGGGCAATCAGCCGCTCTTATAATTGCGAATATCCCGGAGTAACCGTTTACTGGGCAATCGAGAATCCAAAACGCGAACGGACATTATGAAGCTCACAAGAGGTCAACGAATGACAGGTACAAGAGAAACATATTTGTCTTGCACCGCAACAGGCAAACTATCGGTATCTGTGTTCCAGTTAGCGCTGGCAGCATTGGTAGTCTGCTCGGCGCCTTGGCCAGCAGTTGCGGCTGAGCCGATCCCCGCCTACGCGGGGGCAAGCTTACCCCTGCGGAGGCAGGGGCCGGTCGCACAAACCACGATGCAGCAGGGCACGCCCGTATATCGCATCTATCCATTGCGAAATGGGACGTGTAAGATTGCGGGCAATCACGCCTTCCACAAAGGCAATAATGCCGAGACGTACGATTTTGCCCTTTACGCCTGGCTCATCCTCGGCGGCGAAAAGCCTATATTAGTTGACGCGGGGCTCAGCAACGTCGATGAAATGAACCGCGGTGCCGCCCACGTGCTGCGCGAGCCGATTATCCAGAATGAGCACGAGACCTGCACCGCCCAACTCCGCAAATTTGGTCTGACGCCGGAAGACATAGGCCATGTCCTTATCACCCATTTGCATTTTGACCACGTGGATGACTTGCTCAACTACAAAAACGCCAAAGTGTATGTCGGTAAAAAGGAATGGGAGGGAGCGACATCGGCAGCGCCGAGCTGGGGCCATGGACGCATCATGTATGAATTCAGCAACGAGCCAAGCTGCCGGCAGCGATTGGTGTTGGTCGAGGACCAGGAAATTTTCCCAGGTATCGAATCGTTCTGGATTGGGGGGCACACACCGGGTTCGATGGCTTATCGTATCAACACCGCGCACGGCAAGGTTGTGCTCACCGGTGACACCGTACAACTGTGGGCCAATATCGAGCAAAACACCCCGCCAGGCATCTTCACCAGCTACGAAGAGTGTATGGCGGCGATGAAAAAGATACGTGACAAGGCCGACATAGTATTGCCCAGCCACGATCCTGGCACCCTTGATCGCTGGCCCCCGGCTCCTAAAGGCGCACCGCGATACACTATTAGGGCGATAAAAGTCGGCCAATGCGAGGTCCGCGGTTACATAACCTTCCAGGATAGCGACAGCGAGCAGACCAGCACGTTTTACCTGTACGTGTGGGTGATAGAAGGCGGGCCAAAGCCCATAATAGTTGACACCGGTCCCAAGTACCCGCAGGAGTTCAGCAAAACAACCCAGCGGTACATCCCAGGCGGAGTCACACAATTGCCCGAGCAGCGCACGCCTGAAGCGTTGAAGCGGCACGGTATCGACCCTGCCGACGTGAGTCATGTGATAGTGACACACCTGCACGCAGACCATTATGATTACTTCGACGCCTTTCCCAATGCCCGCTTTGTAGTCAATCGGCGTGAGTACGAAGAGGCTGCTGGCCAGCAGCCTGGCGGCAGAGACCGTCTTGCGCCGGATGTGCGAAAGGCGCTGAACGACAGGCCTGATGCTCTGCAGCTGGTGGACGACCAGGAGATTGTTCCCGGCGTGCGGGTCTTGCCCCTCGGTTGCCACACAGTGGGCAGCCAGGGCGTGCTCGTGCGCACCTGTATGGGGCCGGCTATTATCACAGGCGACGTCATATACAAGTACGAGAACATAGAGAAAAACCGGCCGACCCGCAGTCCTGACGAGCATGTCTGCCAGCAGGCTATGACCCGGATTAGGTCGCTGGCGGACATCGTTCTGCCGGCTCACGATCCGCTCACTCTGCAGCGCTGGCCGGAGGGTGTCATCGGCGCCATACCCTCTCCAAGCCGTATGCCCATAAGTGCTCTGACACTGGTCACCGAAAACAGTCTGGGTCAGCCGCTCGGCTATGCGATTGAGCAACTGGCATCATTCTGCCGCCAGTCCGCACAAATTGATGTGCGCCGTAGCACAGCCTGGGAGGTTGACCCGGGCTTGACTGTGCTGGTTGGACGTTCTGTAGTGGAGCGGTATGAGCCGTCGGTCTGCACGGGCATCCGCTGGGAGGAACTTGGCAGCGAAGGCTTTGTACTTCGCGCGGTCGGACATGGACGCGCCAAATTCGTGATCGCGGCTGGGGCAATGGAGATGGGCACCCGGCACGCAATATACGCTTTGATGCGCGAACTGGACGTCGGTACACTGCCGCCGACATTGAAAACGGATATGAATGTCGTGGAGAAACCATCATTTCCGCTGCGAGGCATGTACACTCATCAGCACTGGGCTTATTCGTATCCTTACGCTCTGCGTACGTGGAAAGTAGAGGACTGGAAGCGGTATGTTGACATTCTGGCTCTAATGCGAGTGGACCTATTTCAGATTTGGTCCATGGTCGGCATCCTTCCCATTCCCTTCTCGCAGGAGGACGAGGCATTTCTTGCTCGCTACCCGCCCGTGATCGACCATGCCCGGCAGAACCACGGCATGGAGGTGTGGATAGGCGAATGCGCCAACAATATGTGCGAAGTGCGCGACCTTCCTCCGGTAGCCGAGCGGGATTACTTTAAGGCCGAGATCCTGAAAGACCCGGGCGATCCGAATCAGATGGCTCAGTTGAGGGCCGCCCGTGCCCAATTCTACAAAGTGTGCAACAACGCCGACGGCTATTGGGTGATCGACAGCGATCCCGGCGGTTGGCGAGGCAGTCCGGCTTCCGAGTTTGTTGATATCCTGATGATGAGCCGTGAGCTGATCAATCGCCATACCGGGCTTGGTTCCCACGCCAAGCTCGTATATTGGATGTGGTTCGGCTGGGGCAATAAGACGCAGAGCGAGAACTGGCGGGATGTGGTCAAGGAATTGCTACAACGTTCGCCTGAGCCCTGGTGGTTGACCGTTGCATCTCCGGAGCATTGGAAGGTGGCCGATGAGCTGAATGTATATGACCGAGTGGTATATTATCCATACGGAGCGGTCGAACCTGAACCGAGCTTGCCTTTTACAACGGTGGTGCCGGATGCGCTGCAGAAAGCATTGGACGTTCCGCAACGAGCCGGCAAAGTCCGAGGAGCTATGGGTAACGCCCAGACTCCGATTTGCCAGTTGCCAAACATCTATTATTTCACGCGGGCGCTGTGGAACATGGAGCTGCGTGACGAACCGCCAAAGTGGGCCGTGCGCGAGCTGGCCCGGCTTATCTATCCCCAGAAAACCGAGCTTCTGGCCGAGGCCTGGCTGAGCTTGGGCGACCCCAAGCCACGCGGCGCCGATGCTTTGGCCGATGAGCTTGAGACGCTCCAGAAGAATAATCAGCTTGGCCGACCGGGACCGATCGGCATTAAGCTATTTCCCGACTACGGCCAAGTCGCTCGGGACCTGGCAGCCCAGTTGAGAACTCATGACGCAGCCATGAAGTTCTGCACGATGGTCAAGGACGCCAATGCTCCCGATGACAGGTTGCTTGAGCAGCTTACCAGATACTGCCTGATGTCTTTAGCATGGCGTAAGCACACCGGCTTCCGCAACTACGGGACCAATGGATATGACTTTTTCCCCGTTCGTGAGGCTGCACACAAGCGATGGTGGCGGGATAACCGCCTGGATGCCCAGGTGCAACGCGAACTCGCCGCCTCTCTAAAAGCACAATTTGAGGGCTGGGAGGTGGCTCTGATCATGGATCCACTGAGCCGCTGATCGCGATCCTCAATTCTGCGCAGACATCAAGTATCGGGCACCAAATCTACATAGCCCCTGACGAATCGTCACATTGTGCAAGATTACCCTTGGGCTACGAGTCTTTACTTTCGTCCTGGTCTTTTTGACTCTTCATCTGGCTCAGAGCTGCCAATCCGCCAATCGCTCCCGGATTCATGGTCTCCAGTGCGGAACTGGGCACGATAATCATCGAGCCTTTCTCCTTCAGTCCCTCGAAGAGCATGTTCATGCCGCGAAGATGCATCGCCCCCGGATTGGACTCGTACTGCTTAGCAGCTTGAGCGAATTTCTCCGCGATTTCGGTCTCTGCCGTGCCCGAATTAAAGACTTGCCTTTTGAAAAGTCTGTAGATAGACTGTTGATGATCAGGGAGGCAAGGCCGCATTTGGCTCCAAATGCGGTCTTGCCGATACCCCTTGCAACCTAGGAGATCTCTATGAACACGATATTCTTCTCGGTTAAATGTCTGGTTCCAGGGGCTTTAGTTATTGGTGGCAGCCTCTTATTTGTCGCCCAAACGCCCGGTGCTGCCCGCAGCACACATTTGCCGCCTGAAGTCCAGAGCATTGTCGAACGGCATCAAGAAACCCTTGATTGTGTTCGGTCCATCGAAGCCACACTTGATGTTTTGGAGGCTCGTTCCTTCAAAGGTAAAGGAGCGCGGCGATTAAAGCAGACGATGAAAATATGGTGGGATGGTGAGCGCTTCCGGAAAGACATCCTGAAAAGCGAGTTCGTTTGAGAAGATACAGAACCCTTGTTGTTAGAGCAAGGGAAAGACTATGAGGTCCACTACAGACCGCCGTCAGTTGGAGGCGTCGAAATATGTTCAATAGAATCCACCTTGCGGTATACCCCCGAGCTCGGACGAGTCGATGTCACAAACTCCATGTGGGACAAAAAGACACAGCGCTTAGAGAATCCGCTACTCAAATATCAGTCGGTATTTTATGGAATGACTCTACCGGAGGCGATTGTGGAAAGTACCAAGGCACGGTATCGCTTGACCACCAAAAGCGATCAAGTGGATACCGAGGACTGTATCCTGCTATCATGCAGCCAGCCGGATCCTCCCAACCCTGCTGCCGCGAACATGAAAGTATGGGTCGTCCCCTCGAAGGGATATTGCATTAAGAAGTACCAAAACATAGTCAATAACGAAGTCACCTACGAATACATAATGACCCTGAAAGAATACGCTCCAGGTATTTGGTGGTTCGATAGCGTTAGGGTAATGTATTCGGGAAAAATAGTCCCCGATGGTGGCTTCGTTTCTACGGTTTCTACAAACTCGGTAAGTGTAAACAAGCCAATCGATCCCACTGTTTTTACCCTCGCGGGCACGAACATCCCGTACGGGACACATGTCATAGACGAGATAGCAGGCCTGAACTACATTTATGGCCATGGGTATCGGATATCTCAACAAGACGTGGATCTGGTTCTCGATGCCATAAAAAACACAACAACAGCAACAACCCAGCAAGCAACAGAAGCAGCGGTCTTGGCTAACGAAGATTCAAAGCTAGAAACCGCAGCGAAAGACCAATCGCGTAGGTCAAAGTTAGCTCAGTCTGCCAATGCCAAGAGGTTATATCAGGGTGTCCAAATTGCAGCTATTGCAGCGTTTGCCCTTGCGGGACTAAGTATTCTTGCTCTTATTCAGCGTTCTATTAAACGTAGACACGAAAAATGAACAGGCGAAGACCGATCACCATAGTGCCTATACTCCTTATCCTACTTTCACTGAATACGGTTTTTGCTATGAAGTCGGAAGGACTTCTCCCTTCCGAGATGCAAATTCATAGCACGCTTGAAGTCCTTAAGGGAGCCAAGTTGTATCCAAGCAGTACCATGCTATGCGGGCCAAGTCTTCTATACATTGGAACCAGGTGTTTGCACAAGGAAGAATATTCTTTAGATGAAATAGCGCGGATGGCTGAGTGGGACCATGTAGAGGGCACAACTTTGCTCGGATTAGAGACTGCCTGCAAGAAAATGGGGCTTTATGGCGATGCTTTCAAGCTAAGTGTCAATAGATTGAAAGATCTGATGGATGCCAATAGCGCCTTGGCCATAATAGAACACCAAGGCCACTACTTCTTACTTTTGAAAGCTCAGGACTCCAGGTTTCTTGTGGTGACAACACCTCACATCAAGCCCTATTGGCTCGAAGCTAATATTCTGAAGAAACGCTGGAATAGAAGAGCTCTTTTGTTCTCAAAACAACCCATAAGCGTAAACCATACGGCTGGCGGATTATTGCTCTTGGTAGGTTTTACGGGGTTTTTCCTCATAGCCATACTTGGCACAGGATATTTTTGGAAGAAAAGTTCCGGTAAG
Source organism: uncultured Pirellulales bacterium (assembly GCA_964567045.1). Lineage (GTDB taxonomy): Bacteria > Planctomycetota > Phycisphaerae > Sedimentisphaerales > Anaerobacaceae > JAFNGF01. The sequence continues at coordinate 2,342 of CAZMLE010000070.1, read as the reverse complement.
GTACAAAATAAGGGCACCAAACATTTGCCATGACTTTTTTTCATAACCGAAGAACCATAGCGTTAATACCATTAGCGATCGGCATATTAACTTTACTGCTCAGCTTTACGTGCATTTTTTTGCTGTTTGGCGGGCCAAGCCGGAAGGGACTCTCTTTCGCAAAATACCATATCGATTTAGGGCAACTCGATTATGATACGCAAGTAAAGGTAAATTTCCCATTCAAGAATACTACCTCCAATTTGATAAAGATAAGGAAGGTGATGGCTGATTGTCGATGTACGGATGTTCGGGCAAATAAAAGAGTGATATATCCTGATGAGATGGGTGCCATTGAAGTTACTTTTCGATCCTGAAATAGGCCTGGGCCGGAAAATCATGTGGTATCTGTATTGACTGATGCTCCTGATCAAGACCTTGTAAAGCTCACCGTATCAGCAGTAGTTGATCCACAAATAGAATTTGTTCCATGTGCTCTATCGTTTGGGCGTGTCTGCGAAATAGAGAATATTGCCCCCCGTGAGGTTTCAATAATATCGCGTTTCAGGCGACCCGCGAAAGTCATTAGTGTTTCAAGTTCAAACCCGTATATTCAAGCTACATTTCTTGAACGACAACCCACGGATAGCCGCGCTTTTTGGCTCTCAATATACTTGGCTGCAATTTGGCTAAATGCCGGTGTTTTTTTCTTCTCTGCCATCGTTAAGTCTCCTTTGCAAATGATCGACAATATCATTCAATGTAAGGTTGTATTGCTGGCCGCGAGCGACCAGCTCGTCGCAGACCTGCTTGAGCATCCGAAGCCTTTCTGCGTCCCCGATCTGGACTTCTTGATTGCTGACAAAAGTGCCTGTGCCCTGCTGAGTGTGCAGCACTCCCAATATCTCTAACTCCGAATAGGCCTTGCGCACGGTATTAGGGTTAAGCCCCAATTGCACCGCCAGCTCTCTGACCGTAGGCAGTTGTTCTCCAGGCAGCAGACGTTTGGAGGCAATCCCATATCGTATTTGGTCCACGATTTGGCGATAGAAAGGAACACCACTCTTAATGTCCAGCCTAAACTCAATCATCCATCGTCTCCATATAGTTTCGCAATGCGCTATTCATCTATTACCCTATTGTATTATAATTATAGCACAATATGTCTCCCTGTCAATGCAAAAATGCGGATTTCTATAACCTGTTTTCAAATAACAACTTAGGATGCAAAAAACCCGGGCAATTCTCTCCTCCAGTCTGATCTCATTCCGTCAGACCGTATCGGCAGGTTATCTTCCATCGACTGCAATAGGACAAATGTTGCCTGAACAGGCATCGCGGGTTACAACCTTATCTTATGCAGTCAGTTATAAATCGACGAGAGTTCATGGCCGGGATAGTCACCGCAGCGGCTGTTGAGGCAGTGCGTATACGCGCCGGTTTTGCAGGTGAATCCGAGGAGCGACAAAAACCCACCAAGTCCGCCATCCCAAAACGCCCTTTAGGCAAAACAGGTCTTCAAGTAAGCGCTTTAGTCCTCGGCGGCTTCGTGGCGATGAAAGACCCACCGACCGCGAAGTTTGATCCCGCAGAACTGGCAAATGCAGCACTCGATGCGGGAATAAACTATTTCGACACGGCACCCGCGTACGGCAACGGCCAGTCGGAGCACAACTTCGGGCAGGTGCTCTCTACAAGGCGCAAGGAAGTCTTTCTGGCAACCAAGACCGGCAGCCGCTCATACCAGGGCGCGATGAGAGATGTCGAGGCCAGCCTTAAGCGCCTGCGTACCGACCATTTGGATCTGCTGCAGGTTCACGGCACCAAGGCCGACGAGGACTTCGCCAAATGGGACAAACCGGACGGCGTCCTGAAGGCGCTCTACAAACTACGCGATGAAAAGGTCGCGCGGTTTATCGGCGTTACCGGCCACGAGAGCGCCGAGTCGATGCGCCGGGCAATCGAATTATTCGATTTCGATACGGTGCTCACGACATTCAATCCTACCGTCAGGCGTCGCCCGTACCAGCAGCTTGTGCTTCCCGCCGCCCAAAAGAAAAAAATGGGAATCCTGGCTATGAAGGTAATGGGCGGCGGCTACGGGTCGCTGGCCATCGGCAACCCCATCAAGAACGACGGCATCTCGTACCACGACGAATCGCCGGGCCAGGCTGAGGTAGTTAAACCACAGTGGCTTAACGAAAGGCTGGCCGTCAGACAATTGTCGACGGAATCGTTTTGCTATTGCCGTTATCCTGCTTGGATTTGGGACTTTTGAAGCTATGTGTGTCAGGATCAGGTTGCTTGAGAACAGGATTCCGCAAAGCAGGTCTGTTATGAATTTGGTTTTTGGTTTGGATAAT
>CAZMLE010000069.1:0-18985 GCA_964567045.1 uncultured Pirellulales bacterium | reverse complement strand
TCACATACTAATTCAAACTCAGGAAATGTCCAATTCCGTCTGAATCACCACAGAACTAATCGTCGGCACCGCAAGATGCAAAAAAGTATTTACCGTGTACGCACTGGTGAGCATATTAGCCAACGGATAGCGGTTGATATGCAGCGGGACGTATACATCGTCAGGCAAGATTGGACAATAAAGACGCTGCATCGCAGCAGAACAGGCCAAATGCGAAAAGCAGGATAGAAAGGAACTCTGTAAAGATGCTACAGTCTCGAAAATCATCGGAAAATATCTTGGTCGAGTGCAAAAAATCGATGTCTTCTTTGGCAAATCTGAACTCGGCAAGATAAGATGCCACCTCGCTAAGACCCGCCATCACAAAAAAGCCCCAGTTCTCCGGCAGTCTTCTGACGGAGACCTCAAAGTAAGCCGGCTTGTGCATTTTCTTCTGGAAATAGACCTGAGCCATAGTCAGCTCATAAAGGTCTACGAAAAGTGTGGGATTATCTCTCATCAGCCACATCGCAACTGCCTTACCAAGTCGCTGAACTGGGTGATTTCGACCCCCATTTGCCTGAATTCGTCAAGTATCTCCTTTTCGGGTCTTGCGCCAAGGCCCCGGACGGCATCCTTCAGAAGAAACAGCCTGATGCCGCTGTGCCTGGCAAGACCTCGCAGCACATAGTATACGCAGAAATCCAGCGCGACGCCAAAAGCAGCTACCGCCTCAGGCTTGAGAAGATTGATAATCTTATCGGTGTTGGGATTATCAAAGACATCGACGCTCTCTTTTCTTATGACGATGTGAAACTGGTCTTTTTCGATGAGTTTTCGCAGGTTCTTCGTGTCCGTTGGCTCGATCTGGGCGTATTCGATGGGCAGTTCGCCGAGGTATCCGACTCTTTCGCTGCCGGGGGAGCCGGCCATACAGTGTGGCGGGAAAGTCAATTTGTAATCAGGATTGTCCGAAATCTCAGTGTTGTCTCTACTGTGCCAGTCGATGTCCGCGATGAGGGAGAAGCCATTATCCAGGGCGAATTTTCGCACCCTGCTGACATTGTCTATAATCTTCTCCGCTCCGGGTACATACAGCTTGCCCTGCGGCAGCATAAAGTCGAACTGTGTATCGACATCCCAGAATATTGTTTGCTTTTTCATACTGCACCTATATTAGTACGCCCAAAATACCGGCCGGCACAGAAATTTTCAAGGCGATATTTCGCAGCGGTGCGGATTCTGCTACAATGCGAGGTCCTAAAGAATTTGTTGGAGGTGACAGGATAATGAAAAACTACCGAAAAGAGCTTTGGTTCAATACACAAAATAGAAGAGAGTACATCAATATTACGCCGCAGGTCGAGCAGTGCCTGGCAGAAAGCGGCATCAAAGAGGGGCTTTTGCTTTGTAATGCCATGCACATCACCGCCAGTGTATTTATCAACGACGATGAATCTGGCCTGCACCACGACTTCGAGGTCTGGCTGGAGAAATTGGCGCCGGAAAAGCCCTACTCGCAGTATAGCCACAACGGTCTCGAAGACAACGCCGATGCACATCTTAAACGTAGCATAATGGGCAGAGAAGTAGTGGTCGCGGTGACCGATGGCAAACTTGATTTCGGCCCCTGGGAGCAGATATTCTACGGGGAATACGACGGGAAAAGAAGAAAGCGGGTCCTGGTAAAAATCATCGGAGAGTAAGCGCCCACTCAGATTGATTTAAAGAGCTTCAGCGATTTAGAAAGCCTTTTATGGAAAATCCAGTCATCAGTAACCGTCCGGGAGGATTTTGGGCACGTTTTACAGCAATATGGATCGATTTGTTCATTGCCTGGGTATGTGTCAAGGTTGCTATTGAGATATTTAGCTACTTTGGTAAATATGTTCCGTTGGAATTAACCGTCCTTATATCCTTCCTGGTTTATTCAAGCCTGCTTATTGGCTGGAAAGGCCGGACTATCGGCAAGGCACTATGTGGTCTTACAATATATTCTTCAAAAGACAAAGCCATAGGTTATTTGAGGGCATGTTTGCGTGAGACAATCGGCAAATTTACCTCAGGGGTCTTTCTTTTCTCGGGTTTTATTTGGGTAGCATTTTCCAGGAAAAAACGCGCCTGGCATGACTTTATAACGGGTACTAAGGTTCTCCAAGAACCACAAGCTGGAAAATACACCTTGATTACATTTGGAGTCGTGTTTGTTTTAACAGCGCTGCTCTTCGCAAAAGCGTTTACCAATATCAGATCAGTTTATCTTGCCAGTAGAAGTATGGCGCTGCCTTCAGGCATAACAATGCCATATACAACCCGCGATCCTTCGTTATTGGTGGAGATTTCCTCCCTGACTGAAGATGACCACGCAGGATTCATTAAATGGCTGGAACAAAACAGCAAAGACCCCGTGGAATATGCCGTGGAAACGGCCGCAAAGCATCAGGTAACGATTTTTGGAGAAGTACATGAGACAAAAGATTATTTGGTTTTCCTCAATAAGATTATCCCAGATCTGTATTATCGTGCCGGTGTGACGTGTGTAGCAATGGAAGTTTGCTTAGCGGAAGATAGCGAAAAAATCAATCGATTAGTGATGGCTTCTGAATTCGATCCTGACCTTGCTCTGGAAATCGCCCGGCATCAGCCTTGGGGCATCTGGGGATCTAAAGAATACTGGGATGTTTTTGAAACGGTTTGGCGATTAAACCAAGAAATTCCGGACAGCAGGAAAAAGATGCGGCTCGTTGGGATCGACATGAAATGGGATGGGCCTTCTATGGGTCTTGTGACGGGCGGAGAAAGTGCAAAAATTAAAGCGCCGATATGGGAAAAGTTGAGAATCTTCCGCTTATTTGACGACATACTGCTTATGCTTAAGCGTGACGAACTGATGGCGAGGAATATACAGAACGAAGTTATTGAGCAAGGAGAACGTGGAATCGTATGGGTAGGGTTAAACCACTCGTACATCCATTACCAGCAACCCATCATAGTAAATGGAAAATTAGTTAGAAGGTTCAACCGAATGGGAGCGATGCTACACCAGAGATATGGCGACCAGATATTTCAAGTCGCCATGCACGAGAGTTATTTCGATTCCGTTATGAGGGAGTTTATCGAACCTATCATGAAAAAACGAGGAAATGTGCCGGCGGGATTTGATGTGTTGGATTCTCCGTTTGGGAATCTCCGAGACAACAGGTCGAGCGATTATCATTATTACCCCCATATAGGATTTGCCGACAAGGTATGCGGCTACATCTATCTAAAGCCGGCTGGCGAACTCAAAAAGTGTGAATGGCTTCCAGGATACGTGTCGAAAGAAATGTTTGTCAGCAACAAGCCTTACTACCAAGCGTGGGCCCGACTTGCCAAGAGGCAGGTTAATAATGAGCACGAAGCAAACGAGGTGCTCAAAATGCTATTTGAAAATTAGTACCCGCAGGAATCTTCGATTAAAACTTGGTGACTTGATGAGCTTGCTGTTTTTCTTAGCTCAGGTATTGATTATCTCCTGCTCTGGGGCGATGCAGCCGGGGCCCGTCACCGCTACCGCCATTGCGATGGGTGCACGGTCACGATATGCCGGGCCGCTCATTGCTGTCGGCCACGGCATTATTGAATTTCCGCTGATGGTGGTGATTATCCTGGGCATGGGAAAATATTTCAAGCTGCCAAAAGTCCAGATTGCGATTGGCTTGGCTGGCGGTGTTTTTCTAATATTGATGGCAGCACAGGCCCTGCTTAACCTGAAAGCTAAAGCCGATGCCAAGCCCAAGGCCCTTGCGGGCAAACCCATTCTGGCCGGCATTATACTATCTGCCACCAACCCATATTTCCTCATATGGTGGGCGACTGTGGGTATGGCCCTGGCTACCCAGGCCACCAAGTGGGGAGTCTGGGCCTTCGCACTGTTTGCCCTGGCTCATTGGTCGGTGGACCTTGTCTGGCTGCAAATTCTGTCCTGGGCAAGCTTCAAAGGCTCAACACTGCTGGGCCCGCGCGTCCAGCAGACAGTATTACTAATCTGCTCGCTGGCACTATTCGGGTTCGGCGTATTTTTCATATATACTGCGCGCAGTAGTCTGATTGGAACCATCACGAGGTAAAATCCCGTTCAACCTTTATGGAAAGGCAAGATTTTTATGAGGACCAACGCATCTCAAAGACACCCACACGTGACTGTAAATTCTATGATGTCACCGCTCTTTTGTCTTTCTGCCGCCTTAGCGATCGTGCTTGTGACGGCGGGCGGCTGCGCCGGAATAATAAAAGGGCCGGTACTGCTTCGAGTGTGCCCAGATCGGGCCGCTATCATGTGGGAAACCAGTACGCAGGAACCAGGCAAAATATGCTATGGCAGAGGTCTGATACCGAGCAAGTGTGCCCATAGCACAGCCAGCAGACAGAGCGATCAGAAAACGGCCTTCATTCATAAGGTCTGGCTGCAAGACTTAGAGCCGGGCCAAGCTTATAAATATCGTGTGGCTGGAGCGGGTATGCTCAGCAAAATCTACGAATTTCGCACCACTGCCCTCGACGCCAACGAAGTGACATTCGTCGTCTATGGCGACAGTCGCACCAATCCTGATATTCATCGCAAATTAATAGAGCTAATGAAAACCAGGAAGGTTGACTTTGTGGTCCATACCGGCGATCTGGCATCGAGAGGCGACCAGTACGAGCAATGGGGTCCTCAATTTTTCGCCCCTGTCAAAGGGTTGGCAGAGACTACCCCCTTTTACATTGCCAAGGGCAATCACGAAGGAAACGGCGGTAATTTCGAAAAACTGCTGATTCCGCCCGGGCAGGGCAACGACTTCAGCTTCAACTATGGTCCGCTTCACTATCTCTGCCTCGATAACATCTCAAGAGGCGTCGAAAGCAGAGAACTGCTGAGGCTAATTGCTGCCGATGCCGGAAGCAGCCGGGCGCAGTGGAGATTCGTAAGCTATCACGTGCCGAGCCTGAACTTCGGCGGGCACTGGTCAGACTGGGGCTACCCGGATGCCCTGCCGAGCCTGGCAAAAGCGGGCGTAGATTTTGTCATCACAGGTCACTCACACCAGTACGAGCGTTTCTGGCCGGTCGCCCCGCCAGCCGAAACCAGCGGAAGTCACGTCACCTATATTACAGCCGGCGGCGGCGGTGCGCCACTTTACACCGTGGAGCCAAGCCTCTATCATGCGTGCGCCAGGCAAATACACCATTTCTGCCTGTTCCATATTAAGGGCAATCAGCTCACTATGGATACCATAGACATCAACGGCAACATAATCGACCACCTCGAGATAACGAAGAACGATGGCCAGCTAAACAAACAGTATCTCTGGACAGCAGTGCCCATGGAGACGATTCGGCTTCACCAGGTTTTACACTCTGCCCTTACGAAAACGGTGCCGGCCAAGCCCAAAAAGAACGAGCGATTCCCAGTTTCTTACAAGTTGTCGGTGCCTGCCTTGAACAGCCCGGCAAAGATAACTTTTAACTTGCGTTGCGATAAAGGGACATACGAGGTCGGCGAGCCACAGACGTTCGCGGTTCCTGAAGAAGGGGCCACTATCGAGATAAAACTGACTGCGACGGCGTTGGCTGACGTCCAGACCCCCAAGGATTTGCGAGGCAGACCGAAGCCGATTGAGCCAGCACTATGGGTGGACTGCCACTATGAAATCGGCCGGCTCCAGGAGCAGATGAGCAATCGCATCGTGGCTGACCCTAAAAAGAACTGAGCGATATAGGAGCACACTTGCCCTGAGCCGTCGAAGGGAAGGATTGCTATTGGGGTGGTTTTTCTTCGCTCTTTGACCGCAGGTCGCCGATCAATTCTTCGATGACCTGTCTGGACAGGCTCTTCCGGACGGGCAGTTCAAGGGCAATTTGTGCCTCTTTCAAGGCTTCTTCTTTGGCTCCGGGCCGATGCCTGGCCAGAAACTGGGCCAGCCAGAAGTGCACCACGGGGTTGTCAGGCTCAATTTCAAGAAGCTTACGAAAATGCCGCTCTGCGTCATCCAGTCTGCCCTGCTTTTCGAGCAACTGGGCCAACTGACCGCGGAACGGCCCTGTCTCCGGCAGAAGTTCCACCGCTTTGCTCAACGAAATGATCGCATCGTTCACCTCGCCCAAGTGAAATTGGCAACCTCCGAGATCGACCCACAAATAGGCATTGTTGGGACTAACCTTGAGAGCCTCCTCCAGCAATGTGCTGCAGCGCTGATACTCGCCACGTTGGGAAAGAATATTAAACGTTAGCAGCGCGACATAGAGCTTTAATTTGTCGAATTGCCACATCTGCTGCAGAATCTCCAGGGCTTTATCTGGTTGACGCTTTGAGAGAAACTGGGCATAATAAATCTTTAAGTTAGCCGCATCAGGGTTGAGTCTCAGAGCCTCTTGATAGTACCGCTCGGCGTCTTCAAATTTGCCTTGTTCTTCCGCGACACTTGCAGCAAGAGTGTAAACCAAGGCAGACTCAGGTCGCAAGCCGATAAGCGACTGTGCCTGCTCAAATGCCTGATCGTAATCGCGCCCCAAATAATGCCTGTAGGTCTGGAGACTAAGCAAAAAGACATCGTTTGCGTCTTTTGCCTTGGAAAGACCATGTTCGACAGGATGTAAAGATTTTTCTTGACCAGCCTTGACTACCAGGCGCTTGACCTGCGATATTACCGGGCCCTGAGTTGATACAAACCTTTGCCCTATCGTTCCATGCAGTCGAACAAAACATCCGGCAGCTTTACAACTGCCAGGCAGAAGCATCGGTGAGCCGCTCCAGCCCTCGCCAAGCTGGCCGATCCCACGCAGCGATATGAATCGTGGGGTCCGCTGACGAACTGCTACAAAGTCGCCCGGCAGCACCTGACGCTGGAAGGTCAAGCTCTCAGGAAAAGGCTCATTAGCATCGGGCCCGATACTGTGAATAACTTCGGGCATACCGATTATCTGCATGCGTTCAGCAGAAAGTATGCTGTTGTCATCGGCTAATTGCAGGGCCGGATGACCCTGCCAAGCCGCTTTGAGCACAGCAAGGTCAAGCTCCTCATCGGCAGCCACAATTTCACCATAGCACGCCTGTCCAAGATAAGGGCTGACTAAACTGACCAGTCCGGGCATTTGATGCTCACCCTGTTCGGATTCTTCGAATACCAGATGGTGCGCAGTTACAACCAACGTACCGTCGCCAATTACAAACGCGTTTCCCGCGCGTTTTCCCATAGGAGTGCTGGATGTCACCACTACCAGAGAATCCTCAGGACGGACTGCCCCCGCCTCCGGCGCACAAAGCAAAGCCGGAGAGCATATCACCAACAAAACGAAGGGGACACAGCCAGCTTTCAGTATGTTCATGGCACTGTGACTATACTCTACTTACTTGCAGCGTCTTACTCGTCACTTAGGATTTGCTTGAGGTTATATCGTCCGAGCAGCTCATTCTGCTGATGAACTATGTGCTCTAAAGGCTTGCCGGCTTCGCGCAACGGCTGACCGAAGCTGGCGTCGGCGACGGCTTTGGCAATTTGCGACAGCTTGATGTTTTCCGGGTCGGTTACCGGCAGAAAGCCGACAATTGGGTCGCTGGTTTTTGCCAGCAGGCCCTCCACCACAAGATGGTTTAATATTTTTTCGCCGAACTCAGCAGGCATGCTTAACTTGCTGCAGATAATTTCCGCTGGGACAGGGGCGCTGTTTTGCTCAAAAGCTACGGCAATTTCCCTGACAATATTGATAACCGTCAACTCGCTGGCTATGAAATATCGCTCCGTTTTCCTGGCAGCAGTAATCTCCGCAGCGTCAAGGCTTTTTAAGTGCTGGGTGGTGAAGGTCAACTGCAAGCCAAATAAAACGATAAGCCAGCTAATAAAAATCCACAATATGCTCAGCGGCACAATGCCTAACACACCGTAGACCTTGCCGTAGGGAACAAACTCTGTGATGTACAGCCCAAAGCCCCATTTGGCAATCGCCCAGACCAGAGCAGCCACCGCTGCGCCGGAAATGGCAGCTCTTGCCTGAACCTTGGTATTGGGTAGGACAAAATACAGCAGAAAAAAACCCGCGGTCGAGACAAGATAAGATAACAGAGCAGGGCCGATGCTTGATAAAACGGTCTTGTGAATCTGTACTGCGGCGGCGTATTGTGTGATCAGGTAGATTCCAACGCCCAAAAACAGAGGCCCGAGGGTCAAAACCGCCCAGTAATTGATAATTCGGTGCAGCAGATTTCTGCCTCTGGGGACGTGCCAGATATTATTGAATGCCCTTTCAATAGTCGAAAGCAGCGCCAGAGCCGCCCAGATAACAAATATGGCGCTAACTATCGTAACCGAGCCGGTGTTTACGCCCTGGAAGAAGTCGCCAACTATGTTGTCCAGGTATTGCGTGAGCATTATTCTCTCGTCGGTCTTCTGCGGATCGGGGTGATATTCGATCGTCGTCAGGTGAAGCTGCTCGTACACCAGAGTTTTGATCCCGTCGGCAACATCTTTGTGCTTGGGAAACAACTGAAAAATTAGCAGAATGACAATCGCCAGCGGGACGACTCCAAAGATCGTATGATACGACAGAGCGGCCGCCTGCTGGCCGGCACGGTTGGCCTTCAACAGCCTGACACAGTGCGACCATAATTTAATCTGAAAGACTGCCAGGCGACCGGCCTTGCCCAGTTGTGCGCTGGGCGTGGATAAAAGTTCCTGGAACATGCTATTGCCTTTTAATTCTTACGGAGGGATAGAAACCCCGCAATCAATTGCAGGGCTAAATAAAATATTCTACCGCAATATTCGCTCAAGGCCCTTTCGCAACTGCTCTTCCAACTGCTTCTTCAACTGGTCCTGGAGAAGCGCACCTAAATCAAGCTCAGGCTTATTAATGGTTCCCTTAAGAGGCACAGATATCCGTTGAGCGGCAGCGTCTTTACCGACCCTAACAGTTCTGCCGTCGACAGTGTACGGCAAAGTGACAGTCATATTCAAGCTTTTATCCAGCCCGATGACGCCTTTGAAATTGATCGGATTATCGCCGACGTCCACCTGCATATCGTCATATCTTAAGAAGCCATCCTGTAAGACAAATTTCGTGGGATGTATGGTAATGACCTGCCCGCGAAGGCCGCCGCTAGTGGCAGAAAGAATTTGCCCGAGCAAATCCGAAGCCTCTAAGCGCACATTGTTCATCGAGATAGTGCCGATTACTTCGAGGCCTGCCCTGAGCGCGGTCGAAGGGTCTTTCTTGGCGCTGCTGGCCAGCGGTATAGCAAGTTTTTCGCAGCCAAAATTCGCCACGCCGCTAACATTAACTGCGTTGGCGAAGATCGGGTTGACGTACATCAACAGTTTTTCCGTAGTCTCTTTATTGATTTGAACGTCCTTTGCCACCTGGATGGGCCCCGGAGTCCTCAGCACCGCTGGCTTCTTCGTAAAATCAGCCTGGCCCGCAAAGCTCAATTGGCCATTGTTTACCTTTGAGGAAAACGGCGCGATGCGCAGCACGCCGTTTTCAACCTGCACATCGACCTCTGTGGCGCTAAAATTCAATCCCAGGTACGCGGCCCGCTCAAAGCCGAGCTTCGTCTTGGCGTTAAGATGAGCCAGCAGCTCGTCTGCCTTGCCCGCTGGGTATTCACTAGAGAAACTGATGGCGGACTTTCTTTGCCCGGCCAGCTCAAAACCCTGCGGCAAAAAACCGGAGACCGCTGCGCTTACAGCGGCCCAATCATACTCACCTTCAAGCTGACCCTGCAATTTTGTCTTGCCGCCATTGTCGGTCTTACTGAATTCGGCTTTTTTGACCTTTATCTGCGGACTTTCAAGTTGGAGCTTTCTAACATTTATCGCCTTTTGGCTGGGATTGATTTCGGCATCGAAAGTAAGCAAAACTTCCTGCTGTTCAAAAGGTTTTTTGTCCGCTGAGATGAGCTTGAAATTCTTGATTTTTGTGGCATCGCTGGTGATTCTGTAAATATCCTTTTCGGAAGTGACCTGAACTTGAGATTCAGCGATGCCGGCCAACTGCATCTTTTCCGGGAAAGACGCGAACAACACCAGAAACGGCTGAACTTTTTGCAGGTCAACATTGCTGGCGGAAGCCACCAGTTTCATAGGTTTGGCAGCTTTTTCGCTCAACGGCACAACCGCATCTTTTATGCTCACTTGGCCAAGACTGGCATTTGCCTTTATCGAACCGATGGTGAGGATATTGTTCGGCCTGTCGATGTCAACAGCGAAAGTGACATCAGCCATCGGCTCGGCGGCACTGACACCTTTATCTGAACTAACGGCAAGATTCTTTGCCTGCGAAGAGCCGGCGGCTGTGATCTTATCTTTAACGATGGAGATTTGTCCCTTGCTGAAAAGCTCGCCGGCCAGCCGGTATGGCCCTAAATTTGCGAATTGCCCCAGCTCCGACTGGAGTTTTGCCAGGTCAACCCGCCCGTCATATTTGAGCTGTTCGAGGCTGCCGGCGGCACTGATTTTGGCAAATGCGGCTGAGACATCGAGGGCATCAAAGTTAAACTTGTCCTTCTCGGCAGTTATCTGGAGTTTGGCGGCGACCGGTTCAGAAAGAGCGAGCTTTTTCCCGTCGACCGTGCCGGCCAATCCAGCCAGATTTGCCTGCCCTATAAGCCTGCCGCGACTTGCCTGAATATTTCCGCTCAATTTGCCTGAAGTCACCTTCATTTGCTCTTTGAGGCCAAACGTACGCGGCATCTGTGAGAGAACCTTATCGACATCAACCTCAAAATCGGCGTTCAAGCTGTAATCCGACTTACCTGCCAAAATGTCGCCCCACGACTTAAACGTGGTAGGAACCATGCCGCCGGCTTTTGCTCTGAGCCAGTCGCTATCTACCTGCAATTTCTCAATGTCTATAAATTGCTGCCGGCTTCTCAATTTCACGGTGACATCCAAAAGGCTGGTCTTTAATCTGTCGCCCTTTAGCTGGGGACCGGCTATATCCAGATTCCTTGCTTTGACCATCCCAGTTAAATTCTCGAGGGCACCATCTCTTATCACGGCGTTTACATCGGCAGAAACCAGACCTTGGGCCTGAACCTGAATCTTAGCCAGTTCAAGAATTGGCACCAAGGATTCCAGGTCCAAATCATTGACTTCTATGGTGAAGTTGCCGGTGGTGCCTTTCAGAGTCCAGCCCTTGCTGGCGCTGCCGGGCTGGATTTGTCCGGCGGCTTTGATTGTCGATTCTTTGCCCGCATCCGCCACCGCCATATTGATATTGAAGCTGCTGCGCTGATTGGGCGGCCTTAAACTAACTTGCGAGTTTATCTGCGCAAGCCTAACGGTTCTGCTTTGCTGATCGGTCACTTTGAGACTGCCATTGTTGACCACAAGGTCTATGGTCTTGATCGGCAAAGCGACCACAGGCGATTTTTGAGCCGGAGAAACCACGCTCGCGATCCGCACCGGCCGCTCAGCTTTTAGATTTATCTGCACCTGCGGCTGGTCAATGACGGTTCGCCCGAAGGATAGATCACCCATCACAATGGAACCGTAATGTGGCTTTGTACTGATTTGCTTTACCTGCACTGAAGTCCAGCCGGCATCGTCGTTAAAACTAAAATCCGTAATCTTGATGCCTTTGGACCAGCCCATTGTAAGATCGGCAAAATCTGCCTGGCCGCTTATAGACTTGTTGACTTTGGCCAATATGATTTTCCGTGCGACCCCGCTGGAAATAAGCACAGGCACCAGCAAAAACGCCGACACGATCAGAACAGCCACAATTGGAAGGACCCATTTTAGGAGCCTGACGCCCATTTTACGTTGCGGTTTGATTTTTATATTCTTTTCATCTGGCATTATTTTGTCCCCCGGAATAATCGTAAAAAACCCCGCAATGAATTGCGGGGCTAAATATTTAGCCCCCAAATTTATTTGGGGGTTTTCATCAATCGAGCATTATTTCATCCGATTTGTGTTTAATCATCGAATCGATTCGGTCGGTGTACTCTTTGGTGATATCGTCTATCTGTTTTTCCCCTTTTTCCATGTCATCTTCTGTGATGAGTTTGTCTTTTTCTTCCTTTTCCAGTTGCTTGTTTGCGTCTCTTCGGATGTTGCGAATACCGACCTTTGCCTGCTCGCCGACCTGTTTAGCCTGCTGCACGAGCTGCTTTCTTCTTTCCTCGCTGAGCGGCGGAACGCTGAGCCTGATGAGCTTTCCGTCGACAATCGGCGCAATACTCAAGTCGCTATTCTTGATCGCCTTTTCGATCTCTTTCAGCGATGCCGGGTCAAACGGCTTTATCACAATCATATCAGGCTGCGGCGCCGCCAGGGTAGCCAACTGTTTTAACGGCGTAGGCGTCCCGTAATACTCCACCTTTATATTTTCAACCAGGCCGGTGGAAGCCCTTCCGGTCCGAAGGGTCTTTAACTCATCGTGCAGCACCTCAACCGCCTTTTCCATTTTGGATTTGCTCTCTAACACCATCTGTTTTGTCGGCATATTCAACCTCCGGTCAGGATTTTGCGCAAATCAGCGTGCCAACTCGCTCACCGCAAAGAGCTTTCGCGATATTACCTCTTTTGAAAATATTCAGCACGATAATCGGGATGTTATTGTCCCGGCAAAGGCTCACAGCAGCGTGGTCTATGATCCTCAAATTCCTGGTCAAAACCTCATCGTAAGACAAATTTTCAAAAAGCTGTGCCTGGGGATTTTTCGCCGGGTCCTCGCTGTAGACGCCGTCGACCTTCGTCGCTTTTATTAGCAGATTTGCCTCCAGTTCCGACGCTCTCAAAGCCGCACAGGTATCAGTGGTAAAGAAAGGATTTCCAGTTCCGCCGGCCAATATGGCCACCCTGTTGTGCTCCAGGTGCCAGAGAGCCTTTCTACGTATAAACGGCTCACACATCGCCGCCACTTCAATCGCACTTAGGACTCTGGTCGGCTGGCCGAGCTTTTCCAGCGTCTCCTGGAGCGCGCAAGCGTTTATAATGGTGGCCAGCATCCCCATATAATCGGCCGTGTTCCTGGGTATGTGGGTCGTTTTTGAGAAGCTCTCTCCTCGCAGAAAGTTGCCGGCCCCTACCACCACTGCCACCTGCGGCCCAAGCTTACATATATCTGCTATCCGCTCGGCAAGCGATTCAAGTGCCGCCCCGTCAATTCCGAACTCGCCGGGCCTGCAGAAGCTCTCGCCCGAAAGCTTCAATAAGACGCGCCTATATTTGCTCTCGGCCATTTATATCGTACATGGTAACTTGTATTATTCTGGCCGCGGTGAAACCGCCGCATAACCAAATATTAACCTAAGTAACCTATCCGACCTCGAACCGGACGAATCTCTTTATTTTTGCCAGGCCCCCAGCTTGTTTGGCAGCCTCATCTATAACCTGTGCCACAGATTTGCTGTCGTCCTTAACGAATCGCTGCTGCAAAAGACAGTTCTCCGCATAGAACTTCTTCATCTTACCTGCGACTATCTTATCTATCATATCTGGGGGCTTATTTTTGACCTGCGCGGCAAAAATAGCTTTTTCCCGCTCGATGGTTTCAGCGTCAATGCCACTGTCATCCAAGGCCATGGGTTTGGCTGCCGTAACGTGGATAGCTATATCGGAAGCTGCCCTTTTGAGCACATCCGCAGCAGCCACATCTTCATTGCTGGTTTCAATCTGCACCATTGCCCCGACCTTGCCGTTGAAGTGAACATACGTGCCTATCAGGCCGGGACCATCCAACGTATATTTTGCATAGTCACCTACCTCGGTTTTTTCGCCGGTTTTGCCGGCCGTTTCAGTCAGAATATCCTTGAACTGCCTGCCCTGGTGTTTGGCCTGCAGGACATTCTCCGGGCCTTGGTGGGCTGAGCAGGCCATCGCACACTGGGCTAAGGCTTCGGCTGCGGCGACAAAGTCTTCGCTCCTGGCGACAAAATCGGTCTCGCAGCAAAGCGTTGCCAGAACGGCTGCTTTGCCATCGTCACTTATCTTAGCCACAACCAGCCCTTCCGACGTTTCTCGTTCGGCGCGTCTGGCTAAGGTGGCCAGGCCCTTTTTCCGCAGTATCTGGATGGCCTGGTCGATGTCACCGCTGGCTTCCTGAAGCGCACTTTTGCAGTCCATCATTCCCTGGCCGGTTATCTTCCGTAGTTTTGCCACCATAGAAGCTGAAATTTCCGCCATCTTGAAGACCCTTACTTATTACGGCTCGTGACTTGTGGATTGTAACCGTTTATTATGCGAACCGGCGGACTTCAGCGAGCTCAGTCGAGCCGTGAAACCGCTGGCTAAACATCAGCAATTATTGGCTGTTGCCTGTTTGGTTGGGCTCTTTCTGGTTATTGTCACCTCCCTGCGGGGCCGAGTCCACATCTTGCGCTGCTGCCTGCTCGATGGCGGTGACAGTCCCAGGTTCAGCTTCGCCGGCGCGGGCCAGGGCCGGCCTTCTCGGATGAAACCGCTTTGGCCGGCCCGCAGGCTCAGCACGAGCGGAAGTCATCGTCTTGCCGATCGCCACCGCATCGGCCAGCTCGTTAAGTATCAATTCGATCGCCCGGATGGAATCGTCATTAGCCGGAATCGCCACATCCACTGTATCGGGATCTGAATCCGTATCGAGAAGTCCCACCGTTGCAATGCCCAGCTTCTTGGCCTCGCGCAGAGCAAGATATTCCTTCTTCGCATCCACCACCACCACTGCACCGGGCAGGCGAGCCATTTTGCGGACACCATCCATATTACCTCTTATCTTTCGCATCTCACGTTTGAGCCTGGAGGCGTGTTTCTTGCTCTCACTTTCCAGTGTTCCATCTTGCTCCATGGCTTCGAGCTGCTCCAGTCTCTGCAATCGGGAGCGTATGGTTCTGAAATTTGTGAGCATTCCGCCCAGCCAGCGCTGCGAGACATAGTGCATGCCACACTTGCTAGCCGCTGCTTCTACTACTTTCTGAGCCTGGCGCTTGGTACCCACGAAAATAACGTCGTTGCCTGATGCTACCACCTGGGCCAGCAGTCTTTTTGCTATCAGCAAGCCCTTTAGAGTTTTTCTGACATCGATAATATGAATGTTGCCGCGCTTGGCGAAAATAAACGGGGCCATTTTAGGGTTCCACCGGCTGACGCCGTGCCCAAAATGCACCCCGGCGTTAATCAACTGACGGGTCAACTGATTAGCCACTCAAATCTCCAAAGAATCTATAACTGTTCTGTTCCACCACATACAAAGAGCCAAACTCCAGAAAAATAAGGCAATTTGCCAAACATGTCAAGGATTTTTGTTGCAAGAATTTTTTTGCTTGCTTTGTCAAACGCAGCGGTTCTTAAAAGGCGTGGACTTTCTGTGCCAGTTCCCGGCTGATTTACAGAATCCAATCTGTCGTCTCTGGTTCGTTGCAGCCCGGTTGCAGAACCTCCTCTCTGATAGCGTGAAACGGCACAAAAAGTCGTTTTACCCTCCGCCCAGACCCCGTATATTGAAGACAGATTAGTACCAGACGGTAATAATAATATTGGGTTCGGTCTTTTTGGCCTGGACCTCGCCTGTGGTAGTGTCAGTTCGCTTTATGACGATGCCGGGGTTATCTTTCAACCACTTGTTGATCTGCTCGTCAAGGAACTCCATAGCACCCGGATGCAGCTTTGTAAAGAAGGTCTTTACGCCCGTGATTCGGTCGCTCGAGGTGATTACTCCAGAGGCTTTTCTCACGACCGGCTTTCCCACTCCTGCCGTGTCACTGCCGCCTAAATTCAAAGGCGAACGAGAAACGGACGCTCTGCCGGCATCATCATCCTCAAGGGGAATCGGCTTGTCGAGCTCATCGTCAAGAGGAATCGGGTCATCAAAACCTTCGTTACCAGCAAACTTGTTGCCCTCGAAATTCTGCATATACTCTCTCCCTTAACTATTGTTAATTTCCCATATATGGCTAATCGTGATACGAATGCGGGGCCAGTAGTAACTGGGTCTATCCTGACGACTTCCCAGCCGTTTTAGTGTTGGATGCTTTTTCTTCCTGTTTTGACTCGCCAGCGTTGGCCTTATTTTTTTCGGCATCAGCAGCTTTTTGCTCGGCCTGTTTAACTTGCTCTTTCAGCTTTTCTATCTCAGCCTGCGCCGTTTGAGTGTCGGTCTTTGCCTTGGCCAGTTCAGCTTTTGCCTTTTCCAGCTCGGCCTGGGCCTGCTTGACATCGGCGACAGCTTTATCTTCAGCGGTCTTGGCCTGAGCGATCAGCTTTTGCGAATCTGCCCTTATATTTGTCGCCTCAGCGGTTGCCCGTTGAGTTTGTGTCTCTGCCCGTTCTGTCCGAACACCTGCCTCTCTGACCGCATGTCGTGCCTCTGCTTTTTCGGCCTCAGCCTCAAGCCGTGCCTGCTCAGCCTCGTCGGCTTTACGCTGTTGTTCTTTTTTGCTGGCCTCGACGCCCAAGGGGTCGGTCAAGGTTTCCGATAATGCTCCGCTTTGCTCCGCCGGCTTGTGTTTGCTCTTAAGCTCTTCGACCACCTCTCTGTTTGGCCTGCCGCCTGTAGAGATGGTCGGGGTCAGAATAAATATGGTCTCTACGACCCGCTCTTCAAAATCACTGCCGGAAAATAGAATGCCGATCACAGGCAGGTCTTTCAGGAAGGGCACGCCCCGCCTAACATCGCGCCTCTCGCTCTTTCTCATCCCGCCTATTACCAGACTCTCACCTTGTCTGATGCGGTTTTCTTTGTTGTCGATTTGTTTCTTGGTGATAATAGGCAATTGCTTGACGCCTTCAGGCGTTAATTTTGACCCAAGCATAATGGTTGTTTCCAGGCCGATGTAGTTCTGTGCGAACACGTGAGGAGTAATCTGAAGCGAATCGACCACGTCCTCATACTGCATTCTACTCTCTACCCATTGCGAAACAGCGCCACTTGTAATATATTCCTGTTGCAGCGGCACCTTCTGACTTGACGAGACTTTTGCTGTTTTGCCGTTAACGACTTCGAGCGAGGGGTTCATCAGAACTTTCAGATAACCGTGTGACTCTAATATGTCGACCAAACCCAGGTATTTGTCGCTGGCATATCCAACCTGAAGGCCCATTCTGGCGCGGGCGAGCTCCCTGATTGAAGCACCGGGAAATGCAGGCAGCAAAGACGGGTCTTTGAGCAGTTCATCAACGGCCATCCCAAAGGGCTGACCTGACGGTCCGGCCCAAATCTGCTCGCCGAATAGCTCTTGAATGTCTAATGTTGTTGACCAGTCCAGTGTCTTATCTGCATAAACCTCAGAAATAATGCAATCGATTTTTACTTGGGTCGGCGGGACATCCACGTAATGCAAAAGTTCCAGCACCGCCTCAACATCCTCTCTATTTGGGCATCTTACTACCAACTGGTTGGTGGCAGCAACGCTGCTGACCGTGTAGTCTGCCTGTCGGGTTGACTTGCCTTTTTCGTCGAAGATCACTGTGCCGAACTGATCGTGAACTACCTGTCTTAACTCGTCCGAAGTGTGATAATTGCAGAAGTAGAATAACTTGAACTCTGATTTGCCGCCGACAATTTGCTCACGGATTTGGGGCGGTTCTTTATAAACGTCGGGGATCGGAATGTTTGGCTCAGCTACAGGCCTGATTCCGCTTAGTTCGTTGATGATGCTTTCTGCCTGCACGCCGGCAGATTCTTGCGCAAAGAACCCCTCACACCCTCCTACCCAGAGGAGAGCCATGGCAGCCGCAGTCGCAACGACAATTGGACTGCGGCCGAAACTGTGGCCGCCATAATCCATAACCAAGTTCCCACCAGAAACAATAATCTGCGCACACAAAGCGCGGTGTCTCTGCGTTAAACTACTTTTTGTATTTTAGACGGCTTAAAAGGCATTATATTGCACTCATCTATTTATCGTCAAGCAGATTTCAACAAATTAACAAAAATTCTATGTCTCTTTGTCTCTTTTTGCCCAGATATAATATTAGATAAAATGATACCTTCTTGCTATTTTATGGGTTTATGACAAAAAAACAGCGAAAAATCGTCACTGTCGGCTTTGTAGCGCTGGGCTGTCCCAAGAACATCGTGGACAGTGAAAAAATGTTGGCGAAAATCGCGAAATCGGGCTTAGTAATAACTGCCGAGCCGGAAAATTCCGATGTTGTTGTCATTAATACCTGCGGTTTTATCGAACCGGCCAAGGTCGAAGCACTGCAAGCAATATGTCACGCGGTCGACTGTAAAGCTCGCGGCACCGTCAAAAAAGTAATCGTCACTGGCTGCTTATCACAGAGGCTCGGCCGGCAACTTCTTGACCAAGTACCCGGCATCGATGCTGTTATTGGCCTGGGCCAGCGAGATAACATCGCCCGGATAATCAAAAAGACTCTTTTCTGCAAAGAGCGCCTCGCTTACCTGGAGCAATGGCCCAAAAAGTGCAGCAATGATAGTGGTAGGCTCCTTATTACCGGACGCCGCTGGGCATACCTGCGAATCAGCGAGGGCTGTAACCACCGGTGCTCTTTCTGCACCATCCCTGCAATCAGAGGCAAATTCAGAAGCAAACCCAGGCGTCGCATCCTGGCAGAGGCAGCCGAGCTTGCCCGCTCCGGCGTGGCCGAGCTGAACATAATCGCGCAGGATACGACCAACTATGGGTGCGACCTGAAAATGAAGGACGCCCTGGCTAACCTGATAACGGAACTTGAAAAAATTGCGGGTGTCACCTGGATTCGATTGATGTATCTCTGGCCCGCAGGGATTGATGACCGGCTAATCGATACCATTGCATCGAGCAAAAAAGTCGTCCACTATCTCGATATTCCGATTCAGCACGTAAACAACAAAATCTTGAGAGCTATGCGACGGCCAGACACAAAAGACCGGCTCCGCCGATTGATCGAAAAGCTGCGCCGTGCCATCCCCGATATTGTCCTTCGTACAACACTGATAGTTGGGTTTCCTGGAGAGACCGACCGGCAGTTCGCTGAGCTTCTGGACTTTATAAAGTGGGCCGACTTTGATGCCCTTGGCTGTTTTCAATTCTACCCGGAGTCAGGCACCGGCGCGGCAAGAATGC